>JAFGCU010000080.1 GCA_016932475.1 Anaerolineales bacterium
CGAGTACGCCGGGGTGACGGACAACACCAAAAACGCCTGTGACGCTACGTTGAAAATAACTGTGAAAAAAACGGCCTGAGCAAATACTAAATAAAAAGAAAAATCCTGTCAATCGTGATCTCAAATCCTGTAAATCCTGTCTCGCATTTTCAATCTATCCAAAAAGTAACCGCCCCGAAAATCTTCTCGGGGCGGTGGGTTTATTCGCTGATGTAATCCCGCAGTTTTCGCCGGTGGCTGGGGTGCCGCAGGCGGCTGAGCGCCTGGGCTTCGATCTGCCGCACCCGTTCCCGGGTGACCCCCATCTTCCGGCCGACTTCCTCGAGCGTATAGGATTGCCCGTCCAGGAGCCCGTAGCGCAGCTGCAGGATGCGCACTTCGCGCGGCGGCAGGGTGCTCAGAACCTCCTCCAGCTGCTCGCGCAGCAGGTTGCGCGTCGCGGCTTCGGCCGGGGCGGGGCTTTCCTCGTCCTCGATGAAATCCCCCAGCACCGAATCTTCCTCTTCGTCGGTCGGGGTCTCCAGCGAGAGCGGCCTCCGGGCCACCTGGATCATGTTCTCGACCTTCTTCGAAGTCACCCCGAGCGCGTCGCCCAGTTCTTCCGGGCTCGGGTCGCGCCCGAGCTCCTGCGTCAGCTGGTGCGAGACCCGCAGCAGCTTGTTGATCTGGTCGCCCATGTGGACCGGGACGCGGATCGTGCGGCCCTGGTCGGCGATCGCGCGGGTCACCGCCTGGCGGATCCACCAGGTGGCGTAGGTGGAAAATTTGTGGCCGCGCCGGTAATCAAACTTCTTCGCCGCCCGGATCAGGCCGATGTTCCCCTCCTGGATCAGGTCCAGGAATGGAACCCCGCGCCCCATGTACTTCTTGGCGACGCTGATGACAAGCCGCGAGTTGGCCGTGATCAGGTGTTCGCGCGCGGACCAGCCGTCTTCGATCCCGCCCTGGAGCTGGGACCGCCGCCGCAGTTCCGTCACGCCGCGGGCAAGCGATTCGCGCGCCAGCTTGCCGCGTTCGATCCGCTTGGCGAGCGTGACTTCCTCGATCGCCGTCAGGAGCGGCACGCGGCCGACTTCCTTGAGATACAACCCGATCGTGTCGTCGGCGTCGATCGCCGAGAGGTAGGTGTCGTCTTCGAGCAGCTCCCCCGACAGGGGGATCTCTTCTTCGACTTCCGCCAATTCCTCGTCGCCGGGTTCCGGCTGCTCGGATTCGCTGGTGTCGAAGATCTCCACGCCCGCGGAAAGAAGCGACGAATACGCGTCCTCAAGCTGGTCGATATCGCGTTCCGCCTCCGGGAAGTAGCGCAGGATGTCGTCGATCGTGACAAATCCCTTTTCCCGCCCCTGTTCGGTCAGCGCGGCGATCGAGGGATGTTCTTCGTCAATCGGGAGAAGGTCGTCGAGCGGGATGACGGGGATGGCGGTGGCGGCGGGATTCTTCCCGCCGGCCTTGTCCGCGGCCGCGAGACGCTTCCCGAGAATCGACGCCGCTTCCTGGCGTGCCAGAGCCTTCCGTACCGGGGATGCCTTGCCGCCGCTGGTTTTCAGCGGATGGGTTCGGATCGGCGGTTTACGGTCTTGAAATTTGGATTTCTTGGCAGGAGAGCGAGGCTTTCCCGCTTTTTTACTTTTGGCAACCATACTCCACCAGCATACAACGGAAAAATATGGGGTGCAATAGCCGGGGCTGATTCTTCCCCAAAATTAAGGTTTTTTCGAAAAAACCGCCAGTCCATCTCTTTTTTTTCAACCGTGAGATGGACTGGCGGGGTGGTGCGGGTATCGGGTCGATTTTTCAGGTTGTCGGGGTCGGGGTGACGCTCGGGACGGGTGTTTCCGGCGTCGGCGTCACAGTCGGAGTCTCGGTGATCGTCGGCGTCAGGGTATAGGTCGGCGTGATGGTCGGGGTCGCGGTGACCGTCGGCGTGATGGTGAAGGTCGGAGTCGCGGTGGCCGGCAGCGGCTTGTTGGTCAGGAAATCGATGATCGGCGACAGGAACGAACTGCGCACGCCGACGATGTTCTTGGCTCCCTCCAGGCGGACGTAATACCCGGTCCCGGTGGGCGTCGGGGCGCCGATTTCCAGCACGAAGGTCTTCGCCTCCGCGGTCTTGACCGTCAGTTTGTACAGCGGCTTGTCCAGATTGTATTCCTCGGGCTTCAGGTTTTCGCCGTAGTCCCGGTAGATCTGCATCTTGGCCAGCGTATCCAGCGCCGAGGTCACCTTGGCCTGTTCCGCTTCCACCGACGGGATATCCATCACCATCCAGGTTCCCGCCGAGTTCTTCTGGACTTCCACGTGCGTGCCGCTCTTGAGGTCCTCGATCCGGATCAGGTTGATGCTGGCGGCGTCCACCGACCACAGGGGTGCGAGGGTGGGCGAGACCGATCCGGGTTCGGTGGGCGCAGGCTGAAGGATGTTCGAATCCATCAACCCGGCCAGGGCGATCAGAACGACAAGCGCGATCAACAATCCGTACGTAATTCTTCTATCCATGGGCTTCTCTTTGTTTGAAAAATGGAATTGCCTAATGCCGGCGGCCCCGGCCAAGATCTCGCCGGGGTTCCGTGCCTACCGGTGCTTGCGGCGGTTGTACCAGACGATCCCGTACAGCAGGAGGAAACTCCCCGGGAGCAGGCAGGCCGAGGTCAGCACGATCGCATTCAGCACCCAGGCGTCCTGCGGGAGGGAGATGAAGCGGTAGGCGCTGTCTTTCGGCGTCAGGCTGATCAGGTTCTCCTGCTGGGTCGCCCAGTCGACGGCGTTGACGATCAGGTCGCTGTTGGTGCCGGCGCCCTGGTTGATGATCTGGTTCTCGGCGAAGTCTTCGTCGCCGAAGACGACCACCCGCGAGGAATTGGTCGGGTTCTCGGCCGAAACGCCGACGTTGAGCGGCGAAACGTTATCCTTCTCCTTGTCGAAGGAAGCGGTCTTCGCTTCCGACAGGAAGGAGATCAGGCCGACCGATGCCAGATCGGTTTCACCCCAGACTTGGTCCTTCGCGGCATCAATCTGGACGAAGGCGACCGGGGTCCAGGCCTGGCCTTCCGGCGAGGCGAGCTCAAGGCTCATCGCGGTCGGGAAGACCGAGATCATGTTGGCCGGGATCCGTTCGGTGATCGGGCTCCCCGACGGGTAGGTCGAGGCGAACGGATTGAGGATGTAGCGGTTGACCAGGTGGATGATGATGTCGTTGCGGAGCGTAATGCCCCAATCCTTCTTCAGGTAGGCTGCGAGAATATCCGCTTCGGGGTCCATCTCCGTCACCACATACGGGTTCTGCAGGACGATCAGCGCGCCGCCTTCCTTCAAGTAGTCCTGGATCGCCGTGAGTTCGAAATCCAGGAGCGGCGTTTTCGGCCCGGCGATGATCAGCACCGACGCGGCGGCCGGCACTTTCTTTTCCTGGGTCAGGTTCAGCGTATCCACCGTGTAGTTCTTGTTGCGCAGAGTCCCGACCAGCGTGCTGATGTCGGTGTTGTCGGAGCCGTCGATCGTGGCTTCCCCGTGCCCGGCCAGGAAGTACACCAGGTGTTCGCCGGGATTTTGCAGCTTCAGGATCGCGGTGGTGATTTCGCTTTCCGCGGGATTGGTTACAAGCTGCTTTTGCTCGCCCAGGGTCAGAACCATGGTTCCGTCGCGGGAAACGCCGTCTTCCTTGGCCAGGACGGGGTTGGCGTCCGGATCAAGCTTCTCGTAAGTGAACAGCCCGCGGGATTCGGCTTCGTATTTGTCCATCAGCGCCTTGGCGCCGTCCCAGGCGGTGCTTTCCGGGCCGAACCAGGCCCGGATTTTAATCGGCTCGGTGAGCGTGTGCAGGGTGCGGATCGTTTCATCGGAAAGCGAGTTCGATTTGCTCTCGGTCAGGTCGACCCACAACTTGGTCTGGGTCGATGCCTGGTAGACGATGTAATTGACGACGACGACGATCGCCACCAGCGCCAGGCTGGTGATGAGGAGATTGGTGCCGTATTTCGCCTGGCGGCTGCCCAGCCATGTCTGCACCCGTTCGGGGTCCAGGAAGGCGAAGGAGAGGATCCCCACGACCCCCAGGAGCAGCGGGATGTAGGTGTACACATCGGCGGCGCCGCGGATGAGAAACGCGACCAGCGCGCCGGCCAGGCAGGCCACGCCGATGCCCAGGGCCCAGGGTGCGATCGATCCCCAATTGAATTCTTGTGCGTTGTCTTTCATTTTCTGGAACGACATGGGACGGTTTCCCTCCGGCTTACCGCCACCGCTTGGATTCGATCACGCGGGTGGCGAAGAACAGCGATAGGACGATGATGCTGACGTAATACACGATATCGGTCAGATCCAGGCGGCCGGCGTAGGCGGTGTTGTAGAAGTGGGAAGTGAAGTCCATGTACTGCATGACCGTTCCCCACAGCGATGTGCCGCCCATGCTGCCCATGTAGCTGAGTGTGCTGGTGACCAGGCCGGAAACCCATAATCCGAGGCTGACGACCAGGGAGGCGAAGAAGGCCGCCGTCGCGTTCGAAAACAGCGAAGAGATCCCGACGCCCACCGCCAGCAGCGCGCCGACCAGCAGGAACAGGACGATGTAGGCGCTGACCAGCGGCCCCTGATCGATCCCGTTTGGTTTGGTGATGGCCTGCAGGAAGACCGGGTAGACCCAGGTCAGGGCCAGGATGACCGCCGCGAACAGGGCGGCGCCCAGCCATTTGCCGACGACCAGTTCCGCATCGCGGACCGGCGCGGTCAGCAGGAGTTCCAGCGTGCCCTGGCCTCTCTCCTCGGCCAGCAGCTTCATGGTGATGGCGGGGGTGGCAAAGAGGACAAGGGTGAGCAGCGGACCGAGGACGACGGTGCCTTCCAGCACCTGGGCCGAATACGTGTTGCTCATGGTCTGGACCAGGTCGAGGGCGAAGACGATGCCCAGGAACAGGAAGATCACGATGCTCAGGAAGTAGGCGATCGGCGATCCGAAATACTGTCTGAATTCTTTCCAGGCGATAATCCCGATATTGCGCATGGACTCTTACTCCTTCTGCTGCCGGGAAGTGCGCTTTCCCTTGGATTTGTCGTCCGAGCGGGTCAGTTCCAGGAAGATCTGTTCCAGGTCCACGCCCTGGCTGTGCACCTCGACGACATCCTGCCCGGCCCGGGTGAGCGCCCGCACGATCGCCGGGCGGATTTCCTTGCCGGGGGTGATTTCGATTTCGAACACGCCGTTGCCCATGGGTTCGACCGTCAGAACTCCCTTGACGCCGGCGATGGTGGTTTCGGCGCCTTCGGTGTCTCCCGCGAGCTCGATCGTAATGCGTTCGGCGCCCGCCAGGCGCGCCTGCAGGTTCTCAGGCCGGTCCTCGGCGACAATGTGCCCCTTGTTGATGATCAGGACGCGGTTGCAGATCTGCTGGGCTTCGGAGAGGATGTGGGTGGAGAGCAGGACGGTGTGATCGGCGCCCAGTTCGCGGATGAAGGCGCGGATCTCCACCACCTGCGCCGGATCCAGGCCGATCGTCGGTTCGTCGAGGATCAGCACTTCCGGCTTGTGGAGCACGGCCTGCGCCAGTCCGACCCGTTGGCGCATGCCTTTGGAGAGGTTGCCGATGTAGGATTCGACCCGGTCCTCGAGGTTGACCCGCTGGATGGCCTCGTCGACGCACTGGTCGGCGTTCGGCAGATGGCGCATCGCGGCCATGAAATCGAGGTAGTCCAGAACCGTCATGTCCGCATAGAGCGGGACGGTCTCCGGGAGGTAGCCCACCCGCCGGCGGACTTCCAGGGATTCCTCCACTACGTCGTACCCCGCCACGATCGCGCGGCCCTCGCTCGGCGGCATGTACGCCGTCAGGATCCGCATCGTGGTGGTCTTCCCGGCGCCGTTCGGCCCCAGGAAGCCGACGATTTCCCCTTTTTTGGCGTGGAAGTTTAAACCGTCGATGGCCTTACGCAGGCCGTACCACTTGGTCAGGTTGGTGACTTGAATCATCCTGTCCTCGAAAAAAGTATGGAGATGTTCCCGAAGATGTTGATCGGGGGATGGTACGGATTAGTTATACTTGTTTTTTGGGTCAAATCAAGCATAACCCGTGCCTTCTCATCAAACCTTTAGCTGAAAAATCGCCCGCCGCGGAGCCGGAATCGTCCGCCCGCGTCGTGATATCCCCGTGCTTGACAAGGAGGAGGGCGCCAACTAAAATTCGTGGGTTGCTCCGGCTGGCGTGCTCGCACCCCGCCGCTCCCCGCAGTGTTAAGAAGAGGATACCTCAGCGACCATGCCGCGCCACAGGCGCGGCTTATCGTGTGTACTGATCTTCATTCTCCATGGAGGACTGCATGGATATTTTCTTGATGGGAAGTCGGCACAATCTGAACGATTTTGAACAAATTGCAATTCTGTGCGTGCTGGGCGCGGCGTTCATCAGCCTGATCTACGCCGCCTGGCTCCGCACCGTGGTGCTGAAGAAGGACAAAGGCACCGCGAAGATGCAGGAAATCTGGAATGCGATCCGCACCGGGGCGGATGCCTACCTCAGCCGCCAGTTGCAGACGATCCTGCCGCTGATTGGCGTCCTCACGCTGGTGATGTTCTTCAGCGTCGGCGTGGTTCCCCCTTCCAGGGAAGCGATCGAGGAATTCAAGACGCTGGAAAGCACCCAGATCCTGTGGATGAACGGTGTTCAGTTCGTCATCGCCGTCGGACGCACGATTGCTTTCATCCTCGGCGCGACGTTTTCGCTGATCGTCGGGCAGTGGGGCATGCGGATGGCCGTCCAGGCCAATATCCGCGTCGCCTCCGCCTCGCGGCGCGGGTTCAATGAGGCCCTCTCGATCGCCTATTACGCCGGAACGATCACCGGCATGCTCACCGACGGCCTCGGCCTGCTGGGCGGCACGGTGATCTTCATCGTATTCGGCCGCGCCGCGCCGGACGCCCTGCTCGGCTTCGGCTTCGGCGGCACCCTCCTGGCCCTCTTCATGCGCGTCGGCGGCGGCATCTACACCAAGGCCGCCGATGTCGGCGCGGACCTGGTCGGCAAGGTCGAGAAAGACATCCCCGAAGACGATCCCCGCAACGCGGCCGTGATCGCGGACCTGGTCGGGGATAACGTCGGCGATTGCGCCGGCATGGCCGCCGACATCTTCGAGAGCTACGAAACGACGATCGTCTCCGGCTTGATCCTCGGTTTGGCGCTGGTCGCCCTGACCGGCGAACTGAAATGGATCGTCTACCCGCTGATCATCCGAGCGGTGGGCGTGATCAGTTCCATCCTCGGGACCTTCACGGTTCCGATCTGGGAGAAATTCCCCCTCAAATTCCTTCGGGCGCACGACGCCGAAGAAGCGATGTTCCGCTCCTACGAAGTCTCGAGCGTCTTTACCGTCACAATTTCCTTCATCCTGGCGCTGACGTATGCCCAGGATTACCGCCTGGCCGTTCTTACCGCGGTCGGCGTCGGGTTGGCGGTGGCCTTCAACCCGCTGACCTCCTACTTCACCTCCACCAAGAAGGCGCCGGTGAAGGAGATCGTGAAATCCACCAACACCGGGCCGGCCACCACCATCCTCACCGGCCTGTCGGTCGGTATGGAATCCAGCGTCTGGGCCCTGTTCGTGATCGCGATCGCCTTCATGATCGGGTTGCTGCTGTACACCGGCGACGGGGCGACCTACGTGCTCTACGCCGTGGCGATGATCGGCATCGGCATGCTCAGCCACACCGGCAACAACGTGGCAATGGACTCCTACGGCCCGATCTCCGACAACGCCAACGGCATCGGCGAAATGGCCTGGCATGATATGAAGGACAAGGAAACATTGAAAGCCCGCCAGATCATGGCCGATCTCGACGCGGTCGGTAACACCACCAAGGCCATCACCAAGGGCGTCGCCATCGCTTCGGCGGTGATCGCGGCGGTCTCGCTGTTCGGTTCCTACATCACCGACGTCGGGCGCGTGCAGGAACAGCTCGGCCAGGTGGTGATGGATTCGATCCGCGTCTCCGACACCAAGGTCTTCGTCGGCCTGCTGATCGGCGGCGCGCTGCCGTGGCTGTTCAGCTCGTTCTCCATCCGCGCCGTCAGCCGCGCGGCCGCCCAGATCGTCGAGGAAGTCCGCCGCCAGTTCAAGATCCCCGGGATCATGACCGGGAAAGTGACGCCGGATTACGCCCGCGTGGTGAGCATTTCCACCGCTTCGGCCCAGAAGGAGCTCATTCCGCTGGCGACGATCGCCGTCCTGATGCCGCTCGTGATCGGGCTCGTGCTGCAGGTCGAAGCCCTGGGCGGGTTCCTGGCCGGCATCATCCTCTCCGGGCAGCTCCTGGCCGTGTTCCAGTCGAATGCGGGCGGGGCCTGGGATAACGCCAAGAAGTCGATCGAAGACGAGCCGCGCGACCTGAAGGCGAACACCGGCAAGGGTTCCGAACGCCACAAGGCCGCCGTGGTGGGGGATACCGTCGGCGATCCGCTTAAGGATACCGCCGGCCCGGCGCTCAACCCGATGATCAAGGTCGCCAACCTGGTCAGCCTGCTGGCGGCTCCGGTCATCGTCAAGTACCAGCTGTTCACGGAAGAGGGCGGGGTGAACTTCGTCGTCCTGGCCGTGGTGGCCGCGCTGCTGGGCGCCACCATCTGGGCGATTGCGCAAAGCAACCGCCAGGTTCAGGCCGCGCCCGTGGTTGTTGAAAAAGCGGTGAAGAAAACCAGAGCCGCCCGGTAAGCTTCGCGTATCGCAATAAAAAAGGAGAAGGCAAACGCCTTCTCCTTTTTTATTCTGTCCTAACCCCTCCCCTCGCTGCGCTCGGGGACATGCTCTCCCCGCCTCCACACCGGAAGATCACCGGTGTCTCGGCACCCTCCCTTCGCTTCGCTCAAGGACATGCTCTCCCCCTTCCCCATACGGGGAAGGGGGAGAGGGGACGGGGGTGAGAGGGTTAGGACAGAATGACATAAACCGCTGCTGATCGCGGCGGTTCCAATATGGAATATTCTTCTTCCCGCGCCCGGCCGGAAACCGCGCTTAATCCTGTTCTTTCGATACGTTGATCAGGTATTTCGCGGCGACCGCTCCCAGCGAATAGGCGGCTGGTTTTCCTGCGGCGAGAGCCCGCAGTACTTCCATGTCCGAAGTCCACGCCAGGTTCCCGGGCGCGATCAGGCAGATGCTCCCCGGTTCGAAGGAGGTGGAAAGCCTGCCCTCCCGGAAATAATAATGGTCACCGCTCGCCTCGACCGGATAGGCGTGCATGAACGGCGGAATGTCCGCGGGCTGAAACCAGAGTTTGATCTCGCGCTCCGCGTCGGCCGTGTTGGCCGAGGCGTGGATCAGGTTTTCCATCCGCGAGCCGACCTCCTTCCCGTTGTCATCCTTGATCGGGACGATCGTTCCGAGCGAGCGGATGCTGCCCGGCTTCTTTTCCCGCGCATCGTGCGGGTTGGTCGGCCCGACCAGATCGCGGATCTTCTGCACCGCGCCCGGTCCCTGGTACACCAGCGCGATCACCCGCCGCTTCTGGGGCTCGTCCGGATATTGCAGTTTTCCCATGATGAATTCGATCAATCCGGGGAAGAACACCTTCCCGCGGTGCTCGGCGTAATGCTCGTCGGCCAGCATCCGGCTGACATGCACGATCTTCGCGCCGGCGAAACGCAGCCCGGTGTGGAATTCCGAAAGCTGGGAGAGGATGTATCCGGTGAGCGAGTTCTTCAGCGCGTCCGGTTTGATCAGGACGAGAGTCTGTTCGAGTTCTTCCTTTGGCATGCGGGGCTCCTGGGAAAATATTTTTCCCATGATACCGGGGAATTTGGTTTTTCGCCATGCGCCGGACCGCATGGAACCGGATCGGGGAACCCGCCGCAAATGGCGCAGGGGCGAGCCATTGGCTCGCCCCTTCGAATCGGCTCGCCCCTGCGAATGGGCTTGCTCCTGCGAATCGGATTGCCCCTGCGAATGGGCTTGCTCCTGCGAATCGGATTGCCCCTGCGAATGGGCTTGCTCCTGCAAATTGGTCCGCCCCTGGGGTTCGCCCCTGACGGTTGCGGATCAAGGATCGATTGTCGGTGGTCGACTGTCGATCGTCGCTGGTCGATTCTATTTCCGTTCCCGGATCGGGGTGTACGGTTCCTCTTCCGGCCCGATATATATGAAGCGCGGCCGGAAGATGCGGTTGTCGACCCATTGCTCGAGCGCATGGGCCGTCCACCCGGCGCTGCGGCCGACGGCGAAGATCGGGGTGAACATCGGGCTCTCGATCCCCATCGAGGCCATCACCACGCCGGAAAAGAAATCCACGTTCGGCCAGATCCCGCGCTGGCCGTATTTCTCGGCCATCACCTTTTCGATCCGTTCGGCGGTTTCCAGCCAGTGCTCGGTGCCGGCGCGCCGGGTGACTTCGCGCGCCTGGCGCCGCAGAATATCCGCCCGCGGATCCATGATCTTGTAGACGCGGTGGCCGAACCCGTGGATCCGCAGCTTCTGCGACATCGCGTCCTCGAGGAACCGCTCGACGTTGTCGAGCGACCCGATCGCCTGCAGCATTCGCATGACTTCTTCGTTGGCGCCGCCGTGCAGCGGCCCTTTGAGCGCGCAGATCCCCGCCACCACCGCCGAATACAGGTCCGAAAGCGTCGAGCGCACGGTCACCGCGGCGAAGGTGCTGGCGTTGCATTCGTGGTCCGCGTGCAGGATAAGCAGGACGTCCATCAACTCCGCGTAGAAGTCGTCGGGCGCGCTTCCGGTCAGCATGTAATAAAAGTTGCCGGCATGGGAGAGCTCGGCGCGCGGGGAAAGCATCGGCTTGCCCAGCCGGGCGCGGGCGATCGCGGCGGCGATGGTCGCGATCTTCGATACGATCCGGATGCTTTGCCGGCACTGTTCGCTGGGCGTGTCGTCTTCGGTCGTTTCGTCGTACGCGGCGAGCGCCGAGACCGCCGTCCGCATCACCGACATCGGATGCACGCCGTAGCGCGGAGCCTGCTTGGCGATCAGGTCGTACAACTCGGATGGGATCTCCCGGTAGCTCCGCATCAGCCGCCCCAAATCCTTCAGTTCGGATTCCTTGGGCAGCCGGTCGTACAGCAGCAGGTAGAACACTTCTTCGTAACTGGATTTCTCGCACAATTCTTCGATCGAATGGCCGTGATAGACAAGCCGGCCTCCCAATCCGTCCACGAAGCTCTTGGTGCTCTCGCCGATGGGAATTCCCTCCAGTCCTTTGGCATACGGGATTTCCCCCGGTTTGGCGATCAGTTTGATTTCCTCGGAGTAGGTGTTGGTCATGGCTTTTTCCTCCGTCCCCGGGTTCCTTCCGGCGGCATCACGAAAAGAAGGTAGACAACCCGGAGACGATCCCGCGGATGCGCGCGGCGGACGCGTGCAACGCGGATTGTTCCTCGGGGTTGAGCGGCAATTCGACGATCCGCTCGACCCCCTCGCGCCCGATTTGCACCGGCACGCCGAAATACAGGTCGTGCAAACCGAATTCGCCTTCGCAGTACGCCGAGCAGGGCAGGACCCGGTGGGTGTTCTGCAGAATGGATTCCACCATCGCCGCCAGCGCCGCGCCGGGCGCATACGACGCGCTCGTGTTCAGCAGGTTGACGATTTCCGTGCCGCGGTTCCGGGCCCGGTCCACGATGCTCCTGAGTTTCTCGTCCGGGATCAGGTCCGTCAATGGCACGCCGCATACGTTCGAATGGCGGACCATCGGCACCATGGTGTCTCCGTGGCCGCCGAGCATGAAGGCGTCGACGCTTTCCACGCTCACCCCCAGATCCCGGGCGATGAGGATCTGGAATCTCGCCGAGTCGAGTATCCCCGCCTGGCCGATCACCCGTTGCTTGGGGAAACCGCTTGCCCGGTAGGCCAGGTAGGCCATCGGATCGATCGGATTTGTCAAGACGATGAGGATCGTGTCCGGCGAGCCGCGGACCGTTTTTTCAACCGTCTCCCGGACCACGGCGGCGTTGATCTGGGCCAGATCGTCGCGGCTCATGCCCGGTTGGCGCGGGCTGCCGGCGGTGATCACCACCACGTCCGATCCGGCGGTATCCTCGAAATCAGACGTCCCGGCCACATTCGTGGATTGCCCGAGGATCGGGATGGCTTCCTGCAGGTCCATCGCTTTGCCCTGCGCCCGGCCCGGGACGTTATCCAAGAGGACGATGTCGCACAGGTCTTTCGCCGCCAGCCAGATGGCGGTCGCGGATCCGGTGTTGCCCGCTCCGATGATCGAGACTTTCGGCCGCATCAATGCCCTCCGCCGGCACGGGAGTGAATATGGGCCGGAAAACCGCATCCGGAAATTTCCCCCGGGGGATTAAGTCGTATAGTCTACCATATTACCATCCCCCGGATGGTATAATCGCCGCGCCTTCCCCCTGTTTGCATGTGGACGGCCTAGAAATGCCCCCGGCAATGACCGCAAAAAAAATTATCGTCGCCCTCGATGTCGAGACCACCGGTCTCAATCCCGACAAGGATGCCGTGATCGAGATCGGATTAATTCGCTTCCGCGGAGACCGCGAAGAGGCGCGCTGGTCGTCCTTCGTCCAGCCCGGCTGCCGGATCCCGCCGGTGATCACCCAACTGACGGGAATCACCGACGCCATGGTGGCCGGCGCGCCGGGGATCAAGGATCTCATCCCGCAGATCCGCGAATTCGTCGGGGATGCGGCCGTGCTCGGGCATAACGTGGCCTTCGACCTGGCTTTCTTCCGCAAACAGCGTTTGTTCGCCGATCAGGATTCGATCGATACCTACGAACTGGCGTCGGCGCTGCTTCCGCGCGCTCCCCGCCTCAACCTGGGGGCGTTGTGCGCGCATTTGGGGATACCCGCCTCAGCCACCCACCGCGCCATGGACGATGCCTTTGCCGCGTTCGCGCTCTACCGTCACCTGGCGGAGCTTGCCCGCAGCCTGCCGACCGCATTCCTCGCGGAGATGGTTCGCTTCGGGCAGGATGTGGCGTGGGGCGGCGGCGCGCTGATGGAGGAAGTTTATTCCGAGCGGCTGAAGACGGAAGGGGCGCTGGCGAAAACGCCCGGGATCCGGTTCCCGATCTTCGAGCCGGAATCCGTCCGCGCGCTGCAGGGCGACGGACAAAGCGCCGGCTCCGCGGTGAAGAAGCTTGTCCCGAATGAGACGGCGGAACCGCTGGATCCGGAAGCCATGGCCGCCCTGCTCGATATCCATGGCCCGTTCGGCGCGGCGTTTCCGGGGTACGAACGCCGCTCGCAGCAGATGGAAATGACCGCGGCTGTGGCGCGCGCCTTCTCAGAATCCACCCATCTCATGGTCGAGGCGGGCACCGGCACCGGCAAGAGCCTCGCCTACCTGATCCCGGCCGTCCATTGGGCTCTTAAAAACGGCGAGCGGGTCGTCATCTCGACCAACACCATCAATCTTCAGGATCAACTCCGCCAGAAGGATTTTCCGGACCTGATCCGGGTCCTGGGCCTGGAGGCGCGGGCGGCCGTGCTCAAGGGCCGCGGCAATTACATCTGCCCACGCAAGTTCGAAGCCGTCCGCCGGCGCGGGCCGCAAACCGCCGACGAAATGCGGGTGCTGGCCAAGACCATCCTGTGGCTCTCCGATACGGAAAGCGGAGACCGGTCGGAGATCAACCTCAACGGCCCGGCGGAACGCGCCGTCTGGGCCGAGCTTTCCGCGGAGGATGAACTCTGTTCGCCGGACGGGTGCCCGCTCTTTGCGCGCAAGGCCTGCCCGTTCCTGCGCGCGCGACAAGCCGCCGAATGCGCGCATGTTCTGATCGTCAATCATGCGCTGCTGGTGGCGGATCTGGCCGCCGAGAACCGGGTGCTTCCGGAATATCATTATCTGGTCGTCGACGAAGGCCACCAGCTCGAGTCGGCCGCCACCGACGGCCTCTCTTTCCGCTGCGCGTGGTCGGATCTGGAACGCTCGTTGTACGAACTCGGCAACGCGCGCTCCGGCTGGCTGGGGATGCTGATCGCCCGGGTGAAGCAGAAGGATGTCGATAAGGATTTGGCCGCCTTCGTCCGGGCCCGTGTGGACGATCTTGCCGCCGCGGTAGACTCCGCATTGCATGCCGGCCGCGCGTTTTTCCAGTCTGTCGACCAGTTTATCGCCGGCCAGATCGACGGGCGGCCGAAGGAATACACGCTGCAATACCGGATCGTCTCCGCCGTGCGAACCCAGCCGGGATGGGAATCCGTGGAAGAGACATGGGAAAATATGCGCGCCGCATTCTCGGAAGCAGTCCGGATTGCCGCCGCGCTGGGGGATAAGGTCCGCGGAGGGGAGGCCGACGACGAGGAAAATCCCAACGAGCTCTCGCTCCTGATCGGCGGGTGGGCGCGGCGGATGGCCCTGACCGTCGACGCGCTCCACCAGATCATCGCCAAGCCCAATCCCCAGATGATCAACTGGGTGGAGGTCCCGCGCGACCGCGACGTCCGCACGCTGTATTCCGCCCCTCTCCACGTCGGCCCGCTGGTGGAAAAATTTTTATGGCACACCAAGAATTGCGTGGTGCTGACCTCCGCCACCCTGACCGCCGCCGGGGAATTCGATTACCTGCGCGAGCGGTTGAACGCCGACGAGGCCGAAACGCTGGTGGTGGGTTCGCCGTTCGATTTTGAAAACTCCGCCTTGCTGTACCTGGCCACCGATATCCCCGAACCGGGCGATTTGCGCGCCTACCAGCACGCCCTCAATCACACGCTGGTCGATTTGTGCAAGGCCACGCGCGGCCGGGCGCTTGTCCTCTTTACCTCCTATTCCCAGCTAAAGCAGACGGCGCAGGTCATTCAGGGGCCGTTGGCGCGCGAGGGGATCATCGTCTATGAGCAGGGCGAGGGCGCATCCCGCCACGCGCTGCTGGAAACGTTCAAATCCGCGGAGCAGGCCGTGCTGCTGGGGACCCGCTCCTTCTGGGAGGGTGTGGACGTTCCCGGACAGGCGCTCTCCATTCTGGTGCTTACCAAACTGCCGTTCGATGTGCCGAGCGATCCGATCATCGCCGCGCGCGGCGAGACCTTCGAGGATTCCTTCAACCAGTACTCGCTGCCGGAGGCCATCCTCCGGTTCCGCCAGGGATTTGGCCGCCTGATCCGCACCAAAACCGACCGCGGGGTGGCGGTGGTCCTCGACCGGCGGATTCTGACCAAAGGCTACGGACGGTCGTTCATCGCGTCCCTTCCGGACTGCACCCGGGAGCAGGGGAGCCTGGCGGCGCTCCCGGCCCGCGCCGCCGGTTGGCTGGGGGATTGACGGACAGTATGGGGCCGAAGATTCTCATCACCGGAAGCACGGGGTTCATCGGTAGGGTTGTCTCCCGGGTCCTTGCCGACCGCGGATATTCGATCCGCCTCCTCCTCCGGCCTTCCGACCGCCGATCCCGGCTGCCGGTCCCGCGGGTGGAGGCGGTCGTGGCTTCCTTTCAGGATGAAGGCGGTATCCGCGCGGCCGTCGCGGGCGTGGATTCCATCATTCATCTGGCTTCGGCCGAGGGGGAACACCGGCGCCGCGATCTGTTCGCCGTCGATGTCGAGGGAACCCGCAGCCTGCTGACCCAGGCCAGGGCGTCCGGCGTCCGGCGCATCCTGTATCTAAGCCATCTCGGCGCGGACCGCAGTTCGGCGTTTCCCTTCCTGCAGGCCAAGGGGATCGCCGAGCATGCCGTGATCGAAAGCGGAATTCCATACCTGATCCTGCGCTCGTCCCTGGTCTACGGCGCCGGCGATTCCTTCACCAACGCCGTCGCATTCTTCGCCCGGCTCCTTCCGGCCGCCTACTTCATCCCGGAGATGGACACCCACATGCAGCCGCTGTGGGTCGAGGATCTGGCGGCTTGCATGGAATACTGCCTCGCCGAAAACCGGTACTTCGGGGAGATCCTTTCGATCGGCGGCCCGGAGCATTTATCGTTTGAGCAGGTCGTGGAAGTTGTCCTGGACGCGATCCGGACTCCGCGGATGATCGTCAGGGTGTGGCCGCCGCTCGCCCGGTTCAGCCTCGGAGTGATGGATTGGATTCTCCCCCATTCGCCCTTCACGCCTTTCTGGATGGATTACCTGGCTGTGCCGAGCACCTGCGAAGCCAACAGCCTTTCACGCCTGTTCGGGGTGAAACCGGCCAGCATCCGGGAGCCGCTCGGGTACCTGCGCCGGAACCGCGGCATCCGCAGGTTGCTGCAATATGTTTGGCGGGGCAACGAAGTCATGCAGGATTTTTGACGCAGAATCCGGATCCAGGATGCTCCCGGATCCGGGAGCCTAATCCGGCGCCAGCCAGGGGATGGACAGCGATCCGGCATAAGCGAACAGCAGCATTTTTATAATTTTCCCGATCATGCAAAAAACCAGGAACTTCCACAGCGGCATCTTCAGCATGCCGGCGACGATCCCCGCCAGGTCGAAAATCGGATTGGGGATGAACCCGAGGACGAGGATCGTCCAGGGGCCGTATTTTGTCATCCAGGGGATGATTTTCTGGTAGCGGGCGCGATTCTTGACGACGATGTTGCCCGAATATCCGGCCAGGTAGCCGGAGAGTTCCCCGATCGCCGCTCCCGCGCCGGCCGCCAGCGCGACCAGAAGCGGATTGTAGACGGCGCCCATCCCGAAGACGAACGCCACGCCCGGGGCGGGCAGGATGATGGTCGCATTCGCCAGGATGGAAAGCACAAAGATCCCCACATACCCGAGGCTCGCCAGCCATTTGGCCTGGTCTCTTAAAAGATAAATCCCCACCGAGAGGGCGACAACCAGCAGCAGGGTGCCCGCCCGGGCCAGGATGGGCAGGGCTTTACGCCGGGATTTTTCCTCGGGTGGTGGCGAATCACCGGTGCTGTCGTTCATGGATTTGAACCTGGATGCCATGGAACCGGTGCCTTGAGGGATATGCGTTCCGGGTGCGTTGATAATTCCTTCACAATCATAACATTGATCCATGCGGAAATCGGGAATCCGATGGTCCGCGGATCTCCGGTTATGGTTCCAGGTCGGTGCGGAACACGTCGGCGGCCCCGGATTCCCGCAGCGCGGTTTCCACCGCCGGGAGCAGGGGGGGATCGGCCAGGGCGATGATGTTTCCGCCCAATCCCGCCCCGGAAAGTTTGGCTCCATACGCGCCCGCCTGGCGGGCGGCTTCCACCAGCCGGTCCAGTGCGGGGATGGTTACTTCGATCGCCCGCAGCAGTTCATGGCACCGGTCCATGGTTTTCCCGAGCAGGGGGATATTGCCGGATTCCAAATGCGCGCGTCCCTCCTTGGCCAGGCCGCCGATCTGCCGGAATAATCCGTCGTAGCGCGCGGGGTCCGCATCCCGCCGTTCCCGCACGCCGCCGACCGCGATCCGGGTCTTGCTGTGTACGCCGCTGTCGGCGATGAGCAGATGCATCGGCGCCCCGACCGCGAGGGTTTCCGGTTCCTCCCCGGGCTGGAAATAAATCGGCATTTCGTGTGCGATCACGGTGTTATCCACGCCGGACGGGGTGCCGTGGTGGATCTGTTCAACCGCGAACACGATCCGGGAGATTTCCGCCGCGGGTAAATTCCGGCCGGCGGCGGAGGCCAGCACGCGCACGATGGCGGTGGAGACAGCGGCGCCGGATCCCATTCCGGATGCGACGGGAATATCCGATGTGATCGTCAGCCTGCCTCCCGGCGGCGCCATCCCCAGCGTCTCTGCGGTCAGCCGGATGCAGACCGCCAGCGGGTGCCCGCTGGGGAGGTTTGTCATCGGCGCATCCAACCCGATCAGCGGGGCGGTGATCCGGAGCGGGGCGGTGCCTTCGGAGAGCTCGGCCCGGGTCTGCAAGGAGCGAACCGGGATGGCGACGGCGGGGAAGCCGTATACGACGGCATGTTCGCCGAGAAGGATGATCTTCCCGCAGGCCGAGCCGCGCCGGATCATCTCCAGATGTAGAGGATCAGCATGACGGAAAAACCCCAGACGAGGATCGCGATCTGCAGCGGCCGGTCCGAGAGGACCATTTCCTCGGGCGCTCCGCCCTTGTGTTCGATTTGCATCAGGTAGAGGTAGCGGAAGATGATGTAGAGGATGAAGGGGATGGTCAACATCATGACGTGGTTGGCCGGAAGGTTGGGCGCGGAGAAGGTGTAGAAGGAATAGGCGACGATCGTCGCGGCGGAGACGATCTGGATGTAGCTGTCCAGCAGCGGTATGGAATATCCGCTGAGCACCCGGCGGTGGTTCGAGGCGCCCTCTTCCAGGAGCAGGATTTCCGAGCGCCGCTTGCCGAAGGAGATGTACAACGCGAGCAGCACCATGCATACGTACATCCACGGGGAAAACCGCTCCACCGAAATCAGCAGCACGCCGCCGACGACCCGCAGCACGAAAAAGATCGCCACGGTCATGGCGTCCACGATCGCGATGTGCTTGAGGAAGAAGGAGTACGCCAGGTTCAGCACCAGGTAGACGGCGATCAGCGCCGCGAACGGCGGCGCCAGCGCGAACGCCGCGCCGAGCGTGAAGGCCATCAGCACGGCGGCCGCAACGGCGGCCAGGGCCGCGGGCAGCCGGCCCGAAGCCACCGGGCGTTTGCATTTAACCGGATGGAGCCGGTCCTGTTTCCGGTCGGCGATGTCGTTGACCAGGTACACCGAACCGGAGGCCAGGCACAGCAGCACGAAGCCGGCCACGGTGCGCAGCAGCGGTTCGACAAGGAAGAACTGACGGTCGAACACGAGCGCGGCGAAGAAGAAGATGTTCTTCGGCCATTGCCTCGGCCGCAGGCTCTTAATCAATCCGGTAATCCAGGACATTCCGTCTCCAATCCTAGCCCGCGCGCCCCCATCCTTAAGGCGCGGGCTTTTCATCGGCGTCCGGGGGCGCGCCCGATCCGGTGCGGCCTGCGGGCCGGCGATAATCCACAAACCGGTACCCCACGCCGCGTTCGGTTAGGATGTATTTGGGATCCGAGGGGTCTTGTTCCAGCTTCTGGCGCAGGTAGTTGACGTACAGCCTCAGGTAGTGCGTTTCCTCCCGGTACTCGTACCCCCACACCTTCGCCAGCAGCTGATCGTGCGTGATCACGCGCCCGGCGTTCTGCACCAGATGGTACAGCAATCGGTATTCCGTCGGCCGCAGGACGACCGGCATATCCTCCACGCGCACTTCGCGGCGGTCGAAGTCGATCGTCAGCCGGTCGTCCACCCGGATGGGGGCATGGGGCGCGGTGGGGGGCATCTCGTTCCGGCGCAGGACGGCGCGGATCCGGCTGGAGAGTTCCCGCGGGCTGAACGGTTTGGTGATGTAGTCGTCCGCGCCGAGTTCCAGGCCCCGTACTCGGTCGTCTTCCTCGCCCTTGGCGGTGACCATGAGGATCGGAACTTGCGAAAACTCCCGGATCATGCGCAGGGTTTCAAACCCGTCGATGTCCGGGAGCATCACGTCCAAGAGCACCAGGTCCGGCATCGCGTTGCGCAGCTGGCCGAGGGCTTCCATCCCGCTGCGCGCCTCGACCACCTCGAAGCCGTCCTGCTCCAGATTGAGCCGTATGAACCGCACCATTCGCGGTTCGTCGTCTGCCACCAGCACGCGCCGGCGTGAAGCATCGCTCACGGCGGTCTACTCCCGGACGAAGGTGACGAGCTTTTCCTGCTCCTCGCCGGGCATCACTTCGATGAAGGATATCCGTTGGATCGTCCAGATCACGGTGCTGACGTTGGGCTGGAGGTAGGGCAGATCCTTCCCATCCCGGCGGCGGGGATTGGCGACTGTGAGGTAATTCGCGTCCACCGCGGGCAGCGCCTCCACTTCTCCCAGGACCGAATCTTCATTGGTGAGGTGGACCAGGACGGAAATGGCCATAGTGCTTATTGCCCTCCAATCTGGCGGGTGACTTCAATGATCAGGTTTCCCAGACGGAGGATGTCTCCGTCGGAAAGCATGGCGGGATGATCGGGCAGCACCCGGTTGTCGTTGATAAAGGTTCCGTTGGCGCTGCCCAGGTCGATCGCCAGCAGCGAGTTCCCCTCAAACCGCAGGTGGCAGTGCAGGCGGGAGACTCCTTTTTCGTGCGCGCCGAACCGGTTCAGGTCGATGTCGGGTATCACCGCCTGGCCTTTTTCCGCCCGGCCGAGTATGTATTCCTGCTGCCCGAAGAGCGGGATGCCGACGTTGTTCCCGGCCACCTTGAGCGCGATACTGTCGGTCGAGGTCAGCGGGGCGTGCGAGGATTCGGTGGGCTTGGGCGGTATGAAATCGGCGGCCTTTCCGGCCGGCAGGGCGTTGGTGGGGGAGGAGGAATCTTCGCTCACCCGCGCGCAGCATTCCGGGCAGAAGAGAGTCCCGTAATACACCGATGCATGGCAGACATGGCAAGAGATCATCGCAACCTGCCCCCGTGCTTGGGATCCACCAGACCGCGCGTGCCGTACTTGACCGCTTTTTTGCCCTTCTCGGATATCGAATGAGTTCGGCGAAGCTGCGATGATTCGCCGAGGACCGTGTTGGCAAGATCCGGTTCGCCCATTTCGAACAGGCGGGTGGCGATCCGTTCCAGGCGGGTGGTCGCCAGATTGAGGTGGCCGGTCTGGGCGTCGGCCAGCGCTTTCTCCTGCAGGCGCGCCAGGTTGACATTGCGCACCGCGGACAGCAGCGTTCCGGGGATCGGCGCCGGGACGGGTTCGTTTACCACCGGCAGGCTGAGCGAGAGGACGGTCCGCAGATTGGTGGCCCGTTTTGCCAGATGCGCGCCGAGATGCAGTCGGCTGATTTCGTAGGAATCCATCGGCGTGATCGGCGGGACCAGGTATTCCATCAGCAGGGTGATGTTGTTCCCCGCAAAGAGCGAACCCAGGCGCAGCATGTGTCCTTCGTGCAGGGGCATGGGGGCCGGGTTCACCCGGAACGCGGAGTGCAGCGTGACCCCGGGCGTGGTTTCCACCTCGACCACGACCTGATCCGCGTGCACTTGCCCGAGCCCGAGGAACTTCTGCTGCAGGAACGGGCCGAGCGAGGCGATGTTGTCGATGTACACCGCCTGGCCGCCCGTTTTGGTCGCCAGCGAATCGAGGAACGAGTCGTTCCATTCGTCCCCGATCCCCATTGCGGTTATCTCGATCCCCTCCTGGGCGGCTTCCTCCGCCAATTGCAGGCAAGCCGCTTCATCGCCGTATGTGCGTCCGTCGGTCAGGAGGATGACATGATCCACGGAATTCGGGTGGCGGACCTGGCGCAGCTGGTTCACGCCGGCCGAAAGCCCTTGGTAGATTTCCGTCCCGCCGCTGGCCTGGATCATGCTCAGCCGCTGCCGGGCTTCCGAGACCGGCAGCGTCAATTCGGTCGAGAGCAGCACTTCCGCCCGGTCGCTGAAGGTGACGACGGCGATCTTATCCTGCGGGCGCAGCTGGGTGAGTATGCTTTCGGCGGAGACGCGGGCCGTATCCAGCCTTTCACCGGCCATCGAAGTCGATCGATCGAAGACCAGGCTGAGATTCAGCGGGGGCGCAACCTGCTCCCCCTCCTGCTGGGCCGGCTGGATGCTCGCCATGGCGTATAGAACCTGAGGTTCATCCAGCGCCCGCAGGACGGGCCGGCTCACATGGACTTCCATATAGAGCGGTTCCTGCCCCGAACTGGGATTATTCATTTTTCCCCTGTCATCTCCACGATGACCACCGAAATGTTGTCCGGTCCCCCCATGGTGTTTGCCTGGCGGGCAAGCGCCACCGCCGCGTCCTGCGGAGAGGGGTAATTCTTGGAAATGCGCAGAATTTCCGAATCCGACAGCACCCCCCACAAACCGTCGGAACACAGCAGCAGGCGCGAACCGTGTTCCCATGGCACGGTCAGGAAATCCGTCTCTATGCCCTCGACCTGGCCGACCGCCTTAAGCAGGACGTTGCGCTGGGCGAAGCGGCCGGCTTCCTCCGTTGAAATGTGCCCCTGATCGACCAGACGCTGGACGAGCGAGTGATCGTGCGTGATCTGGCGGATTTCCTTCCCCACGAAGTACGCCCGGCTGTCGCCGATGTGGGTCAGGAAAACCTGCTTGCTGAAGATCAGCGCCGCGGTGAGGGTTGTCCCCGAACCCGGGAGATTCAACATCACCGCCTGGTTGGCAAGACTCATCGCCGATTCCAGAACTTCCTGAATGGATTCGGAGTTCTCCGCCACGCCGCCCAGGAACTGGGTTCCGAATTTTGCGACCACTTCGCGCGCGAAGGTTTGCGCGGCCAGCAGGCTCGCCTTTTCCCCAAGGTCGTGCCCGCCCATGCCGTCGGCCACGACGAACAACCCGTAATACGGGGAGACCGCATCGCCCTGCTGCAGGGAGGTGATGGCGATCAGGCAATCCTCGTTGGATTGCCTCACCCGCCCGACGTCGTAGGCGATGCCGGACCGGAACATCGGGATGTCGTTCGGGAGTTCGGCGGGAGGCGCCGATTTGGTGCTGCGGCGGGAACGGATGCGGGTAATGGGAGCCAAGAGGATTCTCCTGTGGACCTGCCTACCACGGCAGGGCGTAGAGCTTGTGATCCGTGGATCCAAAGACGATCATATCTTCATTTGCGGTGATGCCGCCGGTGATCGGACCCCCGGTTTCGAATTTCCATCGCAGTTTTCCGGTCAGCAGTTCCAGGCAGTACAGATTCTTGTCCACCGACCCGCAGAATACCAGGCCCTGGAAAATGAGCGGATTGCCGGTGACCTGGCCTTCCGTTTCGAAATGCCATTTTTCCTTGCTGGAGTTCGCGTCTACCCCGTAGATCCGCCCGTCGGCGGAACCGAAGACGATGATGCCCTGAGCGATCGCCGGCGAGGAAATAATGGCGTGATTGGTGCGGAACCGCCAGACCGCCCAGCCGGATTTAATATCCGTGGCATACAGCAAATTATCCACCGAACCGAAATAGAGCAATCCATTGGCTTCGCACGGGGAAGAGGTCACGGGCCGCTTGGCGTGGAACTTCCATTTAAGATCGCCCCGCAGATCCACCGCGTACACGTCGCCGCTTTCGCACCCGAAATAGATGCGGTCCCCGCTCGGGAGCGGTGTGGAGCGAACCGGTCCGTCGACCTCGGTCTTCCATGCGCCCCGCCCGTACAGGGCGTTGATCGCATGCAGTTTGGAGTCGTCGGACCCGATGAAGACGTGCCCTTCGGCGAGGGCCGGCGAAGAACGGACCGGGCCTTCGGTAAAGTAGGTCCAGACGACCTTGCCGGTGGTGAGGCTGACCGCGTGCACCCGCTTATCCTCGGAACCGACGACGATCATATCCTCCACGATCGCCGGCCGGCCCGTCAACCCGCCTTCCGCGGCGTACTTCCATATGAATTCGCCGCTCGAGGGTTTGAGCGCGTACAGGTTGTTGTCGTAGGCGCCGGCCAGGATCATGCCCTTGGTGATCACCGGCGTGCCCCGGATTTCGTCCTCGCAGGCGAAAACCCATTTCGGTTTGATGGCGTTCTCCGGACCGGAGGGCACGACCGCGGAAATTCCGGGCGAAGCCTCGGCCGACTGGATCACAACCGGGCGCCCGCCTTCCTCGAATTGCGCGAGTACGGCTCCGAAGGTCTTCATGTCCGGGAAGCGCTGCGTGGGTTCGTAGGCCAGGGCTTTCATGACCGCCTGGTCCAACCCCTCCGGCACGGCCGGGTTGATCCCGCGCAGCGGGCGGTCATGCCAGGAGAAGGGGGGTTCGATGCGCGGATCCCGGCGGGAAAGCAGGTGGTGAAGAGTCGCCCCGAGGGCGTACACATCCGACAGCGGGCCGGCCTCGCCGCGGTACTGCTCGGGCGGGGAATAGCCTTCGGTGCCGATCATCGTACCCTTGCGGTCGGGCTCGAATAGTTTGGCGATCCCGAAGTCAACCAGGCGGATGTTTTCGTGCTCGTCGGACATGATGTTCGACGGTTTGATGTCGCGGAAGATCACCGGCGGCTGATGATTGTGCAGGTAGTGGATGACGCTGCACAGGTCGGCGCCCCAGTGGGCCACTTTCGTGACCGGAAGGAAATCGCTGCTTTCGGTGAGGATGGCTTCGAGGTCCTTGCCGTTGACGAATTCCATGCATAGGAAGGACCGTTCCCCGATGGTGAAATAGTCGTAAATGCGGGGGATGGCGGGATGGTTCAGTGTGGCGAGCAGATTGGCTTCACGCTCGAAGCTTTGCACTGCCGTGGCGCGGATGGCGGCGTCCTTGCTGGGATTGAGCATTTCCTTGACCGCCACCAGCCGGGTGACGCTCGGGAAGCGCATGTCGCGCGCCTGATACACCCAGCTCATGCCGCCGCTGCCGATGACCCGGATGACCATATAGCGGTTTTCGAGGGTCGTCCCGACAACCAGGGAAGCGGTTCCTCCCGTGTGTTGACGCAGGGAGTTGGTCATGCGCTGAGTGTCCAGATTCGGTCTCCCGGGGAATTGCCGATTATTTCATTGATTATATCAGGGTGCCGCCGACCCGCAACCGAAAGCATGCGGAGTATAATCCTCCTGGGATTGTCCTATACTTTACACGGGAATCAAGCCGCGCGGGGGCGCGGGAAAAATTTTTAATCGATTTTTTCCCCGTCGGGGCTCCGGAAATACGGGATTCTCCCGAATCCGGATACGGACGCGGACACCCGGCATGGATCAAGGAGGCTCGCAGATGGAGCGTGTAGTCGTCACCGGAATCGGAACGGTAAATCCCCTCGGATTGGATCCGGAGACTACCTGGAAACAAGCCCTGGCGGGGACGTCCACCGCCGGTATCATTCAGCAATTCGATCCTTCCGCGCTATCGGTCAAGATCGCCTGCGAAGTCAGGGGATTCGACCCGGCGGATTTCATGGATTTTCGCGCCGCCCGGCGGATGGACCGCTTCCAGCAGTTTGCGATCGCGGCCACCCGTGAGGCGGTGGAACAATCCGGATTGGACGTGCGCGCCCACGGTGAGCGGGTCGGGGTGGTCATGGCCACGACGATCGGGGGAATGTATACCATCCAGGAGGCCTGCCGGCAGCTTCTGACCGTTGGCCCGCGGAAACTGAGCCCGTTCACCATCCCGATGCTTATGCCAAACGGCGCCGCCGGCCTGGTGGGGATCGAATTCGGCGCCCGGGGGCCGGCCTTCTCCGTGGCATCCGCCTGCGCCTCCGGCGCGGACGGGTTGGGTTCCGCCTGGCGTCTGATCCGCTCCGGCGAGGCGGATGCGATGATCGCCGGCTCAACCGACGCCACGGTTTGCGAACTGGGTATGGGCGCGTTCCTGCGCCTGGGCGCCATGACCGGCGGCGAATCCCTCGACGTCCCCAAGCCTTTCGATAAGAACCGCGACGGGTTGGTGATGGGGGAGGGGGCGGCGGTCATCGTGCTGGAAAGCCTGACCTTCGCGCGCAGGCGCGGCGCCAGGATACTGGCCGAACTGGCCGGGTACGGCGCGACGTCCGACGCCTACCATATCACCGCCCCCGCCCAGGACGGCTCGGGAAGCGCGCGCGCCATCGAACTGGCCCTGGCGTCGGCCGGTGTGAAACCGGACGACGTGGATTACATCAATGCCCACGGGACCGGCACGGTGCTGAACGACCTCTCCGAGACCAAGGCGATCAAGCGCGTGTTCGGAAAGCGGGCTTACACAATCCCTGTTTCTTCGACCAAATCGATGACCGGGCACATGATGGGGACAACCGGCGCCCTCGAGGTCATCTTCTGCATGCTGGCGATCCGGGACGGGAAGATCCCCCCGACGATCCATTATTCGACGCCCGATCCGGAATGCGACCTGGATTACGTGCCGAATACCGCCCGGACCCAGCCGGTAAGCGTGGCGGTCAGCAATGCGTTCGGATTCGGCGGGCATAACGCCGTGCTCGTGATCCGCGCCTTCCATGAATGAGGAGGACGGTCTCCCCGGGCCGTCCGTGAAGGAAGACCCACAAGCGGTTTCTTCTCCGGTTGGGGAAAAACATCCCGCGGCGGCCGCCGTGGAGCGGATCACCGGATTGGAATTTTCCAATCCGGGGTTGATCCTCCGCGCGTTGACCCATAGTTCCTACACCAACGAAAGCCCCGGTGCGGGCGAAAATTACGAACGGCTGGAATTCCTTGGGGACGCCGTTCTGGACTACCTGACCGCCTACTGGCTGTATCAGCATTTCCCCGAACTGCCGGAAGGCGAACTGACCCGGATGCGTTCGGCTCTGGTGCGGACCGAAACGCTGGCGGCCTTCGCCCAGCAGATCGGGCTGAACCGGATCTTGCGGATCGGGAAGGGGGAACGGCTGAGCGGCGGCGGCGAACGGGCGACGATACTGTGCGGAGTCTTCGAAGCGGTGATCGGCGCGATCGCGCTCGACCGGGGCATGGATGCGGTCCATGCGTTCCTCGGCCCCTTCTTCACCCGGGAGTCCGAGCGCTTCTTCGAACAACTCTCCAGCAGCGACTGCAAAAGCCTCTTTCAGGAAAAGGCCCAGGCCATGTTCGGAATCACGCCGGGGTACCGGGTGGTGGAAATGAGCGGCCCCGATCACGACAAGCGATATACGATCGAAGTGCTGGTGGGTGAGGAAACATACGGGGTCGGAACGGGAAACAGCAAACAGGCGGCGGCGCAGGACGCCGCGCGGCAGGCCCTTAAAAAGATCGGCGGCGAGTAGGGGCGACCCATTGGGTCGCCCTTGAAATGATGCGATGACATCTTTCGGGGCGACCCATTGGGTCGCGCTTGAAATGATACGATGACCTCTTTCAGGGCGACCCATTGGGTCGCGCTTGAAATGATACG
>JAFGCU010000081.1 GCA_016932475.1 Anaerolineales bacterium
CGGCGCGGTCCTCATGGTCTTAGCTGAAGTTTATTACCTTCAACATCCGGAGAGCATCCCCTGGCAGGTTAATCTGCCGGAGAGGACCGGGCTCTGGCCCACACCCGGTCAATTATATTTCCTCTTCGGATTGATATTTATCTTCCCCGGGATTACCTATTCGAAAATCAGAGCCGATTTTCTACTTCGGACAACAGGAGTTTTCCGTCACCTGAACAGAATGGGCGCCTATTCCATGATCGTGCTAGCCGCGGCCAGCCTCTTGATCCTGATTTTGGCTTTCTTTTTTATTCGTCCATATGCCTTCTATTGTGTAGTGCTGACTATTCCGATAGCATTTTTCTCTGCGATCGTAGCCTACTGGTTGCTGACAAATCTGGACGCCCCATGAAAGCTGGCTGTTTTCAATACTTTCCGTTCATTGCAGCATCCCATCCTTTTGCGATGGAAAATATTCTCCGCCATTTTACGTCAGATTCGGTCGAAAAAAGGTAAAAGGAATTCGATTCCAATGGGTGCATCTATCAGCGGCGGCGTACTCCTGGACCTTATCCGGACGAGAATGCTGGGGATTCCGGTCTTTCTCGTTCTCATGGCAGTTCATTGCAGTTCTTAGAACATGGCAATCTTTCGGATTTACCAGGTTTTCTTGAGAACATGTTTCCTGATTTTGGGACTGAAATGAATGTCGTCTATGCTCAGGCGGAAATATCCATCGATGTTATTCAGCCGCTTATCAATGCCTCCGCCAGAGAGCAACCGATGATAATAAAGCCAAAACCAGGAGGCGGCGATTCCGATATTGAAAAGATGATCCTTGAAGATAGCCTCTCCATAAGTTCTCGCGCGATCATAATTCTTCGACATCCACCCGTTTCCATAGGCGGAAACCAAGCAAACGGAAAAGATACAACGCTGCTGTTGGTTCAATCCTCCCGCCGAAGCTGGATCTTCCGATTCCGCGAATCGGACGAAAAAGGAATGGCCTCTGTAGTTGACCGCGATGGTTTTATCAAGGAGATACATGACCTCTTGGATAAAAGACGGCAAGACCAAGCAGCTGACAGGTCATAAGGAGTTTTTGTATGGAATTCAATTTCGATGATGCGTTTGAATTCATCGTCACAACTAAATTCCTTGGGATTCCCCTTTTCTTTCTTCTCTCTTTTACAATACTTCTGTTCATTCTGGTTATGTATTTCTTGAAGGAGAGGCTGCTGTTCATTTTGTCCATCTGGAAGGAGAAGGGATTACGCATTCTTTTCCCTCCCCGGAAGGATTCAAAAATAGTTCCCGCGCCCTCTACAAACCCCGGCGCAATCAACCTGCTCCGAAAAAGCATTTCTATCGGATATGTTCTCTGGATCGGGTTTGGCGCGTTACTGCTCATCACCGGCATTGTCCCTCTTTTTGAAGTCGCGGCGCGGTTCTTTTTCCAGCCGATAAAAATAATTTGGCTTTCTCCGCCAGCGATGTTCATCGCCATGGGGCTTTTCTTGCTCGTCGCCGGATTGTTCCTTCTTCTCCAATTTCGGGCTTATTTCCGGACGGAAACGGACAGGCCGAAGTTTATCCGATATTTTAAGTCACAAATTAATCTTGTCCTCATGTGTCTTTTCTCCCTCTGTGCAACAATCAGCGTCTATGTCACTCGATCCATTTTCTTTTTCATGTTGTGCATGATGGCTTATTTTTTTCAGTTGGCGGTGAACTACAACCGATATTTGCTCCTGGCTGCCGCCTCTTTATCCCCCAAACGGGACCGGCTTATGTTTTCATCCCTGGTTATTTTTTTGATTTTCCTTGGTTGGGTCCTCTCGTTGGTTTTTACATCCCGGATGGGCATTCAATTCGGTGCTTTGCCGTTTTTCTTTCTGTTTGTTTTCTTTTTCCATACGGCATCCGAATGGAAAATATTTCTTCCGACTTCCGTGAGGAATTCCAAGGACACCGGGTAAATATTCCTTGGGCTACCGGCTTTCCGAAAAATGCGTTTCCAGGGCATGATTGATCTTTGAACGTTCCGCTAAGAGGATGCCAATCCCCCTCTAGAAATAATTTTGTTGACAAAGGAATGAACATACGGAATCCAATTTCGGCCACCTTTTTTCCAATCCTTCGGAACCCGGTTTATAGGCCGGAATAGTATTTACGATTGTCGTACTATCGACAGGAATTTTCGCATGGGCGGTGAGCAAAGCGTCCGGTTTGATAATGGGATTGCTTCCTCAATTGGGATTTCAATCTCCGAAGCCGGATCGGCAAGAGGAACCTCGCTCCTCGATCACCTTCGGCCGCTCAGAAAGGCGAAAAGGCAAATTGCCGTTGTTCGAAGGCGGATTCATTATCATCAAAATTGTGCAAGCCTTGGGGCTTGATCATGCATCGGGCTTTTTCAAGTAATCCTTTATGGTAAAGTCTTATGGATTCATCACCAGAGAAAAAATCGAAAGCCGTATTCTGAACACCGATTGTTCGAAATATGGGCGGGCCACAAGCCCGCCCGGACGCTAGCGCGGGATTTGTCGGATTCCATTTTTCGAGCCACAATAGTCCGGAACAATCCTCCTCACACCGACAAAGACAATGCGGGCACATCACAGGAGGCGCCCGGACAAAACCTTGTCCTGTTGCTGAAATCGCCGAGGAATAGTTGGCTCGTCCAATTCCATGATGTAAACACAAGGGGCAAAGCCGTACTCGCAGACAGGGATATTTTCCGGAGAGCGCTAGTGGATTTGATTATCTACTGCCGGCCGAAAAAAGATAAAAGGAACTCGATTCGAATGGGCGCATACATCAGCAGTGGCGCACTCTGGGACCTTATCCAGACGAGAATGCTGGGGATTCCGGTCTTCCTCATTCTTCTGATATTGGTCTTCTTCTTCCCGCTCCTCTCGAAATATTTTCATTGGAGCCCCGCCGCCCAACCGGAACCCAGGCCCGGTACGGCAAAGAAAAGCGCGCCTTCGTTTATGGATGTCGCGCTTACTTTTTTCCGGACCTGGATATACATCGGATTGGCAGGATGGATTCTTCTTGGCGCGGTTCTTTTAGCCTGTGCCGGTCTGATCATCCTGCAGGACTTAATGATCTCCCTTTCTGCTCATCGGTCCATCCCCTCTCAAATCATCTCAAATAATCTATTACCCATTGTCGTCGGGTTGTTCTTAATCATTGCCGGCGGATGGTCGGGAGTGTATTTCCATAGGAATTTTACTGCCGGCATCGATTTAATCCGGAATAAAATGCGGCTGTTCTGGTATGCGTTGATTGGATTCTCCGGATTTCTTCTCATTATTCTCAAGTTTTACATCATGGGGATAATCCTGGCGTTCATCGCCATCGGCCCTCTGCGGCAATACATCTCCGGCTTCTTCCGCAGACGAAGGCCGGACGGCAATGAGGATGTTGCGGGATCCCGGATTTTCAAGGATTATGAAGAGGAAGGAACAAGAAATTCAAAGTGGTAGGAAACCGCGTTCGCTTCCGAACGGGTTGAATTCGGTTGGCGGTATCACCGGATACGGGATATACTCGGTTTTTAATTTATCGAACGTAATTTTTCGATCGCAATCCCTTTCAAGGAAATCAAACCATATGCCCAATCCTTCCTCCCTCCCCAAGCCTTCCAAAATCGCCCGCTACGAGATCCTCCGCGAGATCGGACGCGGCGGGATGGCCACCGTCTACCTCGCCCGCGACCCGAACTTCCAGCGCGAGGTGGCCGTGAAAGTGCTGCCGCGCGAGGCGATGCACGATTCCACCCTCTACCAGCGTTTCCAGCGCGAGGCGCGCACCATCGCCTCGCTCGAGCATCCCGCCATCGTCCCGGTCCACGATTTCGGCGAGGAGGACGGCCAGCCGTTCCTGGTTCAGCGCTACCTCAGCGGCGGATCGCTTTCCGCCCGGATCAAGGCCGGCCCCCTGCCCATCGCCGAGGCCGCCAAGGTGCTCATCCGCATCGGCGGCGCGCTGGATGCCGCCCACGCCAAGGGCATCGTCCACCGAGATCTTAAACCGGCCAACATCCTGTTCGACCAGTACGGCGAGGCCTACCTGAGCGATTTCGGCATCGCCCAGCTTTCGGAATCCACCAGCCCACTCACCGGCTCGGCCATCCTCGGCACGCCGGCCTACATGAGCCCGGAGCAGATCCGCGGCGATGGCAAGGTCGACGGCCGGGCGGATATCTACGCCCTGGGAATCGTGCTCTTCGAAATGCTGACCGGAAAGACCCCCTTCAAAGCGGATACGCCGGCCCAGATGATGATGATGCACCTGGCCAATCCCACCCCGCGCCTGCCGGAGGAAAAGACCGACCTTCCCGATACGATCAACGGCGTCTTGATCCGCGCGATGGCCAAGGATCCGGAACTGCGGTTCCAAAAAGCCTCCGAACTGGGAAGCGTCATCTCGGCGATCGCCTCAGGCGAGGCGCCGGACCTCTCCGCCACATCCGCCACCTACGGGTATTTTAGGGAAACCGCCGCCACGCGAATAGACGCCGAGGACGGAGGTCCGCGCAGGCCGTCCCGACCGGTGAAGAAGACCGCCGGAGAAAAACCCGCAGGGAAGTCCACAAAGAAGTGGCCGGCAATCGCCATTGCGGCGGTGGTCCTCTGCCTCTGCGGCATCGGCGGCGCGGCGGGTGGATATGCGCTGTTTAAGGATCCGGATGCGTTGTCGTCGCTTTTATCGCCGAAAGAGACGGCGACCCGCACGTTCGCTCCCACGGAGGATCTCTTTGCTGGCCAGGATTCAACGCTGCGTTTCGAGCCTACCCAATTCGTCAATAATCCACTAGCCACAACGACGGAAACATCCGATCTTGTCGGCGATAAGTTTGAGATTTCCATCGGCGATGAGATTTCAGACGGAGTACCAGGACCGGGTGCTGGGAGAATTGAGACGCCAGGGTTAAAGGATATTTACTTTTTTTCTGTAGGGGCGGGTCAGACTATTTACATCCAAATTATTGATGTAAAAATGACGGATACGCTCGATTTACTTTTATTGGATGAATGGAGCAATGAAGTCGCCGCTAAATCTCTTCCTCGACAGTACGATCCCAGGCATTATGACTGGGGGGTTGAAGAATTCATTTTAGGAGGGAAATACACCTTAATCATTGGGACGGATAATAAGTCATCTGTAGGAACATATAGAATAAAATTATGGGATGTTCCTTCTCCAGATGAGTTTGAAATTGATATAGATCCTTTTATTGAGATTATGGACGGTATTCCTGAGCCGGGAGCCGGTAAAATTGAAACTCCCGGCGGTAAAGATATATTTACTTTTTCTGCTGTCGCAGGTCAGATAATTTATATCCAGGTGATTGATGTTAGAATGACCGATACACTTAATATGATTTTACTCGACGAACTAAATAATAAGGTAGGATCCGTGACTATACCGCAGCAGTACGACCCACGCCACTATGATTGGGGAGTAGTCGAGCTCGTGATTGGCGGAAAATATACCTTGATTATTGGTAATGACACACGGATATCATTGGGAACATACAAATTAAAAATTTGGGGACAAGGATCACCCGGGTAAGATTTCATTTTCTATCAATCTTACGTTAGCAGGGGGGTGAAATAAAAAAGCTATGTAGGACCAAGTCGATGAAAACGACGTTATTCCAGCCGGACCCAAGCCTTTGCGGGTCCGGTTTTTCATATATCTTTTATTTTCCCCCTTCTGTTATGCCATTTTTACCTTCAATTTCCCATTCATTCGAACCAGAATAAATATTCCTAACGCAAATAGGAATAGCCAACTCACTTTCTTCCTTCCCCTTTGCTTTGCCCGTTTCAATCGCCCGGGCTCCTTGATCCAGCCGAATATTTCCTCCACCGTTTCCGAATCGTCTAGCTGATCCAATATCCTATATGGCGAAGCGTCCGCTCGTCCACTAAACCCGACCCAGCCTTTTCCTTGACGGCCACGTGTGGAGTGATTTTCATTTTTGCGGCAAGCTTTGACAAATTTCGCCTCATCAAACCATTTATCCCCCCCAGCGTAATCCGTTTCGTCCGGCGCTTCTGGTTCCTTGCCAACATCTCCAAACATCCAATTCTCTCGGGATCTTCCTCAAAAATCCGTAAATCCCCATCCACCACTAACCCGTTCCGGTTTTCCATCAGCGCATTGCCCGAAAACGGTAGGCGCGCTTCCTTTTCCCTTCCGTGCCAGACAGCTTTCTTTATCCGTTGTTGAACGATGAGTGTCGTTGGCTCGCTTTTCCCCATGAAAATCGACCGTTGGATTCCCCGGATCGTCCGGCGGCGGATCTTTCGAATCATCTCCGTCTTTCCCATGGATCGGCTTCAGGCTTTTCAGACTAGCCCAGGCTTCTATTAATATCCCATCTACTGTGAAGAGCTCATCGCTGACCAGACCTTTGTCTGTTGCTTGCTGCACCGTTTCTTGGAGAAATTTCCGCGCCAGATCGCCGTCCAAGAATCTTTGTCGATTCTTGGAGTACGTGGAATGATCCCAAACCTGTTCCTGCGGCTCCAAGCCGACAAACCATGGAAAAGCATGTTGTATTCCAATTGTTCCACGAGCAGTCTCTCGCTTCGGATCGAATATAACATTTGCAACAGAAGCGAACGGAGAAGCATTTCCGGAGGGATGCATGGTCGCCCCTTTTCCTGGTATAGGCCATCCAGGGTATCCTTCATGGAGGTTAATGCCAGGCCGGTCATGGCGCAGATCTTTCTCAATGGATGATTCTCCGGCACCATGCCTTCGATATCCATGAAGTAAAATGTGACTGTGTTTTTCGAATTTAATTGGCGCATATTCCGTGTTCTCCGTGGATCTGATATTTTTCCTATGAGAACACTTAATTTCCTGCGTCGATTCGCTGGTTCTTGGTCTAGTTTGTCAACATCCTGTTAGTGTAAAAACCGATGCGTATAGGCATTTTTCTTTTCACAAAATAACTAGTCGTTTTTAATGACCAAATTATTCGATAAAATACCAATATCTTCTTCTATGGTAGTGCCCATTCCGATATTTTCCCGGTACCCCCCTCTCTGATATTATTCCCCTACCCATGCCGACGAATTCCTCATCTGCCGCATCCCCCGCCGCCGGTTCACGAACTGGAACGGCGCGCGTTATTCGGCCGCCCCTCCCCCTCCGCCCCTCCTTCCAGGTCGCCGTGCTGTGCCTCGCCGCCTTCATCGTTTCCGCTACGGTCGCGCACCACGTGTTCGAGGGGATGCCCCACCTCGAGGACGAGCATGCCTACTACTTCCAGGCGCAGGTCTTCGCCCGCGGCGAAATCGCCGCGCCGGCCCCGCCCTCGAAGGATTCCTTCTTCATCCCGTTTGTGATCGTCCGCGACGGCCTGTGGTTCGGCAAGTACACGCCCGGCTTCTCGCTCGTCCTCGCGCTCGGCGTGCTCGCCGGCGCGCCCTGGCTCGTCAACGCCTTCGCCTCCGCCCTCGCGCTGCTGGGCGTCTTTCTCCTCGGGCGGGATCTGTTCGACGCGGATACAGGCCTGCTCGCCGCCGCGCTCGGCGCGGTCTCGCCCGCCTTTGTCATCCTATCCGGAACGATGCTCCCCCATCCGGTGACGATTGCCGCGCTGGTTTTCTTTGCTTGGGGATTCCTGCGCGCCCGCCGCACCGATCCACGTCATCCCGGCGCCTGCCCCCGCGCCCGCCCCCCGAGCGATGAGCATCGGCGGTTTTCCGATGCGAAGCATTCGCGAGTGGGGAAAGCATCCCGGCTCGCATCAGTCTTTTTGAGCCGGGATGGTTGCGGAGAGGGGATGATCTTGGCCGGGACGGGGCACCCTGCGTCACTCCGGAGTGTTTTCGGCCACGTCACCCCGGCGTGTTTTTGGCCGGGGTTTTCCGGCGCGATGCTGGGGCTCTCCGTCCTCTGCCGGCCATGGACCGCCTTCGCCGTCGCTGTCCCCTTCATCGGGATCGCGTTAATCGATTTGGTCCGCGCGTTTCGCGGGCGCATCGGGTGCGGCGCGCTGCGACCGCCGAATGGGCGCGGCATGCTGCGCCCCTACCTGGCCTTGGGGATGGCCTGCCTTGCGGTATGCGCGCTGCTTCCGATCTACAATTTCATCGTCACCGGCTCGCCCTTCACCAATACCTACACGCTCTGGTGGCCGTACGATACGGTCGGCTTCAAACCGCAATCCGTGGGCGCGGGCGCCCACACGATCCTCCTCGGCGTGGTTAACGTCTGGATGGATCTGCTCGCCTTCCAGACCGCGTTCACCGGCTGGCCCGCGCCGCTCGGCATCCCGCTCGCGGTGCTGCCGCTGATCTTCGGCCTGCTCCTCGCGCCCCGCCGCCGCGCGGATTGGCTCCTCCTGCTCCCGCTGCTCGCGCTCATCGCCGCCCATCTTGCCTATTGGGCCCGCGCCGGCGATTTTTTCGGCGGCCGTTACTACTCGGAAGCGATGCCCTTCCTGTGGCTGCTTTCCGCGCGCGGCCTCCTGAAATTTTCCTGCGGCCGATGGAGGATCCTCACGGTTCGCGCCGCGCTCCCGGTCTTCCTCGCCTGGGGTTTGCTCTTTCAGATCCTGCCGCGGTTCACCGCGGGGCGCGGCCTGTACGGCGTCTCCCGGGAAACCATCGCCGATTCCGGCGCCGCGGGACTGCACAACGCGCTGGTCTTCATCAGTATCCATGCCTGGAAGGATCTTGCCAATTTCTCCTGGCTCAATTCCCCCTTCCTGGATACCGATGTGATCTTCGCGCGCGATCTGGGCGCGGATCAGAACGGCCAAATCATCGAAGCCTTCCCCGGCCGCAATGTCTTCTATTACACGCCCGGCGGTTCCCCGGCCCCGGCGGACGATTGATGCGGCGCACGGCCATGCCTTCGTCCGGGCGCATGGTCATGCGCCCCTACTACAATAATTCCCCCTTCTCTCCTATAATATGGACCAGAACGACGCCCCGCGGGCGGCTTCCGGGATACGAAGCATGACCGAAACCCCTCCCCCTCTGCCAGAAAAAATCTCCCGCTACGAGGTCCGCCGGGAAATCGGCCGCGGCGGGATGGCCGCCGTCTACCTCGCCCACGACCCGAACTTCGGCCGCGAGGTGGCGATAAAAATCCTGCCCCGCGAGCTGTTGCACGACCCGGCCTTCCGCACCCGCTTCCAGCGCGAGGCCCGCACGATCGCCGCGCTCGAACACCCGGCGATTGTCCCGGTCTACGATTTCGGCGAGGAGAACGGCCAGCCGTTCCTCGTCATGCGCTACCTCTCCGGCGGCTCGCTTGTTTCACGCATCCGCTCCGGCCCCGTCCCCGCCGACGAAGCCGCCCGGATCCTCGCCCGGATCGGCTCCGCGCTGGATGCCGCCCACGCCAAGGGCGTCGTCCACCGCGATCTCAAACCCGCCAATATCCTCTTCGACCAGTACGGGGAAGCCTACCTCGGCGATTTCGGGATCGCCCTGCTCTCCGGCGGTGGCTCCACCCTCACCGGGTCGATGATCCTCGGCACGCCCGCCTACATGAGCCCCGAGCAGATCAGCGGCGAGAAGAAGGTCGACGGCCGGTCGGATATCTACGCGCTCGGGATCGTCGTGTTCGAGATGCTCACCGGCCAGACTCCCTTCCAGGCGGATTCTCCGATCAAGATGATGATGATGCACGTCTCCACCCCGCCGCCGGCGATCTCCGAGGCAGATGCCAAGCTCCCGCGCGGATCCGCTGCGGTCCTCGAGCGCGCGCTCGCCAAGGAACCGGAACAGCGTTACCAGAAAGCGGTGGAGTTCAGCCAGGCGTTTCAGGATGTCACGTCCGGGCACAAACCCCGCCCCGCCGCCGCCCCGACCGAGAGCGCCGGCCCGATGGCCGAAACCCGGGGATTCGAAAAAGCGGACGCGCCCCGGAAATCCTCCCCCGGTTTCCGCGGAAATATCTTGCGCTTTGCGCCTTGGGCCGTCGCGGCCGGGATGGCCGTATGCTTGTGCCTGGGAGGAGGCGGCGGCGCGGTTTTTCTGAATTCGGATTTCGGAAGGTGGCTGTTGGCGGCGCCGGCGAAACCGACGCCCACCGCTTCGCTTGCCGCCACGCAGACATCCACCGCCCTTCCGCCCGAGACGCCTACTCCCAGCGTGGAGCCCCAAACGCCTTCGCCCACGATCCCGCCATTCATTCCCGGCGAGCCGTTCATGCTGACCGGCGGCAACGACGCTTCCTCTCAGCCGCGCATCGCCGTGGATTCCAAGGGCGTGATCCACGTCTTTTGGATGGATAAATCCGACCCGCTGAACGGAAAGGTTTTCCACCGCGCGCTGGCCGCGGATAAAACCTGGACCGATCCGGAATGCGCCTCGTGCCTCGCCGGCGAGCCGGAATACATGTACGATTATGAATTCGCCGCGCGCGGCGGCGAGCGCGTCTGCGCCGCCTTCCAGTGGCTGCCCGAATACCGCTATGTCGTCACGACCGCCTGTTACCGCGGAACCGGCCCGGCGAATCTCCAGGAGGAGGAATTCCCCGCCAACTCCATCGATTTCCTCATCGACATGGATCCGTCCGGAGAGCTGATTAAAATCTTTCACGGCACCAAGTCTTTCATGGCCGGGGATCAGGTCCTCTCCGACGGTTCGATCAACATGTTCTCCCCCGCTTTCGGGATCGATGCGAACGGCGGATACCATCTGGCGTGGATCCGGGATTCGGAACCGCCCGTGCTCGTCTACCGCTACTCCCGCGGAGCCGGCGCCGCCTGGTCCGCGCCATCGGTGCTCGTGTCGAAGGATTTAAACATCTCCGCCGATCTCCGGTTTTACGCCGGGCCCGGCGGGGAGATGTTCCTTCTGATCGGCGATACGCCCGGCCGAGTCCTGCGCTGGAAGGGGGGCTGGTCGGCCGTGCGTTCCCTCGCGGAAGATTACCTGCCGTATGATTTTTCCTTCGTAACCGCGAAGAAGAATAAGGTGGTCCTCCTGAGCACGGGCTATTTTTCCGGCGACCGCGGGATTTGGGCATTCGAATTTGAGGAGGCAACCGGCGCGTGGGGCGAGCCGGAACTCCTGCGCGGCCTGGACAGCCTGATGATGAACGGCTTCTCCGCGGCGGTCGGTCCCAGCGGGAAACTTCTGCTGGCGTACGGCCAGAACGATGAAGATATCCTCAACGGCGAGGTGTATTTCGTCGAGGCGTCAGCTCCGTAATCCGGGCAGCCGCCCGGACCGGCTTTCCATCCGGTCTGCATTTGGACTATGTGTTCTCCATCCCCCTGCTCATTATGCATGCAGGGGGATGATTATTTAACCTCGGAATATTCTTCTGTGCGCCAGGGGAGGAGATCGCGGTCTTCTGCCGCCAGGCGTGCGGCATCTGCCTCCCCCCTCTCCCTATTGGCAATGGGAGAGAGAGGGGGGCTTGACTTACTGTATTATATATAGTATTATATATTACACTCCATTGGAGGTAATATGACTGATCCCGTTCCCAACCTGATTTCGGAGCTCCGCGGCGGCACGTTCGTCCTGGCTGTGCTCAGCCGGCTGGAGGAAGAGCAGTACGGATACGCGCTCAGCCAGCAGCTGGCGGAAAAGGGAATGGCGGTGGACCAGGGCACGCTCTATCCGCTCCTCCGGCGGCTGGAAAAGCAGGGCCTCCTGGAAAGCCGCTGGTCGGTCGAGGGCTCCCAGCCGCGCCGCTACTACAAACTCGGCAAGCAGGGCCGCGAGGCGCTGCGCATCCTGCGCGGGGAATGGCGCTCTCTCAGCGCCGCAATCAACCGTCTGACCGGAAAGGACTCTTAAGATGAACACCAGCCTGATCGACCGTTACGTCAAGGAAGTCGGGCGGCATCTGCCGCGAAAAACGCGCAGCGATGTCGAAGCGGAGCTCCATTCGCTGCTTTCCGATTCCCTCCGCGACCGGACCGCCGGAAAGGAGCCGCTCGACCCGGCGGCGATGGAAGCCGAACAAATCGCCGTCCTCAAGGCATTCGGCCCGCCGAATACGGCCGCCGACCGCTACGCCCCTCCCCGTCGGTACCTGATCGGCCCGAACGTCTACGATATCTACACCATTGTCCTCTTCTCCGTCTGGATCGCGATCTCCGCGGCCGTCCTCCTCCTGGCCGGGCTTGGCGCGCTCGGCGGCGGCGGGCTTGCCCCCCAATTCGGGAGTTACCTTTCACTATATTTTCAATGGTTGTTGGCGGTCTTCGGGTCGATCACCCTGGTCTTTGCGATCGTCGGGCGCCTGCTTCCGGAGGATGCCCCCGCGGACGAAAAAGAGGAAGTCTGGGATCCGCGCACCCTGCCCGCCGTCGACGATAAAAGCCGGATCGATGTGCGCGGCATCCTGTTCGAGATCTTCTGGATCATGGTCGCCCTGGTTGTGTTCAACCTGTTTCCGGATTGGATCGGAATGCATTTCGCGGCATCCGTCAACGACGCGCCCGCGCGCTGGTACTCCATCCCCCTTCTTTCCGACGCGTTCTTTTCGGATTTTCTGGCCCTTTGGAATATCTACTTCCTGCTGTCGATCCTTCTCCACCTGTTCCTCCTGCGCCGCGGCCGGTGGGAACGCATAACCCGCATCATCGATTTTCTGCTTGCGGTATTGGCCATTGGTATCCTCGCCGCGATGCTCGCCGGACCGGCGCTCATCGACGTGCGCGGTGTGGCGGCCGAATCGGCGCGGGATCTCCTGCAGTCCATCCTCTCCCCATTGCTTAAGTGGATTTTGGCCGTGTCGCTGATCGTGACGGTCGCCGATGCCGTTGGAAAGCTGGTAAATATTTTCCGCGGCGCAACCAAGGCTGTGCCGGAACCGTATTTGGGGAGACCGGTGGATTGATTGTCCAATAGAATTCAACCGGCCCGGCGGAACCTGAAAACCTTTTCGCAGCGGCGCCTCGACCTCCCGTGGTGCCGCTGCGTCTGGGATGGTTTTCTTGAACCGCCAGGCGTGCACCATCCGCCTCCCTGCCAAACCCACCTTGCCTTTTTTCTCCCTTTCTCCCAGCATTAGCTGGGAGAAGGGGTTGGGGGATGAGGGTTGGGGGTTTAGGGAGCCGGGGGAGGATGAGCGGGAGCGCCGGAGCAAGCCGATGTGAGCAGAGACGATAATCCATGGGATGAATAACGTTTTCCCTCTCCCCCTCTCTCAATGCATATTGGGAGAGGGGGCTGGGGCGTGAGGAGGAGAAGAGGATGAGGGTTGGGGGTTGGGGGTTTAGGGAGCCGGGGGAGAGTGAGCGGGAGCACCGGAGCAAGCCGATGTTAGCAAAGATGAAAAACTCTGGGATGAATAACGTTTTCCCTCTCCTCCTCTCCCAATGCATATTGGGAGAGAGGGCTGGGGGGTGAGGAGGATAAGGGGTTGGGGAATGAGGGTTAGGGATTTAGGGAGCCGGGGGATGATGAGCGGGCGCACCGGAGCAAGCCGATGTTAGCAAAGATGAAAAACTATGGGATGAATAACGTTTTCCCTCTCCCCCTCTCCCAATTTACATTGGGAGAGGGGGTTGGGGGGTGAGGGCCGGTGTATGAGACGGCCGGACGCAAGGCGTTACATAGAGGTTGTTCTAAGCGAATTTAATACGGCCTGAAAATCCTCCGGCAGCGGCGCCTCGAATTCCCGGGGCGCCGATTCGCCCGGGATGGTTATCTTTAGCCGCCAGGCATGCAGCATCTGCCGTTTCGCCTTTCCTTCCCCCCGTTCCGGGGGGATCGAGGGGGGTCTGCCGCTTCGCCTGGGCGGACCCGAGGCACGTTTCCCGTATACCGCGTCCCCCGCCACCGGGCATCCGATGTACGCCAGGTGCACCCGGATCTGGTGGGTGCGGCCGGTCATGGGATGCACTTCGAGAAAGGTGTAATCCTGGAATCGCTCACGTGTTTGAAATATCGTCACCGCTGCCCGCCCGCGCGAGGGAGGCACCACCGACATCCGCTGGCGGTGCGCGGGATCCCGCCCGATGTCCGTTTCGATCCGTCCCTCGGGGGTCGGCGGGCTGCCCGCGACGATCGCCAGATACGTTTTCCGGGCCGACCGCTCCGCGAACGCCTCCTGCAAAAACCGCTGCGCTTCCGCGTTCTTCGCCACCAGGATCAGCCCCGAGGTGTCTTTATCCAGCCGGTGGACAATTCCCGGACGCTCGATCTCTCCCACCGCGCCCACTTCGGGCGCGTACCCCAGCACCGCGCCGACGAGGGTCCCGCGCTGGTGGCCGGCCGCCGGATGCACCACCATCCCGGCCGGCTTGTCGATCACCAGCAGATCGTCGTTTTCGAAGATGATCGACAGCGGAATCGATTCCGGTTCCACTTCCGAGGGCGGCGGCGGGGGAATGCGCACGGAAACCGCGTCTCCCTCCGCCAGCCGCAGCGCGGGTTTGATCGCGGCGGCTCCGTTGATCTGCACGAAGCCCTCTTCGATCAGTTTTTGCAGGGAAGTGCGGGAGTGGTCCGCAAGCACGCGCCCGAGGAAACGGTCCAGCCGTTCCCCGTCGGCATCCGCCGCAAGCGTGCGGAGTTCCTCGTTCACGCTTTTTCCGGCGGGGGGACGGCCGCCGCCGCGGCCGCCGCCGCGGATTTTTTCCGGTTGTGGAGATATTCGAGGAGGATGTCGAGCATCAGGAGCGCCACGCCGAGCGAGATCGCCCCGTCGGCCACATTGAACACCGCCGGGAAGAATCCGAACCAGATGAAATCCGTCACCTCGGTGCCTTGCAGCAGGCGGTCGGTCAGATTTCCCAGCGCCCCGCCCAGCTGCAGCCCGAGCGCGATCCGCACCGGCCAGGAGGCGGTGTCGGAATCGCGGTAGTACCAGATGATCGCCCCCGAGACGATGACCGCGAGAATCGTAAACACCATCCCGCCCTGCTGGAACATTCCGAAGGCGGCGCCGGTGTTTGTCCAATGCACGATGTGCATGTGCGGGCGGATGGCCTCGATCGGCATCCAGATCTCGCCCAGCGCAAGCTGCGTCCGGACAAGTTCCTTCGTCGTCTGGTCGAGGATCAGCACCGTGCCGGCGAGTATGGCAAGCAGAATGTAATTGCGGACTTTCAGCAAGGGAGTACTCCTCAAGGTACCGATTCCTCGGCCTTCCGGGCCTCGGAATGACCTACCGCAGGAACCGCCCCGGAATGACTTACTTCAGCTGTCATCCCGAGGCCGGTTTACAGGCCGAGGGATCGGTTGCTCAGGGCCCAATCACGATCGATTGGAAAAAGACTCACCGATTCCTCGGCCCTCTGGGCCTCGGAATGACCTACCGCAGGAACCGCCTCGGAATGACATTCTACCCTACACCTTCTCCAGCGCCACCGTCAGCGTCTCGCCGTCGAATTCATCCTTCGCCGTGTGCGCGCCGGCGGGCGCCGGACCTTCGGCCAGTTCCGCCGCCAGGGTTTCCGCGGTTATGTACTCGTTGTGCTGCCGGACGGCTTCCCCGAGCTTCGGCGACGCGGCATAGAAGATCCGGATGCGGTCCGAAATCTGCAGGTCGGCCGTCTTGCGCAGGTCCTGAACCCGGCGGACAAATTCGCGCGCCAGGCCCTCGCGCGCCAGCGCCGGGGTGAGCTCGGTGGCGAGCGCCGCCAGGTCGCTCCCTTCCGACGCAACGGCGAATCCCTCGCGCGCCGTCATCCGCACTTCCACTTCCTCGGGTCCCGCTTCCACTTCCGCATCATCCACTGTCACCCGCACGGTTTTTCCGGAAAGCAGCAGCGAGGCGGCGGCTTCCGAATCCAGCGCCAGGAGCGCCGAGCGCACCTTCGGGAACCGCGCCCCGTGCTTGGGGCCGAGCGCTTTCGGCAGCGGGTTGAGCGTGTACGCCACCACCTCGCCCGCCGTATCCAGCGGGCGGATCTTCTTGACGTTCAGTTCGTCGGCCAGCAGGTCGCCGTATTTTTCGAGTATCCGCCGGTCTTCGGCCGAGGAGACCGCGAAGGCGGCTTCCGCCAGCGGCTGGCGCACTTTGCGGTTGGCTTTGTTGCGCGCGGCATGCCCGAGCGATGCCCACAGCAGCACCCGGCGCATTTCCTCGTTCAATTTCTCGTCGATCATTCCCCGGTCGGGCTCCGGCCAGGTCGCCAGATGCACCGATTCCTGCCCGTCCGGGTCCGCGCCGAGCACGAGATTGCGGTAGAACTCGTCCGCCAGGAACGGCATGCTGGGCGCGAGCAGCCGCGCCAGGGTCACCAGGCACTCGTACAGCGTGGCGTACGCGGCGTTCTTGTCCGCATCCTCCGCCGCGCCCTTGCCCCCCATCCGCCAGAAGCGGCGGCGGCTCCGGCGCAGGTACCAGTTGGAAAGCCGGTCGACAAACGTCTCGATCGGCCGCGTCGCGCCCACCACGTCGTAGGTTTCCATCGCCTGCGTGATCTGCCGCACCAGGCTGTGCAGCTCGGAAAGGATCCAGCGGTCGAGCGCGGTGTAGGCGCGCTGGGTCCGTCCGCCGGCCGGGTGCCCGAGCGTCGCGAGGTTCGTCAGCGCCTCGTCCGGCTTCCATCCGTCGAGTATTGCGTAGGTGACAAAGAACGAATACACGTTCCACAGCGTCAGGGTGAAGGTGCGGATCACCTCGCCCACCAGGTCGTTCGAGAAGCGCTTCTCCTGCCCCGGAGGCGAGGCGGCGTAGAAATACCACCGGAAGGCGTCGGCCCCGTGCGTTTCCAGCACTTCCCACGGGTCCACCACGTTGCCTTTGTGTTTCGACATCTTGCGGCCTTCGCCGTCGAGGATCAGCCCGAGGCAGATCACGTTCTGGAAGGCGATGCTGTCCGAGAGCAGCGTGCTGATCGCGTGCAGCGAGTAGAACCAGCCGCGGGTCTGATCCATCGCTTCGCAGATGTAATCGGCCGGGAACTGTGTCTTGAAAATTTCCTTGTTTTCGAACGGGTAGTGCCATTGCGCCACCGGCATCGCGCCGGAATCGAACCAGCAGTCGATCAGTTCCGGCACGCGGTTCATCCGCCCCTTGCACTTCGGGCACTCCCAGTGCAGGTCGTCCACGTACGGCCGGTGCAAATTGAGCCCGGCCGGGTCGGCGCCGGATTTTTCCACGAGCTCCTGGACCGAACCGACCATCTCCTGGAACTTGCAGTCCGCGCACTCCCACACCGGGAGCGGCGTGCCCCAGTACCGTTCGCGCCCGAGCGCCCAATCCACGTTGTTGGCCAGCCAGTTGCCGAAGCGCCCGGCCTGGATATGCTCCGGGTACCAGTGGATCGTTCCGTTAAGCTCGGTCATCCGGTCGCGGAACTGGGTGGTGCGGATGTACCATGTGCTGCGCGCGTAATACAGGAGCGGCGTGTCGCACCGCCAGCAGAACGGGTAGGTGTGATGAATGACTCCGCTGCGCAGCATCAGCCCGCGGCTTTGCAGGTCCGCGATGATCAGCGGGTCGGCATCCTTGACGAACATCCCCTTCCAGGGAGTCACCTGCGGGATGAAGCAGCCGGATTCGTCGACGGTCATCGCCACCGGCAGGTCGTTCTCGATCGACATCTGCATGTCTTCCGCGCCGAACGCCGGCGCCTGGTGCACCACGCCCGTGCCGTCCTCGACGGTCACGAACCCGCCGAGCACCACCCGGTGAGCCTGCTTCTCGAGCGGCAGGAAGGTGAACAGCGGCCGGTACTTCCAGCCCTTCAGCTCGCGGCCTTTGTAATCGCCGACGATCTTCACCTCTTCCCCCGCGAATACTTTTTCCACCAGGTCGCGCGCCAGGATCAGGTATTCCTTTTCCCCGGCCGCCGTCGTCCGCTCCACTTTGGCGTACATCACATCCGGATGCACCGCCACCGCCACATTCGCCGGCAGCGTCCATGGCGTGGTGGTCCAGACCAGGAACGCTGTTTTCGGGTCGTCCTTGAGCGGGAAGCGCACGAACACCGACGGGTCGGGCGTGTTCTCGCGGTATCCCTGCGCCACTTCGTGGTCGGATAGCGGCGTGCCGCAGCGCGGGCAGTAGGGGACGATTCGAAAGCCCTGGTAAATGAGATTTTTGTCCCAGAAACTCCGCAGGATCCACCAGACCGATTCGATGTATTCGTTGGTGTAGGTGATGTAGGCGTCTTCCAG
>JAFGCU010000082.1 GCA_016932475.1 Anaerolineales bacterium
CAGCGCTACAAGGGCCTGGGCGAAATGAACCCGCAGCAGTTGTGGGATACGACGATGGACCCGCAGACCCGGACCCTGCTGCAGGTCGCGATCGAAGACGCGGCCGAGGCCGACCGGACCTTCGACATGCTGATGGGGGCGGCCGTTCCGCCGCGCCGGCGCTTCATCCAGACGCACGCCAAAGACGTGAAGAATTTGGATGTATAGCGCGTTGGAATCTAACAATAGGAGCCCGGCGAATGCCGGGCTCTTTTACTTTATGGGGGGGGCATCTTAATCGCGAAAACACGGAAGGACCCCTCCGGTACTATCCGACCGCCGCTACTCATCCAGATCCACCAAACCCATCTTCAGCGCCACCAGCGCCGCCTGGGTGCGATCGGAAACCCCGAGCTTCTCGAACAGCGCGCTGGTGTAATTGCGAACCGTGCCCTCCGACAGGAACAGCTGGTGGGCGATATCGGCGTTGGCCAGCCCGCGCGCCAGTAGCCGCAGGATCTCACGCTCCCGCTGGCTGAGATCGATCGCCGTTGGCGCAGGTTCGGATGGGGTTCCGTGTTCCACGTGGGCCAATATTTTACCCATCACCGCCGGATCGACGAAGGATTTTCCGAGAGCGGTTCCCTTGACCGCATCCAGCAGTTCATGGCGCGGCGTATCCTTCAACAAGTAGCCGGATGCCCCGCTGCGGATGGCGTCAAACAGCCACTCATCTTCGTCGTACGTCGTGAGCACCAGCACCCGGGTTTCGGGATGCGCCTGCCGGATGGCGCGCGTCGCCTGAACGCCGTTGGTCCCCGGCATCTTCAGGTCCATGAGCACCACGTCCGGGGGATTCTGCCGGACCTTTTCGATGGCTTCCCGGCCGTCCAGGGCAATGCCGACGACCTGGATCTCGGGGTCGGTTCCGAGGATTTTCTCCAGCCCCTCGCAGATGATTTCCTGATCGTCACAAATAAGCACGCGGATCATTTTTTTATCGGTATCCTCAAATACAGCGCTGTGCCTTCATCCTTGCGGCTGATGATTTCCAATCCGCCCCCGCAGGCTTCCGCGCGCTCGCGCATGCCCAAAATGCCCAAATGATCCTGTCGATCGACCGAATCCGGATCGAAACCGGACCCGTCGTCGCAAACGGAGAGCATCAGCTCGCCCCCGCGGACGCCGATTTCGACCCGCAGAACACCCAAACCGGCGTGGCGGACCGCGTTCCCGACGGCCTCCTGGGCGATCCGGTAGACGCTGTGTTCGACCGGCGGGGGAAGCGCAGGGATGTTTTTCTCCACATTCATTTCCAGGCGCAAGCCGGCGCGTTCGGCCGCCGTTTCGGCCAGGTTGCGTATGGCAAGCGTCAGCCCGAGGTCTTCCAGCGCGTCGGCGCGCAGGGATTTAAGCGCCCGGCGCGTGTCGGTCAATCCCTCGCGGGCAATCTGCAGGGAGCGGTCGAGCATCACGCCCAATTCGCCGCCGGGAGCGGGCAATTCGGTCTTCATCGCCTCCAAACTCACAGACAGGGCGGTGAGCGAGTGCGCCAGCGTATCGTGCAGCTCGCGAGCCAGGCGGTTGCGTTCGTGGCTGACGGCCAGCCGCTGAAGGGTGCCGGAATTGCGGCTGAGCTCGAGATTCGCCTCCAGCAGGCGGCGCCGCTGGGCGCGCTGGGTATCCATCAGGTGGCAGACGATCTGGCCCACGATCCCGAACGAAAAAGCGCGCACCAGCGGTTGGCCCAGGATCGTCAATTGTTCCGGGTTCGGCGGCCACAGCAGCGGCAGCAGCAGGATCTCTTCCACCAGCGCGGCCAGGATCGTGAACAGCATGACGTAGCGGAAGCGGTATTGCCAGGCGATCAGGACCAGCGGAACCAGCAGAACCGGAAAAGAGAGCCAACTGCTCTGGATGAGAACCGGCAGAGTCCGGTCGGGCGCGCCGAGGTAACTCATTACGTTCGCCAGGACCGGGAAAGCGGCCGCCATCGCCAGCGCCAGCGGAAGGTATCCGCGCGCATTCCGTTCCCGCAGCCATGGGATGGACAGATAGATATACATAAATAGGTACGACAGGAAATTCAGAAATGAATAGCGGACGTAAGAATCGCGTAAAACATCCACCTGCAAAGCCGAAAGCGCCACCAGGATGGCGAAGTAGGCCATCGCGATGATCAGGAAATACCGGAAGATAACCAGCAGGCCCGGTTCGATCCTTGTTCTTTCCGCCATGATTCCATAATAGCATAGAACCCCCAGCCGCTTTTTGGATTCCTGCGCGCATATGACCCGCGTCATCCGCCGCATGACAGACGTCATTCCCCCTGATGACCGTCCGTATCTGCCTGCGCGCGCCGCCCTGGGGTATGCTGACTTTGATTTCCACCAGCGGCATCCGAAGGCGGAGCCGCGCCAGGTTGATTTTAGCTGTGCCACGGAGGTATGCATGGATTTCGCGATCGAGGCCAAGGATGTGGTCAAGCAGTTCCGCGGCGCCGAGGCGCCGGCGCTGAGAAATTTCTCTCTGGCCATTCCGCCGGGGACGCTGTGCGGGCTGGTGGGACCGGATGGCGCCGGAAAGACGACCGCGCTTCGGATTCTGGCGACGGTCTCAAATTCCTTCACCGGATCGGCGACCGTCGCGGGGTACGATGTGCGCCGCGATCCCGAATCGGTCCGCTCGCGGATCGGATACATGCCGCAAACTTTCAGCCTGTATCCGGATCTTACCGTTTGGGAAAATCTCTTTTTCTTCGCCGAGCTGAACGGAGTGCCGAAGGAACGCCGCCCGGAACGGATGAAAACCATGCTGGAATTCACCGGCCTGACGCCCTTTTATGAGCGCCGCGCCGGCGACCTTTCCGGCGGGATGAAGAAAAAACTGGCGCTGGCCTGCGCGCTGGTGCACGATCCCCGGGTCCTGATCCTCGACGAACCCTCGACCGGCGTGGACCCGGTCTCGCGCCGGGAATTGTGGCGGATCCTGGCCGATGTCGTCCGGCGCGGCGTGACGGTTTTGATCAGCACGCCGTACATGGACGAGGCCGAACGCTGCCATCGGATCGGAATGTTGTATCAGGGGAGCGTGCTGCTCATCGGAACTCCACAGGAACTCATCGGCCGGATGCCTTCCCGGTTTCTCGAGGTGAAAGCCAGCCCGCGCAAAGCCATGCGTCAAATCGTCATCCAGACCCCGGGCATTCTTTCCTGGCGGCCGGTCGGTGACCGGCTGCGGGTGGAAACAGCGGAAAACCACGGGGAGCTGGAACGCATCCGGAATCATCTCACGGATCAATTCCGCGAACAGGGAATGACCGTGGAAATCCTGGAGGAAGTCAAGCCGATGATGGAGGATCTCTTCGTCCATACCGTCGGAGCGCAGGAACGCAGATCATGAACGATACCGTCGACGCCCTGGAAACCGAAAAACTATCCAGGTCCTTCGGGCATTTCCAGGCTGTGCGGGAAGTTTCGTTTGCCGTACCGCGCGGAGAAATCTTCGGCCTGCTCGGCCCGAACGGCGCGGGCAAAACGACCATGATCCGGATGCTGTCGGGAATTCTGCTGCCCACCGGAGGAAACGCGCACGTCCTGGGGTACGACATCCGCCGGGAACCGGAAGAAATAAAAAAACGCATCGGCTACATGTCTCAGCGCTTCGCGCTGTACAACGATCTCACCCCGCGCGAAAACATATCTTTCTACGCCGATATCTACTCGGTTCCCTCCTCCGAGCGCGGAGCGCGCGTGGAGAGCCTGCTCGCGATGGCCGGTCTGGCCGGCCACCGCAACGAACTCACCCGCGGCCTTTCCGGCGGATGGCGCCAGCGCCTGGCGCTGGCCTGCGCGATCGTTCACCGGCCGCCGATGCTCTTTCTCGACGAACCGACCGCCGGCGTGGACCCGGTCTCGCGGCGCGAGTTCTGGGAGTTGATCTACGCGATGGCCGGCGAAGGCGTCAGCGTCCTGGCCACCACGCATTACATGGACGAAGCCGAATACTGCAACCGGATCGGGATGATGTACCAGGGCGGACTGATCGCGCTGGCCAGCCCGGACCGGCTCCGCCGGGATCATCCCGGCGAACTGTACCTGCTGGATTGCCCGGAACCCGAACTGGCGGAATCGGTCCTGCGGCGGATGCCCGGCGTGATCGGGGTGTCCGTCCATGGCGCGCTGCTGCATGTGAACGCGCGGACCGCGGCGGATAAGACGCTGATCGAAGCGGAACTGGCGAAGGCCGGCGTTACCGTGCGGCGGCTGGAACAGGCGCTGCCTTCGCTGGAGGATGTGTTCATCCGGCTGGTGGAGCGGGAACGCGAAGGGCAAAACCCGGCGGTGGAGAACTGACATGAATCATTTGATCACCATTATGCGCAAAGAGGTGTTTCACATCTGGCGCGATCCGCGGACTCTCGCGCTCATCCTGCTCCTCCCGGCCATGCTGTTGATCCTTCTCGGCTACGGGATTTCCGGCGAACGCAACAAAATCCCGCTGGTGATCGCCGACCTCTCGAAGACGGATGCCAGCCGGGCATACACGCAGAAATTCCTGGTCAGCGACGATTTCGCATGGGCGTATTCGGCGCTGAGCGAGCAGGAACTCCTCGACCTGTTGGACCGCAACGAGGCGGAAGCCGCGATCCTCATTCCACCGGATTTCGGCGAATCGCTCGACGCCGGTCGCACGGCGAAAGTCCAGTTCTACCTCAACGGCTCCTCCGATCCGACCGACATGCAAACCATCCAGCTCAAATTGAACGCCATCCATCAGATGGCGGTGCAGGATCTGCTGACGGATAAACTCTCGCGCAGCCCGCTGGCTTCGAGCCTGAGCATGCCGATCGAATCCTTCTCCCGCGTTTTGTACAACCCCAACAGCGACCAGCGCTGGTTCATGATCCCCGGGCTGATCCCGATCATCCTGCAGGTTCAGGCGCTGCTCTTGACCGCGCTGGCGATCGTCCGCGAGCGCGAGCAGGGAACCATGGAGCAATTGATCGTTACGCCCGTCAAGCCGTGGGAGCTGATGCTGGGGAAGATCATCCCTTACCTGGTGGTGGGGGTCTTCAACTTGTTTGTCCTGCTGATACTCGGATATTTCCTGTTCGGGGTCGGAGTGACCGGCAGTTTCTGGATGCTGGTCGCCCTCAGCGTGGTATTCATCATCGGCTCGCTGGGGTTGGGCGTGCTGATCTCCAACCTGGCCCAGTCGCAGATGCAGGCCATCTACCTTTCCGTGTTCGTCATCCTCATCCCGGCGATCATCCTTTCCGGATTGATGTTCCCGCGGGACAACATGCCGCTCCTCACCTATATTTACAGCATGCTTCTCCCCGTCACGCACTACCTGGAAATCGTCCGGGGGATCATGGTGCGCGGGATCGGCGCGGAATCGTTGTGGTGGACGGCGATCTTCCCGCTGATCGTGATCAGCATCGGTTACTTTGTCGCCAGCGTGCTGGCGTTCAAGAAGAGAATTTAACCGATCCAACCTCCCAACCCCATCCCGCCTATCCTTGGGGGCAGGCGGGATGAGGGTTTCGCCGCCGCATCGAGCGAAAGCCGATCGGGGTTGGGAGTCTGGATCCATGCTCGTAAAAAGAATTCAAGGAGATAGCCATGAAATCCGCATTCACCGTTCGCAACGTAATCATCGGCCTGGTCGTCATCGCGCTGATCGGGGGCGCAACCTGGGGCGTTGGATCGTACTTCCAGTCCCGGAATGAAGGCGACGGCGTGTTAACCGCGTCGGGTTTTGTCGAAGCCGTAAAGATCCAAGTCTCCCCGGAGCTTTCCGGGAAGGTCGTCTCCGTCCTGGTCCAGGAAGGGTCGCAGGTCCGCCAGGGAGACGAAATGATGCGAATCGACGATTCGCTTCTGAACGCGCAGCGCGCGGTTGCCGTCGCGGGTTTGGCGCAGGCGGAAGCCGCGGCCGGGATGACCGCCGCCGCGCTGGATGCCGCCCAAACGCAGTATCAGGCCGCGCTGGATCAGGCCCTGGAACAGGAACGCGCATACCGGACGGCGAACTGGATGGAAGGCGCTCCCGACGGGTACGACCTTCCGATGTGGTATTTCAGCGCCGGTGAACGCCTGGAGGCGCTGAAGGCGGAATTGCGGGACGCCCAGGCGGACCTGGAAGAAGTAAAGCGGGATCTGGAGGACGTGGAAAGCCAATCCACCAGCAGTGAATTTCTCAATGCGGAGCAGGATCTTGCCCGGGCGCTCGAAGCGTATCGTGTGGCCGGAAAAGTCTTGGAGCAGACGAACGCCGCCGCTGACGGGAAGGAGCTAAAGGACGAAGCGCAACGCCAGTCCGATCAAGCCCGGGCGGATCTGAAAGAGGCGCAGGAAGCCTATACCCGCGCGCTCAGGACCGAAGGGGCGCAGAACGTCCTCGAGGCGCGGGCGCGCGTGGAAGTCGCCCAGGAGCGGGTCGATACCATCCTTGATCAAATCCGGATGCTTCAAACAGGCGAGCTCTCCCCGCAGGTGAAGGCGGCCGGGAACATCCTGGACCAGGCCAGGGCGGCGGATGATCAGGCCAAGGCGGCCGTCCAGGGGGCAATCGCCGGCCTGGCCCTGCTGGATGCCCAGATCGCCAAGGCGATCGTCACCGCGCCGGCGGACGGCGTAGTCCTGACCCGCGCGGTGGAACCCGGAAGCGTCGTCGGCGCCGGGGCGGTCGTGTTCACCATCGCCCAAATGGACCGGTTGACCATCACGGTGTACGTCCCCGAGGATCGCATCGGAGAAGTCACGATCGGCATGCCTGTTACGATCCGCGTGGATTCGTACCCCGGCGCGGCCTTCCGCGCGACGGTGACGTACCTTTCGGATTATGCGGAGTTCACGCCGCGCAACGTGCAGACCGTGGAAGGGCGGCGCTCCACCGTATATGCCGTCAAGCTTATCCTGATCGACGGCATCGGCGACCTTAAGCCCGGCATGCCGGCGGATGTCACGTTTGAAGATTGACCATCCCGCGGCTGTGACCAGTTAACAAAAACACCCTCCGGCATGCATGCCGGAGGGTGTTTTTTATCCGTCAATGGTTTATCTGGAGAAGGAAGGGAACCATAGCGCGTAAAGGATCGAAATCACGGTACAGGTGGCCAGCATCACCGGCAGGCCTCGCTTGTTCCACAATTTGGATGTGATCGGCGTGCGGGTGCGTTCCGACAGTGAGGCGACGATGATGTTGGCCATGGACCCGATGATGGTGCCGTTCCCTCCCAAACCGGCGCCAAAGGCGAGCGCCCACCAGAGCGGGATGACATTCATGCCGTTCAGTTCCAATTGTTGAATAACGGGGATTAATCCTATCGTAATGGGAACACTGCCCACCAAAGCCGTCAGAAAAGCGACAACCCAAATGAAGACCACATCGAAGATCAGAGGCGGAATTACCTGCAACCGGCTTATTAATTCCGCCAGTAATTTCAGCACGCCTGCCGATTCCAAGCCGCCAACCATGATAAACAACGCGGTGAAAAACAGCAACACGTTCCATTCAATGCGTTCCAGCATTTGCTTCATGGGCGGTTGAATCCAGATCATTGCCACCGATGCCGCGCTGAGGGCGATGAAGGCGGGACTGAGCCCCAGGAGTTCCTGTAAGAAGAATAACCCGATCGTTGTTCCTAAAATAACGAGTACGCGGCGAACCGTCTTGGGATCATCCAGAGCTTCTTTCGGATTAAGTTGAATTACCGCCTCTGCATTGGTCGGCCGTCCCTCCAATTCCTTTCGAAAAAGATACCGTGTCAGGAGCAAAGCCACCAGCCAGACGATGAGGATCAGCGGCAGGGAATGGACGAGAAAATCGTTAAAGGAAAAACCGGCAGCGGAGGCGATCAAAATATTGGGAGGATCCCCGATCAGGGTGGCCACCCCGCCGGTGTTGGCCAGGATCGCCTCTGCCACAAGGAACGGCACCGACTGAATCCCAAGGATTTCACAGATTAGAATCGTTACGGGAGCGACCAAGACAACCGTGGTCACGTTATCCAGGAACATCGAAAGGACCGTCGTCACCAATCCGAGCAAGACAAGCAGGCGGACCGGCCTCCCCATGGAAATGCGTCCCGCCCACACGGCCAGGAATTGAAAGAAGCCGGTCGGCTCGAGTATCGCCACCAGGATCATCATCCCCAGCAGCAAACCAAGCGTGTTGAAATCCACGGCCGCTATGGCCGCCGGCTCGGAATAAAACCCCAAAAGCCTTCCCGCGGCGACCATGAGGATCGCGCCGGCGATGGCGATGGTTGTGCGATGAAGTTTATCGGTAAAGATGACCGCCAGACAGGCGAGAAAAATGACTACCGCGATAATTTCATTCATCATCGATCCGCACCTGCCTGCTCCTGCCAGTAGGAGAGCACCGCCGTAGCCACGTCGACCCGCGAAGCGATCCCGACCAGGACCCCGTTGGAATCCGTCACGGGTATGTCGTGCAGATCGTCCTTGATCATCAGGGAGTAGGCGCGCAGCAATCCGCTGTCCTCTCCTACGGTCGTCACCGGTTGCATCAGCGAGGTGACCGGCCGAGCCAGCAGTTCGGGTGCCGGCCGGGTGGTTTCCACCGCGCCGAAATCATGGACGAAATCCAGATCCGCGATCAGGTTGACGAAGTCGGGCAATTCCAGGGCAAGCAGATCGCTCAAGCGCAGAATTCCGATCGGCTTCTGCCCGTTGTTCACCACCGGCAGTACTCCGATATGATGGTCGACGAAAACCCGGGCCGCCTCGGCGACCGTCTCCTCGGCGGGAATGGAAAACACATTTCGTTTCATGCAATCACCGATCTTCATATGCGGATTCTCCTCTCCTCGCACGAGGGCTCACGAGGAATATGTTCTCGCAGACTGTCCCATTCCATGGCGGGATTGCTGATCGAATCTCAACCGTGAGAATAAAGCAGCCAGAGGCTGGCAAGATACACCACGATCAGGGCAAGAGCGTCGATCTCAATGAACCAGATCTTTCTCTCCAGTTTCGCCAGGTTGCCGATCAATCCCATCCCCGTCATCAGCAGGCCGACTACACCGATCAGCAGGAACGAAGGGTCGATCGCCGCCAGGAACCGTCCCTGGGTATAAAAAAGGTCGGTAAGGCCGATTGCGAACATATTGAACAGGTTGCTGCCGAACAGGTTTCCAATCGCCATGTCATTGGCCCCGATTTTTATCGCCGCCAGTGTGGTGACCAGTTCGGGCAGCGAGGTCACCAGCGCCACCAGGGTTGTGCCGATGAATGTCGTGCCCAGGCCGGTGATCACGGAAATCTCATCCGCGCTTTTCACCATGATGGGGGTGACCACCACCAGCGCGCCCGCCGCGATTAAGAATCCGATGATCCCCCGGCGCAGGCTGGCCGTGCCTTCCGGGATATCCGACGGCGAGGCCGGTTGTGAAACAGGCGGGGGATTTCCCTGGATCAGCCGCACGGCGACCACATACGCTGCGATGATCACCAGGCTGTCCACTCCCACCCAGCCGATTTTCAGATCCAGGTCGGCAAGCATGAAGAACACCACCAGCCCGATTAAAAACACCGCCAAGCTTCCCGATAGCGCATGCTTGAGGGCGGCGTTTCTCAGGATCCGCTGTTTTCGGTTGACCACATCGATGACGGCCAGCAGCAGCATGTTGACGGTATTGCTGCCCAGGAGGTTTCCGGCCGCCAGGTTCGGCGCCTGTTGGCTGAGGGAACTGATGGACGTGAGCACTTCGGGGAGCGACGTGGCCCCCGCCAAAAGCAGCACGCCGATAAACATGCCTCCCAGATGGGTGCGCACGGCGATGATATCGCCGTATTTTGCGAGCTGCGTCGCGGCAAAGACAATCAGCGCGGCCGTGATGACAAAAATTACCCAGACCATTTGCTATCCTCTCAGATGTTCTTGCGCGACGGAACGCCTTTCGTGATGGTCAACGGCCAGGCGGAAAAAATCCCGGTGTTGGGTTGATCCAAATCGCCGACGATCCGTTCCACGCTTTCCAGGCAATCCCGGGCTTTCTGTTCATCTTCCACAACGGACCACAAGGTGAGGTTGCCCGTCTCCTCCAGCGATGAATCGCCGTACGCATACCGCATGGGAATGTGCTTAAGATGGTGCCGGTGAAGCCCTGAACTCTCAATAACCGTCGCTCCGGATACACCGAGCGACGACCAGGATTCCAGAACCTTCTCCAAGTGAGAAGGATCATCCAAAATCAACATGATCATTAGCATAAGGAGGCCTTTCTCCATTCTCCGCTTCAAGCGGAATGATCGTCCCGGTTTCTGCTCATGCCGTCGCCGGCTGAGGTTTTCCGCCCCACGTCCGAATTCCGGCGTCTTCCGTTCATGCGCATGGAGCGCCATTTTACCGCGGGCATGGCCGCCCGGTAACGGCGCGCGATTCTTTGCCTTGCGGAAAATGCCGGGCACCCCGGCGGGAAGGACCGGGCGCGCATCCTAGGATTTGACGGATTGCGATTTTTGATAAGACGGAATCTCCAGCATCGGCGGCCGTTCCGCCTCGATGATCTCCTCCACGTCCAAGGAATAAGTGCCCGATGTCTCCCGCACGAGTTTCATGGACTTGTTCACATCCTCCACCATCCGCAGTCCGTACCGCTTTTCCAGCCTGCGCAGGAACGCCTGCAGGATGATGAACGACATTTTGCTGAGCGCCTCCAGGGGCTGATTATGGTGCACGCGTTCGAGCAGGTCCACCTGGGCGATGGCCGAAAGCCCGTGGCGTTCGTACGCGTCGATCAGCAATCCGGTCTCCACGCCGTAACTGGAGAAGAACGGGACCGATTCCAGAAATGAGCGCCGCGCGCCGTATTCCCCCGATAGCGGCTGAATAATCCCCGACAGCTCCGGGTAGAAGAGATTGATCAGCGGGCGCGCGACCAGTTCGGTCACCCTCCCGCCGCCGCCCGCCTGGGTTTTCACGCCGACCTTCAGCGGCCGCCGGTAATAGCCTTTTACGAATTGCACGAGCGGATTCTGGATCAGCGGACCCAGGATGCCGTACACGAACCGCGGATGGATGTTGACGATGTCGGTGTCGATCCACACCAGGATGTCGCCGTGCGTCACCAGCAGGCTTTTCCAGAGCGCCTCGCCCTTCCCTTCGCGGGGCGGAAGCTCGGGAAGGAGTTCCTGATGGATATACACGGGAATCCCTTCCGCCTGGGCGATCTCGCGGGTCCGGTCGCGGGAGTTCGAATCGATCAGGACGATTTCATCCAGCAGGGGGAAATCCTGCATCAGGGTTTTCTTCACCTTGCGAATCACCCGCCCGACGGTTTCCGCTTCGTTCAGGGCGGGGAGGGCCAGGCTGATGGTCAGCCCGAGTCGCTTCTTTTGGGCGACCAGCCCCTCCAGATCGGAAAACTCATCCGCATGGTACGTGTTCTCGGCGAACCATTTATCGACCAGGATCGAGATCGCCTGCGCTCCGGCGGCTTCATCTTGAATCCCCAGTGTGACCGGCCGGCGGTTCTTAACGGCCAAGACCGCTGTGTCGGCCTCCTGCAGGACCCGGTCGGCGACCGGCCCCAGCGAGACCCTGCTGCGCATGGGCTGCACCGTGGTTCCCATGATGATCAGGTTGCACCGGCCGCTCTCGCGGACGATCGATTGCGCCGGATCGTCGGTGACCTGCGACCGGTTCTCCACCTCGGGAAGCTGAGCGAGCACCCGTCCCAGCCCGTGGAAGGGGGCATCCGATTGCGGGTTGTTTTTCCCGGCCTCGCTCAGATGCAGCGTGGTGATCTGCCGGTCTTTCATGCTGAGCCCCGTGCGCAAGGCCAGCTCCGCATGCGGGCCTCCTCTCAGCGGTATCAGGATCCGCAGCGGACCCTGCGGGAACGGGCCGCGCGCCAGGCCGACGTTGCATGGCGGGTGCAGCAGCACATCCTCCGAAGGAACTCCCAGGGCGCCGAAATGCTCGTTCCATTCCAGGAGCAGGAGATCCGGTTCGTTCTTCGCAATCCTTTCCAATAACTCGTGCCAGGGATTATGCGAAACATGCACCGGGGTACGGGTGCGGACCTTCTTTCCATCGGCTAGCGAGAGCATCCGATGCCGGACTTTGCGGGCCATGGCCGCGCCGACGCTCAAGGATTTTCCGCGCGGCACCCGGACCAATCCGATCAGGATGATGTTCGCACCCAGCGCGCGGGCCGCCGCCATTACGGATTCTCCGCGGCAGCCGTATACCACCGGCACCATAACGGTTTTAAAGGAGGAAAATTTCTGGCTTTTCATGATTTCCTTCCCGATCCGGCGCCGGCGCCCGCGGCTTCCTCCAGCAAAGGGTCAATCCGTTCGCGGAAAATCCGATCCCAGTCGTATGCGAGTCGGATCTTGACAGCCTGGCGGAACACCGGATCATTTTTAAACCAGGCGGATATTTCTTCCGCAACCCTGGCGGGATCCTCATCCGGGGAGAAATACGTGACGGAATCCCCGCCCAATTCGCGCAGCGCGGGGAGATCCGTGCAGAAGACCGGACGGTGCGCCAATCCCGCTTCGATCAGGGGGATGCCGAATCCCTCCTCGCGGCTTGGGAGAAAGAGCGCGTCCGCCAACCGGTAGAAATCGGCGATGACCGAATCCGGCAGCGGGTCCACTTCCAGTTCCGCCAGGAAGCGCACCGTCGATTCCAAACCCAGTTCGGAACGCAGTTCCCGCAATTCTCCAAAGTACTTCCAATTGTCCGGATTGTGCGCGCCCAGCGGACCGGTCACCAGGAGGACGGCGGAAGGAAAATCCCGCCGCAGATGCGCCAGGACGCGCAGTGCATATCCCAGGTTTTTCCGGGGGGTGATCCTCACCGGCAGCAGCAGAAGCGGGGCGGCCTGCAGCAGGTCCATCTCCTGCATCAGCCGGATCGTCTGCGGGTCGAGTTTATGGAATTGCGCCGTGGAAATTCCGTTTGGAACGGCGTGGATGGCTTCCGGCGGTATGCCGGTCAGCTTGGAAAATTCCCGGCGGCGCAACTCGGAGATCACCACATGAATGGCGCCTGTCCAGGCATCCCGCAGCAGATCCCACGGGCGGCCGGCGTGAAGTTCCGGCTGGTAGCGGGGCGTGGTCCAAGCCAGGTCATGATGCCACAGGATCAGGCGGGGGAAACCCTGCTCCCGGTACACGCGGTGGAGGGCTTCGGTCAGCGCCAGGTTTTTATTCAGGGAGCACACGTTGTGGGCGATCAGGATCTCCGCCCCTTTGGCGGCCGCGCGAAGGGAATCGGCAAGCGCATTTACCACCGGCAGGTATCCCGGCGGGATGCGGCCGGAGTCCAACTCCTGTTTAATGGCGAGAATATCCGGATGCATGGAATCCGCCAAGGCGATCCGGTCAAACGGTATGGCGGCGGAAGGCTGCTCCCCGCGCGCGGCGAGGATGCGGACGGAATGCCCGGCGGCCGACATCAGGCGCGCGTGATGCCCCAGGACGCTCTCCACTCCGCCGATGATGGGCGGGGCCGAATAATGCATCAGAAGGATTTTCATTCGTGTCATGGGTCTACACCGCTTCGCCCAGACAGTCCGAAAGCAGCAGCCGCAGGCGCCGCCTCAGGACGGAATAGGAAAAATACCGCCTCGCCAGCAGGTAGTTCTTGTCGGCCCAGCTTTCGGTTTCCTCCGGATGGAGAAGGCTATGGCGCACGTTCTCCAGGATGGTTTCGTCGATGAAGCCGTTGAATTCGATGACCGAAAATCCCTTCGGTTTGATATCCACTTCGTAGATCGAATAATTGTTCACCACAATCGGACGCCGGTAATACACGGCCTCCAGGAATGCGTTCCCGAACCCCTCGCTGCTGGAAGGATACGTGACCAAGTCCGCCTGAGGATAGATATCCGCCAGAGTGAAGATATTCCTGCCGTCGGCGGAAAGGCCGCGCTTTTCCTGGATGATGCTTGCTTCAAAACCCACCTGGACATCGAGCAGTTTGGCGAATTCGCGGACCCGGTGCTCGTATTCCGTGCCTTCATCGCCCGAGGCATGGGTGATGACCAGCTTGGCGGGGATTCCCACCCGGCGGGTCAACTCGATCGCATGCTCGATGCCTTTGCGTGGAATGATGCGGGTCGGCTGGAGGAACAGCTTCTCGCCGTCGGCGACGCCCAGATTGGTGCGCACGTTCATGGCGTAGGCGTCCGGAGCTTTGGGAGGCTGTTCGAAATCCATGACATTCGGGATCACCAGCGCCGAGATCCCGGTCCGCGAAGCCAGCTGGCTGGCCGCGACGGAATTGATCACCACATGCCGGATGGATGGCAGATTCGGAGGGAATGCGGCGGCGATGTAATCCCGCACGCAGTTCACCATGAAGCGCTGCCGCTCCCAATAAAAATCGTGATGGTGGGCGATGGTCGGGAAGCCAGTCTCCGCGATGAACTCGGTCAGCGCCAGACCCAATGGCAGGTTCAAGGGGATGGTGAGGGCGTTTTCCACGATGAGGACGTTCAGCGCGAAATCCCGGGCGAAGGCGTAGAGGCGTTCTTTGAACATCTCCTTCAAGCCCTGGATTTGAAGCGTCATTTGCGGAGGCCGGACGTAAATGGAGAAGTAATCCTTGTAAAGGGATGCGATTTCCGGATGCGCCGCGCGAGCCTGGGCGGTGGCGGACCAATCTCCGGCGTATGCCGTCCGGTTCATCAAGTCGATCACCGGATGGCGGTAGAAAGCCTCCGGAACGACGCGGCTGCGCTCCGCGGGCCGGTCCGATAATCCGGAAAAATAGTAGCAGGTGTGGCCCAATTGCTCCAGTATTTGAGCCCATTTGGACGTTTCGAGTGAAACGCCGTCGGTCCCCGCGAACCGGGTGGAGATGAAACCGATATGCGAGGGCAGGGAGAAGGGATGCGTACTCATGGCGTGTCGGCCCTTTCCATTTCAGGTTGTGGCGCGTCTTCCCGCAGCGTGAGCCAGCAGGTCTGATACGGGTCCAGATGAATCCGCCCCGGGGATGCGAGTGGAAAACGGCCGCCGCCGGCCAGATCGATCAATCCTGTTTGGGCCGCATGCGGGCCGAAGACCGATTTCAGATCCAGGTCGGGCGTCTGACGGGTTCCGGAAACCTCCTGCAGGCAGAGCGCGTGCCGGCCGGTCTGGGGATCCGTTCGCCGCACGGCGAACACGGCCCCGCCGCAGGAGAGAATTTTTTGAGGAGCGTACGGATCGAAAGCGGGAGTGCGCGACCGGGCGCGGATCAATCGGGTCAATCCCGCAAAAACCCTGTTGCGGATGCCGCATGGATCCGCCAGTTCGCGTTCGAGTGCCGCGCGGTCCAATTTTTCTCGGTTTACGGCCCGGTTCCGTCCGGTTATTTTAACTCCCTCCGGCCATCCCCGGGATCCAAACAGGCTGTGAAAGTATATTGCCGGAATCCCCGCCAGACTCAGCAGGAGGGCATGGGCGCCAAGGAAACGGCGAATTTGGGTATCGAGCGGTTCGTCCGCGAAGGGATTGGAAAGCGCGTCGAAATAGTTGACGTTCAATTCGTAAGGTTCCGCCGCGCCGCCCGGTATCCGCTTGAGGGAGACGTATCCGCCGCGTTCCTGGGCCGCGTGTATCAGCAGGCGAAAGTCTTTTTCGGTCAGGATTTCCCTCGCAGCGTTGAGTCCGATGCCGTCGTGCGAAGCAAGGAAATTCAGGAAAGCCGTGTTCCGGCCGGGCGGAGCAAGTTCATCCACCCAGCGCGAGAGGATCCGGGCGTCTCCGGTCAGAAAAGCGTGCCACACCAGCGGGGGAAGCGCGAAATTGTAGATCAGGTGCGCTTCGTTGCCGCCGTCACCGGCGTAGGAAATATTATCCGCATGCGCCACGTTGGTTTCGGTCGCCAGAAGCACGCCCGGCGCAGCTTGCTCCAGCACGGCGCGCAGCAGCTGGATGACCCGATGGGTTTGTGGAAGGTTTATGCAGGTCGTTCCGGCTTCCTTCCAAAGGAAGGCGGCGGCATCCAACCGGAGGATGGATGCGCCCCGATCCGCATAGTACAACAGCAGGTCCGCCATCTCCAGCAGAACGCGCGGATTGCGATAATTTAAATCCGCCTGATCGTTGCTGAAAGTCGTCCATACCGACTTTTGCACGGGCGGCGTGCCCAGCCGGTGCAGGAGCGGGGATGTGCGCGGACGAACCACGTTCTCCAGTCCCGAAGAATCCGCGCGTTCGATGAAAAAACCGCGGTATGGTTCTTCGTCGAGAAGAAAGGCTTTGAACCAGTCGCTTTGAACGGAAGCGTGATTGAGCACCGCGTCCGTCATCAAGCCGAATTTTTCAGCCAGTCGGGAGATATCCTCCCAGGTCCCAAGCGCCGGATCCACCCGGCGGTAATCCGTAACCGAGAATCCATCATCGGAGGTGGAGGGATAAAAAGGGAGAATGTGCAGGTATCTTATGAGGCCCTGTAGATGGCGTGCGGAAAAGGCCTCGAGGACGGAAAGCGGAGGGACCTCTTCCGCGCGCAGCTGGTCCGGGTAGGTGATCAGAATTACATCCCCGCCGGAGAGTTTCCCCGGCCGTCCGTTTCGGACCGTTCGGGTATGCGAATGGCGCTCCATCAACGCGATGAATTCGGACGCAATCCGGAGACTCTCCGGTGCGCCGTAGAGATCCCGCAGGAGTATTTCCAAGCGTTCCGTGATCTGGGTATTCGGCAAGAGCCACCTCTTCCGGTTAATCCAGGCTCGACGGTCGGGCGGACGGCTGAAAAAAGGCGGCCTCCAATGAGCGACCGCCTCCACCGTGATGCAAAACTTGGTTTTTTTACCGCACGCCGAATATATCAAAAACCATCCCAAAAGGCCAGCATCGCCGCGATGCCTCATGGAGATAACGGCCGGTTGTCGCGAATGGATATAATCGTTCCTTGGAATTCGGCCGCTCCACCGCCGTACGGAAGATCGCGCGGCCGACAAGCAGTGAATCCGAGAGGAAAGGAATACCGCGCGCGGACATGGATCTCAGCCGGATGGGAACGGTTTTCTTCGATCACTTCGAACTTTTCGGCGTATTGGCGAGCCTGATCGTCCTGGCCGCGGTGTCGATACCCATTCCGATCTACATCGGCCGGGCGGGGGAAAAGTATTCCGTATTGAATCATTTCGTGTCAGAACTCGGCGAAGAGGGTGTTTCGCGGGGGGCCGGGGTTTTCAACCGCGGATTGATCGCGGCGGGCGCCCTGTTCATCCCATTCACGCTGGGCCTTGGGCTCTCCATGCATACCGTATGGGCCATACTCGGTATGATCGCCGGGCTCTGGACGGCGGTCTGCCTGATGTTGATCGGCATGTTTCCGATGAACAGGCTCAAACCGCATATCTTCGCCGCGCTTTCTTTTTTCGACGGCGGCTTGGCGACCATTCTGCTCTTCACCATCGGATTTTGGCTCCTGCCGGCCGGGTCCGAAATGCTTCCCCGGGGCATGCATTGGATCGGGATCGTTTGCATCCTGATCTATATCGTCTTCCTTGCTCAAAATCCCCGGCTGGCTGTGAATAATGCCGCAGATTTCCTGCAGCAAAATCCGCTTAAAGGCCGTCCTAAGATTTGGATGATGCCCATTACGGAATGGCTTGTGGTGCTGGTAAGTACTCTATGGTACCTTAGTACTGCATTGGTGCTTTTTCTGGGTTGAGAACCCGTCGTCTGCAATGCAGCCGTTTCCCCCCGATCCGAAAATGGAAAAAAGCAGAGATAGTCGCTCTCTTCCGAAATCCTGCGGAGAGCAGGATTGTTTTTTTTCTGGTGGAATTTATTGCCGTTTTACCTATGAGATGGTAGTCTCGGTAGGTGTGAAGTCCGGGGTCGGAAATGGTGTCTCGGTCGGGGTCGGAACCGGGGTTTCGGTCGGGGTGAGGGTTTGAGTCCATTGCGGGGGCATTGGAAGATCGACTGTGCTGACCGGAGCGACGGTCGGAGTCGGGGTGGCGAGGATCGAATTAAGCGCAGGCCCAAGAACGCCGTAGTATAAAATCACGGCGGCAAGGATCAGGATAATCGCCACGAGCGCGATTGTTATGATCCGGAACCACTTTCCGGAAAAGAGCGGCTTCCTCCCGGATGCAGACAGGTGCTCCGGAGTGATAACCGGCACATCCGGCGCAGAGATATCTGCTTCCGGACGGGGTTCGGGTTTCGACTCGAAGAGCGGTTTCTTCTTGGACGGGAGCGGGTCGGACGGCGGTTCAAAAGCCGCCATCGGTTTGGGCGGGGGAATGGGTTCGGGCTCCGGCTCGGGTTTCGGCTCAGGTTCCGGCTCAGGTTCCGGCGCCGGTTCGGGTTTGGGAGCGGGGGGTGAAATAAAATCGGATCCCTTCCGGAAGAGTTCCTCCGTCCTGCGTCCCAGAAGATGCGCCAGCTTGGATTGGGCGACCGTGTTGTTGGGATTGATCTTCAACACCCGCTCCAGACAGTCTTTCTGCTTGGCGGGATCGGACATGACATAGCTCATCAACAGCCAGGCTTGCTCCGATGAGGGGTTTTTCATGAGGTACTGCATGAGCGTTTCCCGCGCCTGTTCCAGATGGCCGGTTTTAACCATCTGAGTGGCTGCGGTCAGTGCATCGGCGGGCGGCGGAGTGGAATTGCTCATGGCGTTTTTGGGGTCCGTTAAGAACAGGGTTAAGTATGGCACAAGGAGGGCGAAGTTGTCAAAAGCCAATTCCCGGATTGACCGCCGTCCAAGGGAGTGAAACCGCAAGCCGGGTTTGATATAATTTTACTCGGGTTATCCAGTCATTATTGCGGCGGATTATCCGTCCGTGTTTTTTGAGGAGATCATGACGCTGGAAAAAGGGTACTTGCTTTATGGAAGATATCGGATCGACTCGATCCTGGGCCGAGGCGGGATGGGTTCTGTTTACAAATCCCTTGACGAAAACCTCGGCATCCCGGTCGCCGTCAAGGAAAATCTCTTCACCACGGAAGAGTACGCCCGCCAGTTCCGGCGCGAGGCCACCATTCTGGCCGGCCTGCGCCACTCCAACCTCCCCCGCGTCACCGATCACTTTGTCATCGCCGGTCAGGGCCAGTACCTGGTCATGGATTATATCGACGGCGATGACCTGCGTTCGCGAATCGATAAAGGAAATCTTCCCAGCGAACGGCTGACCGTGGATTGGGCGCGGCAAATCTGCGACGCGCTGAACTACCTGCATAACCGGCAGCCGCCGGTTGTGCACCGGGACATAAAACCGGGCAACATCCGGGTCACATCCGAGGGCCGCGCCGTCCTGGTGGATTTCGGCCTGGCGCGCCTGATGGAAGGGCCGACGACGACGACCGGCGCCAAAGCCATGACGCCGGGCTATTCTCCGCCCGAACAATATGGCGCCAGCCGGACCGATTCCCGGACCGATATCTATGCGCTGGCCGCCACACTGTATACGCTGCTGACCGGCGCGATGCCCGAAGACGGACTGGAGCGGGCGCTCGGCCAGCGCACGCTGACGCCGATCCGCACCCGGAACCCTAAAATCTCCGCCGGAGTCGCGACCGCGATCGAAAAAGCGCTGGAAGTCCTGCCCGAGAACAGGTTCCAACTGATCGGGGATTTCCAGAAGGCACTGGCATCGGCCGTTCCGGCGGCTCCCCCAACTTCGACGGTATCCGTCCCGCCGAGGAGCCCGGCGACGGCTGCAGCCGCTGCGCCGCCTCCGCGCGCGGTCCCGCCAAAAGCCAGGAAGGCGGCGGCGCCTCCGCCGGCCCCGCGCCACAAAGGTTTTCCCTGGGGTTGCGCGCTCAGCGGGTTGTTTGTGTTACTCCTGCTCATCGCCGGGGGTATGCTGTTCGGCAACGAGATCCGCGCCCTGCTGCAATCGGTCGTCCAGGGTTCGCCGTCATTGAGCGCGCTTGCCCAGACCCAGACGGCACTTCTACCGGTTTTCACCGTGACCGCAACCGAGGCCGTTCCACCCACAGCCGCCGTCAGCACCGACACGCCCGAGCCGACGGCCACCGCCACATCCGTCATCACGCCTGCGGGGCGGGCCCGATCGATCGCGTTTGCGTCCAACCGCTCGGGGATTCCGCAAATCTATGTCATGGACCTGGACGGCCAGAACCTGCGCCAGCTTACCGACGAACCGGAGGGCGCCTGCCAGCCGGATTGGTCACCGGACGGCGAGGAACTGATCTTTACCTCGCCCTGCAAGATGCTGAATGACAGCTACGTAAAGACTTCCATCTTCCGGATTAACGCCGACGGCTCCGGGCGAACCTCGCTGACAAAAGTTCCCGGCGGGGATTCCGATCCGGCCTGGTCGCCGGACGGAAAACGCATCCTCGTCACCTCTCTGCAGGACGGACGCCAGCACATCTACGTAATGGATTCCAACGGCGATAACCGGGTCCTGATTTCGAGCACAGCCGGCGCGGTCGACTACCAGGCGCGCTGGGCTCCCGACGGCCAGCGGATCATCTATGTCACCAAAGCCGGAAACCTGCCGATAATATTCACCGGCGCGATCGATCCCAATAACCTGAAGCGTCAGGAATTTTCCGCCGTCAGCTACACCACCATGAGCCCGGATTGGTCGATTAACAATTACATCATCTACGTTCTGGGCTCGCGCGGACAGGTGGTCATCTGTCCGGCGGATGCGCGGTTCACCTGCCCGAAGAACGAATTGACACCCCAGTACCGGGATACGACGGTCGCCCGTTTCTCCCCGGACGGGCAATGGGTCCTGTTCGATATGACCGATTCCAAAACCAAGAAAAATTATGACATTTACCTGCTCCCCATTGTCGGCGCCCAGGAACCCCGCCGGCTCACCGCCGACAGTTCCGACGAGTCGGATCCCGCTTGGAGACCGATTGCCCCGGGATCCTGAAGCCCGCATCCGGATCGCCACCCCATGCGGGTGATTTCCGGTTCGGCCAAGGGAAGAAAGCTGAAACCCGTCCCGGGCACCTCCACCCGGCCGATCACCGACCGCGTGAAAGTGGCCCTGTTCGATATCCTCGCACCGGCCGTGGGGGATTGCTCGTTCCTGGACCTGTTTGCGGGAACCGGCGGCGTGGGAATCGAGGCGCTCTCCCGCGGCGCGCGGCGGGCTGCCTTTGTGGATATCGACCCAAAATCCATCCGGACGATCCGCGAAAATTTATCCATTACGCATCTGGACGGCCGGTCTTCCGTCATCCGGTCGGATTCGTTCCATTACCTGGACCGGGTCGAACACGAGTCCTTCGATATGATTTACATCGCCCCTCCGCAATACCAGGAATTATGGATCCGGGCTTTGCAGATGATAGACCGCCGCGCCGACTGGCTTGCCCCGGACGGAATCGCCATCGTCCAGATAGACCCGAAGGAAGCCCGGGATGTTCCGCTGGATCACCTGCGGGAGTTCGACCGTCGTCAATATGGAAGCACGTTACTGTGGTTTTTTGAAAAGCCGGGCGATTAGCGTATGGTTTGCCCCTTGCGCACTTAATGGCCGTTCGGAAACCGAAAAGGGGGAGGGGGTTTTTGGTAGAATAATTGCGGGACACAACATCGATCCAGCGCATTCCGCTTACAGGCAAATCGCATTCCATGAAGTCCCCCGGGCGCATGCCAAAAAAACCCCTCGCAGCCATTCTCCTGATTTTATGGATGCTCTCCGGATGCCGCAACCTTCCGGACGCGGAATCCATTGGCGGCATCCAGGACCGCGCCACAAGTTCGCGGGAAGCCTCCATCCAAACCGGCGGACCGTCCGGAACGGACACCCCCGCGGTGGATATCCCCTCGGCGGGTATCGGATCGGGTACGCCGCACACGACAACCCGGACAGATTCAAGCGGTGATTCCTCGCCGGTGCCAGAAGTGGATTGGCGCTATCTGCCCGTGATGCCCGGGATCAACCAACATGTGTTTGACATTTACCGGGATGGCCAGGCGCAAGGGCGCAATCCGCTCCATTTTTCAGTCATCGGCGACTGCCAGGCGATCCCCCTGGTTTTTTTGGGCCCCTTCGAACGAGGCGAATTGGAGCCGGACAGTTCTGAGGGCTACCTGTGGGATGCCATCCGGCAGTTTAAGGGTTCCTTTTCGCGCACGGGGATGGCCGTGCGGGGCGGCTTCAACGCCGCCTCCATCCTGAGTCCGCTTCAGGCCGACCCGCACTTCTGTCTTTCGGGTGAAACACCGCTTACCTGCGAGTACCGCCTGCATAATCCGTCGATCGTCTTTATCACTCTGGAAACCTGGCTGGATCCAGAAACCATCGACCGTTACGAGAGCTACCTCCGTCAGATTCTGGATTACGTCATCGCGAAAGGCACCGTTCCCATCCTCATGACCAAGGCCGATATGGCGGAGATGGGCAACGGAGTCCCCGTCATCAACCCCGCCATCGTCCGTGTCGCCGGCGATTACGACGTCCCGGTGATTAATTTCTGGAGATCCGCCCAATCCCTCGAGAACGGCGGGATCGATCCGAACCGTGAGGGATTTCATTTGAGCCCGGAAGGGTTCAAACTCAAGAACATCCTGGCGCTTCGGACCCTGTATAAACTCTGGACCCAGGTTGAGAAGGGGAGCCAGAATCCCGGCGGCACGGATGCTCCGGGAACTCCAACCGTTACTTCCGCCTTAACGGTCACGCCCGGCTCCCCGGGAAGCCTGGAATTTACAGCACCTGATTGCCAGGGCGGTTGCATCTTTGCGGGCACCGCCATCTCAAACGACGGCGCAGTGACATCGAACGGGGTGTTGGCCATCAACTACCCTGCCGGAAAATTGACACAGATCCTGGGTGAAGGATTTGACCTTCAGGATGTCAGCGCGGATGGACAGCGGCTCCTGGTGAATGATTCCACCGCTCTGTACGAAATAACACTTGGACACGCTTCGACCCGCCTGATCAGTGATTCGTATTTCTCATTTGGCAAGCAGGGCGCCTACTGGAACGCGGATGACAGCCGGGTCATTTATCTCGACCGGAACGATCCCATTCAAACAGAAACAGGAGATGCAATTGATCTTTTCCCCTCCATGCGCAACGGGGAGATTTACTTTGAGAGCGGCACCTGCGCCGGGAAGGCGGATTGCCGAACCGGCGGCGTTTACCGCCTCGATGCCAAGAATGCCGTCACCCGCCTGGAGTCTTACGCAAAAATGGTTTTTTCCCCCGACGGGAAAGTGGCCGCCTTCCTGGATCCCGCCGCGGCCACGCAGGAGAATCATTTTCACATCCCGTATTTGCTTCTGGAAGCGGTTGATCAGGGCGCCGCGAGCCGTAAATGGATACATTTCCCGGGTGCGGAAGGATTCATGGTCCATCCCGAAGTACGGGAATACGCCTTCTCTCCGGAGAACGACGAGCTGTTCATTTTGTATGACGTGTACAGCGACTATTATGAACGATCGCTCCGGCTCCAGGCCTATGGATACGACCTCGCGACCAGAACCCTGTCCGATCTCGGCGAAATGGCCGGGGTCGGCGGGTCGCAAAATCCCCGTTTGGTCTGGTCGCCCCGTGAATCCAAAGTCCTTCTGTTCCTGACCGAACAGAATTCCGAAAATCAATATGCATTGAGTATTTACCAGGTGGATCCGGAAAACACCGAAGGCGTGACAGCCTATTCGCAGAAAATCCTGAGCCGCAGCGATTATTTTTACATAACCAATCTGTTCTGGCGGTAATATTCGACCGCCGCCTGTTCGGCGGTCAGATAAAAAAAGCAGGCCGTTCCTGGGAACGGCCTGCTTTGCATATCGGTTTCCGGAGCGGGAATTAATCCGCCAAGTCCTTGACGGCGCTGGCATCTTCCGCGCCCACGGCGCCGAAATCGGCGGGTGATTTGTGAATGGCGACCGGCTTGACGAACTTTTCCATCACGCTGCGGGTGCCGTTCATCTGCAGTTGATCGAACAAGAAGCCGAATTTCTTCTCCCAGGCGTCGTTCAGCGCCTTGCGGTTGGCCGCCGGCATTTCCCAAAAGGCCTTCTTGAACGGTCCGACGGCCTTCTTCCGGGATTTATAGAGGAATTGCTCTTCGGTGTCCTTTTCCTTGCGCTCGTCGGCGCAATTCTTTTTCACCCATTCATCGACCTCCGAGCGGAGGTCGGGGGGAACATTCTCGAAGGCGATGTTCTGGAAATTCGTCGCCAAGTGCACTTCGCAGGTTTCGTTCTCGGGGAACTTGCAGAAGGCGCTGTCCGGAAGCGTGGAGGCCCCGTGCTGGACTGCGCCGCCCAGGCCGTAATCCTTGCGCGAGATGAGCGAAAGCTTCTTGAGCGTGTCGAAATCGACCGCCACCTGGGCGATGGTTCCGTCGGGCAGAACCACGCCGCCGTGCGACGTCCCGGTCTGCAGGCTGATCTTGCTCAAGCCGATTGCCTTCGGGTCCATGCGCTTCAATTCCTCGCCGTACAGGTCCAGATAGGCGCGCAGTTCCTCTTCCGTGCTGTTGTGGCCGCCGACTTCGCCGATCTCGCCGCCGATGGAGATCTGCACGCCGGCGGGCTGGTGCGAGCGGATGAACGCGGTGAAATCCGCGCACAGTTTGCTGTTGACCGCCTGCTGTTCGCGGATCGTGGGCTTGCTCAGGTCCACCAGGGTCGAAGTGTCGATGTCGATGTTGTAGAATCCCGCTCCGACAGCTTCGCGGATCAGGTCTTCGATGGCCTTGATCTCGGGCTGCGGATTGGCGGCGTATTTCTTGGCCGACACCTGGAAATGATCTCCCTGGATGAACACCGGGCCCTTCCAGCCCTCGGCGATCGCTGCGGCGAGGATCGACGAGGTGTATTCGGACGGCCGCTGGTCGGTGTAGGTCATTTCCGAGCGCGCGATTTCGTAAATCAACGGGCCGACCTGCCGGCTCAACCCCGCGCGGAAGGCCGCCCGCGCGGAATCGAACGACATCACCCGCAGGTTCATCGCCGGGACGGTGAAGGATTTCTCGATTGCGCCCTTGCCGCGGGCCAGGTAGAGGTCGTTGATCGAGGCAGGGAAAATCCCCAGCGCCAGCGCGGTTTCCCATATCAGCCAGCGCGCGGTGCTGCGATCGGCTTCCGAACCGAATGCGGACGCGCGTGCAAGCGGCTCGGCCTGCGCCGTGACCTTGGCGGTGTCGCGCACGGCAAGGGTTCCGTTCTTGCCGATGGAAGCGGCGTCTCCATAATATTTCTCCACAATCTGCTGCGGGCTTACGGACATCTTTACCTCCAATGGAATTGGGGATCGTTTATTGGATAGTCAAACGTCGGAGGGAAATTATACCGCACCGAAGGCGTTCAATCCGACAGCAATCCGTGCCGCGCAAGCAAATTGCCGTCGGCCAGGATTTTCCCGGTCGGACCGTCGGCCGCAAGGCGCCCGGAATCCAGAATTATCGTGCGCGCGCAGGTTTCTTTGACAAAAGCCAGATCGTGGGTTGCCACCAGCATCGTTTGGTTAAGCTCGGCCAGAAGGCGGATGAAATTCCGGCGCGCCTGCGGGTCCAGCCCGGCCGTTGGTTCGTCCAGCACCAGGATCTCGGGATTCATCGAGAGGACCGTGGCGATGGCGATCCGTTTTTTCTCCCCGACGCTCAGGTGGTGCGAAACGCGGTGGATATAGGTTTCCATATGGACGGCGGCCAGCGCGTTCCGGACCCGGTTCCGGATTTCCTCCGGAGAGCAGCCCTGGTAGATCGGCCCGAAGGCGACGTCGTCGAACACGGTCGGTGAAAACAACTGATCGTCCGGATTCTGAAATACAAGCCCGACTGCCCTCCGGACGGCGCGCAGCGTGGCATCTCCGAGTTCCATCCCGCACAGCCGGATGACACCGGATTCCGCTCGGAGGATGCCATTAAGGTGCAGCATCAGCGTGGATTTGCCGGCGCCGTTGGGCCCCACCAGAGCGATGCGCTCTCCGGCTTCGATGTGAAAGGATATGTCGTCCAACACGGCCGGGCGGTTCGGATACCGGAAACTCAGATGTTCGACGTCGATCGTATGATGCATGGCGATCGTCCTTAATGAACCAGGATGCCGATCAGGATCAGAAGCGCAAGCCAGACGCATCCCGCGGCGAGCACGGCGTACTGGACCGGTGCGACCGGCGGCGCGGGCAGGGCGCGGGTCTCGCCGTCGTAGCCGCGGGCGAGCATCGCCGCGTATACCCGGTCGGCGCGGTCGAACCCGCGGACGAAGAGCGAGCCGGCCATGCCGCCGGCGACTCGCGCGCGCCAGATCACCCCTCCGCCGGGCCGTCGGCCGGGTTCGATCCCGCTGCGCGCATCCCGCGCCCGCATCAGGCGGATGGCTTCATCGGCCAGCACGAACAGATAGCGCCACATCAACCCGATCACCGATACCAGGAGCTGCGGGACGCGGAACGCGCGCAGCGCCAGGAGCAGATCGGGAAAGGGGGTTGCCGCGGAGAGCAGCAGGGCCGCCTGGACCGAGATCCAGGATTTGAGCGCGATGGAGAGAAAACGCCGGAGCCCCTCGCCGGTTGCGGTGATCGTCCACGATCCGGCATGGAAGGAGAACCACTCGGCCCCCGCCGTGGTGAACAGGAGCGGGAACGCGGCCAGCGCGAAGGGAAGGCCGATCAGGCTGCGGCGCAAAATCCGCCAAGGGGATATTCCGGACAGCACAACGGCCGCCATCAGGCTCGCAAAGAATAAAATCAGCGCCGCCCAGGCGCCATGCGGCGTTAGGGCGACGCCAAGCAGAAACGAAAGCACCAGCGCCAGTTTTATCCGTGGATCAAGCGCGTGAACCGGGCTGGCCGTCGGGACATACGGATCGAAAGGATGCGCGTGCATGGAACCGGAATTTTACACTTGATCCGCGGAGCCGGCATCACCCGGCCGCCGAGCTCTTCCGGATCCGCGTCACCAGCCAGGCGGCAGCCAGGACAATCCCCACGCCGACAACCCCGGCGAGGATGGTGGCCGCCGCCTCGTTGGATATCCCGGGCAATACATAATCCGGGATAATTTCATACGCCGGCCCCTGGGCGGCATCCAGAAAGCCGGTTTGCTCGGCCACCCATTCCAATCCATCCGGATGAGCGGAGGCGAGCGGGGAGAGGACGGCCAGCAGGATCGCCGCGGCCAGTCCGCCGATCCACACCAGGCGGGATTCCCCGGGAGCGGATTTGTCGTCGAGGAGCCCCGGACGGACTGCCATCAGGAACGCCAGCGCGCCGATGGTGATCAGCCCTTCGCCCAATCCGATGATCGCGTGGATTCCTGCCATGGCCGGGATGGCGACATTTGCCGGAGAAGTGCCGGAGAGCGCCAGCTGGATGGCGGCGACCAGGGATGCGATCTCAATCGAAGCCCAGGCGGCCAGGAAACCCGCCAGCAGTTTGCTCCAGCGCGTATCCGGGGTGATCTTCCGGATCAGTCTGTATATGCCCCAGGCGACAAACACGCCGACCACCGCCATGTTGAACAGGTTCGCGCCCAGCGCCAGCAGGCCCCCATCCTGGAAAATAAGCGCCTGCACCGATACCACGCAGGTCATGATCAACACCGCCGGCCAGGGCCCGATCAGGATCGCGGCGAGCGCGGCCCCCAGCAAATGACCCGATGTCCCGCCGGCGACCGAGAAATTCAGCATTTGCCCGGCGAAGATCACCGCCGCGAGGATGCCCATCATCGGCACCTGCCGCTCTTTCAATTCACCGCGCACGCGGCTGAGCGCGTATCCGATCGCAAGGATCGCCAGCGCCCAGAATATCAGTGCCACCACCAGCGATAGAAATCCATCCGGGATATGCATTGCGGTGGTCGCCAGCCATACCCCCGTCAACCCGAAGCCCATCCAAAGCGGGCGATGGCGCATCCACACGGATTTCAGATCATGAAGAAGCATGCTTCCTCCTGGGTTTCCACCCGGTTCGTTGTTTCGCCGACGCCTGGGATTTCCGGTTTGCTCCGGATGCGCATCGGCGGCAAATTCCGAAAAAGCACAAATGGTCATCGTCGATCGTGAAGCGGCTTTCTTTTTGAATCGCGCGCTTCAGCCGTTCGACGCGGGTTCGGTCCAATCCGGTTTCCCGACCGCATTCACGGCAGATCAGATGGTGATGCGGCTCCACGCTGGCGATTTCAAACCGCTTGTCCTTGCCATCCCCGGCGCCGTTCACCAGATGCATCCTCTGGAGGAAGAGCAGATTGCGGTAGATCGTGGCCCGGTTGAGGGTGGGGGATTTTTTCCGCAGGCGGAGCGTGATTTCCTCGACCGTTACGCGCCGGCCGGCTTCGCAGATCGCATCCAGAATGGCTTTGCGCTGCGGAGTCACGCGGTATCCGCCGGCGTGCATTTTCCCCGGGTAATCCAACAGGTTGTGGGTCATAATCCGTCCCGATTGTTAATGCGATTATTTGCAATAAGGATTATACCAAAAAGGGACATCCTTGAGGCGTCATTCCGAAGGGCTGAAAGCCCTGAGGAATCGGTTGCAAATGGATGGGATTAAGCTGGCTTGGGTAAATGATCAGCCGATTCCTCGGCGCCGTAGAACGGCACCTCGGAATGACACGAGAAAGGAGTCATGTTGGTTAACTATAAGGGAGTCGCCGATTCCTCGGCGCCTCGGAATGACCTAACCGGTCATCTTGGCGCCGCATTTCGGGCACTGGCGTGTTCCGGCGGGTGGAACAAAGCCGCACTTGAGGCAGGCCTTGGGTTGGGCGGCTCCCATCGGGCCGCCGCAGGCCGGGCAGGTGGGTTCTCCCACCGGCGCCGCCACGCCGCAGTAGGCGCATTCCGTCCGGCGCAGCCGTTCGGAAATCTGATACCCCGCCCCCGCGGCTTCCGCGGTCCGCTGGATCGTCCGCCAGACGGACTCCGTAAGCTGGATCGATGTGATATCCTGCGCCAGATCATCCAACCGGCCCAGCATTCTGAGCGGATTTCTCAGCGCCGATAGGGCCGTCAGCGCCGTCTGGCCCATGCTCGCCGCGACGCCGAACCATTGCTGATCTCCAAGCTGGACCATCACGCCGTCCTCGATTTTCTCCAGGATGACCGTCATCGCCGTGTGCCCGCCCGATTCCCGGAAAGTACGGCTTGCCACCTGGACGATGATCCGCTCATCGCCGCCGATCATCTGGGCCTGCATGTTACCCTGATCGAACTCGGCCACAATCGCCCGGCCGATATCCTGTGGTGTGATGTTGCCGTGGTACGCCCTCTTTTCCATATTGGCTTTCTCCTTCTCTCAAGCCAGTACTTGGCCGATAAAATCCCTTGCACCCCGTAGAAATTCGTCGCCCGGCATTGCGCGCTTCCCGGCCGGCTGAATGATTCGAAGGACGGCTATCCCGTCGGCGGTCCGGACCGCCGGAAAACGGCCGTGTTCCAAAACCGTCCCCGGCGCCTGCCCGCCCTGATAAGCCTCCGGCTGAACCTCCAGGATCTTGAGCGGCTGTCCCTTCCAAAGAACGAAGGTCCCCGGCCAAGGTTGAAAGGCGCGCACTTTCCTTGAAAGCTGCTCTGACGCTGCCTGAAAATCCAGCAAGCCCTGCTCCTTCCTGAGTTGAGGAGCATACGTCGCGCGCGATTCATCCTGGGGGACGGCGATCAGCCCTTCCCGTATATATACGGGGAAAAACGTCCGGAGGATTTCGGCTCCCAGGTCGGCCAGGTTTCGGCTGAGGCTCCCGGCCGTGTCTTCGGCGCGGATTGCAATCTTCTTCTGCGCCAGGATTGGCCCGGTATCCAACCCTTCATCCATTTTCATCAGTGTGATGCCGGTTTCCGCGTCTCCCGCCAGGATGGCGGCCGGGATCGGCGCGGCGCCGCGATGGCGCGGAAGCAGCGACGCATGCAGGTTGAGGCAGCCCAGTTTCGGGAGGGAAAGCACGTCCGGCCGCAGTATTTTTCCAAAGGCGGCCACGACGATCACGTCCGGATTCCAGGAACGCAGCCGGTCCATTACTTCGGGCGAACGCATCGTCTCCGGCTGGATGCAGGCTAACCCGAGTTTTTCCGCTTGGATCTTCACCGGAGGGGGGACGAGCGTCCGCCCTCTCCCCGCCGGCCGGTCGGGTTGGGTGACCACGCCGACGATTTCGCTCAAGTCCGCCAGCGCCGTCAGCGCCGCCAGCGCAAACTCGGGGGAGCCCATGAAAATGGAGCGCATAATCCCAATTTTATCATCGCACGGACGCGTCGCTTGTACTCCTTGTTGCATTGGATGACATATCCCTTTATAATCTGCACATCTGAAACCGATCATACTCCAACCCTAGTTTGAGCATTCCCATAAGGAGGAACACATGGCAGGACAGGCAGGACCGGAAGTGACCAGCGACGATAAACTGTGGGCGTTGCTGGCATACGTTTTCACCCCACTTGTTCCAATCATCATTCTTCTGATGGAAGATAAAAAGAACCGCCCATTCCTCAAAGCGCACAACGCGCAGGCATTGGTCTGGGGCATCGTCAACATCGTTGGCGGCACGATCCTGAGCACCGTGCTCTTCTTCTGCATCGGCCTGCCGTCCATCCTGATCTGGGCCGTCGGCGTCTACTGGGGATTCCAGGCTTACAATGGGAAGTATGTGGAAATCCCGCTCATCACCAAGTTCTGCAAAGACCAGGGCTGGGCGTAAGCCTATCGCGCCAATTCCAAAGAAGGTAAGATAAAAGCCCGCATCCGCGGGTTTTTATCTTACCTTCTTCCGGACCTCAGGGGGATTCTGATGCGCCGCCGGGCACTTCCCGACAACCCATCCTTTCCATATCCAGACCGGACCCCGCCGATATCCGCGCGCGGGTCGACGGCGAACCCATGATGGAGAAACATCCATGGCCCTCGCAGTTCCATCGCAAAAACCGGACCGCCTTATTGCCGTTGCGGTCATGACCTTGGTCAGCGGGATTCTCAACCTCTTCTGGAGCGTCGGCATATTCATCGCGATCGCTGTTTTCGGGGTTGGCACCTTCCTCATCGGCTGCATTTGCCTTCCGCTGGGGATTTACCCGCTGGCGCTGGGAATCCTTGAAATCGTGTATGCCGCCAAGCTTCTAGGGAACCCAGCCTCCCCGAATTTGAAACCCGCCTACCACATCGCCATCATGGAAATCATCGACACATTGTTCGGCAATCTGCCGGCGCTGATCGTCGGCGTGGCGGCGCTGATTTTGTATAACGATGTTGCGGTCCGCCGGTATTTCGGAGAAACATGATCCCGCGCGGTAATTCCGGAGCGCTCGGGGTCTGCCTCCGGGGGAGTCTTCTGGCATGAAGCCGATCAGAAAAAAATGGGAATTGCCGCCGGAACCGGATGAGTCCGTTTTCCGAAACCTGGCCTCGCTTCCCAAACCAATCGTGCGCGCGTTGTATCATCGCGGGATATCCGACGCGGATGCGGCGCGCATTTTCTTCGCATCGGATGCGATCCCGCTCGCGGATCCGTTTCTCTTCGCGGATATGTCGAAGGCGGTGGAACGCATCCTGCGGGCGGTCCGCTCGGGCGAGCCGATCGTCGTCTACGGGGATTACGACACCGACGGGGTGACCGCCACCGCCATGTTGGTGGATTTCCTCGGATCGATCGACGCGGACGTCTCGGCCTATATCCCCAGCCGGTTTGAGGAAGGCTACGGGTTGAACCGGCCGGCGCTGGAAGGATTGGCGGCGCAGGGCGCCAAGGTGGTCGTTACGGTCGATTGCGGCGCGCGTTCGGTGGAAGAGGCGGCATTCGCAAGGGATACCCGCCTGGATCTGATCATCACCGATCATCATGCCCCGGGCGCGGAAGAACCGCCCGCTTATGCCTTTCTTAACCCGAAACGAAGCGGCTGCATCTACCCGGAAAAGAACCTTGCCGGCGTGGGGGTGGCTTTCCGGCTCGTCCAGGCGCTGATCCAGCGGATGGGCGAAACCGAGCGTATGCCTTCGGAGCGCTATCTGGATCTGGTCGCCCTCGGCACGGTGGCGGACATCGTCCCGCTGACCGGTGAGAACCGGGTGTTGGTGCAGGGGGGATTGAACGCGCTGAATGATCCCGAGCACTTCCCACTGCGTCCCGGATTGCGGCGATTATTGGAAGTCGCCGGCCTGACGCGCGGAAAAATCAACGCCCAGGCGATCGGATTCGTTCTCGGCCCGCGCCTTAACGCATCCGGACGGCTGGACACAGCCGACACCTCATTGAATCTGCTGCTCGCCCGGGATCCGGCGGAGGCGGACACCCTCGCCCTGCGGCTGGAGTCTCAGAACCGGGAAAGACAATCCCTCACCCGGTCAACCGTCCTTGCGGCGCGCAATCTGAATGCGCAGGCTGCGGATTGGGACCCGGATTCTCCGCCGTTCTTCATCATGGTGGGGAAGGAGGGGTTCCACGCGGGCATCATCGGCCTGGCGGCTTCGAAACTGATGGAGGAATATTACCGCCCGGTGGCGGTGGTCACGATCGAAGGAGATAAGGCGCGCGGGTCGGTCCGCAGCGTTCCGGGGTTTCACATCACCGAGGCTCTGGATTCCTGCCGCGATTTGCTGGATCGGTACGGCGGTCATGCGGCCGCCGCCGGTTTTTCACTTGCCGCGTCAAGGCTGCCGGAGTTGCGGGAACGGCTGGCAGGGCTGGCCGGAGAAGCACTGCGCGGCCGATCGCTGCGCCCCGTGCTTCCCGTGGATTCCGAGGTGCGGATTTCAGACCTCACCTGGGATCTACACGGCTGGATCACCCGCCTCGAACCCTGCGGACAGGGAAATCCGGCCCCGGTCTTTTTCACCCGCGGCGCGCACATCCGCGCCAAGCGCTGCGTCGGCAAGGATAGTTCGCATCTGAAACTTACCCTGAGCGACGGGCGCGCCAACATCGACGCCATCGCCTTCGGTTTCGGGCATCTGGAAAAATCGCTTTCGGAAACGGTGGATGTCGCCTTCTCGCTTGAGGAGAACGATTACTACGGAAAACAAATGCAGATGCGCGTGATCGATATGCAGGGGGATATCGGAGTGCGATAGCCAATGGATGCCCGCTGCGGGCACTCGGGCACAGCCAAGAATTCAATCCATAATGCGGTATTTTAGAAGTGCCCAGACCGCGGCGAACGCATCCGCCAGCCCGATTTTCTTCCCCTCGTCATATTCCCTCGGATTAAACGAAATCGGTATCTCGAACACGCGGGCCTTCCGCTTAAGAATCTTGGCGGTGATTTCGGGTTCGAAATCGAATCGGTTCGCGCGCAGCGAGATGCTCTTCAGAAGGTCCGCCCGGAAAACCTTGTACCCGGTTTCCATATCCGACAGGATGCTGTTATAAAGAATATTGGTGGCAAAGGTCAGAAGCTGGTTGGCCACCATGTGCCAGAACATCGTCACCCGGTGTTTGGAGCCCAGGAATCGCGACCCATACACCACGTCCGCCTGCCCGCATTCAATCGGCTCCAACAGGGCGGGGTACTCGGCCGGGTTGTATTCCAGGTCCGCGTCCTGCACCAGGATCACATCCCCGCCGGCGCGCTGGAAACCGGTCCGCAGCGCCGCTCCCTTGCCCAGGTTCTTTTCGTGGAACACCACCGTAACCTCGGGCGGGGAAGCCAGGGCGCGGAGCAATTCGCGGGTTCCGTCGGTCGAGCCGTCGTCGATGAGAATGATCTCGTCCGCTCGGCCGGTGGCTTTCACCCGTCGCAGGATTTCCGCAATGGTGTTTTTTTCGTTAAAAACGGGAATGACGACACTGAGTTTCATCGGCGGGAGTATACCGGTTCTATGGTTGTTGGGCAACCCGGAAGCCCCGTGCTATAATTTACCGGGAACAGGATTTCTTATCCCCGGCCCCCTGTTTTCGGAGGTGTCATTTGGCCAATCCCGTAACCGTCGCACGATCCGTCGAAACGGGCCCCCGCTTCACACCGACCGTCATCACCCGCGTCGAAGATACCGGCCTCTCCTCGCTTTGGCTGCAGGACCTAGCGCTGAAGATTTTCTATTTCCGCGGCTATATCACCGGCTTCCGCGTGGCTGACCTGATGGCGCTTCCCTTTACCGGGATCGTCGACCAGATTGTCGAGTCTCTCAAGCGCGACAAATTAATCGAGGTGAAATCCCAAACCGGAATCGGGGACGGGGCTTACCAGTACGCCATTACCAGCCAGGGGATGATTCGGGCGCGCGAAGCGCTGGAGCGCAGCCAGTATGCGGGCGCCGCGCCTGTTCCGCTTGCGGATTACAACGCGGCGATCCGCAAGCAGGCCCGCTCGCGGCCGGCCGTGAATTCGCGGGTGATGCACCAATGCCTGCAGACCCTGACCCTGTCCGAGACAACCTTTTCCCGAATCGGCCCGGCGGTCAACTCCGGCACATCCATTTTCCTCTACGGCCCTCCCGGCAACGGCAAGACCACCATCGCCCGGGCGATCGGCGACCTGATCCTTCAGGAAGAGATGTACATCCCCTACGCGCTGGATGTGGAAGGCCACGTCGTCAAGTTGTACGATTCGGTCAACCACCAACTCGTTCCCGAGGACGACGCTTCCACCAGCCAGGCGGTAAGCTCCATTCAGCGGAGCGCCGGCAAGCGGGATCCGCGCTGGGTGCGGATCCGCAGGCCGTTCATCATGGTCGGCGGCGAACTGACCCTGGCCGGACTGGACCTGGTGTTCAACGACGTGCAGAAGTATTACGAGGCGCCGTTCCAGGTGAAAGCCAACGGCGGAATTCTGCTGATCGACGATTTCGGCCGCCAGCAGGTCCGCCCGCGGGATCTCCTCAACCGGTGGATCGTGCCGCTCGAAAACCGGATCGATTACCTGACCTTGCATACCGGACAAAAAATCGAGATACCGTTTGACGTGATGGTAGTCTTCTCGACCAACCTGCCGCCCAAGGACCTCGTCGACGAAGCGTTCCTGCGCCGCCTACGGCACAAGATCGAAGTCGTGGACCCCACCTTCGACGAGTACCGCGAAATCTTCAAACGCGTGGCCGAATCGAAACATGTCACGTACAACGAACAGGCGCTGGCGTACCTGATTCAGGAGTTTTACATCAAAACCAACCGCAAACCGCGCGCTTCGCATCCGCGCGACCTGTGCGACCAGATTCTCGACATCGGGCGGTATATGGGAAGCGAACCCACCATGACCAAGGACCTGATCGACCGCGCGGCGCAGTCGTATTTTGTCGAACTCTAGGCGTGCATCCGCTAATCGGCCACGGCCTTTCCCTGATTCGCCTTAAAAAACAGGAATCGGATATTCAACCGGCGGGATGCACTCCCGCCGGTTTTTTCAATGGCCAACCGGTGCGGGGGGACCCGGGCCGCCCGGGACGACGATACGCTTCCGATCCGCTGCCCGGCGGCGGAACCATGCTCCACGGCTTCCTCCGTAACCATCCACGGGGGCGATCCGGTGCAAAGCACGGGATTTCTTGTGTCCGGCAAGCGATTTTCTTATAATGATGGATGTTCTCATCTTCCTTAAGGAAGGGTGTCATGGCAATTAATCCAAGTTTGTTTTCCTCCGGCAAGCGCGCCATCGTTGTCGGTATCCTGACCGCCGTGCTCCTGATATTCACATCCTCTGCCATCGGCGTGACCTGGGACGAGCCGACGTATTTCGCCGCGGCGGAATCCTACAACGGCTGGTTCCAACGGCTTGTGTTTGGCCCGCACGGCGTGCTGCACCCCAGCATCATCGATCAATCCTGGGCCATCAACATCGAACACCCGCCGGCGGACAAAGTCCTTTCCGGGCTGGTCTGGGGGCTGACACGAAGCCTTCTCGGGGACCTCCTGGCGCACAGGCTGGGGAATATCCTGCTCTTCAGCCTTGTGGCCGCGCTCCTGTATCACATGATCAGCGACGAATTGGGCGGCGCGGCGGCGATCGCCTCCGTCGCCGCGCTGCTGGCGATGCCGCGCTTCTTCTTCCACGCCCATCTGGCGGCATTGGATGTCCCCGCGGCAGGCATGATCATGATCGTCACGTATTTTTTCTGGCGGACCAAGGAAAGCGCACGGTTCCGTTACACGCTGGGTTTGGGGATCGTCGTCGGGCTGGCCGCGGCGACCCGGATCAACACCGTGCTCGTCGTGCCGACCCTGCTGCTCTGGGCCTTGGTGTTCCGCAGAAGGTGGTACCTCCTCATCCGGCTGGTTCTCTCCACGATCTTTGCGGTGCCGGTCTTCTTTCTGTTGTGGCCGTGGCTGTATTACGACACCGTCGACCGGCTGAAAGCATTCCTCAAGGTGGCCATCAGCTGGCCCATTCCGCAGTTCTACCTCGGGCAGAATTACATGGATCTTCCATGGCACTTTCCGTTCGTCATGGCGGCGGCGGTCATCCCGCTTGGAATTCTCATTCTTTGTGTACTCGGCATCCTGCGCTCGATCTTCCGCCGGCGCGACCGCGCCTTCGGCTTCTTGATGATACTGGGCGCGCTTATCCCCCTCCTGGCGGTTGCTTCCGGGCAGACCAAGATCTACGACAACGACCGGATGCTGATGCCGGCTTTCCCGTTCCTGGCGGTGCTGGCGGGAGCCGGCTTCGGATGGGTCGTCAAATCCGTCGGCGCGCTGGTCGTGCGTTTCCGGATACCGAAGTTCGTCACGCCGCTTCTGGCGGTGGCGGCGGCGTGCGCCGTATGGATTCCCCCTGTGCAAAGCATGGTTGCCTACGCTCCGTACTGGCTTTCCTATTATTCCGAGACGGTCGGCGGCCTGCCGGGCGCCGCCGGTCTGGGGCTGGAAACAACCTACTGGTCCGAAAGCTACTACGAGGCGATTTTGTACATCAACGCCAACGCCGAGGCCGGAGATACGGTGTGGGCGCTGCCGTCTTCCATTGATGTCCTCGTGTATTACCAGATGCGGGGAATCCTCCGGAAGGATGTGGTGTTGGCCGGCCTGTCTCCGCTGGAGACGATCTACGGACCCGAGACTCTGGGCACACAGGCTCTGGAAGGATTCGCCGAGGCGGATTTCGTCATTGTCCAGCATCGGCAATCCTTCCTGCACAACGAGGCCAGCCAACCGACGGATCTCCTTCAATGGATCTCCAGCCGCGCGCCCGCCTTCCGGGTGGAGCGCGCGGGCATACCGATTGTGGATGTGTACACCAATCCATGAGCGGCAGACGGAGCCGGGGACGGATGCGTTGCGCGGAACCGCGAGCGGGGATGCATCGACACGGACGGCGTCCGGCGCCGCTTGGGTTGCGATTTCGCAAAAGATGGTGCATACTTATCGCGTGGGATAACCTATGACGGAAATTGCATTACGGGCATACAACCAGGAGATCAAGGACCTCATCGATCACGGGCATTTCGATGAGGCGATTGCGCACTGCCAGCATGTCCTGGAGACCTTTCCCCGACACATCGAAACGTACCGTCTGCTCGGAAAAGCCTTTCTCGAGCAGGGACGCCACGGCGACGCCGCGGACGTGTTCCAGCGGGTGCTTTCCGCCATTCCCGAGGATTGGCTTTCGCACGTGGCGATGGCCATCGTCCGCGAGGATGAAAGCAACCTGGACATGGCCATCTGGCATATGGAGCGGGCGTACGAGGTCAATCCCTCGAACCCCACGGTTCAGCAGGAAGTACGCCGGTTGCGAGGCCGGCGGGATGGCGTGGAACCCCCAAAACTACGTCTGACGCGGTCCGCCCTGGCGCGGATGTACATCAAGGGCGGCTTGTATGGGCAGGCCATCGCGGAAATCCGAAGCGCCCTGACCGAGGATCCGGACAGGCCGGATTTGCAGGTTCTGCTGGCGTCTGCGCTGTTCGATTCCGGCGCCGTCCAGGAATCCGCCGATATTTGCACGGCCATCCTGCAAAAGTTGCCGTACTGTCTGGAAGCCAACCGCGTCATGGGCATGGCTCTGCTGGCTTCGAACAAGCATGAAGACGCGGAAAAGCTTTTCCAAAGGATCGAATCGCTGGATCCGCATATCGATCTGGAAGTTCTGAAAAAGGAAAAACGGATCGCGGAGCTCCCGGGGCAGACTGTTTCGCTTTCCCGGCTGGAATACGAGGGGCAGGAAAAGACCGTACGGACCAAGCAGCCTTCCTGGGCGTCCTCGCTGGGGCTGAAGATAGAAGAGCCGCAAAAGGGTCCAGCCATTCCGGATTGGCTGTCTACCGCCTCTCAGCCGGCGGATGCATTCCCGCCGGCGGCGCAGCCCGCCGCACCGGCCGCGCCCACCGGAGATATTCCCGCCTGGCTTAATGAAGCCGCAGCCGCGGTCAATCAACCCTCGGCGGGGGGATCGATCTTCGGAACACCCGCCGAACCGCCTCCCCCCTCCGCTGCGGAACCGATCCCGCGGACCTCGACGGGCGAGCTTCCGGATTGGATCCAGGCTCAGGCGATGCCGGCCGAACCGCCTGTTGCGGAAAAATCCTCCGGCTCGCTTCCGGATTGGCTGTCCGCGGCGGCCGCGATTCCTTTCCAACAACCCGCGGCGGAAATGCCTGGCCCATCCGCGCCGGCAGCGTCGCCGACAACCGGAAGCGCGCTACCGGACTGGATCAAAACATCGTCCCTACCGCCCGACAAGCCCAAGGAAAAAATTTCCGATATACCGGATTGGCTTTCCGCTCCTCCTCCGCCTTCGGTGGAAGCGCTGCCTTCTTCGTCCCTGCCGGAATGGACCAGACCCGAGACGAAAACGTCTCCCTTGGGCGTGGAACCAAACAATATCCCCGATTGGCTGAGTTCATCGCAACCCACCAGCGCCGATATCAGCCCGGAACCGGAATGGTTGAAGCAGTCTCCGGCCCCCGCGCCGGGCGCGGATGCCATACCGGAATGGATGAAGGGTGCGGGTCCGGCGGAATCGTCTCCGGACGCCCAACCCGCGGAAAGCATGCCCAGCTGGCTGCAATCGAGTGCCGACCCCGCATCCAAACCGGTCGAGCTCGTTCCCGAATGGATGCGGACCGAATCTCCTCCGTCCGCGAGCGCCGGATCCGTGCAGCCGTCTCCTCCGTCCGCGCCGATCGAGGATCTGCCGGAATGGATGAAACCGGATCAAAACGAAGCGCCGATTTCTTTTCCATCCTCCGAGCCTGTCCTCGGAGGGAAAAAGAGCACCTCACCCCTGGCGGAGGAATCGCCGGCCGTTCCGGAAGGGGCTGTACCGGATTGGATGAAGCCGCCGGAGACCGCGCCGGCTGCGCCCTTGGCGGCGGCTGCGGAATCCGTTCCGGAATCGAACAAACCCGATTTGAGGAATCCTCCAACCGAAGCCGCAGCGGAAGTGGAAGCACGCTCCGTGGAAGCAGCGCCTGCAGTCACCCTTCCCGACTGGTTGAATCCTCCCGCCGGACTCGCATCTCCGGAGGCCGTGGAAGGGGCGCCATCTATGGCTGTGCCTCCACCGGCTGGGATCGCATCCACGCCGGATGTGCCGTTTTCGAGAGAAGCCGAACCGGCACCGGTGGTCGAGCTCCCGGATTGGCTTAAAGCAGTCCCGCCGCCTGCTGCCGAACCGGCACAGGTTGCTCCGCCGGCGATTGAGGCGGCCGCCGAGTCCCCAGCGGATTCACTTCCCATAAGCGAACTTCCGGATTGGCTTAAGGGTGGACCTGCGCAAACGCCGCCGATGCAGGAAAGGACTGCTTCACCCGCGCCTCCACCGGAAAGAACCGAACCCGCGCAACCGCCAATCAAGGCTTCTGACCTATTCACATCCGAGCCGGGCCCGACGCATGTCACGCCGACCGCAAGCGATGGGGTTGATCTTCCCGATTGGCTTGTGTCCCAGATTCAGGGAAAACCGGCGGACGCTGCCGCCGCCGCACCCGCACCCGCCCAAACCGCCGGACCGCTTCCCGATTGGCTGAAACCGGCGACTCCCGGTGCAACGCCGGCTCCGGTTGTGGATTGGGATAAAGCCGCCAGTCAACCCATTCCACCCGCGCCGGTCGATGCCACCCGTCCGGCAACCGGGCTCTCCTCGAGCGGATCGGCCGGAGGAGCCTCGGAAACACCGGGCGCCTTAAAACCGACCGGCAGCGACACGGTTGCGCGCTGGCTGGACCGCCGTTTAAAGACTTCCACTTTGAGCTCCCTCGATGAGTCGGCTCTGAAAGCCGGGGTCAAGCCTTCCACTCCGCCGCCGACCGGCAAACCGGGAAGCAGCGGCACGCAGTTGCCGACCTGGTTGGATTCGCAGAAACCGGGCGGGTCTGACACGGTTGTTCGATGGATGGATAAACGAGAGACCGGATCTCTGCGAAAGGTGACGGCCTCCTTCTCCTCGGTTTCACGAAGTGCCGTGCCCGCGCCTGAGGAGCAGGCGGCCTCCGCACCGCCCGCACCCGCTGCTGCAGCCCCCCTTGCAGGGATCCAAGCGGAGGAAAACACCACACCGAGCCGGATTCCGGTTCAGGCCGCACCGCCGGTGCAACCTGCCGCCGAAGCACCGGCGCCGGTCTTACCGAAGCGGGAAACGCCGCCTGCATCAAAACCGCCCGAAGTTGTGATCAGCAATCCGCCAATTGCACCCGTGACCCAAGCCTCAGCTCCGGTCCCGGCCGAGGATGACGAAGAGGGCGCCTTCGTGCCTCCGCCCGAATGGCTGCAAAAAGCATTGGGAAGCGCCGTCGCGGAAGTTCCCCCGATCCCCAAAAAGCAAACCGGAGGACTTCGGCCGGGAACCGTCACGCCGGTTTCATCCCCGGCGTATGCCAAACCTGCGCCTCCCGTTCCCGCGCCGCAGCCCGCCGTCCCGGCAGTCCCGGCCCCGGTGGAACCCCCGGCGCCCGTTATTCGGCAAAGAGCCATACCGGTGGACGAACCGCCGCCATCCCCTTCGGCGGAACCCGGCACATGGGTGCCGGTTGCGCCGGTCCCGGCATCAGCCCCGGCCGCAAAACCGGAGAAGCCTGCGAAGAAACCTTCCCGCAAGAAAGCCCGCAAGCTGACCGACGTCGAAACCGAGGTGCTTATCCGGGAGGCGCGGGTGTATCTGGAAACCGACCTGCAAAAAGCAACCGAGGCGTATCAGCAGGTCATCGACGATCCATCCAGCGCGGAGGTAGTCGCCGGCGATCTGACGACCTATCTGGAGCAGGATCCTGCTTCTCCGCAGCTGTGGAATCTCCTCGGGGACGCCTGCAGCCGCGCCGGCCGCCTTCAAGACGCTTACCGAGCTTATGCGGAAGCCCTGCGCAGGATGTAGCCGCGCCGCCGCCCAATCCGTCTTCCCGCGACGTCCGATTGTTTTTCCCCGGCATCCGTTGAATTGAGGAACTGGTGACCATCCGCCGCCTGGTGATCGCCCTCGCATTTATCGGCATCTTCATCATGGCCGTGCGGCCGATGATCGACAGCGACACCTGGTGGCATCTGCGGACCGGCCAATGGATAGTGGAGCACCAGGAATTGCCGGAGGTCGACCGGTTTTCGCTGACCCGCGGCGGAGTCCCCTGGTATTACCCGGGCTGGCTGTCGCAAATTATTATGGTGCAGGCTTATGCCGCGGGGGGATTGGCCGCGCTGAACCTGATGTTTGCCGCTGTCATTCTGCTCTCCTTCGTACTGGTGTTCTTCAGCATGGAAGGAAATGGATTCGCGGTGGCATTGGTCCTGGTGTTTTCCGCGGGGGCGTCGGAAATCTACTGGAGCGCCCGTCCGCAACTGTTCACTCTCCTCTTCAGCGCCGCCTGCTTCCTGATCCTGAGCAAATTCCTGTGGGGGAACAAGAACGCGCTCTGGATTCTCCCGCTAATCATGGCGCTCTGGGTGAATATGCATCCCGGATTCGCGGTCGGTTTCATCCTGATTGGGATCGCATTCGCCGGGCAGGGGGTTGCTTTTCTTGCCCGGCGCGAATCCCGCCCCGAGGCCGGCCGCCGGCTGCTGTGGCTGGGAGGAATTCTGCTTTCTTGCCTGGCGGCCGCCGCGCTCAACCCGCGCGGGCCGGCCGTTCTGGCCTACCCGTTCCAGACAGTGTCGATCCGATTCCTGCAAAATTTCATCCAGGAGTGGCAGGCGCCGGACTTCCACTATGTCGAAGCCCAGTTGTTCCTGATTTTGTTTATGTTCACCTGGACCGTGATCGCATTCTCTCCGAAGAAATTGGAAGCAGACGATTTTTTCTTTCTTGCAATCGTCGGGTACATGGGCTTCCTGGCCTGGCGTAACACCAATCTACTGTCCATCGTCGCGCCAGCCATCATCCTGCGCTACGGACAACCCTTGCTGGAAAAGCTCCTGCCGGATTGGAACCCGGATCATCCCGTGACTCGGGTTCAATCCGCCGTCCATACCGGGGCGGTAACCGTGCTTGCGGCGGCAGCGCTGATCTATGGCATCGCCGGCCTCTCTCCAGATTCCCTCCAGGCGGCTGTGCGGCGCCAGATGCCCGTCGCGGCCGTCGAGCATCTGGCCGCGCATCCGGTCCCTGGCGGGCTCTTTAATTCGTATAACTTCGGTTCCTACCTGCTGTGGATGCTGCCGCAATCTCCGGTTTTTGTGGACGGCCGCACCGATTTATACACCGACGAAATCCTGGACCAATACCTGATCGTGGTCCGGGGTCAGGAGGGATGGAGTGAAATCCTGGAGCGGTGGCAAATCCGCGTGGTGTTTGTGGAGCCTTCGATGCCGATCCTGAATGCGTTGCAGGCGGAGGGGTGGACGGTCTACTACGAGGATTCCCAAGCGGTCATTCTTCTCCATCCCGGTTCCTGATCCCAATCCGACATGATGAACCGATCCGGCTCCGAACGCTCCCGCCACACCGCGCTCCTCGCTCTGCTCTTTGTCGCCGCGCTGACGGCCTCCCTCGCACAGGCGTATTTCATCCCCCAACCCGGCGTTGTGGATGCGTGCTATTACTACGGCGGCGGATTGAATTTGGTCCGCGGGCAGGGCGGGAATGAATTCTTCCTCTGGAATTATCTTGATGAGTCGGCCTCCATTCCCCATCCCGCAAATATGTATTGGATGCCGCTCCCCTCTCTCCTGGCGGCGGCGGGAATGTTTCTGGCGGGGGAGGGCTTCCGGCAAGCGCAGCTGCCCCTGATCCTGCTTGCGACCGGCTTTCCGTTTCTGGTTTTCCTGGCCGGAAGACGGATCACCGGTTCTTTTCGCACCGCCATCCTCGCGGGATTCCTGTCGATCGCCTCCGGTTTCTACGCGGTTTTTTGGCTGAACACGGAGAGTTTTCTGATTTTCGCCTGGGTCGGAGGGTTGATTATATTTTTATCCCCGCGGCTGGCGGGTGAATTTCAGCGGGTGAATGCATTGTGGATCGGCGTGTTATGCGGTCTGGCGCATTTAACCCGGGCCGATGGGATACTGTTTCTGGTTCTTGCCGGATTTCTCGTTGTGGTTGAAAAAAACCTGAACCTATCCGGAAGGCTGCAGCGTCTGCTGGCGCTCGGAGCGGGGTACCTGCTTGCGAGCGGGACCTGGTATGCCCGCAACCTGGCGGTCTGGGGAAGCCCATTCCCGCCCGGCGCGGAAAAAGCCGCCTGGCTGGTGGAATACAACGACCTGTTCCAATTTCCGTCTTCCGTGATAACCGTGGAACGGTTTTTTTCCAGCGGTCTCAACGGCATTCTACAGGCCCGCTGGACGGCTCTCCAGGATAATCTGATGACCACCATTTTCGTCCTGGGACTGGTTTTTCTGTTTCCGCTGGTCGGATGGGGGATAGCGATGCTTCGACGGGAGCCCGCCGTCCAGGCGGCGCTGTTGTATTTTTCGATGATCTTTTTCCTGATGACGCTGATCTATCCTTTTCAGGGATCGCGCGGCGGATTTCTGCATTCGGGAGCCGCACTCCTTGGCACGGCGGCGATCGCCGCATCCGCCGGACTGGAAGACCTGGTCGCACGGTTGAGCCGCTGGCGCCAATGGGAATCCGACAGCGCGAAAACCGTTCTCGGCGCCGGATTTGCGATCCTCGCGTTTTCGGCAAGCGCGGCGATCTTTATCCACCGGGTGGTGGGACCAGACCCCGCCGCCGCATATTGGTCCAAGCTGAACGGGGAATACGAGCGTGGACTATTGCGGCTCGGGACCGGATTACCCGAATCCACCCGCTTCATGGTGAACAACACGACGTGCTTCCACATCCAAACCGGCTTCCAGACCGTGCCCATCCCGGCCGGCGACCCCGCCATGCTGCTGGCGGCGGCCGACCGTTATGACGTTCGATACGTGATCCTGGATTCCAACATCCCGGAAGGACTGCGTTCCCTGTATACGGGTGAGGCCACACACCCGCGCCTGAAAAAGGTATATTCAGATGAATATGAAGGGATGGTGTATCTCTGGTACGAAGTACTCCCTTCGGCAGCGGAAAAAGGTCCATGAAAAAATATCTGGTAACGGCCGGCTGGGTACTGCTCGGGTTGGCCGGTCCGTTGGTGTTTCTCCTGATGGAACGCGGCAGCGGCCTCTCGGGATTCCCGCTGGACGACGCCTGGATTCACCAAACATACGCCAGGTCGCTTGCGGGAGGCTTGGGATGGACCTACGCCGGCGGTCCGCAATCGGCCGGTTCCACATCGCCCATGTGGACGATGATGCAAATCCCTGCTTTCTGGCTGGGGATTCCGTCCACCACCTGGAGTCACGGGGCGGGTATCCTGCTGTTCCTTGGACACGCCGTATTGATCATGCTCTGGATCCGGAAAGCAGACCGGGTGGCATCCCGGTTTGCGCTCTTTTTCTGCCTGGGCGAATGGCATTTAATCTGGGCCGCACTCTCGGGAATGGAGACCATTCTTTTTTGCGCTTGGGCGGCATTGGTGTTCTTCCTGATTTTCCCATTCGGATCCGATGGGGAAGAGAAGGTCCTGGGGCTTCCCGCGGTCATCGGCCTCGGGTTAATCGCCGGAGCGGGCATCTGGATCCGGCCGGAGGCTGTTTTGCTTTCCGGGATGGCCGTCCTGGCGGTGACCATCCAGCGACGGAAAATGACCGCTGCGGGTTTCGCGGGATTTCTTCTCGGATTGGTCTTACCCGTTCTGCTGTATGCGGCGTTTACCTGCCGGCTCAACGGTCATCTGCTGCCGAACACTTTTTTTGTGAAAACAACGGAATATGCCGGGTTGACTTCAACCGGTCTGGTCACGCGGTTGCTGCAACCGTGGTGGCCGCTCATGGCCGGGCCATTCGCGGTGCTGATGCTTTTCATCCCGGCCGGCCTTATGCCGGCAATCCGAGACCGCAAATGGATCCGGGTGCTCCCGTTCCTATGGGCGCTGGCCCACCTTACGCTGTATGCCATCCAATTGCCCGCCACATACCAGCACGGCCGCTACTTCATCCCCATCCTTCCCGTCCTGACGGGGTACGGCGTGTACGGTTTTTTCCGGTTGCGCGCGGGATGGAATTCGAAGGCCGTCTTCCGGGTCGCCACGCGCGCGTTGTGGACGAGCGCACTGCTCCTGACCGCCATATTTGTCTGGACCGGCGCCGTCCAATTCACCCGTGACGTCGGCATTATCGAGTCGGAAATGGTCTCGGCGGCGGAATGGATCCGCGACAACACCCCGCCGGACACGGTGGTGGCCGCGCACGACATCGGCGCGCTTGGATTTTTCGGCGAACGGCGGATCATCGACCTGGGGGGTGTGACCGATCTGGCCGCTTTGGGACTGCTCTCCGGAGAGGTTCCATTGGGAGAATACCTTCGCCGAACGGACGCCGATCTGCTCATGACCATGCCGGATTTTTATCCCGGGGAACTAAGCGGGTGCACCTCCATTCCGGGATTCCGGGATGGGCTTCCACCGGACGAATCGGGCAGCCGGACCATGCTGTACGAGGCCGGCAACGGCTGCCTGCGCTAACGAAGCCGGCCGGAATTTTCCCATTTGGTTTGCCAAGGAAAACCGGTAATGCTATACTATTTCCGAGGAATCGAATGACCGAAATACGAATTGTGCTTGTCGACGACCATCCTTTGTACCGGGAAGGCGTGAAGAAGGCGATCACGTCGTTTCCGGATTTGACAATCGTCGGTGAAGCCGGGAACGGGCACGACGGAATGGATCTCATCCGGAACACGCATCCGGATGTGGCGATCCTCGATGTCAACCTGCCAGATGAAAACGGGCTGCAGGTTGCGCGCCGGGTCGGATCGGAAATACCGGATACGCGCATCGTGCTTCTGACCGGCTACACGGATTCCGAACAGCCGCTGCATGCCTTCCGGGCGGGGGCTCATGCGTATTGTTCCAAGGATATTGAACACGAGCAATTGGCGGAAATCATCCGCGTCGTGGCTTCCGGCCGATGGGTCTATGAAGGCCAGATCATGGATGCCAAGGAGAAACAGGCCTGGCTGGACGAACAAATGGCCGGCCTAAAATCGGAATCCACGTCCGGGGATCTGTTCGCCCCGCTGACGCAGCGGGAATCGGAGATATTAAACCTCGTCGCGCGCGGGTTGACCAACAAGCAGATCGGGTATCTACTGGGGATCAGCGAACAGACCGTAAAGAACCATCTCACATCCCTGCTGCGCAAGATCGGCGCCAGTGACCGGACTCAGGCCGTTGTGTACGCGTTGAAACACGGCTGGATCCGCCTTCCGGATGGGAACGAAACCACGGAACCCTCCTCGCTGACGACGCCTAAAGAGGATTAACCGGGTACTCCTATGACGAACGCTCCCCCAACGAAGACTCCCGCGGATTTGGAAAAAGAGACGCTGTCCGTAGAGGACCTGCTGCCTTTTGTCGGATCCCAGCTGGAGGAAATCAAAACCCAGACCAAGGAACTCCGATCGCTCATCGATCAAAGCCGGAGCGAAGTGGAAAAAATGAAAGTGCGCCAGGCCTCGGAGGCCATGCGCTGGAAACAGATTCAATCCTCCTTCGACTCGGTTCCGCGCGAAGACATCCGCAAGGCATTCGAAAGTTCGATGGACGCGCAACAGCGGCTGTTTGCGATGAGCGGCCAGCTGGAACGGTTGCAGGCCCAGCAGGGGGTATTCGAGCAATTCAGCAAGTGCCTGGATAAAATTCATGAGACCCTGCACATCAACCAGCCCGAGGCAAGCGCCGGGCCGGCGCCGAAATCGGTAGTAGTCCGTGTGGTGGAGGCGCAGGAAGACGAGCGGAAACGGCTCTCGCGCCAGATGCACGACGGGCCAGCGCAAGTGCTCTCCAACTTCATCCTCCAGGCGGAGATCGCCGCCCGTCTGTTCGAGATCGATCCGATCCGCGCCAAGGAAGAACTGGCCAACTTAAAGATTTCGGCCAATTCCGCCTTCCAGCGGGTGCGGAACTACATCTTCGACCTGCGGCCGATGATGCTGGACGATCTGGGATTGGTACCCACGCTGCGGCGGTATCTGGACAGCTCCAAAGATCAGGGGCAGACGGAAATTACGTTCACCTTCACCGGAACCGAACGGCGGATGCCAAGCCATATTGAAGTGGTCCTATTCCGGGCGATCCAGCAATTGGTCGGATTGGCGCGGGAAGATGCCGAGGCCAACAAGATCAAGGTCTCCGTGGATCTGGGGGATGCCCAGGTAAAAACCATTCTCGAACATGACGGGAAGCTGCTTGAGGAAAAAGGCGGCGAAGAGGATCCGCACGGTCTGATCGCTCTGCGCGAACGGATTGAAATGCTGGGCGGGACCTATGAATACGCCTCGCAAGCAGGGCAGGGGACGTACATTTTGATTGAGCTCCCGGCCGCCGAATAATCCCTTCCGGACAAGCCGGAGAAGACCCGGGATCAAAAAAACCTCCCCTGGTCTCGCGTGGAAGAGAATTCCCTCCCGGGAGTTAAGCTCCTCGCCCCTTCGCGCAAGCTCAGACACATCAGACCGCCCCGATCCCGCACTATTCCCTTGCAGAAAACCTGCAACCTTGGTTAATTGGGGCGATGCTCGGTTTTCATAGGACTAAAGTTTGAGAAATCCAGCCGGTAAAGAAGCCGTTACACATGACTTCACATCGCGGCAATGTATCCGCAATTTGATTCTCAACCCAATATGGGTATAATAGCAACAGATGGATTTATACCGAGTGAAAGGAGGTGAATCCGATGTTCAAGAAAATGCAGAAGAAAGGCCAAGGCTTGGTTGAGTACGCGTTAATCCTCGTCCTCGTGGCAATCGTAATCATCATCATCCTGTCCGTTCTTGGTCCCGCCATTGGCAACGTCTTCAGCCAGATCGTAAACAGCATATAGTTGGCGGAAGTTCGTTCGTTAGTTACTTGTGGAGCCTCTTTATTGGAGGCTCCACTTATATTAAGAGTAATATTATCCAAATAAAAAAATACACTTATTTTTTACGCGTCTCCTTGACTTTTGTCATATTATTAGTATGATAGCGTCCTATTCGGTGCCATTTCCACTGGGAGGTCCTCATGCGAAGAAGGATGTTCCTGATCCTGGCTCTGATCATATTTGTGGTCGCCGGTGTGATCTACATCGTATTCCAATTCGGCGGACTTGCCGGTGGAACCGGAAAGGCGACGCCGACATCTGAAGTCAGCACCTACAATATTGTTTTCGTCGCCCAGGACGTCCCTGCCGGAACGGAAATCACAAACGACAGCGTCATCATGGGGCCCTGGCCGAGGGATTTGCCGCTGCCGGGCCTGATGACGGAAATGTCCGCGGTGGTGGGCAAGCGCGCGCGCATCGATCTTCGCCGCGGCGAACCTGTCTTCTCCTCGCAGGTCGTGGAGAGCGGCACGCTGGTTTCCGACAAGGCTTCGGCCACGGCGCTGAAGATCAAGCCCGGAAAGGTGGCCATTGCGGTGCCGATGAGCCGGCTTTCGGGTGTGGCGTACGCCATCGGCAACGGGGATCACATCATGATCATCGCCTCGTTGCTGTACATAAATATCGACGCGGGCTTCCAGACCGATTTGCCGAACAACATGATCCTGGTCGGAATCGACGTGGAAGGCAAAGTCACCTTCCTCGAAGTGCGGGGCGGCCGGGTCTTTAAAGAATCCCCCTTGAGCGACGTGCTGCTGGCCACGTACTACACGCCCATAGAACTGCAGCGGCCGCGGCTGGCGAGCGCCATTGTGGTATCGGATGCGCGCGTGCTGAACGTGGGCACGATCAGTACGGCGACGGTCGCCGTCACGACCCCGCTTCCGGGCGAGGCACCAGCGGCAACGGTTCCAACCGCCGCTCCGGACATCCTCATTATCGAGGTGACTCCCGAGGAGGCGCTGGCGATCAGCTTCATTATCCGTCTGCATGCGGACCTCACCTATGCGCTGCGGTCCGCCGGCGACACCGCGGTGTTCAGCGTGCCGTCGATGGATCTTAAGCGTTTGATGGACGATTTTAAAATCGACCTGCCGCCCAATCTGTCCTACGGAACGGTGCCGCGGATCGACATGCCGTACCTCCCCGTTCTGGGCAACGACGTTCCGGTCGAAGTAAGGTAGGAAGCCGGTGGCAGATAAAATCCGGGTTCTGATCGTCGACGATATCGCCGAGACACGCGACAATATCCGGCGCCTGCTCCAATTCGAGCGGGATATGGAAGTCGTGGGTGGCGCTCGGACCGGCAAGGAAGCCCTCACCCTGGCCCGCGAATCCCAGCCGCATGTTGTGATCATGGACATCAACATGCCCGATATGGACGGCATATCGGCGACGGAAGCGATGTTGAAAGAGCTTCCCAACACGCAGATCGTCATATTGTCCGTCCAGAACGAGCCCGACTACATGCGGAGGGCGATGCTGGCGGGTGCTCGCGACTTCCTGCCCAAACCCCCCTCCGCGGACGAACTGGTCGCCACTATCCGCAAGGTGGGCCAGCGGGCGCTGGCCCAGCCGATGGTGATGCCGGTCGTACAGGCTCCCGGCGCTCCGGCCGGGGGCGGAGCGGCCGTGTCCCACGCGCATCACGGAAAGGTGATCGTGGTGTACAGCCCGCGGGGCGGTGTCGGACGGACGATGGTGTCCACCAATCTGGCCATCTCGCTTCAGACCGCGGATACTCCGACCGTTGTGGTGGACGCCGCGCTGCAATTCGGAGACGTATCCGCCTGCCTGAACCTGCAAACCCGCAACAGCCTGATCGATCTGGTGGAGCAGGCGGGGGAGCTGGATGCCGAACTCGTCGAAAGGATCGCGATCCATCACCCTTCCGGCCTGAAGGTGATCGCCGCGCCGGCACGGCCGGAACAGGCGGAAGCCGTCCAGGGCGCTCAAATCAGCAAGGTGATCCGATTCCTGACGACGGTGTTCCAGTATGTGGTGGTGGATACCTCCGCCGCGCTCAATGAGGCCACCATCGGCGCGATCGATGCCAGCGACGTCGTGTTGCTGATCGGCGCGCCGGACCTTCCGACAATAAAAAACCTGCGCATGTTCTTCGACCTGGGGGAAGCCCTCAGCCTTACCCCGCAGAAGATCATCCTGATCATGAATCGCATGGATAAACGCTTCGGGATTTCCGCCGAGAAGGTCGCAGATCTCCTCAAACAGCCGATCGTTTCGCAGATCCCGCTCGACGACCGGGTGGTGCCCCTGTCCACCAACAACGGCGAGCCGTTCATCCTGCAGGACCGCACAAAACCCGTCGCCCGCGCCATTCTCGAAATGGCCCAGGCCATAAAAACCCGCCTGGCGGAGATCGCCCAGGCCGGCCAGCAGGAAGAAAGGAAACCTGCCGCCGTTTCCAAGATACGCTGATCCAAGGAACATCCTTCCTGTAGAAAGGAAGTGCCGTCGTGTCACTACTCAGACGAATCGAGCAAGGTCAGTCTCAGACGCCGCAGCAGGAGGATCTCAACGCATCCCGATTGGCGGAATTGCGCTCCCGCCGCCCGGCCTCCCAGGCCGCGACCGCGCAGGGAACCCGCGATGCGTATTTCGACCTCAAGACCCGCGTGCAAAACAAGCTCCTCGGGGAGCTTGATCCTTCCATGGATGTCGGCCGGACGGCGGAAGTCCGCCGGACCATCGAGGAGTTGTTCGAGAATATTCTGGCGGAAGAGGCGATTGCCCTCTCCCGGGCCGAAAAGAAACGGCTGTTTGAAGCGATCGTCGCGGAAATACTCGGCTTCGGCCCGCTGGAACCGTTGTTGTCGGAAGAGGGCGTAACGGAAATCATGGTGAACGGCTCGAAGAACGTATTCGTCGAGCGGAAAGGCAAAGTGGAGCGGGTGCCGGTAAGTTTCGAGAGCGACGACCACGTCATGCGGATCATCGACCGCATCGTCTCACCCCTCGGCCGGCGCATCGATGAATCCAGCCCGTACGTGGACGCGCGCCTTCCGGACGGTTCCCGCGTCAATGCCGTAATCCCGCCGATTTCGCTGGTCGGTCCGGTCCTGACCATCCGTAAATTCGCGAAAATCCCGATCACAATCGAGAATCTGATCGGCTTCGGCACCATCACCGCCGAAGCCGTGGAATTCCTCAAGGCCAGTGTGGTCTCGCGTTTGAACGTCGTTATTTCCGGCGGTACCGGTTCCGGGAAAACCACGCTGCTGAACATTCTTTCACAGTTCATCCCCGCCGATGAACGCATTATCACCATCGAAAACGCCGCTGAACTTCAGCTCCGCCAGGAACATGTGGTGTCGCTGGAATCGCGCCCGCCCAACATCGAAGGCCGCGGTGAAGTGACCATCCGCGATCTGGTGGTTAACGCGCTGCGGATGCGTCCCGAACGGATCGTGGTCGGAGAGGTTCGCGACGAAGCGGCGCTGGACATGCTGCAGGCGATGAACACCGGCCATGACGGATCGATGACCACGCTCCACTCCAACAGCCCGCGGGATACGCTTTCCCGTCTGGAAACCATGGTGATGATGGCGGGGATGGACCTTCCCTCCCGCGCCATCCGCGAGCAGATCGCCTCGGCTATCAACCTGATCGTCCATCAGGAGCGTCTGCGCGACGGATCCCGCCATGTGACGTACATAACGGAAGTGCAGGGCATGGAAGGCGACGTCATCACGATGACCGACCTGTTTGTGTTTGAGCAGACGGGCATCGAGAGCGGCCGGGTGGTGGGCCGCCTGCGGCCGACCGGGCTGCGGCCCAAGTTCATGGACCGCATCGAAGCCAGCGGCATTCACCTGCCGGCGTCCGTATTCGGTATCGGGGAACGGATGCGGTATTGATTTACCGCGGAGTGCCTTCATGTCTCCCACGCTGATCTCCATCATCTTTGTTGCCATCGCGATCGGCCTCCTGGCATTTGCCTTTCTTGGTTCCGGAGAATCCTCCGTCGAAGAAAGGCTGAGCCGGTATACGGAATTCTCCAGCAAATCCTCCGAAACGGAAGAGGCTAAGGAGGAGAAAAAGAAGAGCAGCCCGATCGCGGACTACCTCGATAAGTCGTTTGCCAAATCCAATTATTTTGAAAACGTATCCAAAGATCTCGCCCGGGCCGATCTGAAACTACGGCCCGCGGAATACTTCATGCTGATCATCATTGCGATCATCGGCGTCGGCACGATTACCGGAATATTGTTCAAAAGCATCATCTTCGGGGTGATCGGCGGCGTGGCGGGGATCTTCCTGCCGGGTTTATACGTGAAACAAAAGAAAAACGGACGCCTGCACAAGTTTGAAGACCAGATGGCGGATATGCTGAACCTGACGGTGAACAGCCTGCGGGCCGGCTATTCGGTGATCCAGGCGCTGGAATCCGTCGCCAAGGAAATGCCGGCGCCCGTCTCGGTGGAGATCCGCCGCGTGGTTCAGGAAGTGCAGATCGGCCTGACGCTGGACACGGCGCTCGAAAACCTGTTCCGCCGGATGGACAGCCCGGACCTCAAGCTGATCATCACCGCCATCAACATCCAGCGCGAGGTCGGCGGCAACCTGGCCGAAATTCTGGATACCATCTCCCACACCATCCGGGAACGGGTGCGGATCAAAGGCGAGATCCGCGTGCTGACCGCGCAGCAATCCATTACCGGTTACCTGATCGGCTTCCTGCCGTTCGGGCTGGGCCTGTTCATCTACCTGTACAACCCCGAATATGTCGGAAAATTCTGGGCTCCGGAATCCCGCACCTGCGGCATTCCGATGCTGATTTGCGGGTTTCTCCTGATCGTCGTCGGCTTCATCGCCGTACAGAAGATCGTTGCGATCGAGGTATAAGGGAGAATCATGCTAGTCGCGATTTTTATCGGGGTTGTGGTGATCGGGGCGGGCGTTCTGGTTTATGCGGCCATGAAAATGCCGAAAAACCAGAATCCACTGGACACCCGTCTGTCGGAATATGCCGGTCGGGAAGTGCCGATCAGCCTCGAAGAAATCGAATTACAGCAGCCTTTTCAAGAACGGATCATCCTGCCCATTCTCAAGGCCGTCAGCGACCTGATCGTCCGTTTCACCCCTGCGGCGAACATTCAAACCATTCAAAAGAAGCTGGATCTGGCGGGCAATCCCTGGAATCTCGAAGCGCCGGTGTATTGGTCGATGCAGATCGTCTTTGCCGTCGTCTTCGGCGGCTTGATGGTGTTCCTGTTCGTGTTCGGGTCCATGAAGCTGCAATGGTTCATGTCTTTGGGAATCATCGTGATGGGCACGGTGTTCGGGTATTATTTCCCGCGCTTGTATCTGGACAGCCGAATTTCACGGCGGCAGGAGAGCATCCGCAAAGCCATGCCGGATGCGCTGGACCTGCTGACCATCTGCGTCGAGGCCGGTCTGGGGTTCGATTCCGCGATGGCCAAAGTCACCGAGGAATGGGAAAATGAACTGGCGGCCGCCTTCGGCCGGGTGATTCAGGAAATTCGGCTCGGCAAGCTTCGGCGCGATGCGCTGCGCGACATGGCCGAACGGGTCGGAATCTCCGAGATGACAAGTTTCGTAGCGGCCATCGTGCAATCCGAACAATTGGGCGTCAGCATGTCGCGCGTGCTTCGGATTCAGGCCGACCAGATGCGCCTGAGACGGCGGCAGATCGCGGAAGAGAAAGCCCGCAAGGCGCCGGTGCTGATGATGATCCCGCTGGTGTTCCTGATCTTCCCTTCGATTCTGATCGTGCTTCTGGGACCCGCGGGGTTGATTCTGGCCACCTCGCCGGTGGGATCAATGTTCTTTTGAGGATAACAGGTAAACGGGTCATGATCCGAAGGTATTCGGCGATCGAAAGGCGGACCCGCACGTTTTTTTCCTTCCTGCTTGACCTCGTTTTTCCACCCCGCTGCGTCTCCTGCCGAACACTGGGCCGGCGCATCTGCGAGCCGTGTGCCGCCGACATTTCCTGGATAGAAAGCAACTTCTGCCCGCAATGCGGCCTGCCCCTGGATGGACAAAAAAACCACACCTGCATCGATCCGGCCTGCCTGGGGTTTGTCCGTTCGGCGGCGGTCTTCTCGGGTACGGTACGCAAAGCACTGCACGCGCTGAAATATTATTCCGACCGCACCCTGGCGGAGCAGCTGGTCCGCCGGGCACACAGCCATTGGAATCCGCCTTCTTGGGATTTCGATACCCTCGTGCCCGTCCCGCTCGGACGGAAACGCGAGCGGCGGCGCGGCTATAACCAATCGCTTCTCCTGGCGGAAGCGCTCTCCTGCCTGGTGGGCATCCCGGTGGATTCCCGCAGCCTCACCCGGGTGCGCGAAACCCAGTCCCAGGTGGGGTTGTCGATCCAGGCCCGAAAAGAAAACACCGCGGATGCCTTCCGGGCGTCCGGAGTCCGCTTGCGAAAAGTGCTTCTGGTGGATGACGTTTGCACCACGGGGGCGACCTTGCAAAGCTGCGCCGAGGCGCTGATCCAGGCAGGATCGACCCGGGTCGGCGCATTGACGATCGCCCGAGCCGTTTTGCCCGCCGCCCGTCAGGAATTGAATTAAATCCATTTCAACAGGAGGACACGCATGACCATCCAAATCCTAGTTAATGCTTCCGGAATGGAGATGACCCCTCACCTGAAGGAATATGTCGAGAAGAAAATAAATAAACTGAGCAAAATTCTTGAGAACATCGATGAAGCCCGGGTGGAATTGAGGTACGACGGCTCGCTTCGAAGCGATTCCGACAAGCATGTCGCCCAAATGACAGTCCGCGGAAGGGACCTGCTGCTGCGGGCCGAGGAACGCAGCAACGATATTTACACGTCGGTCGACACCGCGCTGGACAAGCTGCACCGCCGGGTGGATAAATTCAAGGGCAAGCGCCTGCGCGGCCGCGTGGACCCCGGTCCGCTCAAGGGTGGCGCCATGGAGCCGGAGGCCCAAGAATCCGCATCCGATAGGCCGATCGTCCGCAGGAAAAAATTCATCCTCGAACCGATGAGCGAACTGGAAGCCATCGAGCAGATGCACATGCTGGGGCACGAAGATTTCTTCCTCTTCCAGAATGTGCGCACGGCGGCTGTGAATGTGATTTATAAACGGAGGGATGGAACATTCGGTATTTTGGAACCGGATATTCGCTGAGGCATCCGCGGGCGCAAACAGCGCCCGCGGTCTTTATCGGCTGGTGTGAAGCCCCCAGCGTTCTCGAATCCGCACTTCGACGGGCGCAAACACGAGGAAATCCACCAGCAGCCCGATCAGAACGATCATCAGCATGACCGAGATTACCTGAGCCATGTCGTTGAGTTCGCGGCCCATGGTCAGCAAGTGCCCTAGGCTGGCCATGCCGCCGTAATACAGCAACTCTCCGGCCATGAGGGATCTCCAGGCAAAAGACCATCCCAGCTTCATCCCCGAGACAATCGAAGGAAGCGCGGCCGGCAGGATGACGCGGGAGTAGAGCTGGAAGCCGGCGGCTCCCATGGTTTTGGCGGCTTGCAGGAACAGGGGCGGGGTGTTGCGGATGCCGTCCGCCGTGGAGAGCGAGATGGATAGGACGGCCCCCATGATGACGACAAAGATAATCGCCTTCTCCGACAGGCCAAACCACAACAGCGCCAGCGGCAGCCAGCACACGCTGGGCAGCGCCTGCAAACCCAGGATCACGGAGCCGACGGTTTTTTGCACAATCGGGATCCGCCCGACGAACAATCCCAGAGTGATCCCCAGCAGCAAGGAAATCCCGTACCCCACCGCGAGACGCCGAAGGCTGATCAGGATCGCCAGCGGATAACTGCCGTCCGCAAACCCATACCACATGGAAGCAAGCACGCTGGTGAAAGACGGAAATATGTATCCCGGCCAGATCTCCAGCCGGGCCACGACCTCCCAAAGGATGATCAGCAGGCCGAAGAAGCCAATTCTAGTCAGCCAATTCTTCATGATCCAGATCCTTTTTGTTGGCCGCGAGGACCTCTTCGCGCAGGTCGGATAACACCTCGCGAACCGCCTCGACCAGCGCGAAATCCTCGATGTGGCGCGGGCGGGGGAGTTCGCACCGAAATTCCTTTTTCAGCCGTCCGGGCCGCGCGGAAAGCAGGAGCACGCGGTCTCCCAGAACGAACGCTTCGCGCACGTTATGCGTCACAAACAGGATCGTGGTCCCGGTTTTCTGCCAGATCTCCTGCATTTCCGTATGGAGCATGTCCCGCGTCTGGGCATCCAGCGCCGCGAACGGCTCGTCCATGAGCAGAATATCCGGCTCGAGCGCCAGCGCCCTGGCCAAGGCGACGCGTTGTTTCATTCCACCGGAAAGTTCGTGGGTGTACGCTTTTCGAAAACTGCTTAATCCCACCAGCCGCAGGTATTCCAGTATCTTTTTGGATTGATCCTTTTTCGGAACACCCGCGCAATCCAAGCCAAAGGACACATTGTCCATTACGTTCAACCAGGGGAACAAGGCAGGCTCCTGGAAGATGACCACCCGGTCCCGTCCGGAGCCCGTGATCTCCTTGTTGTCCACCAGAATGCGCCCGGAATCCGCTTTTTCCAAACCCGCAATGAGGTGCAGAAGGGTCGATTTCCCGCAACCCGACGGCCCCAGCAGGCATATGAACTCCCCGGCTTTCACATCGAACGATATATTTCTAAGCGCGGGCGTGGATTCACGATGGCTGTGGAGAAAAACCTTCGTCAGTGACTGGACGGATAATTTCAACGCTTCTCCTGTGTGAAAAAGGGCGGGCACCGGCGGCGCGCGGACGGCAGCCGCGGTTTCCCAGGCGATGCGGGCGGATAAGGAAGGCATCTGCCTGGACGAGAGCCCTTATCCGGGTTCTCGCGCAACTTCATACTGGAGTAGAATTATACAGTATTCTTCCGATTGCGGCATCCCTGCAGAAAGAGAAAATCCGGCATGGAATTGAAAAATGCGGCTGCAAGAATGCAGGCCCTGGCCAGAGAAATTCTCCATCACGATTACCGGTATTACATTCTGAATTCCCCGGTCATCAGCGATTCGGAATACGACCGGCTGATGCGCGAATTAAAGGAGCTGGAAGAAAAATTCCCGGAATTAAAATCTCCGGAATCGCCCACCCAGCGGGTCGGCGGCGCGGTATCCGAAAAATTCGCCCGTGTTTCGCATCCCCAGCCGGTGCTCAGCCTTGGCAACGCCTTTTCTCCTGAAGAGCTCGTCGCCTGGTACGAGCGAATTCTGAAACTGTCGGCCGAGGTGCGGACCTCCTCGTTTGTGATGGAACCGAAAATCGACGGGTTGACCGTCATCCTCCATTATGCGGACGGCGTGTTTCAGCTGGGGGCGACGCGGGGAGACGGAACGCAAGGGGAGGATATCACTCCCAACTTGCGGACGGTGCGTTCGCTTCCCCTGCGCATTCCGGCGGATCCGAAACATGCCGGTGCCCTCCCGCGCCGGCTTGTCGTCCGGGGCGAGGCTTTCTTCCCCGTCGCCGAATTCGAAAAATTAAACGCGCGCCTGGCCCAGCACGGCGAGAAGACCTATGTCAATCCGCGCAATGCCGCCTCGGGCGCGCTGCGCCAGCTGGATTCCCGCTTGACCGCGGATCGTCCGATCGACCTTTTATGCTATTCGGTCATGGTTTGGGACGGCGACGGCGCCCCCCAGACTCAATGGGAAACGTTGGCGGCGCTCAAGGGACTGGGGTTCCCCGTGCCTGTGATGGCGGAGCGGGCGGAAAGCATCGACGGGGTGATCCGCTTCTGCAAAGTTTTCGAAAGCAAGCGGGATTCTTTCCCGTTCGAAACCGACGGCATGGTCGTCAAGCTCGATAATCTCCGGCTGGCTGCGGAGCTCGGGTACGCGGGCAAGGATCCGCGCGGAGCGATTGCTTATAAATTTGCATCCCGGGAAGTGAGCACGACCCTGACCGCCATCGGCGTGAATGTCGGGCGGACGGGCGTGCTCACCCCGTATGCCGTTCTGGAACCGGTTTCCATCGGAGGCGTGACCGTCAGCCGAGCCACCCTGCATAATTTTGATTTCATACAGGAGCGCGACATCCGCCTGGGCGACCGGGTCATGCTCAAGCGGGCGGGGGACGTCATTCCATATGTCATCGGTCCGGTCGCGGACGTCCGGACCGGGAGGGAAAAGCGCTACGAACCACCCGCGAAGTGCCCCTCCTGTCAGGAACCTGTGCGCAGGGCGGAAGGGGAGGTCGCCTATTATTGCATCAACTCCGGGTGTCCGGATCAACTGGTGCGGAACCTGGAGCATTTCGCCTCCCGCAGCGCGATGGATATCGAAGGATTGGGTATCAAGATCGTCGAACAACTCGCGCAATCCGGACTGGTCAAGGACCTCGCGGACGTTTACGATCTGACCTTGAAGGATCTTCTCGGCCTGGAAGGTTTTAAGGAGAAGAAAGCGCAGAATCTTCTGGATTCCATTGCGGCCTCCAAGCGGCAAACCCTGCCTCGCCTGCTGACCGGAATAGGAATTCCGGGTGTCGGCGAAGTCATGGCGGCGGATCTGGCGGCGGAGTTCGGAAACCTGGATGCGTTGAAGGACGCATCACGCGAACGGCTGCAACAGATCGAAGGCGTCGGACCGAATATCGGCGAAGCGATTGTGGATTGGTTTTCCAGAAAGCCGAACCGCCGCCTGCTGGACCGGCTGCGCCGGCATGGCATTTGGCCCGAACTTGCGCGGAAGGAGGCGCTGCCCGGTTCCAATCCCTTGGCGGGGAAGATCTTCGTCATCACCGGCACGCTGCAAAAATACTCACGCGAACAGGCCAAATCCAGTATCGAATTACTCGGCGGGAAAACCACCGACAGCGTGTCCAAAAAAACCGACTACCTTGTCGTCGGAGCGGACCCCGGCGCCAAACTGCAAAAGGCCGGATCCCTGGGCGTCACCATCCTGGATGAACCGGCATTTGAAAAAATGATCTCCTCCGGGGGAAAACCGGGTTGAGCGAATTCCGTCTGTTCCTCAAGCCGGGCCGCGAGAAATCCATCCGGCAGAAGCATCCCTGGATTTTTTCCGGCGCGGTGGACAAGACCACGGGAGACCCCGACCCCGGCGAAACGGTCGAAGTGTACGATTCGCGCGGCAAATGGCTTGCCCGCGCCGGATACAGCCCGCATTCGCAAATCGCCGCGCGGATCTGGACGTGGGACCCGGGCCAGGCTGTCGATGCCGATTTTTTCCGGCAGTTGATTCTGCAGGCGTCGGAGCTGAGAAAACCGCTTAAGGAGTACACCGACGGCTACAGGTTGGTCCATGCGGAAAACGACGGCCTCCCCGGAGTCATTGTGGACCGCTACGGCGCCTTCCTGGTCGTCCAATTTCTTTCCGCCGCCGCCGACCGCTGGAAAAGCACTTTGACAATGCTGCTGAGCCGTCTGGAGGGTGTAGAGGGAGTTTATGAAAGGTCGGATGCCGACGTGCGGGAAAAGGAACACCTTCCCGCGTTTGCAGGCCTCCTGCACGGGGACGAACCGCCGGAGAGGATAACAATCCGGGAGGGCGGGTGGCATTTCCTGGTCGACATCCGCGAAGGCCATAAGACGGGCTTCTATCTGGATCAGCGGGACAACCGCCGGATCCTGCATGACCTGGTGTCGACATTCATCCATAACGGGAACGTCCTGAATGTTTTTTCCTACACCGGGGCATTCGCCGTCGCCGCCTATTCGGCCGGGGCAATCCATGTCCTGAACGTGGATTCCTCGCAGGCGGCGCTGGAAGCGATCCGCGATCAATTTTCCGTGAATGGATTAACCGACGCCCCGCAAGCATTTCAAGCCGGGAACGCTTTTGAAGTATTGAGAGCGTTCCGTGATCAAAAGCGCCAGTTTGATGTGGTTATCCTTGATCCGCCCAAATTTGCGTCATCGCAAAAAGACCTGTACAAGGCTGCGCGGGCATATAAGGACATTAATTGGTTAGCTACGCGCATAACCCGCCCGGGAGGCTTATTGCTGACCTTTTCCTGCTCCGGGTTGGTTGGCGAGGATTTATTCCAAAAAATCGTTTTTTCGGCAACGTTGGATGCCGGGAGGGATGCTCAAATCCTTAACAGACTAGGTCAGCCAATGGATCATCCCATTCGGCTTACCTTCCCGGAGGGACAGTATCTGAAGGGTTTGGCATGCCGTATCCTTTGAAGCCCTATGAATAATAAAGGGAGGCGCAAGCAGAGTCGCGCCTCCTTGTTACCCAGCATATTTAAGTCGGGCTGAGTAGATACTTTAATTCTTAATATCTATCCCGCCGAACATCGCAAGGCAACGGACTGTAAGGACCGGTCCCTCGGTTGAAGATGAGGGGACGGTGTTGTTCGACCATCCTCCAAACAGGGGGATGCCGTCGATATCGAGTCTCCAATCCGGCGGGATAATCAGGTCTATCCCGCCGAATGCGGCTGTCAGCTCCAAACGGGCGCCTTCCGGCGCCAGGATGGAATCGCGCAAGTCGATATCCGATCCGCCGAAAACCGCCGTTACTGATCCGCCGCGGAACTTACCGATCCGGGGTCGGATTTCCAATCCGCTGAAAATAACGAAGTGATCCAGCGCATCCGCGGATTGACCGGCCGATACCGAAGGCCTTCCCAGGCGGAAAATCACCAAAACGCCGGCCAGTATCAGCAGGGCGGGAAAGAGCAGCCCCCATACATCTTCCCCCATAACCCCCAACGCCACCAGCTGCAGAAAGCCGCCGAAGACGAGGATGATAATTCCGCCCATCCATGTGGAGCTGCGGGTCAGAAGTACGATCAACCCGAGCAGGATTACGGCCAGCGGCCAGAGTTTGCCAAGCCACTGTCCGAATTCGAGCGCGGGATACAGCTGATCCGCGAGCAATCCCGCACCGACGACAAGCAAAACAGCGCCGAACCAGTATCGCATCGCCATAACAGCCCTCCGTTGAGAGAAAACACATCGGGAAACGGATTCCCGCTTCCCGATGCTCGATCTGTGGAGATGGCGGGAATCGAACCCGCGTCCGAGAAGACTCGG
>JAFGCU010000083.1 GCA_016932475.1 Anaerolineales bacterium
CGCTGGCGAAGGATTCCTTCACCTGCCCGGCCTGCAAATCCGAACGCTTCCGGATCACCGCCGGCGAGGAAATGACCGTCGAGAGCATTGAGGTGGAGACCTGATGCCCCAAACCATCCCGATCGTCGAAAACATCCTTTCCGCCAACGACAAGCTCGCCGCGGAAAACCGCACGCGGCTGGACGCGGCCGGCGTGTTCGCCGTCAACCTGATGGCCTCGCCCGGCGCCGGAAAGACCAGCCTGATCCTGGCGACTCTCGCGGCGCTGCAGGGCCGCCTGCGCCTGGGCGTGATCGAGGGCGACCTGGCCGGTTCGATCGACGCCGACAAGGCCGCCGCGGCCGGGATCCCGGCCGTGCAGATCAACACCGGCGGCGAATGCCACCTGGACGCGGTGATGGTCCGCGGCGCCCTGGATTCTCTCCTGCTCGAGAAGATCGACCTGCTGATCGTCGAGAACGTCGGCAACCTGGTGTGCCCGGCCGCGTTCAAACTCGGAACGCACCTCAACTTGCTCATCGCTTCCATTCCCGAGGGCGACGACAAACCCTACAAATATCCCGGCATGTACCGCGGCGTGCAGGCGCTCGTGATCAACAAGATCGATCTGCTTCCCTACGTTCCATTTAATATGGATTACTTCCGCCGCGGCGTGGAGGCGCTCAATCCGGGAGTGGTCACATTCCCGCTCTCCTGCCGGACCGGAGAAGGCCTGCCCGCCTTTGCGGATTGGATCGTCGCGCAAGTGCAGCATGGACGCCATAAAAATCCGGATTAGCGGAACCGTTCAGGGCGTCGGCTTCCGGCCGTTCGTCCGCAACCTCGCCGCTCGCCACCGCGTATGCGGCTGGGTGTGCAACACCTCCGGGTCGGTCGAGATCGCCGCCGAGGGCGAAGCCGCCGCGCTCGCGGCATTCACCGCCGCCCTGCGCGCCGAAGCGCCTCCTCTCGCGCGGATCGATTCGCTCGAATGGGAAGCCGTTCCGGCGGCCGGGTACGCGTCGTTCGAGATCCGCGCTTCCATTTCGGAGGAGGGCGGTTTCCAGCCGGTCGCGCCGGACATCGCGGTTTGCCCGGATTGCGAACGCGAACTGTTCGACCCGGACGACCGGCGCCACCTTTACCCGTTCATCAACTGCACCAACTGCGGACCGCGCCTGACCATCATCCGCGACATCCCCTACGACCGGCCGCGCACCAGCATGGCGCCGTTTGAAATGTGCCCGCGCTGCCGGGCGGAATACGAAAACCCCGACGATCGCCGGTACCACGCCCAGCCGGTCGCCTGCCCGGAATGCGGACCGCGGGTGTGGATGGAACCCGGCATGCCCGCGGCCCCTGGATCGGATAATCAGATTGCCATGAGGGCGAGGCATGCCTCGCCCCTACAAAACCATTCTCCATATGAACCATTATTGACCGCACGCAGGTTGTTGCGCGAGGGACGGATCGTCGCGATCCGCGGGATGGGCGGGTTCCACCTGGCGTGCGACGCGGGCAACGCGGATGCGGTGCTTGAGCTGCGCCGGCGCAAACACCGCAGCGGCAAGCCCTTCGCCGTGATGGTCCGCGACCTGGCCGCGGCCATGACCTGCTGCGAAATCGGCGATGCGGAGCGCGCGCAGCTTTCCGGCCGCGAAAAGCCGATCGTGATCCTGCGCCGGAAGGAAGGCTGCCCGGTTGTTGAAGCGGTCGCGCCCGGAAACGGAACGCTCGGGGTGATGCTGCCCTATTCTCCGCTGCATTTGCTGCTGATGCACAAGGGCGACCCGGTGTTGGATTCGGAAAGCGCGCCCGCGGCGCTGGTGATGACCAGCGGCAATTTGAGCGAGGAGCCGATCGCAATCGGCAACGACGAAGCCCTGGCGCGGCTCGGGCCGCTGGCGGATGCGTTTCTTCTTCACGATCGGGAAATTATTCAGCGATGCGATGATTCGGTGGTGCGGGTTTTTGGGGTTCGGGCACAGCGTGCCGTGCCCGAACAAATGCAGCGCTCCGTGCCTGTGCAATTGAAGCGCGCCGTGCCCCTGCGCCGGTCGCGCGGGTATGCGCCCGCGCCGGTCCTATTGCCGTTCGACGCCCCGCCTATCCTGGCGGTCGGCGGCGAGCTGAAGAACACCTTCTGCCTGGCGCGCGGCCGGTACGCCTTCCTCAGCCCGCACATCGGAGACATGGAAAACGCGGAAACGCTCGCCGCCTTCGAGGAATCGGTCGAACGCTACCAGCGCCTGTTCCACACGACGCCGGAGATCATCGCCCACGACATGCATCCCGGCTACCTCGGCACGCGCTGGGCGTGCGATTTCGCCGGCGGGCGGAAGCGGATCGCGGTGCAGCACCATCACGCGCACGCGGCCGCCTGCCTGGCGGATAACGAACTCTCCGGAAAGGATCCGGTGATCGCGCTCGCGTTCGACGGGACCGGTTACGGCCCCGACGGCGCGATCTGGGGCGCCGAAGTGCTGGTAGCGGATTACCGCCATTATGAACGCGCGATCCATCTGGAATACTTGCCGCTCCCGGGCGGCGACGCCGCGATCCGCAAACCGTGGCGGATCGCCGTCGGATTCGCCGCCGCGCTCGAGCTCCCCGTGGACGACCTTCCGTTCATCCGCAACCTGGACGCACGGGAAGTGGAGACGGTGCGCGCGCAGGCGGCGCGCGGCATCCATGCGCCGCCGGTCTCGAGCATGGGCCGGCTGTTCGATGCCGTCGCCGCGCTGGCCGGCATCTGCACCGAGATCGACTACGAGGCGCAGGGGGCGATCGAGCTTGAGGAGCTTGCCCGCGGCCGGATCGGCGCGGAGGGCGAATATCCCTTCGCCATCGATGGAGAAAACATCCGCGTACGGGATCTTCTGGCCGCGGTGACCCGCGATGTCCGCGCGGGTGAATCGGCCGGCTGCATCGGCGCCCGGTTCCACAACACCGTGCGCTCGATCGCCGTGAAATCCGCGCAAACGGTGCGCGCCGCCCGCGGGATCCGCGGCGTCGCGCTGTCCGGCGGAGTCTGGCAGAATGCGCTGTTTTTACAGCTGGCGGTCGACGCCTTGCAGGAAGCCGGGTTCGAGGTTTACACTCACCGGCGCGTGCCCGCCAACGACGGCGGTTTGGCGCTGGGGCAGGCGGCTGTGGCCGCCGCAATGGAGGCTTGAATGTGTCTGGGCATCCCCGGAAAAATACTGGATACGCATGAAGACGGTTCGCTGCGCATGGGCCGGATCGATTACGGCGGCGTGGTGAAGGAAGCGTGCCTGGCGTATGTGCCGGACGCCAAACCCGGCGATTATGTGCTCGTTCACGCCGACTTCGCGCTCAACGTGCTTTCTCCCGATGAAGCCGAGGAGACGCTGAAGTTGTTCCGGGAATTGGATCAGACGACCTAACCCCCCAACCCCCGCCTTCGTAGGGGCGATTCAATGGGTCGCCCCTACGGGGACGGGGATAAGGGGCAACGTAAGTGGTGAATATGAAATACCTCGACGAATACCGCGACCCGAAAACCACCGCCGAGCTGCTCGCGCAGATCCGGCGCACGGTGACCAAGCCGTGGACGATCATGGAAATCTGCGGCGGCCAGACCCATTCCTTCCTGCGCCATGGGCTGGATGCGATGCTGCCCGCGCCGATCGAACTGGTTCACGGACCGGGCTGCCCGGTGTGCGTCACCCCGCTTGAGCAGATCGACCGCGCGGCGGCGATCGCCGCGCGGCCGGAAGTGATCTTCACCTCCTTCGGCGACATGCTGCGCGTGCCGGGTTCGGAACAGGATCTGTTTGCTGTGCGCGCCAAAGGCGGCGATGTGCGGGTGGTCTATTCCCCGCTGGATGCGCTCGCGATCGCCGGGGCCAACCCGGACAAGCAGGTGGTGTTCTTCGCGATCGGATTTGAAACCACCGCGCCGCCCAATGCGATGGCGGTCCTGCAGGCCCGCGAGCGCGGGTTGAAGAATTTTTCGATGCTGGTCTCCCACGTGCGGGTCCCACCCGCGATCGAAGCGATCCTCTCCGCGCCTTCCAACCGCGTGCAGGCCTTCCTGGCCGCCGGGCATGTGTGCACGGTGATGGGATACTGGGAATACGAGCCGCTGGCGGCGAAATTCCGCACGCCGATCGTCGTCACCGGCTTCGAGCCGGTGGACCTGCTGCGCGGGCTGCTCGCCGCGGTCCGGCAGCTGGAATCCGGGCGCCCGGAGGTGGAAAACGCCTACGCGCGATTGGTCTCCCGCGAGGGCAACCGCCCGGCGCAGGATGCGATCGGGCGCGCCTTCCTCGAATGCGACCGCGCCTGGCGCGGGATCGGCGTGATCCCCGCCAGCGGCTGGAAGCTGCGCGACGCGCTTGCGGAATTCGACGCGGAAAAACGGTTCGACGTCGGACGGATCGCGCCGAAGGAATCGCCGCTGTGCATCGCGGGCGAAGTGCTGCAGGGCGTGAAGAAGCCACCCGAGTGCCCGGCGTTTGGAAAGCAATGCACGCCGCAGTGCCCCCTGGGCGCGCCGATGGTCAGCGCCGAGGGCGCTTGCGCGGCATATTTTCGATACCGGACCTAACCCCCGCCCCCTGTAGGGGAGACCCAATGGGTCGCCCCTACGGGGTTTCGGGGGTTGGGACGGCAAGGATCAAATGTCCAATCCTCCCAATTTCGAATCTTTTTCCTGCCCCACCCCGCTCCACCCCGGCGAGCGGATCGTGCTCGGTCACGGATCGGGCGGAAGATTAAGCCGCGACCTGCTCGAACGCGTAATTCTCCCCGCGCTCGGCGATACGGCGCCGCGGTCGCTCGATGATTCGGCGGTCGTGGAGCTGGCCGCCGGACGCGCAGCCTTCACCACCGACAGCCACGTCGTGCGGCCGCTAGAATTCCCCGGCGGCGACATCGGCCGGCTCGCGGTGTGCGGATCGGTCAACGACTTGGCGATGGTTGGCGCCGAACCCATCGCGCTCAGCCTCGGTTGCATCCTCGAAGAAGGCTTTCCCCTCGAAACGCTGTCGCGCATCTTATCTTCGGCGCGGGACGCGGCGCACGAGGCGGGGGTTTTCTTCGCAGCGGGCGACACCAAGGTGGTGGAGCGCGGCAAGGCGGACGGCCTGTTCCTGAACACATCCGGCGTCGGTCGTCTGCCGCCGGGGGTGAGGATCTCCGGCGCGGGCGCGAAACCCGGTGATGTCGTCATCCTCTCCGGGACGATCGGCGACCACGGCATCGCGGTCCTTTCGGCGCGCGAGGGTCTGGGATTCGAAACGGATTTGAAAAGCGACCTCGCGCCGCTGAACGGCTTGGTGGCGGCCATGCTCGCCGCCGGCGATGTGCACGTCCTGCGCGATCCGACCCGCGGCGGGCTGGCCACCACCCTGGTCGAGATCGCCTCCCAATCCGGCGTCGGGATCGACCTCGAGGAAGGGACGATCCCCCTGCACGGCCCCGTGCGCGCGGCATGCGAGATGCTCGGCTTCGATCCACTCTACGTGGCCAACGAGGGCAAGCTGGCCGCCTGCGTGGCCGAAAGCGATGCGGAGAAGATCCTTGCGGCCATGCGCGCGCATCCCTACGGAGCCGAGGCAGCGATTATCGGCCGGGTCCGGGAGGATCCGCGCCACCGGGTCCGCCTGCGCACGGCCATCGGCGGCAAGCGGATCCTGGACATGCTCCCGGGCGAAATGCTCCCGAGAATTTGTTAATGAATTTCTCACCGCAGAGACGCAGAGGACGCAAAGAACAAGAAATTAATCTTTCCAATTCCTCTGCGTTCTCTGCGTCTCTACGGTAATGATGTTTTTGGAGGCATAGGATCATGGAATGGTTCGCTTCGCTCTCACCCATCCTGCAAGCCCTGCTCGGGACTCTCTTCACCTGGTTCGTCACCGCGCTCGGCGCGGCGATGGTATTCCTGTTCCGTTCGGTGAACCGGCGCCTGTTGAATTCGATGCTCGGGTTCGCCGCCGGGGTGATGATCGCCGCCTCCTTCTGGTCGCTGCTCGCCCCGGCGCTGGAGATGGCGACCGAGGGACCGCTGCCGGAATGGATTCCCGCCGCCGTCGGCTTTCTCCTGGGCGGCGCCTTTCTTTGGGTTGTGGACCGGATCCTCCCCCACCTGCACCTCGGCCTGCCGATTGAGGAGGCCGAGGGCATCCGCACCGGCTGGCAGCGTTCGATCCTGCTGGTGCTGGCGATCACGATGCATAACATCCCCGAGGGGCTTGCGGTAGGGGTCGCCTTCGGAGCGGTCGGGGCGGGGCTGCCCGCCGCCTCGCTTGCCGGCGCGGTCGCGCTGGCGATCGGGATCGGGCTGCAGAATTTTCCGGAGGGCGCGGCCGTCTCCATCCCGCTGCGCCGCGAAGGTTTTTCCCGGCGGCGCGCCTTCTGGTACGGGCAGCTGTCCGGCATTGTCGAGCCGATTGCCGCGGTGATCGGCGCGGCGACCGTCATCCTCGTCCGGCCCCTGCTTCCGTATGCGCTCGCCTTCGCCGCCGGCGCGATGATCTACGTCGTGATCGAGGAATTGATCCCGGAATCGCAATCCGAAAAGAACACCGACCCGGCCACGATCGGCGCGATGCTGGGGTTCACGCTGATGATGGTCCTGGATGTCGCGTTGGGATAAAATAAATTCTCACCGCAGAGGCGCAGAGAGCGCTGAGTTATATAGTGAACAGGGGGAGATTATGGAGATCAAAGATATCGGCGGACAAATAATTGATGCATCCATAAAAGTCCATCGAGCGCTTGGGCCAGGCTTACTGGAATCCGCATACCAGGCATGCCTGGCATTTGAATTACAGCAACGCGGGCTTCGCGTGGAAACCGAAGTAGTTCAACCCGTAAAATATGAAGGGTTGAATATTGACGCAGGGTATCGATTGGATATGATCGTTGAAAATTCCGTTATTATCGAGAACAAATCCGTCGAACAGCTTTTACCGGTGCATCAAGCCCAACTGCTCACGTATTTGCGTTTGCGGAATTTCCGGTTGGGATACCTGATCAACTGGAATGTCCAACTGATCAAAGACGGGATTCACCGTATGGTAAATAATTTATAATACTCAATAATTCCTCTGCGTTCTCTGCGTCTCTGCGGTGAAAGGGTTTTAAGGAGGTTCGCATGAAAGTGATCGCCGATTTTACGATCGTCCCCGTCGGCACGGGCGTGTCGCTCTCGCCCTATGTCGCCGCCTGCGAGAAGGTGCTGCGCGGCGCGGGGTTGAAGGTCCAGCTGCATTCCAACGGCACCAATATCGAAGGCGATTGGGACGCCGTCTTCGCCGCGCTCAAACGCTGCCACGAAACCGTCCACCAAATGGGCGCGCCGCGGATCTTCAGCGTGGTGAAGATCAGCACGCGCTCCGACCGGGATCAAACCATGGAAGAAAAACTGAGCAGCGTGCAAAAGAGGCTCGGGAAGGACCTAACCGGGAGACTGGGTAGTGCATAAAGGCTTCTGGTACGCCGTCGGCGCGTATTTCACCTGGGGGCTCTTCCCGATGTACTGGAAAGCGCTGCAGCGCGTCCCGGCGTTGCAGCTGCTCGGCCACCGCATCGTGTGGTCGTTTTTGTTCCTGATCATCCTGGTGATCCTCCTCCGCCAGGGAAAAACGTTCCGCGCCGAGATCGCCTCGCCGCGCATCCTGCTCCTGTACGGCATCGCGGCGGTGTTCCTGGCGGTCAACTGGCTGACGTACGTCTGGGCCGTCAACGCCGGATACATCGTCGAGACCAGCCTGGGGTATTTCATCAACCCCCTGCTTTCCATGCTGCTCGGGGTGGTTATCCTCCACGAGCGGCTGCGGCCGTTCCAGTGGATCCCAGTCGGGCTCGCCGCGGCCGGCGTGCTCTACCTGACGTTTGCTTACGGCAATTTCCCCTGGATCGGGTTGACCCTGGCGCTGTCCTTCGGGATTTACGGATTTTTAAAAAAGGTGGCGCCGCTCAGGTCTCTGCACGGGGTGATGCTGGAAACCATGCTGCTGTTCCTGCCGGCCGCGCTCTATCTTATCCTTGCCGAAACCTCGGGGGATGGCGCATTCCTGCACTCCGGCTTTCTGCCAGACCTGCTCATGATCGGCGCCGGAGTGGTGACCACGATCCCGTTGCTCCTGTTCGCGGCGGCCGCCCAGCGGATCTCGCTCTTCCTGATCGGCGTCCTGCAATACATCGCGCCCACGATGTATTTTCTGATCGGCGTGCTGGTCTATGGAGAACAGCTGACCGCCGAACGCCTGACCGGCTTCGCGATCATCTGGATTGCACTAATCTTGTTTGCCGTGGAGGGGTATCTCTCAAACCGGAATCAGGTCGCTATAATCGAATAACGGATCCTTATTGCCGGGAAATGACGGACGGGATTCACAGGATGATTCTGGATTTACTGGATTTTTTCAGATCACGAAAATTGGCTCATGGACGGGGCAGCGAGTCATTATTTCATGTGTTTTCATTCACATTCCTTCGGGCAGGATGACAGCCGTATAGGCCTTGTATTTTTATTTGCTGCCGGGGGTGGATCATCGATGGCCGATCGTCGATGGCCGGGTTTCTCCTGGACCCCGGCTAAAAAGACCCCCGCTTCATGATCGTGCAGGTTCCAGAAACCGGAACCTGCACATTCCGCGAGGGCAGGCGCCGGGGTGACGATTGCCCCCTGCGGTTGTCGATGGTCGAAGGCCGATGGTCGATAATCGGTTTTCAACGGTCCATCGTCAGAATTTGAACGGTGAGAAATCCGTTCCGCGGTCGAAATAATCCTCATTTTCCCTGCGCTTCAGCCAGTTCACCACCGGATAGGTCACCGGCGTAGCCAGCACTTCATACAAAACCTTCGACAGCCATTCCCCGAGAATGATCGCGCCCACATCGCCGGGCGCGACCAGCGAGCCTGCCGCGAGGATGCCGACGAAGATCCCCGTATCCGCCGATTGCGCCACGAAAGTGGAGCCGATCGTCCGCATCCACAGGCGGCGCCCGCCGGTCCACACCTTCATCTTGGCGAGCACGTAGGAATTCAGGAACTCTCCGGCCAGGTAGGCGGCAAACGAGGCCGCAAGGATGAGCGGTGTGCTGCCGAGGATGGCGTCGTACGCGGATTGCGAAGCCTGGGGGGTCGAGAACCCCGGCAGCGCCCAGGTAGAGGAGGCCGACAGCATCCCGGCCGTGATGAAGGCGATCACCGCCAGCAGGTTGCAGCCGAACCCGATCCAGATCACCTGGCGTGCTTTGGCAAACCCGTACACTTCGGTCAGCACGTCGCCGAAGATATAGGAGATGGAAAAGATCAGCAGCGCCGCCGTCAGTTTGAACGGGCCGATCTGAATCTGTTTGACCGCGAGGATGTTGGAGACGATTAATGCGGTGACAAAGACGGCGGTCACCAGCGGGAAAAAACGGTAGGTTTTCATTTTTTTACCCCTCATCAAGCAGGATTCCGGCGCCCATTACCAACCCCTCCCCATCCCTCCCCAGAATGGGGAGGGCGCTAGAAAGTCGATTGGCATATCAATCCCCTTGCCACTAACACTTCACTTCCCGTCCCTCCCCGTTCCGGGGAGGGTGCCAGAAAGCCGATTGGCATATCAATCCCCTTGCCACTAACACTTCACTTCCCGTCCCTCCCCGTTCCGGGGAGGGTGCCAGAAAGCCGATTAGCAAATCAATTCCTTGCCAATTCACACTCCCCGTCCCTCCCCATTATGGGGAGGGTGGCCGAAGGCCGGGAGGGGTGGCGTTCTCCCACAACCGGCAGAAGGCGCACTTGCCCGGGGCGGAGGTCGGTTGGCCGCACTGCGCGCACTCGTGCAGATCGCTCTCACCCGATGCGCCGGGGGCGAACAGCCCCTGATCCTTGGCCTGCAGGAACGCCAGGTAAAACTGCAGCTTGGCGCCCGGGCGGTCTTCCTCCATCCGGTTGAGGATCTCCTTGTAATACAGTGTCGAGGATCCCTCCGAATACGGGCACTCCTCGTAAATGTATTCGATCTTCTGCATCAGGGCGTAGGCGGCCGTCTCGCGCTCGTAGATCCGGCAGAACGGTTTGATCTTGCGCGCCAGCCCGGGCCGCGTCGCGGCCAGGACGGGAGCCTGGCGGACAAGGTATCCGCCGGACCAGGTCATGGCGTTGTGCAGGAGGACTGCGGCTTCATCGTCGAGGTTGTGCCCGGTCGCCAGCGCGGCATACCCCTGCTCGCGGCAGATCCGGTTCATGATGTGCCGCTTGACCAGCCCGCAGACCGAACAGGGTTTGCGCCTTCCGCGCATGGATTTTTTCGCCACATCCGGGATCGAAGCGCCGTACACAGCCGGAACGCTGACCACCTGAAGGTTAAGCCCGCGCGCGGCGGCGAAGCTTTCGCACAGCGCGCGCGACTTCCCCGAGTAGCCGATCCCCTCGTCGATCCCCAGATCGATGTACACTCCGTCCGCCGCGTAGCCCAGCCGGTGCAGCACGTCCCACAGGGCGAGCGAATCCTTGCCGCCGCTCACCGCAACAAGCAGCTTCTCCCCGCGGTCCGCCATCTTGTAGTGATCGATCGCCCGTTCGGTCTGCTCCGGGATCCAATCCACGAAATGGGCGCGGCACAGCGCCAGCTTGTGCTGGCGCATGTTGATTGCGGCCGGGGCCCCGCAGATGCGGCATCGCATGCCTAGCCTCCGGAAATGACCGCGACAAGCAGGATTTCATCACCCGGGAGAAGAATCCGGTCGTCGGTGATCAGCTCGCCATCCTTGGCGGCCAAGACCGCTTCGGGGGAGAAGCCCGCCTTGCGGATCGCATCGCGCAGCGTGCTTCCGCTGCGGACTTCGATCCGTTTTCCGCGGTGAATCAGCGTGGTTGTAAGCGGTTGGGCATCCATGCGCAGCATTGTAATGAAGCGGGCGGAAAACCGTCAACAGCAGTTTTCCGGAAGAAGGCGGACGCCGATTCCCCGAAAAACACGCATGGGCGGGCTTGTCATACCCCCCGACCAAGCCGCGCCATCCCTCCCTCCCGCGCGCCCGCCCGTCCGGTATAATTTTCGACACGTCAGATCCCCGCTCCCCGGAGGTTCTTCATGGAAAAGGTCGTGATCGTCACCGACAGCACCGCCTACATCCCGCCGGAACTAATCCGCCAATACGGCATGCGGGTCGCGCCGCTTGCGGTCATCTGGGACGGGAAAACCCTGCACGACGATATAGACATCACCCCGACGGAGTTCTACGCCCGGCTGAAAAAAACAAAATCATTGCCCACCACCTCCCAAACCACCCCGGAAGAATTCAAGAATATTTTTTCACCCCTCCTGGCGGAGGGGAAATCCATCCTGGGAGTTTTTATTTCCAGCACGCTTTCCGGAACGATCGACTCCGCCATGCAGGTGAAAAAGGCGATGCCCGCCGCCCCGATCGAGATTGTGGATTCGCGCAATTCGGCGATGGCGCTCGGGTTTGTCGCCCTGGCCGCGGCCCGCGCCGTGCAAGCCGGCGCCGGTATGGCCGGGGCGGCCGAAGCCGCCCGCCGTGCCGCGGAGTTGTGCAACCTTATCTTTGTCGTGGATACGCTGGAATTCCTGCACCGCGGCGGACGAATCGGCGGCGCGAAACGATTCCTCGGCACGGCGCTCAACCTGAAGCCGCTGTTGACGGTGGTCGACGGCAGGATCGACGCCCTGGAAAGCGTGCGGACGAAAGCCAAAGCCACGGAGCGGATGCTGGACCTGATCGAGCAGCGGATCGGGGACCGGCGCCCGCTGCGTCTCAGCCCGCTGCATGCCGGATCTCCGGAAGAAGCGCAGGCGCTGATGAAAGCCGCGCAGGACCGCTTCCAGCCGGATGAGTGCATCTTGAGCGAAGTCAGCCCGGCGATCGGCGCGCATGTCGGGCCAGGCACGGTAGGAATTGCTTGGTGTGCCGGCGTATAGAAGCCAAGCGGTTCCCCGCAGGATGACTGGATACCCCGCGAAGCAAAGCGATTCCGTCTTTCGGAATCGCTTTGTCTGCGAAGCGGGGTGGGTCCGGGAACAATAGGGGTCGCCTGGTGTGCGGGGATTTAATCAAACGGCGCTGATTAAGCGGCATACCGGCCTGCCTCCGCGGATGGCAAAGGCGTCCGATACGCGTTCGTCAACCTCGCCGCATCCAATCGCCCGGAACAGGTGTTAAACAAGCAATGGGAATCTGCCTGAAAAAGGCTCCCGCCAGGCGGTATAATCCGCCCAAGCCGCTTTTTTCCGCTTATGGAGGATCTGAATGGGAAAAACCGTCATTGTCACGGACAGCACCGCCTATATACCCGCCCCGCTCGTCCAGCAGTATGGAATCAGGGTCGCGCCGTTGACCCTGATCTGGGGAAACGAAACCTTTCACGACGGCACGGAAATCACGCCTCCGGAATTCTATAAACGCCTCAAGACCGACAAGGTCATGCCCTCGACCTCCCAGACGACCCCGGCTGAATTTAAAAAGGAATTCACCCCGATCCTCGAAGCCGGGGATTCCATTCTCGCCATCCTGATCTCCAGCAAGCTTTCCGGCACGGTGGATTCCGCCGTCCAGGCCAAAGCCGAGTTCCCCAACGCCCAGATCGAGATCGTCGACACGCTCACCACGGCGATGGCTCTGGGTTATTGCACGCTGGCCGCCGCCCGGGCGGCGGCCGATGGCGCGGGGCTCGCGGACGCGGCCGCGGTCGCCCGCCAAGCGGTGGATTCCAGCGGCGTGATTTTCGTCGTGGATACGCTGGAATTTCTGCGGCGCGGCGGACGGATCGGCGGCGCGGCGGCTTTCGTCGGAACGGCGCTGAACATGAAGCCGCTGCTGACGGTTAAAGACGGCAAAGTCGATGCGCTCGAAAAAGTCCGCACCAAACGCAAGGCGACCGAGCGGATGCTCGACATCGTGGAAGAGCGGATCGGCTCCCGGCGGCCGCTGCGTATCGCGTCGCTGCAAGCCGCGGCGGAAGAGGAAGCCAAGACGCTGCTCGAAACGGCCGGCAAGCGGTTCCACCCGGAAGAGTCGATCTTCAGCGAAGTCAGCCCGGTAATTGGAACCCATGTGGGGCCGGGAACCATCGGTTTGGCATGGTGCGCGGGAGTCTAGGATCCATCATTCGACTTATCCAATCCGCAAACGCCGGACCTTTCAGTCCGGCGTTTGTATTACACGTAAAAAAAACACCTCCCGTCATGGAAGGCCAATCTTTGCCGCAGTGGACTCATCGGACACAAAGACATTCTTAATTTGTTCTCCCGGTGCCCTTTGCGTCGGATTCTTTACCGATTTATGGCTGGATCCGTAACGGCTTCTTCAGGCTTGGGATTGCGAATCCTCCAACAGCCGGCCCGCGGTGATCACCATTACCATGTACGCGCGGGCCAGCGGCGAACTACTCGCGCGCCTGTCCGAGGAACGGCCATCCCTTATCCCCGGCCCGGCCGGGCCGGACCCATCGGATCGGACTTGTGCCTTACCCTGGAATTTGATAAAAAGGGGAATTCTTGCGTTCTGAGGGACGGCCGTGTTCGAGGAAAAAACCGGCCGCCATCCCATTTCAATCGGCCGTCAACCGGGTTTTCAACAGCCCGCTTGCGGGAAAGAGAAAAAATGATTCGCAATCATAAATCGCAACTCCCGCGGAGGGCACCGGGCGCTTCGATCCTTCCCTTGGTTTTTTGTGCGCTGTTCGCCGCCTGTTCACCCGCGGTGACGGGCGAGCCTTCCAAGACCCTCCCTGATTTGCCGGAAATTCCGTCCCAGACACCAGCCTACCCGGAGCCCTCCCCCACCCCTCTCGCTTCCCTTTCGCCAATTCCGTCTGAAACCGCAACGCTCGCTCCCGGATCGGCCCGTACCATGCCCGGCGACGGCATGGTCCAGGTGTACGTTCCGGCGGGCGAATTCATCATGGGCGCGGACGACGAGGACGCACAAACACCCCTTTCCCCCGGACGGGCATACTCGGAAGTTCCCGTCCATACCGTGTATCTGAATGAGTTTTGGATCGACAAGTATGAGGTGACCACCGGACAGTATGCGTTGTGCGTGGAATCCGGCGCGTGCCAGGCTCCTCACCTGTTCACTTCCGGATATGGAGATGCGTACCGGCCTTTTTACTACGGCAGCCAGGAATACAAGGATTATCCCGTCATTTGGGTGAGCTGGTTCTACGCCAACGATTATTGCGGCTGGGCGGGCCGCCGGCTGCCGACCGAGGCCGAGTGGGAGAAGGCCGCCCGCGGAACCGACGGGCGCAAGTACGCCTGGGGCAACGATCCGGTGAGCTCGACGGTGGCGAACCTGTGCGATATCGACTGCCCCCTGCCCCATGCCAACGGGAAATACAACGACGGATTCGCCAACACCGCGCCGGTGGGGAGCTTCCCCGACGGCGCCAGCCCGTACGGGGCGATGGACATGGCCGGCAACGTATGGGAATGGACTTCCTCGCTGATCATGGACTACCCCTACAGCGCCACCGACGGCCGCGAGGACTTGACGGTCACCGGAGAGCGGTCGTGGCGCGGCGCCTCGTGGACCAACGGCTATTGGTGGTTGCGCGTGACCCTGCGCTACCGCTCGGTGGATTGGTACTGGAATTACAACCTCGGCTTCCGATGCGCGGCATCGGATTGACCCTTCCCGGGAAACCCGAATTAAATATCACCGCCCCGGATCCTTTCCTCCGGGGCGGTTCTTTTTTTCATCCATCCCGGCCGCATCATCCCTCCAGCAGCCGATCCGCCGCAATCACCATGAACATGTACATACAGGCCGCATCGGTGATGTATTCGCGTTCCTGCCAAAGGTACGGCCATTCTTTATCCTCCGCGAGATCAGGCCGGACAAGATTCACCGCATTCCAGAAAGTCCCGCCGGGGATGTAACTCCAATCCGCGCGGTTGAACCCGTAGGCGACAACCGGCGAATTAACGCCGACGCCGGAAACCAGGCTGTTTACCGTCTTTCCCGGGCGGCACCCCAGCAGGTAATTCAGGACGTTGAACATCGGCTCCGGGGAGAAGATTTCCGGCCAGCCTTTGTGCAGAAAATAATGCTTCATTCCGACCATTTCCGTGTGCGCCATCGGGCTGCCGAAGGGAGTCTCCGCCATCCGCGCCTCGATCTGGCCGCGGTACGCCTGCGCGGCATCGGCCACGCTTTGCGCGAACGCCGGCGAATCCAGCTTCGGCAGCACGCGGCCGAGAGTCCAGCCCGAACTTCCGAAATGCTTCCGCACGGCATCGCCCATCGCGCACAATTCCTTTTTATAGCCGTCTCTCCCCGTCGTCAGGATCAGTTCCACCAGGGCATGGATCTTCAGGCTGCCGAGCGTGCCGCGGGCTCCAAACGCGTAGGGCGGTACGGATTCTTCGTCGGGAAGATGCTTGTTGGCCTGCCATAGAGCCTCCGCCGCGGCAAGGCATTCCGCCGCGAGCGGATCGTTATAGCCCTTCAGCACGCGGGAGGCGAGCGCCAGCCCGGCGGCCGCGTAAACCTGCCGGATGGGGTTGACCTGCGCGAAGACGAGGCGGTCGTCCAAATCCGGGAGGATCTCCTCGATTTCAGAAAGGTTTTCCTGCGGATCGTAAACGCTTGAGAAGCGGTTGGCCACCTTCGCATACCAAAGCCCTTTAATCCGGGCGGCACGCGAGCGCGCCGCCGCGGGATCCGCCACGCGATTGTCGGTCTGGGTCGAGGGATCTCCCTGCAGGACATACTGGCGCAGGGTCGGAACGATGACTCCGAAGCCAAGGCTGCCGAATTTCCGGTGGAAGCTGAGGATCCAGATCACGCCGTGTTCGATCTGCTGGAGGATGTCGGGTTTCCCGTCGGGGTGATGGATCTCGACGTGATGATTCTCCTGATCGATGTAGGTTTCGTCGTAGGCGATGCCGAACTCCTCGTAGGCATGCGCCAGCGCCATGACGGTGGTGATCTGGGTGTCGGTGCGGATGTCGTCGTCGCCGGCATCGTGCCAGCCGCCGGCATCCATCCCGGGAATGTGCTCAAGCGCCCGGAACGCGGACGGGGCGGTGTCTTTGGGTCCGCCGGCGTTGACGTACCCGTCGAAATGCGTGATCCCGGCGGGTGCCATCAGCGCGTCGTCCATGTGGCACAGTCCGTGCCAGACCCGGTATTTCTGGTTGACCCGCATATGGCACATCTGCATCGGCAGGAAATACTCCAAGGTCGGCTGCCAGACGTGGCGCTTAAACACATTGCGGTCGATCGGAAACGGATTGCTGGCCGTCTCGCCGTAGGTCAGGATATAAACACCCGGCTCGTCGATTTCGGTGAAATCGAAGATCGCATACTGGTAGCGCAGGTAACGCCCCCACAACGCGGGCGGTTTCTCCATCACGGTCCGCCGCTGGCCGGAAAGCTCCACCTTCTGCAGCCGGGCTGTTTCGAGCCCGGCGGCCGATTTATCCAATTCGATGTAGGCGGTTTTATTCTGCCGGGGGTGGTACCCGACCTGGGAGAGGTGGATCACGGGTTGGGAGCTCCAATCCGGGATCACATTCGGGGTGATCTTCCATTGCACGGCGCCCTGCGTCGCCCCGGCCGGGATCGGCATATGGACGACGAACCATCCATTGTTGTGCTTCAGGCTGCCATCCAGGAGCTGCAGCGGAGCGCCGCGGGATTCGACCGTCAGCCGCTGGAGATCGCTCTCGGGGGCGACCACCAGCGTCCTCCCCTGGGCCAGCGGCACGGCCTCCGCCTCCCCCTCCGGATTTTTCCAGGTGGGGCCGTTGGCCTGGCGCGGGAAGATCCCCGGCCGGCCGTCCATGTAATAGGTTTTCCCGTACAGGCTGCCCGGGAACAGCTCGAGGCTGTATCCCACCCGGCCGGCCCACGCTTCCGGGACCGGCTTCTCAAGATCGACCGTGACGGTGAACGACCGGCCTTCGGCCTTCACCCGGACGGTGTAGTGGATCCGCAGGTCCGGGTAGATTATCGGATTGAACCCGACCCGGTCGCGGTTTTTATCCGGATAGCGGCACGGTATGCTGATCTCGCCGGCCGACCGGTCCACCTTCCGTTTGGCCAGGACGACGGTCTGCGGGCTCACGCCTTCGTGCTGGAAACCGCCGCCAACCTCCGGGACCGGCTGCCACTGGCCCGGCGCCGGGCTGAGGCGCAGCTCTCCGTTGGTCGCCACGCGTTCCCCGTGCTGGATGATCTCCACCCCGCTCTGATGGCCTTCCGGGAAGGTGTTGTGATACACCAGCACGTTCAGGCCTGGCATCTCGAAATAATCCTGATCGTTGATGACCAATCCGGTAGGGTCCATGGCGCATTCTCCATGGATAATCATAACGGGAATATGAGGAAACTAAAAGTGGGCTTAAATCCCGGAAACGGGCAAACGGTTTATGCGGCGAAAGGGCCGGGAAAGGTTCCAGCCACCCAAAAGGTACCGCCGACCCCGGCAAACCGGGAATAAAGGTACAGAAAGAGGTGCCGCCGCCGCGGCGGGTGTTTATGGAGAGGATCCGCGGGGATATGGCGGCCTGCGGCGCCGGCAGATAAATCCGTCCGCTCTTCCCCTGCCCGAGAATCCGGACAGCGGACAAACGGCGGCTTATTGTCCGCCGGGTGGCATGTCTGGAACCCGCCGGATCGATATCACCGGCTTCCCCTCTTTCCGGAACGGCAGAATTTCGGAATGCTCCCGGGCATATTCGCTGAGCGCTCTATCATCCCAGGAAACGCGCCCTCGGCTCCAAACCGCCTGGTAATCCGAGCCGCGCACGGATCGTCCGAATGCCAGCGTGTCGGAACGGACCTCGGCCGTCAGACTTTCGATGTTTTGCCTGGCCGTTGCCTCCTTGTGTGCGAATTCCGCCTCGATTTCCCGCAGACGCGCTCCGTACTCGGGTGGAAGCGATTCCTCGATCAGACGCTTCTTCTCCGACTGCAGAAGGTCCAATTGCGTGTGAAGCTGGGACAGTTGATTGAGCTTTTTCTGGATGTGGATCATGATATCGCCCCCCTTGCAGAATGTTCCGGCGCCGGTGCGCCGCAATCGGCAAACCGCCGGTTTTTCCCATACGGCCGGGTTAATTATACCGAAGATCATTCCTCTCGAACGGCGGACGCCTGCGCCGCGGTGAAACGCATGATCGCTTTCCGCGCCGAGGGCCGGGCGCGTCCGGTCAGATCAACCCCCATAATCCATCGTCCCGCCCAGGTCTCTGACTTCGCTCCCATCCAAGCCGACGGCGCAGATTCCCGGCGCCCATTGCTCCATCATGGGAAGATTGGCCGAGACATGGAAAATCCATTTGCCGTTCGGCGACCGGTCGATCCATCCCGTGATTTGCCCGGAACCGTCGGTCATCCTTCGGATCGTTCGAGCGGCGGTATCAAACACGTACGGATCGGAAGAGAGGCCGTCCATCTGCCACGCGGATGCCGGGTAGCGCGGGTTGGGAAACCAATCCAGATCCTTGATTCCAGTCATACAAAGACACACGATCGTTTGTTTCCCCTCTTCCAAGTCCTCCGCTCCGGCATAATCGGGGTCGTTTTCAATCAAGTCCCGGGCCAGTGCATCGAAATTCTCCGGGTAGTCCTCCGCGAACAGCCGGGAGACCGTGATCGCCTCTCCATCCGGCGGATGCATGAGCTTCAGGGTTAACTCGCCGGAGCCGGTATGAAACGCAAGCCATTCGCCATCTGGGGAAAGCGATCGGCCCGCCGAACCCGGATCGGCTTCTTCGGGGAGGGAGATTCCGTCGAATCCGCGTTAAGAATAATGAGTTGACGTCCGCCTTCGGGAGCTTCTCCAGTAAGCCAGGTAAGCGCCATGGGCGGATAGAGGCGGTGTTGACGTGGCGGGGATTGTGGCGATGGCCGCAGGCGGCGCCTGTGTTGCAGTGGGTGCTTCCGTCACGGGGGGAATTCGCAGGGTAGTATGACGGTTTGCGCAGCAATTGCCGGGGCGGGATTGGCCGCCGGACTGCACGGTGCGGTCCAAAGGACGATTGCGGCAAGCCAGAAAGGAGATCTTCTCTTTTCCATTATCCTTTCCTTTTTTTTATCCGGGAGCGCAAAAAGGGGCGCGGATGGCATCCGCGCCCCTCTGTACATATCTTATCGCCATTCACCCGGCATCGGAAAACCGGCGGGGCGGTTAATTACTTCTTTTTTCCGAACTCGAGCACGCCAATTCCGGAGGTATTCTGGTACGACTCATCGGTCGGGTCGTGCCATTTGGCGATGCTGTCGCGCGTGCCGTCGCCGTCCTCGTCGTTATTAACCTGGAAGTCGAAGCCGATCCGGACGCCTTCCGCCGGAACGACGTAATCCAATTTGATCCTCAGTTCGACAACATATCCGCCGGTGACGATCCGGGTTGCGCTTTTGATCAGTTCGGCCTTGGCGCCGCCGTTGAAGCTTTGTTCGTTGTCGAAATTAATCCGGTACTGGGCGTCGTCGGCCTGGTAGGTGGTGGTCTTGGCGTTGTTTTGATCCAGGAACACCTCGATCGAATCCTGCTCCCAGGTGTTGGCGCTGGCCTTGCTCAGCTTCTGGTCGGTCACGACCGCGTAGACATACAGGTACCCGCTGTCCCACAGTGTTTTAACCTTGGCCGTCGCGCCGCTCGCCCCCACGACCCACACATCGGTGGAGATCTCGTTCGCCCCGGCCCACACTGCGTCCTCGACACCATCGATGACCGGGGTGCCCGGCATGGCGACGGTCAGCGCGATCGGTGCGACAAAGGTCAACGTCCCATAGTAGGCCGTGCTGGTGTCCTGGCTGTTGGTCGTATCATTCCAGGAAGCCGGGGCGTTGGGTTGCGCTCCGTCGGCGACACGGATGTCGAAACCGATCTGCCGTTCCAGAGCCGCGGGAGTGCTCAGCCGGAACGCTCCCTCCAATCGATACCCGCCCTCCGTTTCCTTCACCAGGAACTCCCCCTTGCCGGATGGCGTGCACGCGCCGCTCCGGCAGGTGATGTGCGCGTCATCGGCTTCATAGGCGTCGGTCTTGCCGTTGTTTTGGTCGATGAAGATGTCGATCGCATCCGCCGCGTCATGCGTGGCGTCTTTCACGTCCACGAACACGTAGAGGTTTTCCTCATCCCAGAGGGTTTGGAACGCCGCCCGGATCGTCTCGTTTGTCCGGATCTCCGGCCAGGACTGCATGTTCCACAAACCCTCAGCCTCTCCGTCGATCGCGGGCGTGCCTTCCGATGTATCCAGATGCCGGGTTTGCACCGGGAGCTTTGAAGGATCGACGATTCCCCAGTACGCGGGCTTGGGTTGCAGCTGTTCGTCAAAGAGCAGGGGCAGGTTGATCCGGGTGGTCGGGAAGGTCTTGAGCCACGTGTGATCGTCCGCCATGCCCCAGAACGTCACCGAGCCGATGTTCGCGGCCTGGCGCCGGAAGACTTCGAAAATTTCCTTGTACTGGTACCCTTGCTTGACCAGGATCTCTTGCGGCACGTCTTTGTACGAGTCGGTGTCGTTGGTATAGATGCTCATATCCAGCTCGGTGATGTGCTGCTGGAGCCCCAGATCGGAGAATTTCACGATCGTCTCTTCGATGACGGCCGGGGTCGGATTGTCGATGTTGACATGCATCTGGTGGCCAACCCCGTCGACCGGCACACCCGTGGCTTTTAGATCCTTGACAACTTTATACAGGCACTCGCGCTTGGCCGGATCGGTGGTGCCCCAATCGTTGATGATCAGAACGGCGTCCGGCGCCGCCTCACGGGCCACGCGGAACGCCGTCGCAATGTACTCCGTGCCGGTGAACGTGTACCATTTGCTGCGGCGCATGCAGTCCGGCTGGCCCTGGTCGATCACCTCGTTGACCACATCCCACACGTTGACCGCGTCCTTGTAGCGGCCGACCACGGCGCGGATGTAATCCTCCAGGCGCTGGAGCACCAGCTTCTTGCTCTCCTCCGTCGGATACAACGGCTGGCCGCTGCTGTTGTTGAACATCCACTCCGCGGCCTGCTGGTGCCAGACCAGCGTGTGGCCGTGCACGGCCATGTTGTGGGCCCTGGCGAATTCCACCAGCGTATCGGCGCCGGTCCAATCGAAGCTCCCTTCGCTCGGCTCGATCGACTCGGGTTTCATCGCGTTTTCGGCGGTCAGGCTGTTGAAGTGGTGGGTCAGAAGGGTGACGTGGTCCTCGCTGCTGAGCTGGTCCGGCTCGAGCGCCGCGCCGACCAGAAAGTCGCCGGCGAAGGTCTCATACAGCGATGGGATATCGGTGCTCACGGGAGGCTTGGAGGTTGGCGCGAGCGTCTGCGTGAGCGTCGGCAGAACCGCCCGGGTGGCCGGTTTGTCGGTGGGTTTGAGCGTGGCGGTTGCCGCTTCCGCCGGCGGAGCGCAGGAAACAAGCGCCGCCAGAAGAACGACGATCGCCAATGGGCTAGCGCTCATTTTTGCCATCCGTTTTGACTCCGGATTGTTGGATGCCATGTTGCCCTCCTCTTTTATCGGTGGTGAAGACCTCCATGATTGTACTACGGAGGCCCAAGTTATTTTTTGCCGGATTATTGGATTTTCATGACTTTATCATAAGTTTTTAAATGCACAAGGCCTCCGGATTATGGGTGTTGGGGAGTCTGCAAGCCGCAAAAAAACGTCGCCGCAAATTGGATACGCGCCAGGATTTTTTGCCGCGCCTGCCCCCCGCCTGTCAGGCGATCGTCCTCCCCGCGCGTATCAGGCGGGGATCCCCCCGACACCCGCGGGCTTAATTCCTTCAGACAGGATACTGCCATACCCTCCATGGAATGACGATCTTTCAGCATGCCCTCCCCTTGCCGGACTAACAATCGTCATGCCGGCGCGGTTAGCACCGGCATCCCCCAAGGACGCCGGATGGAACAAATCGGCGAGGCCAATAAATTACCACCGTCAAAGGCGGTGGCCCCGTCTACAATCACGACGGGGCATGCTTTAGAACATCGCACTTGGAAGGTGCACTCCTACCGGTTATTTATCGTTGCCGGGCAGCCTTCCCGGTTCCCCTCCCCCCATCCCTTCGGGATGGGGGGATTAGAACCATCCTCTGAAACGGAGGAACCCTGGGGGGAAGGGTAGTCGGGCTGTGATCCGGTATTTTCCCTGTATCCTTTGAGAACACATCAGCCCGATTGTCACATGATTA
>JAFGCU010000084.1 GCA_016932475.1 Anaerolineales bacterium
CAGGCACGAGGCGATCTGCGAGCGGATCAGGCCCGCCAGCAGGATGCGGGTGATGAAGGATTTGCCGGTGCCGCTCTTGCCGAACACGCCCGAGGATCGCTCGACCAGCCGGGAAAGATCCAAATTGACCCGCGCGTCTTCCATCTCCAGCGGCGAGCCGATGTGGAAGTGGGTCTTATCCTCATCGCCGAAGACGAGGTTCACCTCCGTCTCGCTGGCCTCGTCGACGCGTGAAAAATGAGCCGGGATGGTTTTGATCGGCCGCACCTCGTGCGTGCCCTCTTCGAGGACCAGCATCGGCGAGACGTGCATCGTCCCGTAGGCCATCGTCCCGAGGAACACCTGCTTGGAGAATTCGTCCTCCGCGGCCGGCGGATTGGCCGCGAGGGAGGGGTTGAGGCTTTCGAGGCGGATGTCGGTCACCATCCCGAAGAAGGTTTTACCGGTCTGCCCGCGCAGGACCACGTAGCGGCCGACGGCCAGATCCTCCAGCACGCTTTGCGGATGGAGTTTCACCGTCAGGCCTTCGGTCAGCGATCCGCCGACGACGATCCCGAGCGGATGGCGCGCAGCCGTCAGCGGCGCGCGGTCGAGGGCTTTATCGAGTTCGTTTTCGGGCATGGGATCTCCCTTGGTCATCCCGAAGGGCCTTTAGGCCCCGAGGGATCGGTCGCGTATGATGTCACTCCGAGGCCGCGCGAGCGACCGAGGAGTCGGTTGCGTATAGAGTCATTCCGAGGCATGGTTGCTCCATTTCAGATGCCAACCGATTCCTCGGGGTTTTGCCCCTCGGAATGACGGGCTTGGTTCACCCCGCGAGTTGCGGCAGCAGGCTGTACAGCCGCTGCAGGTCCTCGGCCAGCAGGCGCGTCAGTTCGCGCGCGGCCTCCTGCAGGAAGCGTTTCTGCGGATCGGCGGGCTGGGCCGCGGCCGCCGCGCGGACGCATTCGGCCAGCACTTCGTTCGTGGCGCCCGCCGATATCAAAATCGAGAGGAACGAAAAATTCCATCCGCCGCCTTTGGCCTTCAGGAAATTCCGCACAACCTCGCCATCGCAGGCGTAAACCGCCTCGAGTGCGGACGGCGGCCGCGGCGGCAGGCGGTGGGATGCCTCGCCGCCCTTGGGGAGGTAGCCTCCCTGCAGCACCCGCACTTCGAGCGGCGTGAGCCGACGGTCGCGCTGTTCCTGGATGTACGCCGCCTTCGCGTCGCCGGCCACCAGCTGGCGGGCGAAGGTGTCGTCGACGATGCGGATGTCGGCCACCACGCCGATCGATTCCGCTTCGCCCGCCGCCGCGCGCAGGAAGGCGCCGATGCGGACCGCCGCGCATTGATCCTCCACGCAACCGCACAGGTATTCCGTGGCGCCGCCGGAAAGCACGCGGCCGATGGGCGCGGGATTCTTTTCTGGCATGGTTGTGTCTCTCCTTCAGGCCCTTCCCGGTCACTCGCCGGAAATCCGCCGGCTCGTGACCACCTTCCCCATTTTGGGGAGGGTCGGGGAGGGGTGAGTGGTTAATGTTTTCTCGCCCGTCCCTTGTGGGAAAGTTTCTCCGACCGGTTGAACCGCAATCCGCCGCGGATGAGTGTTACCGCCATCTGTTCCTCGAGGTACTGCTTTTCCTCGCCCGAGACGAAGGCTTCCTCGTCGGCGCGGATCAGCGCGTAGGGGTACGGGTCGTTGAGCGTGACCGAGCTTTGTTCCACGAGGGCTGCGTGCACGCGGTCCACCAGCCCTGAATCCTTCGCCGTCCACTCGGGAATTTCCACCCGTGCGATCACCGGATAGCGCTGCCCGACGTTGAGGTAAAAGAAGTGCGCGCTCTGGTTCGGTTCGCGGTTGCGGTACAGGTCGTTCCAATAGGAGGCGAACTCGAACAGAGCCGAGCGTTCACCCGGGGCCAGCAGCGTTTCGAACAGCACCCGGTCGTCCAGCCCGGGGAACGGGGCGCGTCCGCCCCGGCCGGCTTTTCCCTTCGGGGAGGGGTCCAGCGCCAGGTCGATCAGCGACAGCACCGGGGATCCGCCCGGGCGGGCGATGTAGCCGGCGGCGGGGATCTTCGCGCGCGCCAGCGAATCGATCGCGGCGAAGAATCTTTTTTGCAGGGATTCGCGTTCGGCGGGCGGGAAGGTTTTTTCGTCGATCCGCAGCGCGAAGCCGCCGTCGGCGAGGGCGAAAACCGGCCGCCCGGGGGCGGCGGCGTGTTCGGCGGTGGCCAGCCGCGCGAGAACCGACATCTCATCCACGGTGCGGCGCGCGTTGAGGATCGTTTGGGAGATCAGGTTCCCGTCGGGGAAGAGGGATTCATCCTCGAAGAAAACCGCCGGCTCGGAATCCGCGGCGGTTTCGCCGCTGTCGGAGCGGAGGATGAAGTAGCCGATGTTGATCGCGTAGAAGAGCGAGGCGGAGTGCCGATCCGGGTACACCTGCGAGCCGTCGACCGCGACGAGCGCGAGCGCGGCAGGCGCGGCGGGGGCGCTTTTCCGGAATGCGATCGCTTCCCCGCAGGCGGGCATGGCGCCGTTCCAGCCGCGTTCCGCTTCGGTTTTCGCTTTCTGGGCGAGGTCCGCCCGCTCGGCGGCGAGATCCAGCCCGCGCCGAACTTTGGGCAGATCGGCCCGCAGCTTTTCGGCGCGCGCGACGGCGCTTTCCTGAAGGCGATCGATTTGTTTCGATACTTTATGCAATCGGAGAGTCATCGGAGGCCGGGTGTCCGAGGCCAAAGATAGGGTATCCGCAGGGGATTGTCAAGCGGAATTCCGGGAATCCCCCGGCATCTGGGAATGCGGCCGGTTTCGAGCCGTCCCGCGGGCTGCCATGGGAGGAATCCAAAAAGGAGAAAGCCGCGCATACCCGATCCGCCCGCCGGTCGTGCGACGGAAATCCACCGGCCGGCGGTATTCCACCGGCTCTTCGCGCCGGAATGGGAAATTATCCTAATCCGTCGGTATCTTCATTACAGGAGTTGGTATGGATCCCAAATCACCGATGAAATCTGTATCTTGGGAACACCCGTGGATTACCAGCTCCGCAGGGGACTCAAGATAGACATCCTTATTCAGCCATATTTCCCAATGGTATGTCCAGTCCAATTTATGCGTTGAGTCCGGCGGAAAATTAATCTCCTGGGGGCCCATAATTGCTGGGAAAGTCACTTTTTTCGGAGGGACAGCGTCGATGGCCAACATCCGGGGATCGACGGTGCAGGGAACGACCCGGACCACCCCCATGGACTCGATTGAGCCGACGCACTCTGGCAGTTTTATATAATCAATTTCCAATACCGTTTGACACGTGGGGTATTCAATAATTTCTCCGGTTAGTATGTAACTATCCTTCCATTCATACCGGGCCCAGCCGAATTCATTTCCAATTGTCAATATGGTCACGCCGATTCCATGCCCTACCAAGCGGTCAGGGTTGGTATTTTCCTTAAGGGGAATTTGCGCCTTCATGAAATATTTTGTCGTTATCCCCTGTTCGGTCATGATTCCGATATGGTGGATTAGCACGAGGAATTCGAAATCCATCAAGGGATCACTTGTTGTGCTCACGTGCGGCCTGGGTTGGGAAAGCCGGGACAGCGCCTTTCGAGCCGCAGAAAGCGGCGATTGGCAGGCGAAAAAGCAGACCGCGAAGACCATTATCCACGTGCCGAATCGTTTTGCGCTCGCAGGCCTCATGGAAATCCTCCGATTTGCGCGCGGATAAGCTGAATGCAGGAATACCATTTGTATTCTATCCCGGATGCCGTGGAAGTCAATTGACACCGGATGGGATTGTTGCCGCGGCGACCATATCGCCGCTGAAAGGATGCTTGGCGATCCGGCAGGGCCGTGGGAATTCGATACAATACCTGCGGAAAAATCTGATACGACGGCACCGCGGAGGTGGAAATGTTAATCGGCGACGCTCTGATGTTTGTTTTCAAGGATGACCTTTGGTTTTCGAAAATCCTTCGCCCGGCGGTTTTTCTGATTGTGCCCTTCGTGGGCGTGTTCCTGCTCGCCGGCTGGGCGCTGGGGGTGTGCCGCGGCGTCGTCCGCGGAGGGGCGCCGGCGCTGCCCGCGGCCGACGTCCGCCGGAATCTTGCGGACGGCGCGGCGGTGATGGGGATCTTCGCGGTCTGCGCGCTGCCGTTCTGCCTGGCGGTCGCCTTGGGGGGAATCGGAGGTGCGGCGTGGGAGGCCGTCCGGGAAACGGAAGGCGGCATCGACCTCTACTGGTGGGGAGTCGAGTTCGGAGGATTGATCATTGCACTCGGCGGCGCCGTTTGGGCGGTCGTCGCGGTCGGACGCCTGGCCGATACCGGCTCCGTTCGTGAAGCCTTGCGGATCCGCGGGGTCGTGCGGGCGGTCCGCGCCGCTCCGGCCGCCTACGGGCTCACGCTGTGCTCCTGGTTGGGACTGGGGCTGTTGGCCCTGTCCGGGGTCGCGGTTTGCGGCGTGGGATTGTTTTTTACGACTGCCTTCGCCGCGGCGGCGGCGTTTCACCTGGCCGGGCAGGCGCACCGCCTGGCCGCCGAAAAGGCCGCTTCCGGGTCGGTTTCGGGACGGCTGTAACAACCGGGAAGGTTACCCGTACTAATATGTATAGAACGCCGATCCGGCGTAAATCCAAAACTATTGTTCACATCGTGAGGAGAATTAACCATGGAAAACCCGACACCCGCACTTCCCAGCCCGTCACGGCCGCCGAAGCTTCAGACGATCGGGATCCTGATGCTCATCAGCGGGGTCCTGAATGTCATGGCCGGCCTGGGCATTGTCACCGGCTTCGCTCTGTCCGTCGTCCTGATCTGCTGCATCCCGCTTGCGGCGCTGCCTCTGGCGCTCGGCGTGTTCGAGGTGATCTACGGGCTGCGCCTGGTCGGCTCCGGTCAGGAACCGGTAGCACGGGATACTCTGCAGACGGTTGCGATATTGGAGATCGCCTCGATCCTGGGGTCCAACATCGTCTCGTTCATCGCCGGCGTCATCAACCTCGTTCTGCTGAGCGATACCGAGGTGGTGGCTTCCTTTAAAAAGTAATCGTTGCACCGGGATTGCCGAGTAAATAGAAACGAGCGGCGAGAAACCGCTCGTTTCTTTTTTACTCGCGGATGGCGTTGCTGGAAACGGTTGTCCCCGGTTATTGCCCGGTGGGCGGGATGAGATTGTTGATCTGCATCCGGAGCGCCATGGCGTCGGAAATGAACGGGAACGGCTGAACGGTTCCGCCGCTGCCCTTGATCGTAACCGTCCCGAAGTTCAGGATCCGCCCCCAGAACGGCTCATCGACGCTCACGCTTTCGATTTTCGAAAGTATCACCTCAAGCGACCTCCGCCGCAGCACGCCCGATTTTCCGATCACCCGTTTGTTGGTCACGGCGAACTCGGTCGAGAAGAAGATCGCGATCCTGGTCAGCAGGTTCAGGAACATCGACAGCAGCCACAACAATCCGATGCCGGCGCAGCATACGCCCGCCGTCGGCTGGAGGATGCCATAATCGGATTCGCCCAGCGAAAAGCCCTCGAAGCCGGCCAGCGCCTCGTACGGGATCAGAAAGGGCACCACCGACAGAAGCAGAAAAAAGCACGCGGCGATGACCCCGAGCACGGGATTGATGAACATACCCCAATGCAGCCGCGCTTTCAGGATGATCCGTTCCCCGCTGGAAAGGCTTTGTTCCACGTATCCCATCATTCCTCCCGGTTACCAGGTTTCCCAATGCACGATTTCATCGAACTTCTTCCGGCCGGGATTCAGCACGCCGGAAGGCGGTTGTTTTTTCGGATCGAAATACCCGAAGGAGATGGCGATATGCGCGTGCCACTCCGGCGGAATGGCGAGGATCCGCCGGACTTCCCCGGTTTCGTACAAGCTTGCCAGGCACGAGCCGATCCCGAGCTCCCAGGCGGCCAGCTGCATGCAGGCCGCGGCCTGGCCCGCGTCGAAGGCGATCGTGAATTTCTGCGCCGGATCCGGCGTGGCGATGACCACTCCGAGAGCGGCGCCGGCCAGGTGCCCGGCCCACTTTCCGGTGCGCGAGAGGCTTTCGAGCGCGGCGCGCTCGCGGACGGCTATGAAATGCCAGGGCTGAAGATTTTTCGCGGATTGCGCGCGCCGGCCGGCGCGGAGGATTTCTTGAACGACGGGATCGGGAATGGGGGCGGGAAGGAAGGACCGGATGGCATGCTTCTCGCGGATGGCCCGGGCGACGTCCATGCGGCTCCTGCGGTTGGGGGATTATCCCGCTGTCGCGGGATTGGCATCTCCCCGAGGTTGGCGGTGTTGGGATGCGGGGGCCGCGCGACGCGATTCCGCCCGGCGGATCATGCGGTGGTTCATTCGATCGTCTTGCGTTTGAATTCGGGAAGGGCGCGGAGGTAGACTATCCGGGCGTCATATTTTTCGATGCGGCCGTTCAGGCGCAGGCGCTCGAGTTCGCTGTCCTGCACGGGGTGGCCGAAGGCGCCCACACGGAGAAAATCCCCGGTTTGAACATCCTGGAGGGTTCCTTCTTCCCATTCAATCACGATCGTGCCGTCCTGGAGGACGTACACCCAATCGCGATTCACCGGTGTGCCACTCGTCATAAAAACCTCCATCCGCTCGAACGCCGGTCCGGTAAAGCGGGGATAGTTTACCATGCGCGCCCGCGCTCGGCAAATTAGGCCCGGTTCGGTCGGAGCGGGAGGACGCAGGCAGGATGTCGTCCCAAGCGAAGCGGGGGATCGGCGGCACATCATCGGTATTCCAAAATCAGACAGACGCCATCCAAGGATAAATATGCTGCCGATTCCTCCCCTCGCAGCCGCATGAGGCAGGGGGACGCCCGGGGAATCACCAGTGCCGTCGGAAAGACGTACTGCGCGCGTCAATGCGCGCAGATCCATTCCAGGCAGTTCTGCCACATCCCCTGGGTTGTGGCATGCTCCACGCCTGGATGCAAAGTCACCCGCAGGCGGTCCGGATGGGCGCGGTAGGTTTCCTTCAACGCGTCGCGAAATTGCCGCGCGGTGTCCGGCGGCACATGCCGGTCTCCGGCGCCGAATTCGAAATCGAGTGCCGGCTGATGGAGGTAATGATCCGGATGCGTGAGCGGATTCAGCCGGTTGTAGAAATATTGCGCGTAGGAGTCCGGTTCGCCCGGGGGCGTATCCGCCCCGTTGCGCAGCCAGTCGGGCGAGGAGCCGCTGACCGCGGCGCAGACAATCCGGGTATCGATACCCGCGGCGGCGACAGCGGCGACCCCGCCCATCGAGACGCCTCCGAGGCGGATTTCTTTTTCGACGTGCTGCTCGCGGACAGCCCAATCGATGACCCGCAGGATCTCGAGCGCGGTATGCCCGAAGATCGGCCACATGTGCCGGCGGTAATTTCCAAAAACGCGTTTCGAAAGCGATTCCTTATCCTCCGCGGCCCGTTCCCCGTGCTGCCACGGATCGAAGCTCAGCGCGAAGAAGCCGCGCGCCGAGAGCTCGCAGAGGTACGGCTCCATCTCCTCTTTGCAGCCGGTGAAGCCCGGAAGCCATATCGCCAGCTTGCGCGGGCCGGATTTTTCTTCGGGTTCGATCCAGATCGCGGGAATATGATCGATAAGGGTTTTTTCAGTCAAGGTTTTCATGGGGACGAAAAAAGTCCATTTACCGCAGAGGCGCAGAGAGCGCTGAGAATTTTTTTTATCGGCGTTCCCTGCGTCCCTGGCCCAGCCCAACCAGGGTGGGCTCTGCGGTGAGATTATTCTTCAGGCCAGGTAGCACGCCGCGGAGTGGCCGGGCGCCTTTTCCTCGAGCGGCGGATGCGGATTGTTCCGGCACACGTCGGCGGAAATCGGGCAGCGGTCAAGGAAGCGGCACAGCGGGGCCGGATCGATCGCGGCCTTCACCCCGCCGAGGATCCGCGGCGGCTCGCGCTGGATGCGCGGATCCGGCACCGGCACGGCCGAGAGCAGCGCGCGGGTGTAGGGGTGCTGCGGCCTGGAAAGAACTTCCCCGGTCGGGCCGGTTTCGACGATCTTCCCGAGGTACATCACCGCCAGCCGGTCCGCCATGTAGCGCGCGACGGCGAGGTTGTGGGTGATGAACAGATAGGAGATGCCAGTGCGCCCGGCCAGATCGAGCATCAGGTTCATGACCCCCGCGCAGATCGAGGCATCCAGCATCGATGTCGGTTCGTCGGCGATGATCAGCGCGGGGAAAAGCGCCAGCGCCCGCGCGATCGCCACGCGCTGGCGCTGGCCGCCCGAAAGCTCGTCGGGGAAACGCGCGCGGAACTCCCCGGCCGGGGCCAGGCCGACGGTGGCGAGCATTTCCGCGGCGCGCTCCCGCCTGCCGCGCGCATCGGAGACGCGCTGGATGGCCAGCGGCTCCTCGACGATTTCGCCGACCGTCATGCGCGGGTCCAGCGCCGCATACGGATCCTGGAAGATGATCTGCACCTGCGCGCGGAACGCCTTCATCGGCGCGCCGTCTTTGATCGCGGCCAGGTCGGTTTGGGTTCCGTCCGGGCCGGTGAACAGGATCTTCCCGGATGTGGGCTCGAGCAGCCGCACCAGGAGCCTGGCGGTGGTGGTCTTGCCGCAGCCGGATTCGCCGACCAGCGCGAGCGTCTCGCCGCTGCGGATCTCCAGCGCGATATCGTCGACCGCATGCACGCGGGATTTTCCGCGCGCGAACATCCCGCTGTCGGCCGGGAACAGCTTCGTCAACCCGTGCGCCGCCAGCAGGGACCCGCCGGGCGGACGGCCGCTCATGCGTCCCTCCCGGCCGGATTCCAGCACGCCGCGAAATGCCCGCCGCCGAAATCCTCCCAGGCCGGCTCGCGTTCGGCGCACACGTCGCGCGCGCGCGGGCAGCGCGGGTGGAAGCGGCATCCGGAAGGCGGATTCAGAAGATCCGGCGGTTCGCCGGGGAGATTCACCAGACGGGTGCGCGGTCCATGCAGGCTGGGGACGCTCGCCAACAGCGCGGCGGTGTACGGGTGCAACGGGTTGTCGAATACATCCACGGCCGCGCCCAGTTCGGCCAGCCTTCCGGCGTACATCACCGCGATCCGCCGGCTGATCTCGGCCAGCACGGCGATGTCGTGCGAGATGTAGATCATGCTCATGCCGAACCGGCGCTGGAGGGTCTGCATCTCGCGCAGGATCGAATCCTGAACGATGACGTCGAGCGCGGTGGTCGGTTCGTCGGCGATCACCAGGTCGGGGCGGCAGGCGAGCGCGAGCGCGATCACCGCCCGCTGGCGCATCCCGCCGCTGTACTCATGCGGGTAACGACCGGCCAGCGCCGGATCCAGCCCGACCAGGCGGAAAAGTTCCGAAATGCGGTCGTCCGCCTGCTGGCGTGACATATTCGGGTCGCAGGCTTCGAGCGCCTCGCGGATCTGATCGGCGATCCTGTAGACGGGGTGAAGCGAGTTCATGGCCCCCTGGAAGATGACCGAAAGACGCCGCCAGCGGAACGGGCGGATCGCATCTTCGGAGAGCGGCACGAGGTCGGTCCCCTCCAGCAGGATTCTTCCGCCGGTGATCCGCCCGTTCTCCGGGAGCAGTTTGAGCAGGCTGAGGGCGAGCGTGGTTTTCCCGCAGCCGGATTCGCCCGCCAGCCCGAGCACCTCGCCGCGCGCGAGCGCGAACGACACGCCGTCGACGGCCGAAACCTCTCCCGCGCGGGCGGCGTAACGCGCCGATAAGTTTTCCACCGTCAGAAGGTTTCCGTCCATGCCCGTTCCTCAGCGCGCCCGCAGCCGCGGATGCACGATCCCGTCGAGCGCGCGCCCGACCAGGTAAAACGACGAACACAGCAGCGTGATGCTCGCCCCGGCCGGCAGGACCAGCCACCACACCTCGGGCCGGAGCAGGTAGCCGGAAACCGCGGCGGAATGGATCATCATCCCCCAGGTCATCTTAGCATCGATCAGCCCGAAGTAGGAGAGGACCGCCTCCGAGAACACCGCCTCGGTCACGGTGAACATCATATAGAGCAGCGAGATCGGCGCGAGGTGGGGGATGATGTGGCGCAGGAGAATATACCCGCTGCTCCCCCCGTTCGCCCGGGCGGCGTCGATGTACGCCCGGTTTTTGACCGCGAGCGCCTGGGCTTTCACCACCAGGACCGTGCCTCCCAACCCGGCGAAGACGCCGATCCACACGGCCAGCGGAAGCAGCTTCAATTCGAAGAACGTGGAGATAAAGATCAGGATCACCAGCATTGGCGTCATGAGGATCAGGTCTGCCAGCCGCATGAAGACGGCATCGAACAGGCCGCCGTAGTATGCCGCGGCGGCGCCCACCACGGTGGCGAGAATCACCGTCACGAGCGCGGCGACCGTCCCGAGGAGGAGCGCCGAGCCGGCTCCGTGCATCAACTGGCTGAGCACGTCGCTCCCGTACGGATCGGTTCCCAGCCAGTGGTCGGCCGAGGGCGGGGCGGGATTGGGGGGCGGGTGCGGCAGGCTCGGCGTCAGCGGATCGTACATCTTCGGATCCCAGACGGTGCCTAGGAGGATCGGATGCAGGAGCGCGAGCAGCGAAAAGAAGGCGATACCGCACACTCCGATGACCCCGATCCGGCTTTCGCGGAAGAGGGAAAACCATCCGCCGAGGCGGGGAAAAAAATTCCGGATCGATCGAATCGAGCGGTCAACCGTCTCGGTCATGGGTGGCTGAACCTTTGCCAACCCTAAGGGTTGGGGCAACCTTTCGGAACCCTTAGGGTTCCCCGGCCGGTTATCCATACCGGATGCGCGGATCGAGAAACGCGTACAACAGATCCGCCGCCAGATGCGCGGCGAGGACCAGGAGCCCGGTGAAGGCCATCGCGCCCACCGCCAGCGGGATGTCGGATAGCGTCACCGCTTCCATCAGCGTGTAACCCATCCCCTCCCAGGAAAAAATCGACTCGGTGATCACGCCTCCCCCGATGGCGAATGCCAGCGAAAACACAAGCGTGGTGACGACCGGCAGGAGCGCGCCGCGGGCGATGTGCCGGTCGCGGATCTCCGACTCCGGGAGCCCCTTCGCGCGCGCAAGGAGTACGTAATCCTCGCGCATGGTCTCAAGCATGCTCGAGCGGGTAAGCAGCATCGTGCCGCCGAAGGAGATCAGCGTAAGGGTGAGCACGGGCAGCGCCATGTGATACAGAATGTCGAGGACGTACGCGGCCTGGCCGGTGACGATCCAATATCCGCAAAAAACGAGAAGCGCCGCGGCGATGGACGCGGTGCGGACGGCGCGTTTGCGCGCCGGGATCAGCCGAGCGGTCCGGCGGAAAACCGCCCACGCGACCATCGCCAGCATCAATCCGCCGAGGAGGAGATGCCGGAACACGGCGTTGGCATCCGGCGCGCCCGCCTCCCACATTTCGTAGGTGATGAATTTTCCGACCGGGAACAGCCGCAGCGCGTACGCGAAAATCCACAGCAGCCACAGCGCGAACCACGGTGTAAACACCGTATACAGGGTGATCCCGCCCACCGTGACGGTGGTTTCGAACGCGGTTCCCCGGCGCATGGCGAGGATTTTCCCGGCAAAGAAGCCGAAGGAGAAGGAAAGCAGGGTGGCGGCGAGGAACAGCGCGAGGGTCCGGGGCGCGCGTTCGGCCAGGATCTCCATCACCGGTCGCGGGTACTGGCTGAGGGAGATCCCGAGGTCGCCGCGCAGGAATCCGCCCATCCACTGGAGGAATCGTTCCGCCGCCGATCCCTGCAGGCCGAGCTGCGCGCCGAGCGCATCCAGCTGCCCGGCGGTCAGCCGGCTTTCGCCGAATAACGCGCCCAGGAAATTCCCCGGAAGGGCTTCCAGCAGAAAATAGATCAGGACCAGGAAAAGAAAATATGTAAGGACGATCTGCCCGAGCCGCAGGACGACGTACCGCCGCATGACCGTCTCGCTTTTCCACCCGCGCGGATCCGGCATCCTTCCCCGCCGGACCGCGGTCCGGGGTTACTGTATCGCGACCACCGAGGGCAGACCGTACAGGTATTGCAGGCCGCCGAACGTCTGCGTGTACGGGAAGGCAAGCCGCTTGTTGTAGACTTCGTAGATGCCCGTGTCGAAAAGCGGAATCCACGGGACGGCGTTGGCGATCAGGACCTGGATCTGATCGGCGACGGGTTTGCACTCCTCGTACGTTGCGCATGTCAACAGCTGGTCCGAAAGCTGGTCGAAGGCGCGGTTCGAATACCCGCCGGCGTTCCGCCCGCCCTTGACCGCCTCCGAGCTGCGCCAGAAATCGCTCAGGTATGAGGGGAAGAGGCCGGCTTGGTTGCCGAGGATGAACATGTCGAAATCCTGCTCCTGGATCGTGCGCGCGATCAGGGCGTTGAACCCGAGCTGCTTCACGCGCACGGGGATACCGACTTCGTTCAGCCACTGCGCCGTCCAGATCGCGAAAGTGGCGCGCAGCGGATCGTAGCCGTAGGAAAGCGAGAGCAGTTCGAGCGCGGGCACCTCCTCGCCGTCGGGCAGGAGGAGGGTTCCCGTGGCGGCGGCGACCCCATTGTTGGCATCCCAGACGGGGATGGTGTCGTCGGACCACGAGTACCCGGCCGCGACCAGGAGCTCGACCGCCTTGGTGACGCGTTCTTCGCGGCTCATGGGAGTCCCGTCGGGAAGGTAGCCCCAGCGCGGGAGGTCGGGCTTGTGCCAGGCGGTGTTCGCCTCGGGGACGAAGGAGTGAAGCGGATAGGCCGCGCCCTGCAATATCGAATCGGTGAGGAATTCCCGGTCCAGGAGCGTGGCGACGGCCTGCCGGAAGGCGGCGTCTTTCATCGGGTCGCGGCGGGTGTTGAAGGCGAGAAAGCGGAACGCGACGGATTCGTTTTTCACGACCTCCAGGTTCGAGTCGCTCTCGACCGATTCCGCGAGGCCGCTCGGCAGCCCCTGCGGATTGAGGAGGATGTCGATCTCGCCGCTTTGCAGCGCGAGGACGGCCGCGTTCAGGTCGCTGTAGACCGAGTAGACCGTTTTGGAAACGAACGGCCCGCTTTTGTAGGCGTAGCTTTTTTCGCCTTCCGGGGTTCCGTAGGCGGCGAACGAATAGCCCTTGGGTTTCTCCTCCTGGTAGGCGCCGTTCTCAAACCCGGTGAAGGCGACTCCGGAGAAGAAATAATTCTTGTTCGCCGCGAGCTCGATGAAGCTCCCCGGTTCCTCCTTCGAGAACACAAAGGCCCCGGACACCGGTTCGTTCTTGTTGGCGAGGGCGTACAGTTTTTCGGCCGCCTCGGCTTGGCGGGCCTGGTAGGCCTCCCAGATCTTGTCGTCCGCGCCTGCTGCCGGACGTTCCAGGCCGGTCATGCCCTCCACCGCCGCTTCCACCAGTGGTTGCCAGTAATGCTCGGCGGCGATCGACGCAAGCAGAGTCCCCCATTCGTGGCGGGCCATCCCCGGTTTGGAGGCGTAGATGAATTTGACGGTCAGCTCGTCCACCGCCTCGACGGCGCTGAGATAATCCGCATCCGCCCAGGCGCTCCAATTTCCCCCCGCCAGCCCGAAGCGCAGCGCCGTATTCAGGGTAAAGGCCACGTCGCGCGCGGTGAGCGGCTTGCCGTCGGACCAGCGCACGCCATCGCGCAGTTTGACCGTGCTGACCCACGCATCGCCTTCCGGAATGAGGGGCGAGGCGAAGTCGGCGGCAAGCTGCGGGATTATCTGAAAGCGCTGATCGCTGACGCCGAACAGCGAAAGCCGCATCGGGCTTTGTACGGCCAGGTCCCAGTAGTTGGCGATGGCGTGGATCCCCCAGAAGTTGCCCGCCGTGGGCTGGGCCAGAATCCCGATTCGGTAGACGTTCTTATCCTGGAACGCCCCGCCGCATCCGGCGAGCGTTGCCAGAATCGCGAAGGTCAGTCCGAACTTGGTCAGCATCCTGCGCGTCATATGCGTTTCTCCTAACGGGTGAACAGGGATCAAGGATGTGAATGATTGGGATCGGGAGGGCGGCGGAAAAGCCCGCGGAATGGAGCGGCGGCCGGTCTGGTGCGGACGGTTCGCAGCTCAGGTTTCATTTTGAGAAAGCGGTGGGCCTGCCCCGCTCCCGGTTAAAACCCGGGAATTTCTTCCGGAAGGAATTGCTCCTACTATATACGAAGAGGAAATTGGGCGCAAGCCGAAAAAAGAGCCACGGGGGGATTGGGGGATCTTATCGTGGCGAGCCCCGCCCCGGCTCCAACGCGGCGGTGACGGGGGAGCGAAGCGAAGAAACACGCCCGGGCGATCCTGCAGGGCATTCTTTTTCTTTGCGAAATGGGGATTGCTTCGCCGCGTGGGCGGCGTGATCTTAAGCCGCCCACGCAACGAAGCAATGACGGACGAACGCCGCGGTCTATGGCGCCGTGATGTCGATCGATTCCAAATTCCACAAACCGGATGCCGCGGTTGGGTCCATCCGCAAGCCCGTCAGATCGGCCCGTGCGATCGCGACCTTGACCGTCAGGTAGAGCGGGATCGAGGGCAGGTTCTCGGCGAAGATCCGTTGCGCCAAATAATGATTCTGGATGTAGGCCGGGCTGCCCTGCAGGGCGCGGTGCGCCAGATCGCAGGCTTTGTCGTATTCGGCGTTGGAAAATCCGGTCGGATTCGTTCCCGCATAGCCGTTGTCGACGGTCGGGATCTCCGCGGTGGTGTACAGGTCGCAGGAGGGTTCGACCCCCGCGATCCATCCGAATTCGGCCGTCTCGAACAATCGGCCGAACAGGATCCCGTCGACGTTGGCCACAAACATGGAATTGTCGCCGTACTCGGCGACGTACCCGATCCCGCACTCCATCAGGCTGGATCCGAGGATGCCGACGACCGTCTGGCGCAGTTCGGTGTAGACCATCGCGGAATTGATGATCAGCAAAGTCCCGTCCTTCACGCCGGTCACGCCGGCGGCGGTGCGCGGCGTGGCGGGATTCGAATCCGAATCCCGCCAGCCGATCTGGTCCAGCAGGACTCCCGCGCGCTCCGGGTCGAAGGAATATTGGGCGATATCCTTGTTGTACAGCGGATGCTGCGGGGGAAGGTAGGTGTCCGGGACGGCCGATAGGCCCGCGAGGGCGTCGGCGACCACCTTCTCCCGGTCCAGGCACATCGCGACGGCCTGCCGCAGGCGGACATCCTGGTAATACACCGGCACCGCGGCGGAGGCGGGTTTGAGGTTGAAATCCAGATGCTCCCAGGCGGTTCCGGTGGTGAAGGAAGCCTGGATTGCGTTTTGCTTCTGCAGATTGAGGATCTCGACGATCTGATCGTCCAGCCGGACGGTCTGATCCACCACGTCGCATTCGCCGGTGATCAGGGCCGAGACGCCCAGCCGGCCTTCATCGGTGATGAAGCGGATGTGCACCTCGTCGAAGTTCGGGAGCCCTTCGCCCGCGCGGAAATAAAACGGGTTCTTCTTGAGGATGATCTCGACCGCCGAATTCCAGGATTCGATCACATACGGGCCCCAGCCGATCGGCGTGCGCGATGACGATTCGGCGGTCAGCAGTTCCGCGGGGGTCATCTTTCCCCAGGTATGGCGCGGCAGCGGGGACCAGAAGCGCCGCGAGTAGGCCGGATCGATATTGCCCGGCAGTCCGGTCCAGCGCACGGTGTGGTCGTCCACTTTCACGTAGGATTGCGTGCCGAGGATCGCCCGTTTCATGCCGGGCGGCGCGGGGGTTTCGGCGGAGGTGGAGACTTCGAAGGAATAGACCGAATCGTCCGCGGTCAGGGCTTCCCCGTCCGACCATTGCAGGTCCGGCAGCATGCGGAAGGTCGCTTCGAGCTGGTCCATCATCACCGCGCCGCCGGTGTACGTGGCGACGCAGGTGGGATCGGTGCATCCGGAGGGACGGTACTTCACGCCGGGCACGAGCAGCGCGGCGGCGCCGAAGTCGTCGTAGATTTCATCGCCCTGTTTGACGGAGACGGCTTTAAGAACCGCGCCCCCGTTTTCGATCGTGGGCAGGTCCTCAAGGATCACCGGCGTGTAGGTGTAGTTGGTCGAATCAATCGGCCCGTCGTAGACCGCTTCGAGGACGGTGCGCGCGGCCAATCCGCCGCCGCCGTAGAGGTAGAGGCTCTTCGGCTCCTCGCCCATGCAGATGGTGAGCGAGCGCTCGGGCGGGACGGTGGCCGACGGCGTCATCGCGGCGCTCGCGGTGGGCGGTTCGAGCGTGATCCCAGAACTGCCCTGGCAGCCGGCGAGGAACAATGCCGGAAGCAGGATGAGCCAGAAGAGATTGGTGAAGCGGGTTGTTTTTTTCATTTTGTGTTTTTCCCCCGATCCGAACGGATGCGAGACTCTAGCATGAGCCGGGTGGATGGGCAAGAGCCCGTCAGTCGCCGCCCGGTTTCTCCGATTCCTCCCGCCATTGGCGGACGCGGTTCTTTTCATCATCGGTCAGGTCCGCGCGGGAAAGCAGGTCCGGGCGGCGCAGGTATGTCCGCCACAGCGCCTGTTCGCGGCGCCACTTGCGCACCTCGGAGTGATTTCCGGAGAGCAATACCTCCGGGATTCCCCAGCCGCGGAAATCGGGCGGGCGGGTGTAGTGCGGATATTCCAGCAGCGAGCCTTCGTGGCTGTCGCCGCGGGCGCCTTCTTCATCGCCGAGCGCGCCGGGCAGCAGCCGCGCGACGGCCTCGACCACTACCATCGCCGCCAGCTCGCCTCCGGACAGGACGTAATCCCCAATCGAGATCTCTTCCGCCGCCAGGTGCTCGCGCACGCGCTCGTCGACGCCCTCGTAGCGGCCGCACAGCAGCGCGAAGCCCTTGCCCTCCGCCAGAGACCAGGCTTTCTCCTGCGTGAAGGGTTTGCCCTGCGGGGTGAGCAGGAAGACCGGCACGGCGGGCGGCGCGCCGAGCGTGGATTCCACCGCGGCGAAGATCGGCTCCGGTTTCATCACCATGCCGCCCCCGCCGCCGTAGGGCGCATCGTCGGTCACCTGGTGCTTGTCGGCCGCGAAATCGCGGATGTTGTGAAGGCGCACGGCGAGCAGGTCGCGCGCGATCGCGCGACCGAGGATGCTTTCGCGCAGCACGGGTTCGATGATGCCGGGGAAGAGGGTGAAGATATCGATCGTCAGCATGAAGGTTCGCGCGTACATTCTAGCCGGTCGGGGGGAGGAAGGCAACCGCGCGCCGTCCGTCATTCCGGGCCTATGCTGCGGGCAGCCGCGTTTTGGTCCGTCATTCCGAGCCCGAACCGAAGGTGAGGCCGAGGAATCGGCGACTCAAGGGTGCGAGCGGCCGATTCCTCGGCCGCTTCAGCGGCCTCGGAACGACATATACGGGGAGTCATTCCGAGGGGTCGAAGACCCCGAGGAATCGGTGACTCGATGGTAGGAGCGGCCGCTTCAGCGGCCTCGGAATGACGCACCCCGGTATAATCTTCCATATCATGTCACGCGAGCGAACGTATCAGACCGAAGCGGTGGTCCTGCGCCGGCGCAACTGGGGCGAGGCGGACAGGATCCTGACGCTGTTCACCCCGCTGCGCGGCAAGATCCGCGTGCGCGCGGTCGGGGTGCGCAAGCCCGCCTCGCGCAAAGCCGGCCACCTGGAGCTCTTCCACCGCGCCACGCTGTTCCTCGCCAAGGGGCGGGATTTCGACATCATCACCCAGGCCGAAACGGTCGAGGCGTACTCGCCGCTGCGCGAAGACCTGATCGGATCGGCGGCGGCTTCCTACGCGGTGGAACTTCTGGACCGCCTCTCACCCGAGGAATCCGAGAACGCAGCCGCGTACCGGCTGCTCGTGCGCACACTGGAACAATTATCCGCCGGGGGCGATCCGGCGCTTGCGCTGCGCTGTTACGACCTGAAGCTGTTGGAATACTCCGGCTACAAGCCTGAACTCTCGCTATGCACTGTCTGCGGCGGGGAGATCCGCGCGGAGGATCAGTTCTTCTCGCCGGCGCGGGGCGGGGCGGTGTGCCCGCGCTGCGCCGACCGCGCGGAGGGGCGCTTCCCCGTAACGCTGGCGGCGCTCAAGGTGCTGCGCCATATTCAGCGCTCGGAGCTGGAGGAGGCGCTGCAGCTCCCGGTGGGGAAATCCACACTCGAGGAACTCGAAAGCATCTTGCAGCGGTACATCCAGTACCTGCTCGAATCGCCGATGCGGTCGCGGAAATTTTATTCGGAAGTCTCGCGGCCGCGCGGGGAGGGCGGGGTATAATCCGGCCATGGCTCCAACCACGATCGCCGATTTCATCTGCCGTGTGCTTATCCTGCTGGTGGTATTCCCCGCCCACGAACTGGCGCATGCCCTGACCGCCACCGCCATGGGAGATCCGACCCCGCGCGCGCACGGCCGCCTGACCCTCAATCCGATCAAACATCTGGATTTGTGGGGCTCGATGCTGTTCGTGTTTTACGGGATCGGATGGGCGTCGACGCCGGTCAACCCCGCTTACTTCGGTGAAAACCGGCGCATGAAAATGGGCCTGCTCGGGCTGTCGGGACCGATGACCAACCTGGTACTCGGTTTTCTCGGGGCGGTTCCGTTCTACCTATTCGGCTGGCTGCCGACTCTGGTGCTCGAATCGGACGGCATCCTCCCGAATCCGGAATATTTCTTCACGATCTTCATTTTCCTGAACCTGCTGCTCGCATTTTTTAACCTGATCCCGATCGCCCCGCTGGACGGCGCGCAGGTGCTTGGAGCGCTGCTTCCCGAATCCATCGCGGCCAAATACGATTCGCTCCAGCGCTACGGGATGTATGCGCTGATCGTCCTTCTGTTCGCGCTGCCCATGGCGGGGTTCAGCCCGCTGGACTGGATCATCCAATACCTGATCGGGCCGATCATGCAGCTCCTCTTCAGCGGTTTGGGCACGGCCGCTCCCGGATGAAAAGGCTTTCCGCGGCCCGCCCGGGAATCCCCTATTGTTACATCCTGCAGTGCGCCGACGGATCGTTCTACACCGGGTGGACCAACGACCTGCCGCGCCGCTACCGCCAGCACAACACCGGCAACGGCGGGCGCTACACGCGGTCGCGCTGCCCGGTAATACTGGTGTATTTCGAACCGCAGGCGGATGGCAGCATGGCCAGAAAACGCGAGGCGGCGATCAAGCAGCTGCCGCGGACGAAGAAAGCGGAGTTGATCGCGGGGAAGCGGCCGGCGAAGCGTAGCCGTCTGAGGGGAAAATAATTTACCGCGGACCGCACGGAGTAATTACAGATTTCATGGATAAATAACCCGGTAATTAAAACCTGCAAATCCCGTAAAAAACCTCACGGAAGTTCGCGAATGTGCAGCAGGATGTGGCCGTGGATCGTGGACAATATATCCTCCAGCGTTACTTCCCCCAAAGCCGGGTGATTCCCCTTCCGGTCCAGTGCTCCCTCCACCAGGCTGCCTATCCAGGCGAGAGTCGAATCGCGGGCTTCGCCGAACAGCCGCAGCAATTCCTCGGGCGCGTAAGCCCGGTACAATTCCTGTTCCTTGATGTTAAACGCGTCATAATCGAAGCCTTGCGGGGCACCCCGTCCGCCCCCGGAGATGTCTTTGGATAGCTTTAGCAGCATCCGTTCCGAGGAGACAAAATGCGCCAGCAGATCCCGCAGCGTCCAGGCGCCGGGTTTTTCGTGGACCGCCTGGTCCCAGCCTTCGGGCTGCACGTTCGCAAACGTCCTCAGCACGAGGGATTTATTCCGCTCCATTTTCTTGAATAATTCCTGGATTCTTTGCGAGGTCATGGCGGCTCCTCCGAAGGAAAACGGAAAGGTGACAAAAATAACACCCGCATCGCCCGTTCGTTGCGGGGATTATCGGTAAATATTAATCTGTTTCCCCGACGCTTCGTGAGAGTCCGGACCGGTCAGTTAAAAATTTGGCCGGAGAATAACCGCCATCCGTTTCCCGATCCGGAATTTTTCGATTCGATCGTACCGGTCGTGAAGAGTCTTCTGCTGTTTATCGGAAACGACGGCTACGAGCCCTCCCGGATGCAACGCGGGGAGAAGATTTTCCAGCAACCGCTCCATGGGGTTGGAACATTCCGCGGTTTGGGCTTGCCATCGCGAATGCCGGCCATAGGGCACGTCCGTAAACACGATGTCGACCGGCACTGCGGAGATTGCGTGTGAGGAGTCACAGGCCGCGAGCGCGTCCGCCGTAAACACGCAAACTCCGGGCGGTTCGGATTGCGCGATGACGACGGATCGCAATCTGTCGGCGGCGGCCAACGCTTCGGCGTGGGAAGGTTTTCCGAACTCCCGATGCATCGCCGCCAATTCCTCCCGGCGCCGGTCGATGCCGGCTGCGGACAGCATGGCGAGGTTTTTTTCGGCCAGGGGAATGACATCCGGATCGATATCCGAGGCGATGATCGCGCGGATGGATGCGCGATGCAAAAGTCCCAGCACGGCGAGGTGATAGGCGGCGCCGCAGCAGGGATCGCCGAGGCGGACCGGTCCGGTCAATCCGCTTCCTTCGCGGACGGCCATGCAGCGCTGGAAGATCTCGCTCGCCAGGCGGATCGGGAAGGCGGGATGCCCGCGCGCGGCGAGCAGCACCTTGCCGCTGGCAAGATCGGAATAAACGGGCCGGTCGAGTGCGAATCGATATGGCATGCGCCTTATCCGGTTGGCAGGTGCCGCACCGGGATCAACCGTGCACTCTCCGGAACACGCGACAGACGGCCAGGCTCACCCAGTATCTTGCGTCCCGGGTCTTTGGGGTTTCCTTGGCCTGAGCGCGCGGCTCGGCGTACGTTTCCCGCCACAAGCCGTCCTTCTCCTGATGGTCGCTTAGCCATTGCAGCGCCCGGCCGATCCGCGGGTCCGCGGCGCCGAGTCCGATCCGCGTCACGGAATCCAGCGCGGCGACGAGGTTGTTCCACCAGAATGGATACTGAAACCGGATCCAGTAATCCGCCGACCGGTAGGAGGTGTAGACATCCGGTTGAAAGAACCTGTCCGCTAGGAGGCCGGCCGCGGCTTTCGCCTCTTTGATTTTCCGGTAGCGCGGGTGTGCGGCGAAAGCGCGCAGGACCATCCCGGTCCAGTTGTGGGAAAAAGGCTTGGAGCGGTCCGGTTCGACGGGTTGCATGAATCTGCTGGTTAGGCGGTACATTTCTTTGCCGCAAAAGGGATGCGTAAGAATGGGGACGGTCCACGCGCCGTCATCCTGGCGCATTGAGAGCAGCCAGCGGATTCCTTTTTCCGCGCGCGCGTCTTCCGCGTATCCGGCCTGGATGAGCAGTGAAAGAATCGCGCCGGTGTAGTACGTGGCGTATTGGCTGGCCAGAAAGCCGCGAAAGTCGCCTTCCTTGGTCTGGCGGGAAAGAATAAATTCAGCGGCGCGCTCCGCCGGCGGATGTTTCTTCGTCATCCCGTAGACTTCGACCATGTACCGGAACTGCCTCCAGGTTTCGATTAACGGATAATCGATGGCGCCATGCTTGTCCTTGCCGGCCGGAACCGGGAAGGAACCGTCGGGTTTCTGTCTGTTCGTGAGTTTCCGCGCTTCTGGCAGTGCCCACAAGCTGTTGACCGGCTCCGTCGCTTCCCCCAGTAGGTCGCGCCGGACGAAATACCCAAGCGCATCGTTTCCGGAAGCCAGCAGGGGAGGGATGGGATCGTATCGAAGGTGAGCGCGCCAGGATTTCATATGTATGGGTTTTTCCTCATATCGATATATTATATATGAGTATACATGGGGGCAAGCCTTTGGTGTATAGACGCAAGGGAATAAAAATTAAAAATTAATTCTTGTGTCTTGGCGCCTTCGCGTCTTTGCGTTATGAATTACGGACTTCCAAAAACCCAAAGTCGCCGGGGCGCAGAGACGCAAGGACGCAAGAAGAGTAAAAATTAATCTTGGCGCCTTCGCGTCTTTGCGTGATGGATTTCGAACTCCCAAAAACGCAAAGTCGCCGGGGCACAGAGACGCAAGAACGCAACAAGAGTAAGAAATATTCCTGGCGCCTTCGCATCTTTGCGTTATGAATTTCGTCCCCCCACAAACGCAAAGTCGCAGGGGCGCAGAGACGCAAGGACGCAAAAAGAGCAAGAAATATTCCTGGCGCCTTCGCGTCTTTGCGTTATGGA
>JAFGCU010000085.1 GCA_016932475.1 Anaerolineales bacterium
GCCGCGAGCGGCGTGGCTTTGGAAGCCTGCCCGCCGGTGTTGGAATACACCTCGGTGTCCAATACCAGGATGTTCACGTCGCGGCCGGACGCCAGGACATGATCCAGTCCGCCGTATCCGATGTCGTAGGCCCAGCCGTCGCCGCCCATGATCCAGACGCTGCGTTTGACCAGGTTGTCGGCGATGCTCACCAGATCCTTGGCCTTCGGATCGGTCGATTTTTCCAGTTTCTTCTTAAGCTGGGCGACCCGCTCGCGCTGGGCATGGATCCCCGCTTCATCCTTCTGGTCGGCTTCGAGCAGGCCCTTGGCCAGGTCCTCGCCCAGAACCGCGGCCAGCTGGGTCACCAGTTCGCGCGCGTACTCGTTCTGCTTGTCGATCGTCAGGCGCATGCCCAGCCCGAACTCGGCATTATCTTCAAACAGCGAGTTCGACCAGGCCGGCCCGCGTCCCTCTTTGTTGAAGGTCCACGGCGTGGTGGGCAGGTTGCCGCCGTAGATCGAGGAGCAGCCGGTGGCGTTGGCGACGACCATCCGGTCGCCGAACAGCTGCGAGACCATCTTGACGTAGGGCGTTTCGCCGCAGCCGGCGCACGCGCCGGAGAATTCGAACAGCGGCTGAAGCTGGGCGACGTTCTTGACGGTGGCGGGGGAGAACGTCGTGCGGTCGGCTTCCGGCAGGCCGAGGAAGAAGTTCCAGTTGGCGTTTTCCTGCTCGCGCAGCGGCGGCTGCGCGGCCATGTTGAGCGCCTTGCGGGCCGGGTTGGTTTTGTCCTTGGCGGGGCAGACTTCCACGCACAACCCACAGCCGGTGCAATCCTCGGGCGATACCTGGACGGTGAACTTGGCGCCCGGGAATTCCTTGAACTTGGCGTCGAGGCTTTTAAAGGAAGCCGGCGCCTTCGCCAGCAGATCCGCGGGATAGGCTTTCTGCCGGATCACCGCGTGCGGGCAGACCAGCGAGCACTTGCCGCACTGGATGCACAGCGCGCTCTCCCAGACCGGGATCTCAAGGGTGATGTTGCGCTTCTCCCACTGCGTGGTGCCGCTGGGATACGTTCCGTCCAGCGGCATCGCGCTGACCGGGAGGGAATCGCCCTCGCCGGCGATCATCGGGCCGAGCACCTTCTTGACGAACTCCGGCGCCGCATCCGGAACGGCCTGCCGGCGGGTGATCTTCGAATCGGCCTTCTTCCCGTCCAGCTTGACCTCGTTCAGGTGCGCCACGGACGCATCCACCGCCTCGTAGTTCTTCTTGACCACCGCTTCGCCGCGCTTGCCGTAGGTTTTCTTGATCGCCTTCTTGATCTCCTCGATCGCCTGTTCGCGCGGGAGGATCCCGGAGATGGCGAAGAAGCAGGTCTGCATGATGGTGTTGATGCGCCCGCCCATCCCGGTATCCTGGGCCACCTGGTAGGCGTCGATGACGTAGAAGCGCAGTTTTTTATCGAGGATTGATTTCTGGGTTTCGCGCGGCAGGTGATCCCAGACTTCCTCGGGTTTGAAGGTGCTGTTGAGCAGGAAGGTGCCGCCGGGTTGGATCGCGGCCAGCACGTCGAACCGCTCCAGGAAGGAAAACTGATGGCAGGCCAGGAAGTTCGCCTGCCGGATCAGCGAGGGGGCGTGGATCGGCTGGGGCCCGAAGCGCAGGTAGGAGGTCGTCACCGACCCGGATTTGCGCGAGTCGTAGGCGAAATACCCCTGCGCGAAATTGGGCGTCTCGACGCCGATGATCTTGATCGAGTTCTTGTTGGCGCCGACCGTGCCGTCGGACCCGAGCCCCCAAAAGATGCAGCGCACGGTGGATTCGGATTCGACCGAGAAATTCGGATCGTAGTCGAGGCTGGTGTGGGAGACGTCGTCGTGGATCCCGATCGTGTAGTGGTTCTTGGGCTTGGGTTTGGCCAGTTCGTCGAACACGCCTTTGACCATCCCGGGCGTGAACTCCTTCGAGCCCAGGCCGTAACGCCCGCCGATGACGATGGGCATCTGCGCAAACGGCGCCGACCCGTCCGCGACCGTTTCCGAAAGCGCGGTGACCACGTCCATGTAGAGCGGCTCGCCGCCCGCGCCGGGCTCCTTGCAGCGGTCGAGCACGGCGATGCGCTGGACGGTCTTGGGCAGCGCCTTGACGAAGTGCGCGGCCGAGAAGGGGCGGTACAGGTGCACCTTCAACACGCCGACCTTCTCGCCCTTGCCGACCAGGAACTCGACCGTCTCCTGGGCCGTCTCGGTGCCGGAGCACATCAGGACGATCACCCGTTCGGCATCCGGCGCGCCGACGTAATCGAAGAGGTGGTAGGCGCGGCCGGTGAGCGCGGCGAATTTGTCCATCGCCTTCTGGACGATCTCCGGGCAGGCGGCATAGTATGGATTGGAGGTTTCGCGGCTCTGGAAAAAGACGTCCGGATTTTGGGCGGTGCCGCGGATGAAGGGATGCTCCGGCGAGAGCGCCCGGGCGCGGTGGGCGCGCACTAGGTCGTCGTCGACCATCGCCCGCAGGTCGTCCTCGGTCAGGCGTTCGAGTTTGCCCACCTCGGAGGAGGTGCGGAAGCCGTCGAAGAAGTGGATGAAGGGGAGCCGGGCCTGGAGCGTGGCCGAATGCGCCACGGCGGCCAGGTCCTGCGCTTCCTGGACCGAGCCGGAGGCCAGCATCGACCAGCCGGTCTGGCGCACGGCCATCACGTCCGAGTGGTCGCCGAAGATCGAGAGCGCGTGGGTGGCCAGCGCGCGGGCCGTGACATGGAATACGGTCGGGGTCAGCTCGCCCGCGATCTTGTACATGTTGGGGATCATCAGCAACAGCCCCTGCGACGCGGTGAAGGTGGTGCACAGCGCGCCGGTCTGCAATGCGCCGTGGACCGCGCCCGCCGCCCCGGCTTCGCTTTCCATCTCCGTCACCGAGGGCACGGTGCCCCAGATGTTGGTCTTCTTTTCGCCGGACCACTGGTCCGCGAGTTCACCCATGCTCGTTGAAGGCGTGATCGGGTAGATCGCGATCACTTCGCTCAGCTTGTGGGCCACAAAGGCGGTTGCCTCGTTGCCGTCAATCGTAACGATCGGTCTGGTCATGAATTCCTCCGGGGATTTTTTCTGCAGGGTTCCGGTAAACTCCGCCTGGCGGTATTGCGCCGCAGGCGGAGTTGTGGGAGCCCTGGGGATGTTGGATTTCAGGCAATTATAAACCTTAACAGAAGGAGAATTAGCGCAAATGTGTGTCATTTTCTTATGGGCCGCCGGGTATCCTTTTCGGGTTAGAATCGAGTCGACCGAAGGGATAGAGGGAAAAAAGGACGCCGAAACACCGAAAGAATCGTAACCTTTTTCATTGCGGGCGATCCCGCCGCATTCCCCGCGCGCGAAATCTTCGCATCGGAAAAACACCGATGCTCATCGCTCGGGGGGCAGGGTGCTCAAAGCAGGCTCCGGGAGCGAAGCCACCCCGTGTTCTTTTCGAAAAATGGAGATTGCCCCGGTCGATCACAGGACAGGCTTCGTCGCACCGATCTTCGGAATGACAACGCAACCGTTTTATAACCATTGTTCTCCGTGCGCCTAATCCTATTTCTTGATTGGAGAGGCATGGGCTCTTTCTGGCAATCCGGAATTGACGCCGTGGTCTGGCTGCAGGCCGATCCCGCCGTTCTCACTCCCATCATGCAGGGATTTTCCTTTCTCGGGACGACGGAGTTCCTGCTGCTCCTGGGCCTGACGGTGTATTGGTGCATCGATGCGCGGATCGGAGTGCGGCTGGGCTTGTTGCTGATATCCGGCGCCGCACTGGGCGGGATCCTCAAGCTGGCGTTCCATATGCCGCGTCCGTACTGGGTCGACCCGCGGGTTCAGGCGCTGGCGGGCGAAACGGGATACGGGATGCCGTCCATGCATGCCATGAATGCCTGGTCGATCGCGCCGTGGCTGGCTGGGAGAATCCGGCGCGGATGGGGATTCGGGCTCGGCGTTCTGCTCGCGTTCGGCATTTCCATATCCCGGATTCATCTGGGCGTCCATTTTCCCGGCGACGTGTTGGCCGGTTTTATTTTCGGGATTTTGGTGTGGTTCCTCGTCGGGGCGGGGCTCCGGCATCTGGGGCCGATTCTGGAGCGGGCGGGATTCCCGGTGCAATGCCTGGCGGCGGCCGCAGCCTCCATCTTCGTTTTGCTTTCTCAGTCCATCATCCTGGGACGTCTGGCGGGAACGGCTGATCCGACGGTGTGGGCGGAACATGCGGCCCGGATCAATCTGATCCAGCCCCGCGATCCGAATCCGATTATTTCCCTCGCGGGATTGATCCTGGGAATGGGGGTTGGTCTGGCGTGCAAAAATCGCTGGGCGCCGTTCGCGGCCGGAGGCAGCCTGGAAAAACGGTTCCTGAGGTTCCTGCTGGGGCTGTCGGTGATGCTATTGCTCTATGCGGGTCCGGCGCTTTTATGGAATGGTATCCCATCGCCGCTTGGTCCGGCGCTTCGGTATCTACGCTACGGCCTGACCGGATGGTGGCTGATTTTCCTCGCGCCGTGGCTATTCCTGCGCTGGGGGCTTGCCGCGCGGGAAACGCCGAAGGGGAGTTAAGAGACTCCCTCGAATACCGCGCGCGGGGCAAGCACGGCGCCGATCAGCGTGCGGCCGGTATGCGCGGCGAGCACGAGCGAAAGCCGGCTGACGGGCAGCCAGTAGCATGCCAGCTGATCGGTGATGGCTTTTTGAAGATCCGCCGCGCCTTCCGGATTCAGGGCATGCACCACCTGGCCGCGGTAGGGGCCGGCGGGGTTCAGCCGTTTCTGCATGATCTGCGCCAGGGCCTGGACGGCTCCGGAGATCGTCCGCGCCTGTCCGAGCTGAGTGTACTTCCCGTCTTCCTTCCCCACGCCGATGATCGGCTTGATATCCAGCACCGTGGCCAGCAGGCCTTTGATATGGCTGATCCGCCCGCCATGGATGAGGTACTTCAATTCCTTAAGCGTGAAGATCGTTTCGGTCGAGGCGCGGATCCGTTCCAGAAACGGCATCACCCGCTCCAAGGTCCAGCCGGCCTTGAGCGCGCGCGCGGCGGCCTCCACCATCCAGCCGGATCCGACCGAAAGCGTTTTGGTGTCGAAGAAGGTCACGTCGGCTTCGGGCACTTCCTTCGCGCCCGCGAGCGCGGAATTCAGAGTCCCGCTCAAGCCTGAGGATATGTGAATCGAGAGGATCGATGCGGAAGTCTTCGCCAGAGTCCGGTAAAGTTCCGCGAACGTGCCGGCGGACGGCTGCGAGGTGGTGGGCAGTATTCCTCCCGCATCCAGCTTGGAATAAAAGGATTCGGCGTCCAGCTGCGGCCCTTCCTGGTATGAATCCTTGCCCAGCGTGACGGTGAGCGGAACCACATGAATGTTCAGTTCCTTGCGCTCTTCGGCGGTCAGGTTTAAATCGCATCCGCTGTCGGTGACAATGTGCATGGAAAACCTCCCGGATCATACGCGGTCTCGGTTTGTCGGTGCATTGCGAATTATACGGTGATTTTCCCCGGCAGGCGAATTAAGGTTTAGGTAAAAACCCTCGATGCCTTCATCCGCGCAGAGCGCGAAGGCATGCAGACGGAGAGCCGAAATTGGCATTTTCGCGGAACCGGGAAACCGCCGGTCGGTTCTTGCCGTTTTCCCTTTTGCTTGATGCCCTTTGCGCTCTTGGCGGAAAAGCATCGGCTCTCAGGCGCTTGAATCAGGCTCCGTCTCCTCGCTCATCAACCACCATTCCCCCGCAGAATCCGCGATGCTGCCCGGGGCGCGGTCGTAATACAGGGTGAAGACCCTGCCGTTTTCGGTGCGGACGGTGAAGTAATCCCGGCCCACGCCGCGGGATCCGCGCCGCGAGGCGGCCTGGGCGTGCGCGGGCTTCATGTTGAGCGCCATTCGTCCGCGCCGGGTGTAATCATGCCACTCCGCCGCCAAGCCGGTGACGGCAAACCGTTCTCCGCGCCAGGTGAAAGCAACCGGGCAGCCGGACTTCTTAGTCGGAAGCGGCTGCCCGGAAAATTCGGTTTGGATCGGTTCGCCGATGAAGCGGCGCTGGTCGGCCATCTATTTCCCCGCGATGTAATCCTCGGTGAGTTGGCGGGCCTGATCGTCGGTGTACTGCACCGGCGGAGTCTTCATGAAGTAGGAGGCGGGGGCGTTGATCGGGCCCTTCAAGCCGCGGTCGAGCGCGATCTTGGCGCAGCGCACGGCGTCGATCACCACGCCGGCCGAGTTGGGCGAATCCCACACTTCGAGCTTCAGTTCGAGGTTGAGCGGGACGTTCCCGAAGGTGGTGCCCTCCATGCGGATGTAGCACCACTTGCGGTCGGTCAGCCACGGGACGTAATCGCTGGGGCCGACATGGACGTTGTCGGCCGGGATCTTGTACGGCAGCTGCGAGGTGACCGCGTTGGTCTTGGAAATCTTCTTGGATTCGAGCCGGTCGCGCTCGAGCATGTTGAGGAAATCGGTATTGCCGCCGAAGTTGAGCTGGAAGGTCTTGTCCATGATCACGCCGCGGTCCACGAACAGCGAGGTCAGGACTCGGTGGGTGATGGTCGCCCCGACCTGGCTTTTGATGTCGTCGCCGATGATCGGCAGGCCGCGTTCCTCGAACCGCTTCTGCCAGTAGGGGGCGCTGGCGATGAAGACCGGGATGCAGTTGACGAACGCGCAGCCGGCTTCGAGGATCTGCTCGACGTACCACTTGGTGGCCATTTCGGAGCCGACCGGCAGGTAGCTCACCACCACGTCGGTCTTGGTGTCTTTGAGGATCCCGACGATGTCGGCGGTGGGTCCCGGCGCCTTCTTGAGGATCTTGGAGAGGTACAGCCCGAGCCCGTCGTGGGTCATGCCGCGCGCGACGGTGACGCCCGCGTGCGGGACTTCACTGAACTTGATGGTGTTGTTCGGATAGGCGAACACCGCTTCCGAAAGATCCTTGCCGACCTTCCCCTCGACCACGTCGAAAGCGGCGGAAAATTCGATATCCCGGATGTGATATCCGCCGAGGTTGACGTGCATCAGCCCCGGAATACGTTCGTCATCGGCGGCGTTCTTGTAGAATTCCACGCCCTGGACGAGCGAGGACGCGCAATTGCCCACACCGATGATGGCTACACGGACTTTCTTTTCGGATCCCGACATGTGTGAAACCTCCTTGCGTTTTCTCCCGCTTTTGCGGGATGAGAATTGCTCCGCGGCCTGCCGCGCTGTTCCTGGCGGTTGAGGTCCTTGATTCCGCGTGCCGACCGCGCGGGTACTCATTTTTTTATGTTGATTTAATTCTTTTCTCGCCATTTCCCTATGCTATAATCCGGTCGCTGTTGAAGATGACTGCGCCTCTATATTCCCCCACGGACCGCATCCACCGGTTGGAACGTCTGCTCGAAACCAACCGGGTGCTTTCTTCTACACTCGACCTGGAACCCCTTCTCCAAACGGTTGTGGACGTCGCTTCCGAACTGACCGACAGCGAGGTGGCCTCGCTGCTTCTGTACGATCCGGAAATTCAGCAGTTGCGCTTCGCCGCCTCCCCCTGGTTTCAGAAAACTTCCCTTCAATCGATGACGGTTCCGATCGACCGAAGCATCGCCGGGCAAGTGTTCCGTGAAAAACGGCCGGTCGTGGTTCAGGAGGGCAGCAAGGATCCGCGGCTCTATCGTTCGGTGGGCGAGCAGGTCGGTCTGGCTACCCGTTCAATGTTAGCGGTGCCGCTCGTTTTCCGGGAGCGGCCGATCGGGGTGCTGGAGGCGCTCAACAAGCGCGGCGGGGTGAATTATACCGGAGAAGACGTATCCATTCTAGAGACCCTGGCCGCGCAGGCGGCGGTGGCCATCGAGAACTCCCGGCTGCTTTCGCAGGTCCAGACCCAGTACGAGCGGCTGGCCAGCCTGGACCAGATGAAGGGCGATTTTATCGCCATCGCTTCGCATGAATTGCGCACGCCGCTCGGCCTGATCCTGGGGCATGCGGCCTTTTTGCAGGACGGAGCGACGCCCGATGTGGCCGAGCATCTCTCGGTCATCATCCGCGGCGCCGAACGGCTCAAAGCCATCCTCGACGAACTTTCCCGCCTGACCCATTCGGACCAGGGCGTGACCCGGCTCAGCCTGCAGGTGTTCCCGGTGAAGGAACTTCTGGATGAAATCGTGGTGAAATATGCACCGGCTGCCAAGGAAAAATACCTCTCGCTGGATTCGGAATGCAAACCGGTCGGGCTGGTGGTGGAGGGGGACCGCCAGAAGCTGCAGGTGGCGCTTGGAAACCTGATTGACAACGCGATCGCCTTTACCGATACCGGCGGTCATATCCTGGTCGCGGCGAGCACACTGGAACCGGACGGCGTGGAACGCTCCGGGTACGTCGACCTCGAGGTGGTGGACGACGGGATCGGCATCCCTGCGGCCAAGATCGGGAAGATCTTCGAGCGCTTCTACCAGGTCGAAAATCACATGACCCGCCGCAAGGGCGGCCTGGGGCTCGGCCTGCCGGTGGTTAAATCCATGGCCGAACTGCACCACGGCAAGGTCGAGGTGGAGAGCGTGGAGGGCAAGGGCACCCGGTTTTGCATCCGCCTCCCGGCCCGCCAGCCGAAAACCAACGGCAACGGCCAAAAACCGCATTAATCACACGCTTGCCGCAATGGTGCCGGACGGATATAATACCGGCCTTCGGGGCGTGGCTCAGCTCGGCTAGAGCGCACGGTTCGGGACCGTGAGGTCGGCAGTTCAAATCTGCCCGCCCCGACCAGAAAACCTACTTTGTGTAGGTTTTTTCTTTTTGCAATACCGGTCTTCGGGGCATGGTTCAGCTCGGCTAGAGCGCACGGTTCGGGAGGCAGCTTGCCCCGCTCGGCCAAGTGAGTACAGAGGCATGTGCTAAAAACCAACCCGCCAATTATGCCGACGGTCAACTTTTCTGAGATCAAGAGCGGGGTTCCCTGGCCTGTCCTGGCGGTCTGGGCCAGCTTGTCCCAGCTTGTTGCGCTGGGAGACAGGCAAATCTGCCCGCCCCGACCAGAAAACCTACATTACGTAGGTTTTTTCTTTTTGCTCCACGAAGGACATGAAGAAAGACCTGAAGAACACGAAGAGGCAGCAAAAAGAAAGCGGTCGCGAATTCTTTGTATCTTCGTGACTTAGTGGTAACAATTGCGGATTTGAAATCACAAAGGCACCAAGCCACTAAGAACCCCCAGTACTTGTTTCATTATTCCTTCGTGTCTTCGTGACGTGGCGGCTCTTATTGTTTTTCCAATCCCCGGAAATAGAACCACGAAGGCACCAAGACACGAAGTAAACCAAACAATAAATCCGCGCGCGTTTTCGGAGTGTCGCCGACACTAAGAAACCCAAGTACTTGTTTTATTTTTCCTTCGTGTCTTCGTGACTTGGCGGATCTTATTGTTTTTCCAATCCCGGAAATAGAACCACGAAGGCACCAAGACACGAAGAAAACCAAACAATAGATCCATTTGCATTTTCGGAGTATCGCCTCGGATTTGCCGGGGGATTGGGGGAGCGGGGATTGTGCCTTTTCGGGGGCGTGCCTATATAATAAAAGCAATCGTTTTCCGACCCAAAAAGGAGGGTGCTTTATGACAGGCTATTTTGGTCCGATCGAAAAGCAGACGACCAAGAACAAATTCTTCCGCGAGGTCCTTTACACCGGGAAGTACGCTCAGCTGGTGGTCATGTGCCTGCAGCCGGGCGAAGAGATCGGCAATGAGGTTCACGCCAAGGTGGACCAGTTCTTCCGGATTGAAAAAGGGAAGGCCAAGTTCATTCTGAACGGCAAGGAGGAGCACCTGGTTAAGGCGGATGAAGCGGCGATTATTCCGGCCGGAACCTATCACAATATCGTCAACGCCTCAAAGAAGGAGGTGCTTCAGCTGTACACCCTTTACTCTCCGCCGAACCATCCGGACGGCACAGTGCACAGGAACAAGGCCGAGGCGGACGAGGCTGAGAAGCACGAACACGAGCAGAAATCCGGCTGGGCGAAAATCTTCGGATAATCCGGCCGGGTCCGTCTGATGCGGGAGCATCGGAGTACACGCGCCCGGCAGCGACGACATCCAAGAGGATAAAGGACCTGTCAGGTTTCGTGGCTGATGGGTCCTGTTTTTTGCAGGGTTGGCCTGCTGCACCAACCCTAAGGGTTCCGAAAGGTTGCCCAACCCTTAGGGTTGGGCAAGGGCGGTTCATCCAATGCTTTTTTAACGCAGGACGGCGCCGGGGCTGCGTCCCGTGCGCCGGGCGGCCTCACCATAATGGAATTCCCACTCCATATTCGGGAAACGCCGTCCGGTTGCTCGATCGGCATGAATGGGGGGTGGATTTCCGGTTGCGGCATCCCGGGTTGTTGACGCTTTTAAAAGAACTCGGCGAAGTGTTCGAGATCGATTTTCGCGATGACAGCCACTACGACGGCAACCGGCCGGAACCGCACCCGCATCTCATCTGCACCCGCTGCCGCAAGATCGTGGATGGATCCATGGATCTGGAAACTGGCTGGATCCGGAAGATGGAAAGCAAATCGGGTTACCGGATCACCCGTCACCAATTGACATTTTTTGGATTATGTCCGGAGTGCCGGAAATGAGGCGCTCTCTTTTTTTCGATGTTAATGATAGTGATTATCAAGAGATAATAATTATCTAAATAGGTCTGTGGAATCGCGAAGCATGAGGAGGGAAGGAGGTGATGGAGACGACGTCCGGTTGCAGATCGACCCGGTTCCGAATGGATATCCGGTTGTTCATGACCCAAGGAGGCCAAAATGGCTAAAGTAGCTCAAGAAATGGTCGAGAAGTCCGGAGTGGACCTCAAGTAATTGCTCGAGTTGTTGATCAAAAACGCGTCCGCGGAACTGACCACCTGCTATTACTACACGATCCTGCGCGCCAATCTGATCGGGCTGGAAGGCGAAGGACTTAAAGAGATCGCAGAAACAGCGCGCATCGAAGACCGCAACCACTTCGAGGCGTTGATGCCGCGCATCTACGAGCTGGGCGGGAAGCTGCCCGACAGCATGGTGGATTTCCACAATATCTCCGCCTGCCCGCCGGCGAACTTGCCCAAGGATCCGGCTGACGCAAAGGGGATCCTGCAGGTGCTGGTCGGAGCCGAGCGTTGCGCGGTGCGCGGGTACACCCACCTATGCAACCTCACCGCCGGCAAGGATCACCGCACGTACGACCTGTGTCTGGCGATCCTCAACGAGGAGATCGAACACGAATCCTGGTTCTCCGAGTTCCTGGGCGAAGGGCCTTCGGGCCACTTCATGCGCCGCGGGGAGACCTCCCCCTTCGTGGGTAAATTCCTGCGCTGACGCCCAACCCCATACGGATCGGAACCGAAGGGTTTTCCAAAACCCTCCGGTTTTTCTTTGCCGCCGATATCCCGGTGAGCCTTCACGCGCTGCGCCCATCCAGAAGCCTTGCGGCGATCGCAAAAAATCCCGCCGCGACCATGATGGCGTCTTGGAAAACGCCGAACTTCCGAATTTTAATTAGCGGGGGACAGGGAACCGCCCACAGGAGCAAGAGGCGTAGCGTGATCCGATGCAGTTTGGCGTTTCAACGGGGGAGTCCCCAAGGTTCAGGGTAAATACTCATGCGGATTGACCCGCACGCCGTTATAAATCATTTCGAAGTGCAGATGGGGGCCGGTGGAATTGCCGGTCGTCCCGCCGGTTCCGATGACTTCTCCCCATTGAGCGGTCCAGCCGCAACCAACGTCGACCCTATCCAGATGGGCGTATACGGTTTGCCAGCCGTTGCCGTGGTCGATCACTACCAGGTTCCCGTATCCCCAGACGTTCCATCCCGCGTAAACCACCACGCCGCGATCGGCGGCTCTAATGGGATCGCCGATCGCGACGTACAAATCGATGCCGTGATGGTACGCGGTGTATTCGTATCCGCACACCCATTTGCTTGCGGTGGGCCAGGTCCAATAACCCGTCCCTGCCGGGCCGCTGTACGGACCCGTGCTGCATGCGCCCTCGCCGCCGATGGCCCACTTGGCACCGTCGGTTTTCCGGATGACCGGCATTTCCCATTGCTGGAATTCGCGGTGGCCGCCGGGAATGACCAGCCAGGCACCGGCCGGAATGGGGGGATTTTGAACGTCGATCGTCGGACTCAGATTGTTGCCCGGCCAGAAGATGATATCCTCCGTCTCGACACCGAAGGTGCCGGCTACCGTATCCAACCGGTCCCCGGCCTGCCATTGGTAATACACTCCGTCGACCGGAAGGATGAACAGCACCTGCCCCGGCAGCAGCAATTCCGGATTGTCCTTCAGCACGGTGTAGTTGGAAAAGAGGATGGTTTCCGGCTCGATCTGGAACTTCTCCGCGATCGCGAAAAGGTAGTCGCCCGCTTGCACGGTATACGTGATGACATCCAGGCGGAATTCATCCTCTTCCGTGTGGGACGCGATGTCCCGGGCGATGGACAAACCTACGCCGGGCCGGGGGATTTCAGGCAGCGGCCTGGCGGCTCCCGGCGGCGAATCGGTCGAACCGGTGCCTTCGATGGGAATGATCCCGGCCGGGGCCAGCCGGGAATACACCGCCGATCCCGTGTAGAACACAAAGGTTGCCACAATACAACCGGCCGCGAGGTACGCGCAAATTCTCCCCCATTTCCCTGAAAGCCGCGCTGTCTCCGGATTCAGCGGCGGTTGGATATTCTGAGACGCTCCGGACGCGGTGATAGCCGCAGGCTTCTGCGGTTCGGATTTTACCGGTGCCCTGTGTTCCATTCTCATAAGGTGATCCTATCACAACGGCCGGAACGCTTGTTAATCAGGGGTTTTTCAGAACAACGACCCGACGCGGTACACCAGCACCCCCACCGTCAGCGAAAGAAGCGTCATCAGCGCGATGCTGAAGAAAGTCCATTTCCAGGAATGGGTCTCCTGTTTTATGGCGGCCAGCGTGCCCGCGCAGGGAATAAACGTCATCTGCATCATCAGGAAGGCAAACCCCGCCGCCGGGGTGACGGCGCCGGAAAGTATCTCGGCCAGGCTGCCGCCCGTTTCGCCGACTTGGTAGAGCACGCTCAAGGTTGCCAACGTGTTTTCTTTGGCGACCACGCTGGTGAGCAGAGCCATCAGCATGCGCCAGTCCAACCCCAGCACGTTTCCAAGCGGCGTAAACCACCGGCCGACGGCCGCGAGATAACTGGTTTGGAGTTCACCGGTGGGAAGAAACGAGAGTCCCCAGACCAGCATGGAGATCGCCACAATCACGGTGCCGGCTTTCAGCAGGAATTCCTGTAGATGCTGCCAGACGTATATGCCGATGGTCCGCCCGTTGGGCGGGTGATACAACGGCAATTCCATGATGAAGGCCGTGTGTTCGCCGCCCAACACCAGTTTGTGCAGCGCATACCCGACGCCGATCAGGATCAGCAGGTTCAAGCCCAAAACCCCCATGGCGACCCATACCGCCGATGCGCCGAAAAAAACGGGCGCTAAAAACGCCAAAACGGCGAGCCGCGCCGCGCAGGGCGTGAGCGGGGTGAGCAGGATGGTCAGCAGGCGGGATTTCGGCGAGTCGATGATCCGCGAACAAAGCACACCGGGCACGTTGCAGCCGAGCCCCAAGCACAGCGGCATGAAGGATTTCCCGTGCAGCCCCATGATGTGCATGAACCGGTCGGTGACATAGGCCGCGCGCGCCATGTAGCCGGTGTCTTCCAGCATGGCCAAAACCGCGAAGAAAATTGCGAGGACCGGGGTGAAAGTCATGACCGTTCCCGCACCGGCCCACATACCGTCCACCAGCAGTCCGCGCAGCCACCAAGGCGCTCCGGCCAGGGCCGTGCGCGCCCATTCTGCGCCGGCCTGCACCACATGAAGATCCAGCATCTCCTGCAGGGGGACCCCGATGCTGAAGGTGAGGCCGAAGGCGGCGCTCAGGATTCCCACCAGGACGAGCAGGCCGCCGAGAGGATGGATGGCCACGCGGTCCAATTTCTCCGTCAGCGTGATCAGGCCGAGACGGGGCTTGGTGACCGCAGCCCGGATGATTCGCCCGATCCAGGCGTAGCGTCCGCCGGCGATCGCAACCACGGCATCCTCATGCGCCATGAGAATTTTGTTCACCGCTTCCCATACGGCCGGCGGCAGCTGCGCCCGCATCATGTCCGTGATCTCCTTGTCGCCTTCCAGCATTTTCAGCGCCACCCAGCCCGGCGGATAAGGCGACGGAACAAATTCGGCCGTCAGACGATGGACTTCCTCCCACACCGATTGATGATCGGAGCGGATCGCCGGTCGGTGCGGCTTGAAGGAATCCGGATTCGCCAGCGACCGCTCAACGGTCTGCACCAGCTCGCGGATTCCCTGGTTCCGGGAAGCCACCATGGGGATCACGGGCAGGCCCAGCGCCTCTTCCAGCGCCCGGCTGTCGATCTGCAAACCCTGCTGCTGGGCCACGTCCATCATGTTCAATCCCAACACCACCGGGATGGGCAAAGCCAGCAATTCGCTAAGCAGGTACAGGTGCCGCTCCAGGCTGGCGGCGTTGACCACGGCCACCACCAGATCCGGCCGTGCGCGTACGAGAAAGTCCCTCGCGACACACTCTTCCAGCGAATTAGCCGAAAGGCTGTAGGTCCCCGGCAGATCGACCACTTTGAGGGTTTGCGAATCCGTATGATGGATGCCGCATTTTTGTTCGATTGTTTTCCCCGGCCAATTGCCGACATGCTGCGAGAGGCCGGTGAGCAGGTTGAACACTGTGGATTTCCCCGAGTTGGGCTGGCCGGCGAGTGCCACCACCGGCTCCCGGGGTCGGGAGGCGGGGGGTGGAGGAGTATCCGGATGTGGTTCCGCCGGTGGGATGCCGGGAAGCGTTTTTACCGTGATCCTGGCGGCCGCGCCCCTTCCCAGCGCGATGCGCGCGCCGCGGATGACCGCCAAGAGCGGCCCGCGCCCCTCGTTCTGCACGACCTCAACTTCCGCGCCGGGCGTGAAGCCCAACGCCGTCATCCGGGCGATAAAATCCTTTCCGCCCTGCAAACCGGCGACGGAACCGCGGACCCCGGCCTGAATGTCCGCAAGCCGGATCGGTGCGTCTCTGGAATCGCCGCTGATTTGTTCGAGCTCAGCGGTCCGTCTTCCGCGGAAAAAACGCGGAAAGTGGAAGATCCTGCGATGCGAGTTGCGCCTTTTCATTTTTTCTCCATTGCCTAAACAAATCCTGCCCGCTTGACATCCGATGGCCGTCCATCCGGTTTGAGTTTTCGGATGGTCAGGCCGCCGTTCCTAATCCGCGGAAAATGATTCCAATTCCGGGTGCTTCAGCGCTTCCTGAAAAATCGGCCCTTGGCGGATGAACCCGAGCGCCAACCCGCTGCCGCGGCCGACGAGAAGACGCTCGCCCGGGGTAATCCCGGTTTCGAGGGGAAGCTCAACGGTCCCGGCCGGCCCGATTTTTCCACTGCCGAGCGCCCGATTTTCCAACGGTATTTTGGCCGATGCAATTCTCTCCGGCCGCCCGATGCTGAACCCGCGCGACGTGCGGCTTCCCGCAATAAACATCACGGTTTCCCCTGCTTGAAATCCATATTCGGCGTAGGCCTCCGGCGGGATGCGGATCTCCCGCCGCGGACTTACGACCACCCACCCGAATACCCATTTCCCGCCTTTTGCCAGTTGCGGCATTTTTCCTCCCGTTTTTTTCGGTTAATCTTCCACTGTAGGGTGCCGGCGGATTCCGATGGCCGTTATGGCCGCCGGAGTTTTGGCAGATATCTTCCCGTCGACTGTTGGTACTGCCGGTAGGCTTGACCGTACATCTTCAACAGTTTCTGCTCTTCCTCCAAGGTATGGCCGTACACCGCAACGCAGGTGTAGGCCAACATGGCCAGCGTGATGAGGTTGGGGATGATCAGGAAACAACCCAGCCCGACGGCAAAGAACGCCATGTATCCGGGGTGACGGATGTACCGGTACACCCCGGTGGTGACAAGCTTGGCTTCTCCCCCCGAGGCAAGCGCGGCGCGGATGGATTTTCCGATCGAAACGGTGAACAGAATATTCATGAGGAACGCAAAACACATCAGGGCCGCCGCGGCAAGCTTGACCGCCGCATGGTCCAGAAAGGAAAATTTCCACGCCCAATCGGCGCTATTGTAGTGGAAGAAGTAAACCAGGATGACCAGAGTCCATCCCAGGAAGGCCAGGCCGAAGAACGGAGCCCACCGGGCTTGGATGCCGTATCTGGCCCGGGTGGATCGCTCGTGTTTTTCTTCGACCTTGCCGTAGGTCAGAAGGTAATAGCCCCAAAAGGCGGTAATCCATATCAGCAGAAAGACTTGCGTGTAATCCATTCGCATGCGTAAATCCTTTCCCATAGGGAGATGATGTCGTTCCGTACGGCGCGACGGCCGTCTTGCGCCGTACGGACGCCCGGGCAGTCCCGGCGAAACCAGGCATGCCGATAATCGCGGTCATTATTTCTTTCCATACAGGATGCCGATCTCGCCGACCATAAACGGCAGTTTTAGCCATTTGGGTATGAAATCCAAGTTGTTCGTTTGCGCCAACGCGGCGCTTTCCACCCCATGGGCTTTAACGGCGGCGAGCAGATCGTCCGGTTCGCCGTATATTTGCTTGACGAGAAACAAGTCCTGAAAAGCAAATACCCCGCCTTTCTTCACCACCCTCAGCGCTTCTTTGACCAAGTCTCTTTTATTCTTCACGCCGGCGACCTCATGAAACACAAAATTGCTTACGACGGCGTCGAATCTCCCGTCGGGGTACGGCAACTTGGCGGCGCTGGCCTTCTGGAAGGTCGCGCGGTCGGACACGCCTTCCAGCGCCGCATTTTCCTCGCATACCTTTTGGGAATAATCCCATGCGTTGCCCCAATAATCCATCCCGATGACCTTGGCGTTTTTATATTTCTTCGCCATTTCAATCGCGAGAGGGCCGTTGCCGCATCCGATATCCAGCGCTTCTCCGTTCCCATCCCATTTCAAGTAGTCCAAGACCAAACCCCGGATCCTGGCCTGCAGGTTTCCGCCCCGTGGCGAAAACTGGTATCGCGCATAGGCAAAATAGAAAAAGCATAGGATAAAAAACAGCGCAACTATGACAAGAATCGGCGCCCAGAAGGACGCCCCGCCAAACACAACCCCGAGGATGCCGGATATATACAACAGCTTATTCGATACCCAGTTCCCATAGGCCGGTTTCCGGTTGATGGATTTTCTCATTTTCATGATTTCTCCTCTTTTCGGAAGATAGCACTCTGAAATTTTTCATCCGCCGCCGCATCGCGATGCCGGCTGGATGATCCCCTTGGATCCCGTGGCCGATCCGGTGTCCGGTTCCGGCCGGGGGCAGGCCCCGGTTTCATTTGGTTCCAAACAGCACGCCGCTGTTGCCGGCGATATGGTTGATCCGGAGCAGGGGCGGGATCTTGACGTAATCCGAGCTCTTCACAAAATGGACTTCCTGCAAGCCCCAGGATTTCAACTCTTTTTCCAGGTTCTCCGGAGCCTGGTAAAACTCCGAGTTGAATAAATCCTGGAACGAGAAAGCTCCGCCCTTTTTCAGGATCCGCAACGCTTCCATAAGCAATACTCTCCGGTCCGGAACGTTCACGGCGTGAAACACGAAATTGCTGACCACGGCGTCGAAATATCCGTTTGCGAAGGGGATGCCCTCTGCGCCGGCCGGGATAAAACGGACGCGGTTGCCGACGCTCTCCAGCACGCCATTGGCGACGCAGGAATCCCGTGAGTAATCCCAAGGTTTGCCCCACAAGTCGGTCCCTGTCACCTCGGAAGCGGGAAACCGCTTCGCCAGCTCGATGGCCAACGCGCCGTTGCCGGTGCCGATATCCAGGGCTTTGCCGCCGCCGTCCCACGGCAGTCTGTCCAATACCAGCCGGGTGAATTCCCGCTGCAGCCTGCCATGATCTTTCCCCAGCAAGCAGGAAGCGGATGCCAGGTAGAGAAAGAAAGCCGCGCACAAGGCGGAGAGAGGATAAAGAATCCACTTCCACGCTGGATGACCCAGTAACAGCCCTGTCAGCAAGAGCAGCATGGAGGCTGTGAGAGACCAGAACAGAACGCTATGCGGCATCCAGTTGCCGTAATTCGTTTTCCCGGACATGGTTGCTCCAAATGTCAGACGTATCGCGCAGGATGTGCCGCGCGGACTACTGGCCGGGAATCTCCGCAACCCATTGAGCCGCGAGGATTTGCCGGTTGGATTGGAGAGACGGATCGATTTTTTATTCGCCCTTCTTTCCCAGGCCTAGATGAATCATGTATTGCGCCTTCAGCAAATCCGAGACGAGCCCCATCATGCGCGTCCCGAGGGGGAGCCGCTTTTCTCCAAAGTAAAAAATCGTATTCAAGATCCTGAACCTTGGGTCCCAGGAGAGGATGTCTTCCGTCCGGTTGAGCTCCCAACGCAGGAAAGACCTCTCATCCATCCCCGCCCGCCGGACCACCATGCGGTTGGCGGTTTTCACCCCAATCGGGGAGCAGGCGTCAAAGAGCATTTCGCCGCCGGGAAATTCATCCGCCAGAGTCTGGAAGAAGTTCCGGATCTCTTCCTCCCGGAAATAATAGAAGACCCCCGCGGCGACAAACAGGACGTTCTCCGCGGGTTGTATTTCCTTCCGCCAGCCTTCTTCCAGAAAAGAGGCGGAAAGGAACTTCCGCCGACCGCTCTCCGGGATGAATTTCCTCCGCAATGCGATGACATCGGGCAGGTCCAGATCGAACCAATGGAGTTGCCCGTTATCGATCCGGTCGAAGGTGGTATCCAGTCCGCAGCCGATGTTAACGACGGCCGCCTGCGGATGTTTTTCGAGGAACCGCGTGACCACGCGGTCGGTGCAGATGCTGCGCATGATCCATCCGGCCTTGCTCAGTTCGCTGATGTTCCCCGCGACGGCGGAAAAATTGAAATCCACCCGGTCGAGGATTTCCAGCGCTTTTTTGTCCACCAAGAGCGGGTCGGCCTTGCGGGATTCGCAGGCCCGGCCCCACAGGGGCAGAAACAGGGTTTTGGGAACGTCGCCCAATTCCACTTTGATTTTGTCGGACATTCTTTCCTCTTTTCTTCCGGAGTCCAGTCGATTCCACATCCCAGGTTGGGAGGAGGATGTCGCCGGGTTCAGCCGGTTGTTAAGACTTCTCCGCGCACACCATCTGTTCGATTTCCGTCACCGGCAAGGCGCACCCGGCCGGTTGCAGGTGCCGCGCGGCGTGCTCCCGGCCGGATGTCGGCTTAAAGCAGCCACAGGCCGAGAACGATGAGCGCTCCGATGACCAAAATCCCCGCGACGACATACAGGAACCGCCAATCGAGCGGGATCTCCGCGCTGCCTTCCGGCAAGGCAGGCGTATCCGGATCGAAATATTTCTTCAACCCGTCGATGACCGGCGTCGGAATGCCCGCGCGTTCGATCAGCGCATCGAACTCCCCCGCCAGGTGGCGGATTTCGTCCTGCGCGGCGTCCGCGTGCTCTAGCGTCGCCGTGCGCATCCGCGGATGGGGAAGCAATTTCTGCAGGTACCAGACCAGGATCGGCTCTGGCATCCACTCCATCTGCCGGATGGACGACGGGACGACGGGATACCCCAGTTTTCGCACCACGCCGAATCCTTCACGGATGGCGCGGACCGCCAGGACGACCGCGTCGCGGGTGCGGCCCATGCGCACGTTATCGCGACCGGCGGCGCGCATCGCCGGCGCAAGCGAGGGCATCAGCAGCGCGACGTGGGTCTTGAGCCAGGCGTCCATGTCGGTGCGGATCTCGCCGGCGAATCCCGGCATGGAATCGAAGACGGCGGCGATCTCACGGGTGCGGGGTTGAACGCTGCCATCCGCCTCGCCAATCGGGATCTTGACCGGCTTGCCCGGCCGGCCGCCGAAGAGATAGTGGATCACGTGACCGCGGCGGTACCCGGCCGCCATCGGGAAGCCCATCATCACCCGTTCCGCCCCGAGCGCCTGCACCAGCGCATCCGGTCCGGCGGCGTTGTTCATCAGGAACAGCACGTTGGGCGTGTGTTTGTTCGCGGCCAGCACCGGCAGGATCTCCAGCGCGCGGTTCTTGCGCATGACAACCATCACCAGGTCGAAGGCGTCTCCGGGTTCGAGCCGTTCGACGATGGCCGGGCGGGCAACGGTTTCCTTCCCGGTTTCCGTATCCATCAGAACGACCCCATGCTCGCGCAGATCCGTCAGCCGCTGCCCGCGCGCCAGCAGGGATACGTCATTCCCGGCTTCGTGCAGGCGGGCGGCAAGAAAGCTGCCCAGAGGGCCTGCGCCATAGACCAGTATTTTCATGATGACCCTCCTTTTTTCGAATCCGTCTGCTTCATTTCCACGCCGGCGGATTGCCGCTGTTCTTTGAGGGGCACCCACAGGAGCAAACACAAGCTAGCCAGGTAAATGACGGCAAAGGATGTGTGGAGCGGGAGATTGATCGAAAGGTAGTATTGCGTCATGGCCGCATCCGCGCCGCCGGAGAGGACCGCTTCCTCCGCTTTGTTCAGGAGGGACAGGAAAAAGATGTTGCCGACCCAGAAGGTCGAGAGCCCCGCCACGACGGCGATGATCCGGTCTCTTTTCAGGATGCACGCCAGAACTGTCCAGGCAACACCGGACAGGAAGGCAAGATACAACGGGGTGTTATAGAGAACACCCGGTGTATGGGTCTCGCGGAACACGGTGAACGTTTGGTGCAACAGACCCAGGTTGTCCGATTCGATATACCAGTTGAAGAACCGGCCCAGCATGATCGAATGGGAAACCATAAACCCGGCCAGGATGCCCGTCAGGACCGTCGTGGCAAACCAAAAGATCCAAAACAATTTCTGCAATAAAAACTTGTTCATGTTCCTGCGCCTCGTTTCAATTTGATTTGTTTATTTCATTCCCGCGATACTGATGCAGTGCGTACCGTTGATCCGTCCGAAAGTCGTCCCATCCTCCGCCATGAGGTATTTTTTCTGCAACTGATCCGGCGTGTAATGCGCGAGAAGCTGAAACCCGCGTTGGGCCAGAAACGCCTTTACTTCGCCGTCTTCCAGGCCGAAGGTCCAGCCCTCGCCCGCGCGGGCGACGGTTTCGAAGATCTCCCGTTCCCCGTGGAAGCGGTTCTCGCGGCGCAAAACCGATGCGTAGATGTAATCGAACACCACCCGGCTGCCCGGCGCGGCGTTTTGGCGGACGAATTCCAGGGTCCGGTCCAATGCCTGCGCGGTTAGATACATGGTGATGCCTTCCATAAGGAAGAGTGATTTCCGGCCGAATTGAAAACCGGCTTTCGCCAGCGCGGCGGCAAGGTCTTCCCTATCGAAGTTGATCCGCACGAAGGCCAATTCGTCCGGGATGGGGATGCGCTTCCGGCGCAGGATCTCCACTTTCGGATCCAGCGTGGCCGGGACGTCCAATTCGAAGATCCGCGTGCCCCGGTTGCGGTCCGCGAAGCGCAGCGCGCGGGTGTCGAACCCGGCGCCCAGCAGAATGATTTGATCGAAACGTGCGTCGATCGCTTCGACGAAGGCCGCATCCAGTTCCTTCGTGCGCGCCAGGACGTACTCGTAGATTCCAGCCGGGAAGAGCCGGTCCATGAACAATTTTCTCATCCATGGGATACGGACGACGACCCGGGCGGCGGCGGGAAGAATGCTCTCCGCGATATGGTCCGGACCTCGAAAGCGCGGATCCTTTTCGCGAGCGGCGCAAGCGCGGCTGAAGCAGGTGTACCCCGCCGTTTGCGAGGCTTTGGTCTCAATTCGTTTTACCGCCATTCCCGTCTCCCTTATTCCTTATCCGGCGGGCGAGATTGCGGTCCCACCGATCCGCCGTCCGCTGCAGATCGGGGGCTGTACGAAGTTGGTCAGGATTGCGCCTGCAGGAAGCCATCGATCGCTGCCTGGTATTCAGCCTGGTCCGTTACCGACGTGGTGTGCCCACCCCCGCGGAAAAGCTTCCATTCCGCACGCGGATACAGTTCCTTGAATGCGGTTCGCACCCGTTCCGGAGAAGCCGGGTCGTCCTCGGCCAGCACGAGCAGGATCTTCCCTCCCCAGCCGGCCAAATCCTCCGCCGTCCACGAGCGGCCGTAGAAATCCAAAGTGCGGTCCAGGATCCCCAGGAAATCAGCCTTGGCCAGGTGATGGTCCATGATCTCGCGGAACTGGGCGAGCATCAGGAGCATCTCCGGGGAAGAAGCATCCGCCGGCATGAGTTTCCCGAGCATCCGTCCAAGAAGCGCGCGCAGCACCGCCGTCGGAAGCAGGGAAAGCACCTTGAGCATCCGGCGCGTCGATTGGCCGCCGGTCGGATCGGGGACGGTGGTGTGCGAAAGGATCAGCGAGCGGGTGACGGCCGGGAAGCGGCGTACAAACACCTGCCCGACGAATCCGCCGTACGAGCCGCCCATCACGTGCGCGCGGCTGATCCCCTCGTGCTGGAGGATCGCCGCGATTCCATCGCTCAGTTCGTCCATCGTCCGCACCGCCGGGTAGGCCGGGACAACGATGCGGTATCTCTCCCCGAAGTGGGCGATCGAATTCCAGCTGATATCCGGATGGGTCAGCGCGCCGGAAAGCATCAGCAGCGGTTCGACGCCGCCGGAGGAGATCAGGTACGGCCAATCGATCCCGCGGTAGCGGATGCTCCGGTAGGGATACGCATCGCAGAAATCCCGGAACTTCTGAATTACCTCGGATGGGACACCGGCGTAGAGCTTGGCGATTGTCGGATTGGTGAAATCTGCGAGATGGTGCATGGCAACCTCCGGGATCTGGGTTCCTGATAGCCTTTCCTTCGTGTCTTTGTGTCTTCGTGGTATTACTTCCTTAACCACAAAGACACGAAGACACTAAAAAAAATGCTTGGCCTGGATGAATTGCTTTTTTTACTGTGCCGGATTCACCAGACGCCCGGCAGCAAACGGAACGCTACGCGTCCGGCATACTCTCGATATCCATCCAACCCAGCTTGGAGGGCTCTATCCTCCCGCGCCGTGCGGAACGCAATGGCAATAACCGTAACCACCGCCGGGATGAACGCCCAGGCGGATTGCAGGACGAGCGGCGCCGCCAGGTCGAACACGATCGCGCCCAAATATCCCGGGTGGCGTAAAAACCGGTACGGCCCGGTGTCGCAGACGGTGTGCCCTTGTTCCTTGGCGATCCGGAACACGCCGTAGAAGAACCGGTTGGCCGCCATCGCCCAGATCGTCAGCGCCGCGCCCGCCAAAGCGACCACAATTCCAGCGATCTGCAGGGCAGGGGTGATTTCCGGCAACCACCCAAGCCGCAGATCCAGGCCGCCGACGATGCAAATTGCGGCCGGTCCGAAGAGCGCCATGGTGCCGGCAAGCACGCGGTCGAGATCTCGCTTCCCATTGGAAGCCCGCTCGGCCATCAACCCCGGGTTTTTTACCGACAGAATCGCGGCGGTGACGATCTGCCCGGCCGCGTTGATGGCAAGGAAAATCCATCCCGCATCCCAATCCAGGCGTCCGGCGGAAAGGAATAAACACACCCAGAAAAATAATACAAAAAACGCCGTCTGCAATAAGTATCCAGCCATCCCGCGTTTGACTTCAGACATTTGAAGGCCTCTTCGAGAGGTATTTTTTCACGGCTGATCTACATCCGATATACCGGGCGGTTGCTTTGCGATAGCTCCGGTATTCCACTCCGTATATTTTTTCCAGGTGTTTCTCCTCCTGAAGTATTTGATAGTGCATTCCAAGCGCGACCAGAATCGCGGCGGCCAGAAAGAACAAGGTGCCCAGGATCAGGAAAGTCCCGAGGAAGAACAGATCCAGCGAGAGGTAGATGGGATTCCGGGAAATCGCGAAAATCCCGCCGGTGGCCAGCTTGCCGGGCGTCTGCGTGTCCATCCCGACCCGCCAGTCGCTCCCGAAGGAAACCAGGGCCCAGGCGAATAGCGCTATGCTTGCCGGCAGAAGCGCCGCCCCGAGAAGTTTCCAGGGAGCGGAATCGATCACCATCCGGTCCAAGGGCGGAGGAAAAATCCGAAACGGTGCTTGCAGGGCGGCCAATATGGTTTCCGCAAGCCAGATCAGCAGCCAAAGGAAGAAACAAATCTCCAGCGCGGCGGGGAGACCGGATTTGCCGGCGCCCAGGACGAATGGACGAACTCCCTGCGTGATCCGCAGGTGGATCGTCCGGCCGATCGTCAGGGCGATGTAGACGGCGATTCCGATCAACAGGATGCAATCGAAAAAATCCATCGCAGTTATTCCTTCCGGGCGTACTCGTTCTTTCCGCGGGCGGGGTTCAGCCCGGGGCGGAGAAGTTCAAGGTGTACACCCACAGGCCTCCATACCTCTGCGCCAATCGGAAACCGGCGGATTCCACGAGACGGATGGTTTCCGGCGCGAACAGGTAATCCGGGTCGAGGAACTCCTCGGTAATGGAGAGCGTCCCGCCGGGCTTGAGCACGCGGCGCAGTTCGCCGAGCGCGCGCGCCCGGTCCGGGATCTCCGGTAAAACGGTCACCAGAAACGCGCGGTCGACCGAGGCATCCGCGAGCGGCAGATCGTAGGCGCCGGCGACGCGCGTTTCAATATTCCTCAGCCCGGCCTCGCGCGCCCGCTGCTCCAATTGGGCGATCATGGCAGGCTGAATGTCCACCGCGATCAGGCGGCCGGATTCTCCCAGCATCCGCGCGGCATCCAGCGAAAAGGCGCCCGGGCCGGGGCCGAGTTCCAATACGCATTCTCCCGTGCGGATGCCCACCCGGTCGAGAATCGGGCGCATGTAGCGGCGGCGGACGGGGTTGTTCACGATCCAGCCGAAGGATGCCGGGCAGGGTGGGGAATATCCCTGCCGCGACGCGAGACGGGAAAACACCTTCAGCACGACCAGCCAGATAAAAGCCAGGCCGGATCCCAGGATCAGGCCGATCCCGAGGATTGTTATCAACGCATTGAAGACAGGATTGTGTGTCATGGCGGATGCCTTAGAAGAACAGAAAATACCGCGGCACGCGCTGCAGGTACTGCCGGTACGGTTCGCCGTATTGCGCCAGGCAGGCTTCCTCCTCCGCCAGAATCCCCCAATGTCCGAAGAGGTGGCCGAGCGCCCACAGGATCACCGCCGCCCAGGAACCGATTGCGATCGAAGCGCCCAGCAGCACCAACCCCGCACCCACCGCCTGCGGGTGGCGCGAGATCCGGTACAGCCCGCGCGTCACCGGTTGATCGGGCGGGGTGCGCGCAAAATCGATGACGGATGCGATCACCCCGGCCAGCCCGAGGACGGCCATCACGGCGCCGATGACCAAAACCGGCGTGCCGATTTTCAGCGGGGTGAATACGATCAGAATCAATCCGCCGAGCGAGATCAGCTTGCCGATAACGGTGAAGATCCTCTGTTTGCGGCTCCACTGCGACCGGTCCCACAGCCGCGCGACGACCGGTTTGGAAAAAGCAAGAAACAGGATGGCATCCGCCAGCACCAGCATCGCCAGCGCGATCCAGCCATTCAACCAGCCAAGGCGTAATTCTGGAAAGAGTTCCATGGGGAGTTTTCCTTGAATGAAAATTTCACCAAATATATGGGATCAGCTTTTTGGTTGTGCGGCAGTACGCATCCCACTCCGGACCGAATTCCTTGCGCATCAAGGCTTCCTCGTCACGGATGCGAAACAGTACGACCGCCATCGCGAGCAGGGTCATGCCCAACCCGAGCCAGGAGCGGAAGAGCAGGGATTGTCCGATCCCCATCACGGCAATCCCGAGGTAACGCGGATGCCGCACGAGCCGGTAGGCGCCGCGGGTGATCAGATGGTGGCCTTCCTGCAGCGTCACTTCCTGGCTGTACAACCGGCCGAGAGAAAGCCCGGACCAGAAGATCAGCCCGAGGCCGAGCGCAGCAAGCAGCAACCCGGACCAGCGCAGGCCGGGATTTTCAGCCATCACCAGCAGGTTGCGCCGGTCGGTGAAGGGGATCAGGACCAGGCCGATGAACAGCAGGAGCGTTACGGCGATGCGCACGATGCGCTGGCGCGGCACGAATTTCTCGGTTTTCCCGATCCCGCCATGGAAGCTCTCCGGCAGGAGGATCATCTGGCAGGCGGCGACCAGCCCAAACCCGGCGATGCTGACCTCGTAGAGGAGCCGTTGCGGCATCGCGAAGAAACCGGCGATGTCGTCGAAGCCCCAGCCGAGAACGGGCAATCCCGCGTACAAGATGACCGTCCATAGAAATGAAGCAAACCCTTTGAGGTATTTCATGTTTTTCTCCTGATTTCACACCTGACAGGTCTTAAGACCTGTCAGGTCCCATCGCCCGCGGCAGAAAGCGCCCGGTGCGTTCCCGGTAGGCGCGGTATTCCTCTCCAAACTGTCCGATCATCATTCGCTCTTCCTTCACCGTTACGCGGTAGAAGAAGGGAAGCGTCAGCGCCGCCAGCAGCAGGAGCGGCCAGGCGGCGGAGATCAGCGCCAGGCTGAAAAAGCACACCATCAGCGCCGAATACATCGGATGCCGGATCCACCGGTATGGTCCGGCGGTAATCAAGGCATGCGCTTTGCGCAACTGCAGGACGGTGGACCAGTACTCGCGCAGCGTGTAATGGACCCAGATCAGGTAGAGCAGGCCGAATGCCCCCAACACCACGCCCAAACCACGCAGCCAAACCGGCAGCGGAAGGATCAGCCAATCCGGCTCTCCCGGGATGAAGGCGTACAGCCCGACCAAAGCCAGCAGGGCAAGGAATCCCAGCGGTCGGAGCAGGATGCTCCATGCGCCTTCCCGCTTGACGGCCTCCTTTTCGACCGACCAACTGCTTTGGCCCGCCCGGCGCACCATCCAGCCGAAGAATACCCGGATCGCTAAAAGCGCGATGAATTGCGCAAAAAAGATTATTTTAAGAACCTGTGCGGAACCCATCGTTGCTCCATTTCAATTTCTTTGAGATTTTTGACAAGACGCCGCCCGGGAATGCAACGGGATCCTCCAGGCTGCCTGTATGGTTATGCCGTCTTCCCTTGCGCCGACATGTTATTCCCGGATCGCCGCCCGCCACCCGGCCGGATCATCGACAGGCCCGCCAGAATCAGACCGCCGCCAATAAAAGAGATCCACGCCTCCCAACCCAGGAAGCATTCCGCGAAGTGGAACCAGTAATCCTTGTATCCCGGCAGACCTTCCGTCCCGGGGATCACCACGAAGGCGGGCTGGATCGTCACAAAGATGAGCCAGTCGAGGATCAACAGGTCCCATACGGCGAAGAAAAACAGGAGCAGCGCACTGTGCGTAAATGCCTGGAGGAAGGATAGATTTCCTCCGTTATCCCGCCGCAGCCGGCTGTTCGACCAAAGGATCATCCCGAACAGGATGACCGCGGACAGCGCGGCGGAGATTACTTTCAAGCCTGCCTGCGCCCCGGCGGAACCCACGGCCGCCTGGATATCCGGCGGATAATCGCTGACCCACGTCACCGGATCAATATAGATGGAACCGTATATGACGATGGAGAGCAGCGCGCACATCATGGTTCCGTCGATGAGAATGCGCCGGAAAGATGTTTTCCATGCCGTCATGCTGATTTGCCTTTCCGCTCCTTATTGAGAATCAGATATCGCCCGACCTTCTGCCGATACGCATCGAACGGCGCGCCGTGCTTCTCGGACAGGAAGCGTTCCTCCGCAAGCACAATCCGGTGATGGACGTATATCCCCGCCAGCCCGCAGGCGATATTCAGCGTATGGGGCACCGCCATCCAGGAGGCCAGCGTGATCAGATAAAACCCCAAATACATCGGATTCCGGCTGACCCGGAAAATCCCCGTCGTGTACAGGATATTGGATTCCTCGGAAAGGCCGAACCGGCTGTCGGCTCCCAGATGCAGGTACGAAAAAAAGAGCAGCGGCACCGCCGCTAGCAGCATCGCCGCCGAGACATATTCGAGCGCCGCGGGGACGGAGAAGGGGATTACTCCCACCCCCAGGGCCTGCGCGAAGAGAAAGCCCCACGAGATGCCCATGGCAAGCTTTCCCGCCGCGAACCACAACGGATGCATGGGGAGTCTGCCCAGCCGCTGGTTTCCCGCGAGCTTCTGGATGGCATTGAAGCTCAGCATGAGGATTGCGAGTGCGATGGAGATGATCAAGATCGCGATGCGCGCCATGAGAACATTTCCTTTTTTATCATCCAGGGATGGACGGCTTGACTGCCACCCGGCAGCTAACCTTTTTACCCAGCGCGAACGGCTGGATTTCATGCCGCATGATGATGAGGCCGGCTTCCTCAAGATGCGAGGGATAGAGCGTATAGTCCCCCTTGGCCAGCCTGCGCTGCAGGGCGTTGGCCGCCCGCGGGCCGAATTCGGCGGAAATGTAGCGCCCGCCCGGCGCGAGCACCCGCGCCACCTCGCCGACGGCCCGGCGCTTCTCTTCGAGATCGAGATGGTGGAACAGGATGCTGGTGATCACCACGTTGAAAAATGCATCCGGGTAGGGCAGCGCGGTGATCGAACCGACTCGAAAGGCCACCGCCAAGCCCCCCCCCTCCGCGCTCTTGCGTGCGGCGGGGATCATCTTGGGCGAGATGTCGACTCCGTACATCGCGCAGCCTGGATACCGCTGCGCGATGCGCAGCGCCGTCAACCCCGTACCGCAGCCTGCATCGAGCACTCGCTCGCCGTTTTTCGGAGCGGCCAGCTCCAGCACGCGCCCGCGGAACGCCTCGTGCGCCTTGCCGATGAATGCGCCGAACAGCCGGTCGTAGACGGGGGTCAGCGCGTCGGTGAAATCCGTAAAGCGGTGCCGGTACATGGTTGTTGCCTCTACAACAGTTGCGACGCAAGCGGGATGGCGGCCAGGACCGCCGCCAGCAGGATCCACACCCAAAGCGGGCCGAACATCCGGGTCCGCTTCCGGTATTCCTCGTATTGGACGGCGAACCGCACCCCGACGTCGCAGCGTTCCTCCAGGAAAGCCTCCGCGGCGTTCAGCAGAAAGACCGCCGGGATCATCAGCAGGCCGTCCCACGTTCCCAGGACGAGCGCCAGCCCCAGGCTCCACCAGATGATGGCGGCATAGATCGGGTGGCGGAAATATCCATACAACCCGGAGGTCAACAACCCCGCTTTGACATCCTCTCCGCCCAGCGCCTTTCTCTGCCGGACCGCGGCGAACCAGATGTAGACGGATATTCCGATAAGGATCAACCCAATCGCGGAGTATCCGATCCGCACCGCCGCTTGCGAGAAGAAGGTCGGCTCCGGAAAGACGTCCGGGTCCGAAGGCAGCCCGGCCAGGAGGAAGCAAAGCAGGCAATACACGATCACCACAGCCAGGTTGGCCGTCCTGTTTGCAAACAGCCCGGGTAATTTTTTCCGGTTGGACATGAAAAAACCCATCGCGGCCACTATCAGAACAAACACCGCCAGAAGAATTAATCGCACGCCCCACACATCAACCTCCGATTGGTTTATTAATTTTTTTTCCGGGGACGCGCGTGCCGTGCGGCGCCCGCGTCGAACGAATATCCTACACTCCCGGCCGCATCCGCGGCAGCAATCTTCCGGTCCGCTGCCGGTAGGCGGTGTACTCACCGCCGAATAGATCCATCAGGATCTGCTCCTCCTTCGGCATGCGCATCCAGGCCATGACGGAAAAGCCGATGAAGGGGACGAATGCCAGCACCCAATTGCCGGCCGTCAATCCCCCGCCGAGGTACAGGAGCAGGTAGGCCAGGTAGATCGGATGCCGGATGAGGCGGTACGGCCCGGATTGCACGAGCGCGTGCCTTTCCTTCGAGCCGACAAACGAAGAGAAGGAAAGCCCGAGGTGGTAGTGCGCCGTTCCCAGAACGACGATACCCGCGGCCAGCAGAACCACGCCGCCCCAGCGTACGATCATCGGAAACGGCAGGGCATAGGCGAAGGCGAAAGCGCCGGGAAAGAATATGTATTCGGCTCCGAATACGAGGTTGATGATCGCCGCGGTCCCGCCGAACGCCAGGCTGACCGCATTTTCCCTGAAAGTGAACTTCGAGGAATCGCGGCTGATTTTCGTTTGGAAATAGGCGCGGATGACGCCGATGAAGACGACGGACAGGATCAGGATCAGCCGGAAAATCGAATCGGTATTCATGGTTGCTCCCGAAAAATTAAATCCAGCGGCGGACGCGGGACCGGTAATCCCGCCAGGCCGGCCCGAACCGGTCCGCCAGCATCTGTTCTTCGACGGCGATGTACAGCCGGTTGACCAGCAGGACGAACGCCGGCACAACGGCCCACGGTGTCAGCGTCCCCAGCAAGGCGGCGACTCCGGCCAGGGTCAGGGCGAATCCCAGGTACATCGGGTTGCGGCTGAGGCGGTAGACGCCGCCGGTGATCAGCGCCGAAGACACTTCAAACGGCTTGACCGTCGTTCCGGCCTTGTGGAAGGCGCCGTCGGCGGTCAGGTTGACCGCGATGCCGCATCCCAGCGGGATCAGCCCGAGAAGGTTCCACGGCGGGGGGATGAGCGTCTTCAGCGGCAGGAGGAAATGCCACACCAGCATCACCGCCAGGCAGATCAGGGTGACGCCCATCGGCAAGATTTGGTTTTTCACTGCGCGTTCTCCGTGTGCGAGATCTTGGTCTGCAGCCACCACGCCGCGCGGTACGGCCGATTGCGGCGGCGCAGGTGGAAGACGATCATGTAGGCGAAGAAGCCGGCCAGGATGACCGCGGCGATGATCAGCATTTCGTCCACCCGGTTGAACAGGGTGCCGTTCACCGCCAAACCCACGCTTCCCACGACGGTATGGATCAGGGCCGACAGAATCAGATTCTCCGTCCACAGGTACAGCAACAGGTTGGCGGTGAACGAGGCGAACAGGAGGACCTGAAGCAGGGGCGTCAGGCCCGCCGGGAAATAGTAGAAGCCCGCGAGGTGATACAGCGCGAACAGCGCGGCGGTGCACGCCACTCCGCCGATCAGGCCGCAAGTATTCCGCAGCACCGGCAGCAGCAGGACCGCGAAAAGCGCGTAATACGAGGCGTGAAAGAGACCGGACGAGATGAAATGGATCAGAAAATCCGCGGCCGGAATCCCCATCGTAAGGAGTTGCGTGATCGACTGCTGCTGGGTGAGGAAAACATACAGGGCGGCGACGGCCACGCCCGCACGCCAGTTCTTCCCGCGCGGCCAGAAGGAATATTCCAGATCCCACCGCCGGGCCAGCCACAACGGCAGGCCGATGCAGAAAACCGGAAAAACCAGGAACCCGAGGATCATCCCGGCGATCGGTTCCATTGTTTCCAGCGTCGCGTCCCGCTCACCGATGTAGTTAATGTAGTTGGCGGCCAGGAACAGCAGGGTGAACCCCGCATACACAGCCAAGGCGATCGCCAGTGGATGGCGCTTCATTTTCATGAGGTTTTCCATTTCCAAAGCATTATTTTTCGCCGTTTCCGGCTTCGAACTTCGGATTATTGTTCGTTTGTGACGGATGGTAAACCAGCGAGCGGCTCATCGTCCGGCGCACGGGCAGGGTTTGCATCCACAGCCTGCGCCTGCCCGCCGGGGAAAGGCGGAGGGAACCGTTTTCTTCCGTCAGCCAGCCCTTGGCGAACAAGTCGTCCGCCGCCTGTGCGATCTGTTCCTCGTTCTGATCCCGATCGCCTGTCCCGATTTCCCGCAGGACGGGGAATTTTTCGAAGGCCAGCGCGCGGGCGGCTTCCTCCAGCAGGCCGGCGCCGGTCACCGCCCGGCGGCTGTCCACGAGGTACAGCATCCAATCCCTCAGCTGCGTTTTGCGGAATTCACGGTACTTCCGGAAAAATTTTTCCGAGTAGCCGGAAAGATCGGCTTCGCCGCTTTCCCAAGACCGGATCAGCCCGACCGCCTGCTCGATCCCGCTGCGCAGGATCAACGCCGCGACCAGCACCCCGACGATCGCATCCAACAGCGGGAACCGCAGCAGGGCGGCGATCAATCCGGCGGTGACGCCCACCGCGACCAGGACGTGATTGCGCGAGTCGACCGATTGTGTGATCAACGTCAGGCTTCCATTTTGCAGCCCGGCGTAGCGCTGGTAGAGCCCCAGAAAAAGGCAGACCAAAGCCGAAACGAGGACCGCCAGGAAAGCGGTCAGATCCGCATCCGGTTGGTGGGGGATGAAAAGACGCCGTGTCGATTCGAAAAGCGTCAGCCCGCCGGTGACCAGCATCAGGATCACCAGAAATACATTCGCGGCCCGTTCCTTCTTGAATCGCACTCCGAAGTACACCAGGATGCTGGAAAAACCGTCGAGCAGCGTGTCGATCGAATCGTTGAGCAATCCGGCGCTGCCGGAAAGGATGGCGGCCGGGAGTTTGATCGCCGCCAGAGCGAGGTGGACCACGACCGTGATCCGCGAGACCGCTTCCGGGCGGATCAGGCCCGAAGCCAGCGCCACCGCCCGGCGGATGCCCTTCAGGCGGTTGTTCGCCTGGTCCCGCCCGAGGGTGGTAAGCGCAAATCGATCTTTCTCGCGGAGGACTTGTCCCTCGGAGATCAACCGGTCCAGATCATGCGCCAATTCCTGCTCGAAGGGCTGTTCGTCCTCCGCGGTCATGCGGTAGATCGGCGAGAAAATGCCGAACCGGCGCGGGAGGGCGTAGAAATGCTCCTTGATCTCCGGCAGCGTTTGGGCCGAGTCGGAGAGCGCCATCAGGATCATGTCGCGGTTGTCGTGCCGGCGGCGCCGCCCGCCGGGACCGCGGTGTGTTTTCCCGCTCATGGTTTTTCCGCGCACTCCGATCCGGCCGGCCGGCAATGACGGCAATACCCGCTGAAGTGCAGGTGAATATCCGTCACCAGCAGACCTTTCTTCTCGCACAAGGATTGAGTCGTCCGCAGAATCTGCGGCGATACGAATTCGACGACCTTGCCGCACTTGAGGCAGGTGAAGTGAAAATGCGGTTTGGTCTTGTCGACCGCCTCGAAATGACCGTGACCCTCGCCCAGGTTGTGCTCTTCCGCAAGCCCAAGCTGCTTCAGGAGGGCCAGGGTGCGGTAGACGGTGGCGAAACCGATTCGCGGATCACGTTCCTTCGCCTTGGCGTACACCATCTCCGCATCCGGATGGCCGCGGCTGCTCTCCAAGACTTCAAGAATCAGCTGGCGCTGACGGGTAAGTTTCATGCCCCGGAGGCGGATTGCGCTGGCAAAGCTTTCGTTGGATCTCATCTCGATACCCTCCCTGTATTGGAGTGAAAACCGGAAGGCAACGTCCGAACGGGTGGGATGGACCGTGTCTCCGACGCCAATTGATAATCGGATATCTAAATGATAGTGATTATCAATATCAAATAATAGACCGCCTTGGACGGGATGTCAAGGGCCAAATGGGAGCTTTCGGGCGGACGGGGAGGCGGAGACGGGAAGCTCGAGCTTCTTTCTGATCCGGTGATGCGGGAGCGGTTTATCGCGGCTGTTTTCAGGATTTCTTGGGGGGAGATTTGTGGTGCAGGGAGGTATAGAGCAGCCCGGCCATATCTTCCGCGGAATACCGGTTGGGCGTTTCGAGCCACCAACGCACCAGCTGGATAACGGCGCCGGTGATCACCTGGGCCAGGATGTCCACCGGAACGTGGAATTCCAGAAAGACAGGAACCGGCAGGAGTGCCAGGTCGCGCTGCATTTCCGCCGCGAGGTGATTCTGGACCCGGGCGGTCATCACTCCGGAACCCTGGCCGCCCAGCATCACTTTGTACAGGTCTTTGTTTTGTTCGGCATGCCGGAAAATATTTCGGTAAGCGTAATATTCCGGCTGAGGAGGGATGCCGCCGGGGAACTGGCGGTGCGCGTCCGCTTCGGTCGCGTGCAATCCGTCCTCGATCGCGGACCAGACCGCCTCTTCCTTGTCCTTGAAATGGATGTAAAACGTTCCGCGGCCCAGGTCCGCCCGGTCGGTGATGTCCTGGATCGTCACCCCTTCGTATCCTTTTTCCAGCACAAGTTGCACGACCGCCTCGATGATTTGCTTTCGGGTCTGAAGGCGCCTGCGGTCGTGCCGAGAGGTTGGTTTCGAATCCATCAATAGACACCTGTCCATAAATGAAAGATCCGGGAATTCCGCCAGTGGAACTGCAACTCACTATCCTTTTCTATCGTATCATATTATTGACAGTAAGATCAATAATAAACAGAGTGTTTAATAAGAAAGGGCATGGAAACAAGCCTTTCTTAAGCCTGATTGGATCGAAGGCGGACAGTCCGGAAATGCCAAGCGGAAGGCCGGATCCGCCCGAATAGGAGGAAAAATGGAAACTGCGCCCCTCATTGCAATGCAATCGGTCGGGAAAACTTATCCCATGGGCGACCTGACCGTCCACGCCCTGCGCGGGCTGGATCTGACGATCGCTCGCGGCGAGTTGGTCGTCCTGCTTGGACCTTCCGGGTCCGGAAAGACAACCACCCTGAACATCCTTGGAGGGCTGGACCGCCCCACCGGCGGGCGGGTGGTCGTGGAGGGCGAGGAGATCGCCCGCTTTGATGAGAGAAGGCTCACCGCGTACCGCCGTACAAAAGTCGGTTTTGTTTTCCAATTCTTCAACCTGATCCCAACCCTTACCGCGCTGGAAAACGTGGAATTCGCCCTGTCGCTGACCGGGCGGGGGAGCTCGCTGATCCGGCGGTCGCGGGAGCTCCTGGCCCTGGTTTCCCTCGAGGACCGCGCCGACCACTTCCCCTCCCAGCTTTCGGGCGGGGAGCAGCAGCGCGTGGCGATCGCCCGCGCCCTGGCCAACCGCCCCGCGTTGCTTTTGTGCGACGAACCGACCGGAAACTTGGACGTGGAAACGGCGCGCCAGGTACTACAGGCGATCCGGGACCTCAATCGGAGGGAAGGAGCCACGGTCATCCTGGTCTCGCATAATGCAAGCATCGCCCCGATGGCGGACCGCGTCGTGCGGCTCCACGACGGCTCGGTCGCCAAAATTGAATCCAATCCCCACCCGGCGCCGGTGGGAGAACTGGCCTGGTAACCCCATGAAAATCCTTCTTCTTAAGACCCTGCGCGATCTGCGCGCCACGCTGGCCCAATCCGTCGCACTGATTGTGATCGTCATGCTCGGCGTGGCCTCCTTCGCGGCCACCGTCGCGGCCTACCGCGACCTGGATACTTCCTACAACCGCACCTATGAGGACCTCCGCTTTGCGGATGTGACCTTTGCGGTGCAAGGGGCGCCGGAAAGCATCGTCGAGGAAATTCTGGTTTTGGAAGGGGTGCGCAACGCGACCGGCCGGCTGGTCATCGATACCGGCATGGAGCTGCCGGAGCGCGACGGCGAAACGACGGACCCCATCCGCGGCCGCCTGATCGGCCTCCCGGTTCCGGAGCGCCCGCAGGTCAACGACGTCCTGATCCTGGAAGGCCGCTACTTCAATTCCACGGACGAGACCTCGATCCTTGCCGATACGCATTTCGCCGAATATTTCCATTTGGGCTCCGGAGACGCCGTCTCGCCCCTATTAAACGGTCGGCCTGTTGAGTTTCAAATCATCGGGGTTGCGGCCAGCCCGGAATATCTGATGGCAAGCCCCAGCCGGCAGGAGCTCATTCCCTCGGCGCGCAGCTTCGGCGTTTTCTTTCTGCCCTTGGAGGTGCTGCAGAAACACCTTGGATTGGAAGGGAAAATCAACGACATCGCGATTCGGCTCGAAAATGGGGCGGATGAACAGACTGTGGTGCGCCGGGTGCAGGAAAAACTTGCGTCCTTCGGGCTTAGCGCGACCACGCTGCGTGCCGACCAGCCTTCCCACGCCAACCTTACCGCCGACGTGAATCAATTCCGCGATGTAGCCTATCTCCTCCCCTCGGTGATTCTGCTGGTGGCGGCGATCTCGGTCTACATGATGCTCGGGCGCCATGTGCGCGCCCAGACGCCCCAGATCGGCTTAATGAAGGCGCTGGGGTACGCCGACTCGGCCGTGACCGGCCATTACCTTTCCTATGCGCTGGTCATCGGCCTGATCGGCTCGGCGGCGGGGGCCCTGCTGGGCCTGCCGCTGGGATCCTGGATCACCAAAATGTATGCGGCGGAACTGGGGATCCCGATCATCCAGACTCAGTTCTATCCGGATTTGATCCTGGAAGGGGCAGCGCTCTCGCTCGCGGCGACGGTCCTGGCGGGGTTCGCACCGGCGCGCGGCGCGGCCCGCCAGACCCCAGCGCAGGCCATGCGCTTCGATCCGGCCATCGCGCAGGTCAAAGGGCGTGTTTCCTTCCTCGAACGCGTCATCCATCTTCCGCTCGAGCTGCGGCTGCCCATCCGGAATATCTTCCGCGTCCGCCGCCGGTCGCTGACCACCGCGCTGGGGATTATCTTCGCGTACATCCTGATCCTGATGGTCTGGGGCCTGCGCGACAGTATCGAGATCATGGTCAGCCGCAATTACGAGACGGTGGAGCGATGGGACATCTCGGTGTCGTTCGCGTCGCTCCAGACGGATAGCACCGGGAGGGATATCCGCGGGTGGAGCGGCGTTCAAGCGGCCGAACCCGTGCTGCAGATTCCCGTCACGCTGAGAACCGATACGCGGTCCGAAGAGATCCTGCTGACCGCGTTCGATCCGGGCCAGACCATGCATGCCTTGCAGCTTCCCGGAGGCATAACCCCCCGGGAGGCGTTCGCGGGCGGCCGGCTATTAATCTCCACTGGATTGGCCGATTTGCTGGATCTGTCCGAGGGGGACCGGGTGACCCTGGACACCGCCTTCGGGCCGCAGGAGTTCACGCTTGGCCCGACCACCGACGAGATGATGAACGCCGTCGGGTATCTCCCGCTGGACGAGATCCAAAAACGGATGGGAACGCCCGCCCTGCCGTACAACGGGCTGTGGCTGGATGTGGACGATTCGCAATCCCGGCGGATAAAAACCGACCTGTACCGTCTGCCCGGCACGGCCGGGGTCTTGCGGAAATCCGACCTGGTGGCCGACATTCGCGGGTACATGGGTTTGTTCTATCTGCTGATCGGGATCATGATGGCTGTCGCAATTACCATGGCTTTTGCGCTCCTCTTCAATGCCATGATGGTAACCGTCCTGGAACGCAAGCGGGAGTTCGCCACCATGCGCTCGATCGGCAGCGAAATCCGCCGGATCGCGATGCTGCTCGTTACGGAAAACCTGCTCCTGTGGCTTCTGACTCTGGCGCCGGGGTTGCTGCTCGGCCATTGGATGGCGCTGCAGGTCGGGACCGCCTTCAGCGTGGATCTGTTCACCTTCCGGATCGTGCTGGCGCCTTCCACGTATGTGTTTACGGCCGCTGGGATATTCCTGACCATGATTTTGGCAACCTTGCCCGCCATCCGGCGGGTAAGCAACCTCAACCTGGCCGAGGCGACCAAGGTCATGAATTAATACCCGGCTGCCAAGCTGCCAATTGAGTATTCCCGCGGACAACCGACGGGATGAGGTTTTCCCGGATACGGGCGCCGGCGGTTAACCGGGTGGAGCAGAAACCCGAACCTGGGATTTCTGTCCGGATAGTGAAAAGCATCCTCAGTATGGACGCGTCCTCCGAATGGATGCTTTTTTTATTGCTGTACCCCTTTTCCCCGCCCGCACATCCGCGCCGGATACCATGTTTTTTTTCAGCATAGGGTAGGGTGGTTTTTATAGACTGTGCCCAGCCTTTCCACCTGTTTTTAACTTTCTGGACCTCTTGACTTAATATGACACTAGTGTTATATAACATAAGTATTATATAATCATCCTGTGAGGTAACTGATGTCACTCAAACACGCGATCCTGGGATTCTTGAGCATCTCGGATAAAACGGGTTACGACCTGCAGAAAAAAAACGAGCAGACCATACAGCATTTCTGGCCGTCGACCCAAAGCCAGATTTATCGGACGTTGAAGGAACTCGAGCGCGACGGGCTGATCAAGGGGGAAATCACCATCCAGCGGGAAAAGCCGAATAAGCGGCTGTACGCACTAACGCCCGAGGGGAAGCAAGAGCTGGTCGACTGGCTTGCCGGCCCGCTGGATCCCGCTCCGCACCGGAACCAGTTCCTCGTCCAATTGTTTTTCTCAAAGCACATCTCACGGGATGCGATCTGCGCCAATCTCTCGCATTATCGGGCGCGGCTGGAGGCCCGGCTGGAGTATCTGAAGAGCGATGAAGTGCGGACCAAGTTCGCACTCGCCGCCTCGCCCAAAGAGGAGGCGCTCTTCCGGATCATCGTGGACAACGGCATCCGCCTGCTGGAAGCGGAGATTGGCTGGGTGAATTCTTCCATTTTGAAAATCGAGGAGTTGGAATAATGGGTGACAAGGAGAATAGCATCATGGAAGCAAGAATCGCGGAGACACCGGTTGGACCGGTCGAATACACCATGGCGGGCGGCGGACCGGCGGTTCTTATCGTGCATGGCGGGAATGAAAATTGCCACTTGAATCTTCGGCAAGAGGGCTTGCTCCAAGCCGGATACCGGATCCTGATCCCCAGCCGTCCCGGATACGGCAGGACTCCGATCACGGCGGGAAAAACCGCCTCGGAACAGGCGGATGCGTTGAACGCGCTCCTGGGTACTCTGCGGATCGAAACCGTCGCTCTGATCGGCAGTTCCGCGGGCGGTCCAACGGCGCTGGAGTTCGCCCGGCGCTATCCCCGCGCGACTCACTGCCTGCTGTTGGAGGAAGCCATCACGAAATCCTGGGTCCCGCGATATTCCCCCCAATACTGGGCGATGAAATGGATGATGAGCCCAAGGCGCCAGGCCGGTTTCTGGAGAGGCCAGCGCGAGGCTTTTGACCGCGATCCGCGCGCGAGCCTGATCGCCCTGGCGAAAATATTTTCCACCCGCCCCCCCTTGGAGGTGGTGGAGCAATGGGACGAAGAAGACATCGCGTTTTACCGGAAGTTGCTGTACGGCTTGAATTCCGGCTCCGGGTTCACCCATAACATGGACCATCTGGCAACGCGGCTGGAGGAGATTGCGGTTCCCGTTTTCATCACCCATTGCCGGTTCGACCGGAATGTGCCCTTTGCGCACGCGCTGCATGCGCACCGCCGGATCAGGGGCTCGGTCCTTTACGAAGCTCCGTCTTTATCCCATCTCATCCTTATGGGGCCGGGAAAATCGGCGGTGGTTCAAAAGAGGATGGATTTCTTGAAGCAGGCTGGCTGGTAATCCCCGCGATCACTCCGGTGTGGGCTGAGCGGTCGCGGCGGCGAATCGTAATCCTTATCAACCGCTTGGAGGAAATATGAAATTCGATCATCAGAACGTGTGCATCACGGGGGCTTCCCGGGGCATCGGGCTGGCTATCGCCGAGGCATTCGCCCGTGAGGGCGCAACGGTCATCCTTCTGGCGAGGGATCAGGAGCGGTTGAAACGGGAAGCGGCCCGCATTACGGCGGCGGGCGGGAAGACCTGGTGGCATCCGCTGGATGTAACCCGCGAGGATTCGGTGAAGAAGGCCGCCGCGGCGATCTTGAAACGGTTCGAGCGCGTGGACGTACTGGTCAACAATGCCGGTGTGGCCTGCCAGGGGTTGTTTTGGGATGTCGAGATGCGGAGCATGCAGCAGGAATTCGAGGTGAATTGCATCGGGATGATGCGGGTGACCCAGGCCTTCCTGCCGGCGATGATCCGCGACCGCCGGGGCGTGATCCTGAACATCTCCTCGATGCTCGGGATGGCGCCGTTCCCCACGTCGGCTTCCTACAGCGCCACCAAAGCCGCCGTCTTGGCCTTCACCCAGGCGCTGCGCGGGGAAACAGCCGCGTATGGGATTCATGTCGGAGCGTTCATGCCGGGCCACACCAAAACGGATATGGGCGGCCGGCTGAGCATGAAGGGCGGACCTCCGCCGGTGTCCGCGCAGATCGTTGCGCAAGCCGTTCTGAAAGCGGTCGCCGCGAAAAAGAAACTGGCGACCATCCCGGGGCCGGCCGCAATTCTCGGCCTGCACATGATGCGGCACCTTCCGGGAGCGGCGGAACAGCTGATGACGGGTATCGCCCGGAAGTCGTGGCCTCCGGAAACCCCAACCGGGACGGTGTGAAGCGACCGCGGCTGCCATCCGGATGGGCATGATCCGATCTCCGGTCCGGCCGATGAAGGCACCGGCAAACCGCCAGGGATCCGGAAAACGCAGGAGGATGTCCAACTTGGAATGACCACCCCCTTTTTTTTCCGCACTCTCGGATCCACTGTCATCGGGGAACCAAATCGCCCGGCCTACGCCGGGCGATTTGGGCCGGGACGAAGCTCCCGTTCCAAAACCAGCGAATCTCGGGTAATAATTTTACCGGTTTCCCCGCCGCCTTGAAGAGGAATGCTTGCGGCGTTTACTGCTGAACTCGCTTCCGATCCGGATCCCCATCCGGGGCAGGATCACCCGGTGCAGGAGCAGCACCAGCAGGACCGCCGCGAGCGCAATCCCGAAGATGATCAGCGAGCTGCCCAGGTCGTTCATCAGGCTTGGCCGGATCAGCATCACCCCGGCCAGCGTCAGCATCAGCGTGCCTCCCACGAGTTTCAGGAGCCGGCCGTGTTTTTCCTCTATCCGGCTGGATTGCAGCGAAAACACCGCCGCCGCGAAGATGAAATACGCCTCGACCTGGTAGACCAGGAGGTACAACAACAGGAGCAGAACAAAGGTGAGCGTTCCGGCGTTCTGCGATACCAGCATGTTGGTCCATATCACCGGGAAGCCCGCCGTGCAGGAAAACTCCACCAGCGAGGTGCCCGCCGCCAGCAACACCGTCCCGCCCAGCAGGCTCCCAAAGGATAGATTCGGATCCATCAGGTTGCGCATGCGCTGGAAGATGCCGGGTTTTTTGGAGTCGGAGATCGTTAACGATACGCCTTCCTTGTACCAGAAATAATCCTTGAGGTTGACCAGGCCGAACACCAGCGCCAC
>JAFGCU010000086.1 GCA_016932475.1 Anaerolineales bacterium
ATCGTCATGCCGGCGCCTGCCCCCGCGCCTGCCCTCCGAGCGATGAGCGCCGGCGGTTTCCCGGTGCGAAGTTCTCGCGAGCGGGGGGCGCATCCCGGTTCGCTTCTGGTTCATGAGCCGGGATGAATGCAAAGCGGGGGTGGACTTGGCCGGCATCCATGGAATCGCCGAACAACACTGGACCCCGTCTTCGAGCCCCGCTTCGCGGGGGAGCCACGCCGGGGTGACGGGCAGCACCAAGAACGCCCGTGACGCTGCGTTGAAAATAATCCGTGAAAATAACGGCCCAAGCTGTTACGAAAATAAACCGACGACACCGGGTTTTTGGGCGAATGCCAATAGAAAAGCATCATGGAGAAATCCGACCCCCCGAAAGAAGCCATTACCCTGCCGGCCTGGAAATACACTCCTTCCTGATGGATGCGGGGATTTCCATTGGGGAGTAGAATATTCCGCATGATCAAACCCTATGAATGCACGCAATGCGGATCCACCGATTTCGAAGAGGCGGGCGCGAAGCGGGTCCGTTGCGCGCACTGCGGCAGCCTGTTCCGGCTGATGACCCATGAACCCAGTGTGGTGATCAACAAGGGCGCCAAGGTGGTTTTCGGCAGGAATGCGAATGTCGAAATCCGCGGCGATCTTGACGTGCAGGGTGGAGCGCACGTGGATATTCAGGGGAAAGTAACCGTGTTGAAGGGGAAGAAACAGCAGGAGTTCAAACTGGAGTTGATCCGGACAGGCAAGAAATCCTTAAAATAACGGCCGGCGCAACAGACCCTCGTGGCGATTGCCGCTTTCAGGATCACGGTTCGGCGGAAAGGGATATTCGATGGGCCATAGCATTCGCGGGCGGATAATCCTGGTCTTCATCGGCATGGCCATTGGACCCCTATTGATAATCGGGATCATCCTGGCCTGGCTGACCAATCCCTCAATGCAGCAGCAGGCGCTCACCGGAGCCTCGGATCCGTCCGGCACCCTGATGATTGTCACGCTGATCCTGGCCGTTGTAATGGCGGGCATCGCCGGAGCGCTGGGCTTTATGTTCGCGCGCCGGCTTCTCGAGCCCATCCAGGCGCTAACCGAGGCGGCCGACGCGATCGGCGCCGGCGACCTGACCGCGCGGCCTCTGATTCCTTCCGATGATGAAATCGGCATCCTGGCCGGCACCTTCAACAACATGGCCAGGAAATTGCGCGACCGGATCGGCACGCTGGAACACCAAGCGGCGGACCGCAAGAAGGCCCTGTCCACATTCCGCGAGGTCAGCCGCCTCGCCACCCTGCTGGATGACAAGCGGCTGGCGGCGGAGGTCGTCGACCAGGTGAAGACCGCCTTCCATTACTACCACGCGCGGATTTTTCTATACGATGAAGCCGGTGGGAACCTGATCCCGGCCGGCGGCGCCGGCGAGGCTGGTCCGGTTTTACCGGGCGGCGGGCGAACGATCCCCCGTGCGGCGGGACGCGCCGCGGAATCCAATGCGCCGGTCCTGATTGGCGACACCTCGCAGGATCCCGACTGGCTGCCGGACCCTTTGCTGCCCAAGACAAGGTCGGAAATCGCCGTACCGATCGCCTTGGGAGATCGGGTGCTGGGCGTTCTGGATGTGCAGCATAATATTGCCAATGGCGTGACTCAAGCGGATGTCGATCTGCTGCAATCGCTCGCCAACCAAGTGGCCGTCGCGGTGCGCCATGCCCGTCCGGACACCGAGGGCCCGCAGCAGGTTGAGCGAAAAGCCCTGATCGCTTCCATCGGCCGGAGGATCCGGGAAACCTCAACCGTCAAAAACGCCCTGCAGGTTGCGGAACGCGAACTGGGACGCGCGCTTGGTTCCAAGAAGATGCGGGTGGTGCTTTCCGCGTCTCCCCAGGCCGGACAGGCGGAAGCGGAATCCCAACCGGGCGGAAATTAATTTTTTTCCCGGCCGATCGGGGAAGAGGAATTGAAATGCCCTACGTAGTGGCGATCTATCATCAAAAAGGCGGGGTGGGCAAGACGACAACAACCATGGCCCTGGGCGCCTGTTTTGTGGAGCGGGGCGTCCGGACTCTTATGATCGATCTCGACCAGCAGGCCAACCTGACCCACAACTGCGCCTTGGAGCCGGGAAAAGTTCCCTTCTCCATCGCCGACGTGCTGACGGGAGAGGCCGCCCCGGCCCAGGCGGTGATGGAATCCAACCTGGCGGGTCTGGATATCCTCCCGTCGAACGCCTCGATGCTCGACATCGGCCGCCGGTTGTACCGGATGCCGGATCACGAACTGCTCCTGCGCCGGGCTTTAAAGGATGGCGGATTGGAGGATTATGCCGTCGTGTGGCTGGACTGCCCGCCGTCCGTCGGGCCGCTGACCCTCAACGCCCTGACGGCGGCGGATCTGCTGATCGTTCCCACCCAATGCGAATTTTTTTCCATCCAGGCGCTGGCGGATATCTTCGGACTGGTCAGCGACGTACGCCACCGGACCAATCCGCCGCTCACCTACCGCCTGCTGGTCACGATGTTCGACGGGCGCGGGAAATTCCACGAAAACATGCTGGAACAACTGCGGGAATACTTCCAGGAGGGATTGCTGAGCACCACCATCGGGTTCGACACGAAATTGCGGGAAGCCCAGGCGGCCGGGCTCCCGATCACCATCCACGCCCCGCGAAGCCGCGGCGCGATCCAGTATCGGCAGCTGGCTGAGGAGTTATCCGCTTATGTCTCCCAAAAGCCGCAAATATAAAAAGGTGGAAGCGTTCTTTTCCAACGTCCGTCCGGCGGCTCCGGATTCCTCGTTGGAAGCCGTAGCGGAAGACCTGACGGCGCGGGTGGAGGAAAAGGGAGCGCCACCGTCGGCGGAAGATACCCGCCCCGAATCGTTCGTGCCGCCGGGCGGATTGTCACCCGCCGGCGGCGGGGAGAAGGCGGCCGCTTTGGAGGAAACGCCCCCGCCCCTCCCGGAAAACGCCTTGTGTGTGCCATTGATGGTTTCCGGGAAAACGATCGGGAGAATTCATAGCGACGGCAGCGAAACGGACTGGACGGATCAGGAAATCGAAATCGTCGGCGCCGTGGCCGCCATCCTGTCGCGGCAGCTTGAAGACCTGCATCTTCAATAAAGGCCGTGCAGACAGGATCCATCCCCCGTATCATTGTCCCTAACGTGACCGCTCAGTCCGGAGAAACCAGAATGCGGACTACGCGGAAAATCTCTTTAAGAAAACCATAAGTTCATTCAGAAACCATCCGCGCAATCCGCATTCCCTTAACTCCGCGCGATTTCTATCCCAACCCTATTGCACCCCTGAGCCGTTGCCCCAAAACCATTAACCTTTTTTCGGAATTCCCTCCAAATATCTCGCGTGGATATCTCCCCTCACGCCATCCCCTTCCAATGGATGCCGGGAAATCAAGTTGGAAGCCGAATGCGTTGAAGGCCTGGATCACCGGACAAGCACCACCCTTAATTCTTCCGCAGGTATCTCAAACTCCATCGGTTTTCCCGCGGGCGTCGTCCGTTTCGTGGATTCTCCATCCGGGCCGATGATTTCCCACGTGTCTGATTTTCCATCGACCGTAAGCTTTGCGCGGCATGCCTGACCATCGCGCTGATAGGCCACCAGCATTCTCTCTTCGCCGTCTTTGGCGAGGAACGCCTTCGCCGCCAATCCCTCGCCTTCGACCCGCACGCCGTCCGTATCGAGGAAGGTCCCCTCGGCGAAGAAGCGGCTCAGGCGAACCCTCAGTTTGATCAGCGCGTCCAGGTAGGCGGCCTCCTTCGGCGGTAGGGGCTGGAAGCACTCCAGCAGCAATCCCGCCGCGAACACGTAATTCAACGCGGGAATGGTCGCCGCGCCGCGGCTGGTGATCCGGTGGGCGGGGAAGGTGTATGTGTAGAGCTCCGGGAAGAACCGCAGCCGGGTCTGATCGGGCGCCGGGTGGGTGGAGTAACCGTGGCTGAGGTCGAGCTCGGACAGGAACGCATCGCAGGCCAGTTCGCCCATGATGATAAATTCCGGATCGCGCCGGGCGGCGTATTCCTGCAACCGTTTCAGCAGCCGCACTTTTCCGTCGAATGCCATGTCGGGCTTGGCGTGTGGATGGCTCTTATCGAAACACAGGAAGGGCGGCTCGCCGGCGATCTGGTCGAATAAAATCCCGTCCGCCCCCAGGGCCATCACCAGATCGATCTGCCCGCGCAGGGTTTCGTACCATTCTTCGGTGGATGGGCACGCCAGCGCGAATATTTTTCCCGGGTATACGGTTCCGCCGTGGTTGAAGGAATACTCGTCGATATATTCCACGCCGTCCTCGTTCTTAAGGCAGATCCGCGCGCCGAGTCTGCGGTAATACTCGGTCTGCTTGTCGATCAAGCGTCCCTGGGTGTAGAGGATCACCCGCCCGCCTTCGGCTTTAACCGTACGGATCGCCTGGCGCAGCGCGTCGCGCCCGCCCAGCTTTGGCGATGCTTCGTATTCGGGGTAATCCGAATCATGGCCGGCCGCAAACCAGGAAAACACGAACAGGGGAAGGTTAATCCCCCGCCGCGCATTGGCGCGGAACACATCGACCAGGCGCGAATACGGGTGCACGATGTGTTTGTTCTGCTCGATATGGAACATCCCCTGCACTCCCGCGAGCCGCCGCGCCCAATCCGGGGAGGCCGTGCCCGTTCCGCGTGCCGCGGCAAACTCACGGTAGCGCCGCGCCCCGGCGTGCCAATCCCCGCCATGCGGCCGGAGGACGAAGGCGGCGGATGCCCACGTTTCGCCCGGCGCGACGAACGGGTAGCGCCCGATCCCGAGTTGGAAATCGCTTTGCTCCGGCCGTCCGCGCGCCAGGAGGGCTGTGGTCGGGCTGTGCGAATCGTGCGAGCCCAGGTAGAGCCCTTCCTCCTCGTTATAGAAATCCATCCACGGCATCGAGGCCACGCCCGGATACGGCAGCGGGTAATGCGGCCAGGATTCGTACGCGAAGAACCGGCCGCCGCCCTGGTTGACATATTTTCCAAAAGGAAGGTTTTTCGCCGGCTCGTCGAGCACGGCGCCAATCGTCATCGGCAGCGCGAGGTGGTCGGACGCCTGCGCGGAAATCTTGCGGAAACCGGACAGGAAGGGGAACCAAATCTCTCGGACGGTTTCATGCGAACGGTTTTCGACGGTTGCCCGCGCTTCGATCTCCTCATCCTGGAGAGTCATCGTCAGCGTGAGGGTGATATCCAGCCGCGCCTGCTCCTCGCCCGTTAATTCCTCAAATCGGATTTCCGCCCGATCCCCCTCCAGCGTCACCTTCCCGGCGTTGGCATGGTCGAACACTTGATGCTCGCGCCACTCGCCCATTGACGTAATAAGCTTCCATCCGCTGGGCGCATCGGATGCGAGGAACTCCGTGCCGGATTTTTTATTGACCAGGCTGGTGATGCAGCCGTTGGTTTCGATGCCAAGCTTAAGGAATTCGTTTTCAAGAAATGATGTGGGTTCTGTCATGTGAGAATGTCTTTCTCGTTTATGGAATAAAATCCTATGCGGAGAAGACGGAGGGCACGGATAAACCCGCGATCGATTGCTTTTATTTTCCGTGTTCTCCGTGTCCTCCGTGAATTTATTTTTCCGGTTGGCCCGGTTACTTTATACGCCCTTCCGGAGACTCCCGTCCCCATATGCCGCAATCCAGCCGCCTTATGAACCAGAGGCGAACCGGGATGGTTTGCGAGGACGGGCGCGGGAATGACGATCCCTACGTCATCCCCAAGTGTACTTATCCGGGTTCCAGGAATTCCTTCCGCAAATTAAAGTTCTTATGCGCGTACTTCCTGGATTCCCGCTTCATACACGCGGGAATGACGATCACTTCTTCCGTGCCCTCCGTGCCCTCCGAGGATCCGCTTTTCCGGTTGACCCGGTGATTTGATACACCCCTCCGGAAACTCCCGGTAACGCAAGCCGCAACCCTCCCGGCGCCTTCGATAACCCGCCATCCGCGCCGTAGAGCGTTTCGATCATCGCCTCTCCGCGCGCGAAGGGGTTTGGAAGCAAAAGATTCGCCGGACGGTTGGCCGGATTCAACGCGATCCAAATCGTTTCCCCCGCCGTGGAACGCTCATACACGAACGGATACTTCCCCTTTCGGCCATACACCGTCCGGTAACCGCCCTCCGCCTGCAAAGCCGGATGCGACCGGCGCAGCGCGGCCATCCGGCGGATGCGGTTCAGGAGCGACGCGGGATCCTGCTCCTGCGCGGCGACGTTTGGAAAATCCGGCGCGGGATCCACCGGCAGATAAAATTTTTCCGGCGGCGCGCTCGAGAAGCCCGCTCCGCGCCCCGCGCCCCATTGCATCGGCGTGCGCACGCCCGTCCGGCCCAACCCCCCTTCCCGGCTCGGCAGATTCCCGCCCGTCCGCATCCCAATCTCGTCGCCGTAATAGATGCACGGTACGGCCGGCATGGTCATCAGGAAAAGGAAACACCATTCGAGGTCGTCCGCCGTGCGGCCCCGGCTCAGGCGCGGTGTCATATCATGACTCCCGCTGACCAGGCTGATCAGGCCTTTGCCGCGCGCCGCCCGGAGCCACGGCTCGTATTCGTCCAGGAACGCACGGATGTTCCCGCGCCCGCCCGGCTCGAAGAAACTGTGACCCGAAGGATCGGCCGCGGCATTTCCGGGATACTGCTTCCGGAACAGCGCGGAATATCCCGGCGAGCCGAAGTGCAGCAGGAAATCCGCGTGGAACCCGGCGCGGAGCGCGGAGGGCGGATGGCTCCATTCGGAGATCAACGCCGCCTGAGGGTAATCGTCCTCCAGCCAGGCGCGGATTTCCCGCCATAGCTTGATCGTCCCGCGCCATCCGGGATCGTTCTTCACCAAGGAGGCGGCCATGTCCACCCGGAATCCGTCGCAGCCCAGGTCGAGCCAGAATTTCATAATGGCGCGTAATTCCCGGCGCACCCGCCGCGGACCGGGAGCGTCCACCCCCTGCTGCCAGGGGTGTTTCGGATCCGGCCTGGCGAATCCGTAATTGAGCGACGGCTGGCAATAGAAAAAATTAACCGCATAGCTTGCATCGCGTTCGGCGTAGCCGTTGATCAACCGCAGCCCTGGGGCTTCCCAAGTCCAGCCTGAATCGGTCCAGATGTACCAATCGCTGTACTCGTTGCGCTCGTGTTTGCAGGAATCGCCGAACCATGGATTTTCGATCGAGGTATGCCCCGCGACGAGGTCGAGGAGGATCTTCATTCCCCGCCGGTGCGCCTCCGAAAAAAGCGCGCGCATCTCTTCGTTCGTCCCGTAGCGCGGGGCGATGCGGTAGTAATCGCTCACGTCGTACCCGGCGTCCTGAAACGGCGACAAGAAGCACGGATTGATCCAAACCGCGTCGACGCCGAGCGCCTGGAGGTAGTCCAGCTTTGCGAGGATTCCCGCCAGATCGCCTATTCCATCCCCGTTGGAATCGCAAAAGCTCTGCGGGTACAGCTGGTAGAGTATCGCGGAATTTAACCAGCGGGGAGTCATGGGATCAGAGTGTTTTCCATCATCGGTCTTGTTTTCTTTCAACCCTCCTCCCTCTCATCCCCGGCCCTTCTCCCGGCGTACGCCGGGAGAAGGGCCGGGGATGAGAGGGAGGAGGGAGAGATCTGGAAATTAATAATTGCCCGGGCCGAGTCCCGGGCAATGGCAACCGCCTGGATCGGCGCTTCCCTCTATATCCGCTTCAGCTGCTCCAGCGCCTGAACGACGCCGGGTTGATGCTTTATGCCGCCGAGCTCGGATTTCTTATCCCCCATCCGCCGCTGAATATCCGCGCGCGCCCCGAGAAAGGTCACCCGCGTCCCGTGTTGCGCAACCTTGCGGACGATCTCGGCCAGCATGCGCTCGAGTTTTTCGTCCAGCGCCGATATGCCGCTCAGGTCCAAGAGCAATTCGGCGGCCGGCTGTTTGAGGATGTCGTCGACGATGCCCGCAATCGATTCCGGATTTTGTTCAGGGGTCAATATCCCCCCCAGCGGCAGGAGCACCACCCCGTCTTGGAGCGGGACGACCGGGAGGGACAGCTGGCGGATTCGGTCGGCGAGCGCCTGTTCAATCTCAGAGGAGCGGCGCAGGGATTCCCGCAGCGCCTCGCGCTCCAGCGCCAGACCCAGGTAGCCGCCGCAAATTTCGATCATGTTGATGGTGTTATCTTCCAGCCACGGATCGTGGGAGATCAACGGGCCGGAGACGGCCAGCATCCCCCAATCGTGGTCCGCGGTCTGGACGTTCATCACCAGGCAGGTGGTGATCCCTTTTTGCTCGGCCGTCGACGGGAGGAGATCCAGCGGAGGGAATTGGGGCGCGGGATACATCATCCCGGCCCGCTGGGTGCCGCCCGCCTCACGCTGATACCAGCCTGCGATGCTCAGGTTCGGGGATTGATCGCCCCCGGAGGGAGCCCACAGCCCCAGGCATCCGGAACCCATCGGGGTCTCCTTCAGCCAATCGATCTGTTCCGGCGGATTCCTCTGAAGCAGCTGGCTGATGGTGTACTGGCTCAGCAGCGTTTCCTGCATCGTCCGTTGGGAGCTTGTCTGCCGCCGGCGGTAGGAGCGGATGATCTCGATGTGCAATTGGTCCAGGAGCGCCGAGAGGCGCTGCCGGGCCTGCGCCGAATCCTGCCGGTTGGCGATCAGCGTCACCCCGGCAAGCTCCAGCACGCGCAGCATCTCCACCAGGATTTCGGGATTGGCGTTGAGGATCGGCGGCGAGGAGAGGATCGAATCGAGGAGGTGCGGGTCGAGCGCCTGGACGGCGGTGTGTTCGATTGTATCCGAGAGCAGCCGCACCAGTTTATCCACCTCGGGCCAGACATGCGCCGGAGAGGGGGTGGGATCCAGCGGCAGGGCGGGCAAGAGGACCCGCACCAGCTCCTTGGCCAGGGCCGCCCGCCAGAGGGGCGCGTTTCCCAGTCCGTCGATGTTCCATTGCGAAATGCGGTGGATCAGGCTGTTGCCGCTCGATTCGCGCGGGATAAATGTGGTCGGGATGTAATGCGTTTTGGCTTCCGCGGGCTGCCCGGCCATCTGCGCCAGGAGAAGCCGCGCCGCCGTCGCGCCCAGTTCATCCGTCCGCTGCCGGACGGTCGAGAGCGGCGGGTTGGTGATTTGCGCCTCGGGGATATCGTCGAAACCCACGATCGCGATATCGTCCGGAATCCGCACGCCGTGGGCCTGCAGCTCGCGCATCACGCCGATCGCGGTCCAATCGTTTCCGGCGACCACCGCCGTGCAGGAAACTTTTTGTTCAATCAGCCGCCGGGCCGCCTGCTCCCCCCGGTCGGCCAGCGGGCTGTCGGTGCGGATGATGCACTGCTGGTCCACGGGAATGCCGTTCTTTTCCAGCGCCGCCAGATACGCCTTGAACCGCTCCTGGATATCGCCGATGGCGGTGTCGCCGACAAAGGCGATCTTCCGGCAGCCCCGGGCCAGCAGATGCTCCATCACCGATTCCATCCCCTGGCGGTTGTCGGGCAGGACCGCCGGGAATTTCTGGTCCGGGATGCTGCAGCTGGAGGTGACGATCGGTTTCCCCTGCTCGGCCAACAGGTCGATTCCCTTCGGGTAGGTGAGGACGATCCAGCCGTCCACGCGCTGCTTGGCGATCTGGGTGGAGGCGACGTACTCCGGAGTGCCGTGGATGACGACGATATCCACCTGGTGCTGCCAGGCGACCGTTTGCAGGCCGCTCATGAATTGCTCGAAGAAGCGGCCGGAAATGAACCGGGTGATCAGGCCTATGGCACGGCGGTGCGACATGGGACGTCTCCTGTGCGATGCTCGAGCTTTTCGGAGATTTGCATTCTACTCCATATCTTCAAAAGCGGCCGCGGGATTTTCCATACTGCACGGGAAATACTCTCCCGCCGGAACGCTGCGGTCACCAACCGCTGTTGCCTACGCCTTTCGTAATGGAAAAATCCAGCCGGGGCGCGTTGTTGAGCAGCCCTTCCTTGTCCGGATCCGTTACGATGACGTTGGTAAAGGATACCTCCCCGGCGACATCCGAGCGGATGAAAATGCCCCATGTGCCGGGACCATCGATTTGGATGTTTTCGAAAATAATTCCGCGGATTTCATAAGTCCCTTGAATCTCGATCCCCGAATACGTGGCCGAATCGATATGGATATCTTTGAATAGAACGCCGGCGATGGCTCCCTGTTTGGCCTGTATTTTCAACGCGCCGTGCTCCTGCCGGAACATGGGCCCGCCCGCGCGAACCAGGGAATTGCGCTGAATGCCGGTCGATCCGGAAAACGGATGGGACTGGAAATCCTGAGCCACCAGAATGCCCGGGTAAGTGACGACGTCCAGGCAAAGGTTGTCTTCGATTTTGTTATCCGCTCCGCCGTACAGGGCGAAGCAATTCGCCCGCCACGGGATCTGGACCGTGTTGTAGCGGAAAACGTTGTTGGTGTTGACGCCTTCGCTGGATAGCGGCGACCACGAAGCCAGGGCGTCGTCGCCGGTGTAGCGGAAATGCGAGTTCTCCACCACGGAGTTGCTGGTGCCGTTGCAGAAGTTAACTCCGTCGGCGAAGAGATTGCGGAACCGGCTGCCGAGGATGACCAGCCCGTTCGTCGTACCGGGGCCGACCCAGTAGCCCACCTTGGTGTGTTCCACCCAAATGTTTTCCAGACTTGATCCCGTGCCGCCGCCGCCATTAAATCCGTTCTCGGGCGATGAATCCACCCGCGTCACGGTTTCCCCCAGGATGGCAAAATCCGAATAGCGGCAGTTATTGCCGACGCAGTTGAAGCGGGCATAGAATCCGTGGAGGTTCGAGTGCCACATGCCGGCGCCCCGGATGGCGACCTCGTCCACGTTGATCGGCACGCTGGTGCTCTCGAACGTTCCGGCCGGGATCCAGACGCTTTTTTTCTGCGTGCGCGCCTGATCGACGCATTGTTGAATGGCGGGGCCGTCATCGGCGCCGTCGTCGGGGGCCGCCCCGCAATCGGTGATGGAGAGGGATCCGGGGGGCATCTCCAGGGCCGGGCCGACGAGTTCGAGATCCGCCAGATCAATCACGTAATACTCCGCGCTGTCGCCTTCGTCCTTTTGCAGCCGGACCGCCGCATTGGCCGGAATTTCGCCCGTCAGTGCCCGGGCTTCATCATAGAAGTGGTGCGCGCCGCCGACCGACGGTGTGTTGTAGGAATACTCCTCCCCGCCGTACGACCACGCAAAGTGAGACGTGAGCTCCAGTTTCCGCCGGAAGACACCGTTCACATAGAGGCTGAGCGAGGCGCTCATCCCGATCCCGGTCGGGGTGTCCGGGATCACGTACCGCACGACGATCGAGTTGGCGACCTGCGACGATTTGAACTGCACGTATTCCCCGGTTGCATCCAACCGGACGGCGCGCCGGCCCGAGGATTCCGACGCGATGGTTCCGAAAGTCCGGTCCGGGCCGAGGATTTCCCCGTTGGTAATTCCGTCTTCCGCCTCATACTCAATCCATGGGACCAAAGCTCCGCGGGTTCCCGCCGGGACCGAGGGGGTCGGAAGGCCGATCATCGGAGTTGCCGTGCTGGTGGGAAGCGAGCCGCCGCCGGCGTCCTCCAGAATCCATTTCGCGGTTTTCGGGTCGGGAGCTCTCCCGTATTTCACCGTATCGCCCGCGGAATCCGTGTATAGAACTTCCCAGTTGTGCCAAACGTTCTGAAGAATCACGGAACCATCGGCCGGGTCGTTCTTGACGGTCCAGCGCGGGCTCATCCAAACATCTTCAATCGGGATCATTTCGACGTAGGGGCGGAGGTGTTCGATCGACATGTAATTCGAGGATCCCCGGTTGCGGATCCGCTTGCTGCCCTGGAAATCCTCCAGGACCCACTGCGACCAAATGTCGAAACTTTCCGATGGGCCAAGCTTAACCTGCTGATCCGCCTCGTAAAGGTAGGTTCCCAGCGCGGCGCTTTTGATCCGCACGAACGGCAGGTCCGGTGAAAGTGACGAGAGGGCGGCGGCCGTTTCGACCGCCTCGGTGGCGGGTTGCGTGTCTATCGGAAGGGAAGGAGTCTGCGCGCCGGCGGTCCGGGCCGGATCCGCCTTTCCGCCCGTGCACCCGATCGCCGACAGCAGAAGGACCAGGATCAGGGGACGGATCCATGATGGGGTTCCCGGATTTCGCGGCATCTTCGAGTTCCACTCCTTCCGCTTTGGCCGGCAATCCCCGGACATCCCGGAAAGCGGGTTAATGAAATATACGGCGCTCTGCTTCGTATATTCCCGGCAGCGCGACCCTATCGATTCGCGCGGAAGGAAATCACCCTCCGCGCCGTCCTTCCCCGGCCGGGCTTTCCCGGGTGGACGGGAATATCAGAACGAGATCCCACCCCGGATGTAGCGCTGGAGGAAGATGGCGGCGATCGCCGGGGGAAGCATGGCGATGAAGGAAGCGGCCAGATGAAGGTTCGCTCCGAATATTCTCGTCAGCGAGATCAAGCGCACCGAAATGGTCTGCAGGGCCGGGTCGCGCAGGATCAGAAGCGGTAAAAGGTAATCGCCCCAAAACCCGATGAAGCCCAACAATCCCAGAATGATGAGAATGGGGGTCGAGAGCGGCAGGGTGAACGACACAAACATGCGCAGATCCGACGCGCCGTCGACCGCGGCTGCTTCGTACAAATCCTTGGGAATCTGATCGAAAGAATTTTTCAATATTAAAATCGTCATCGCGTTGGCCGCATAGGGTATCCAAAGCCCGGCGAACTGGTTGATCAGGCTGACGTTTATGATCGGCAGGTTGGCCAGAATGACATACCGCGGCACCAGGTAGGCCACCCCCGGGATGGCGAGGGTGATCAACAGAATCGCCTCGATGACTCTTTTCCCCGCCGGTTTAAGGCGGGAAAGGCTGAACGCCGCCAGGGCCGAGACGATCAGCTGGCCGATCGCGCCTCCAATGGCGGCGATGGCCGTGTTTTTAAACATGTTAACCATATTAAAGCGGTTCCAGGCTTCCAGATAATTCCCCCAATTCGGGTTTTCCGGCCACAGGTGAAGCCCCGGCTTGAAAATCTCCGTGCTGGTTTTCAGCCCGGCGGTAAACGCGAAGAGGAAGGGGAAAATAAAAGCGGCGCCGAACAGGACAAGGATAACCACAAAGACGCCCACGATCAGCCGTCCGGCCGGCGTGCGCAGTTCGATATCCGAAATTACTCCGCGATCCATTCGAGCCATCATTTCCTCCTTGCGAAGACCGACTGCGGCTGCGCGCTCCGTTCTCCGGGCTACGCTTTTCTATTCCTCTAGTTGCGGTCGCCTTCTTCTTTCCGGTTGTAGAGCCGCACATAGACAATCGAGAAAATCGCCAGGACCACCAGCATCGAAACGCTCCAGGCGGACGCCAACCCGATATCGGAATTCAGGAAGGCAATATTGTAGATCTGCAAAACCGGTGTCATCGTGCTGGTCCCCGGCCCGCCCTGGGTCAGGATGAACGGTTCCGTGAACGTCTGGGATACCGCGATAATCTGCATGATCAACAGGATCATCATCCGCGAAGAGACAAGCGGCAGGGAAATAAACCATATCCGCTGCAGGGGAGAAAATCCGTCCAATTCCGCGGCTTCGTAGATTTCCGTCGGGATTTCGCTGAGTGACGCGAGGTAGTAAAGGATCGTCCCCCCGGCACCGATCCAGGTCATGATGATGACCAGGGAAATTTTAACAATATCGGGATCCTGCAGCCACAACTGCGGTGTCAACCCAACGGTCTTCAATACGCTGTTCAGAAAGCCGCCTTCCGGCGCATAGATGCTCCGCCATACCTGCAGCGCCACGATGATCGGCACCAGCGCCGGCATGTAGGCCAGCGTCCGGAAAAAAGACTTGAACCGGCGCATTTCATGGATCATCAGCGCCAGGAGGACGGGGACCATGAAACCGATCAGCAGGCTGAGCAGAATGAATTCAAACGTGTTTTTCCAGGTTGTATAAAAGACGGGGTTGCCGAACATCCGGACATAATTCTGGAAGCCGATCCAGACCGAAGGTTTGACCAGGTTCACCGTTTGGAAGCTGAACAGGACCGTTTGCAGCATCGGCAACCAGGTCACCAGGGTGAAAATCAACAGGGCCGGCAGGAGGAAGAGATAAGCCGAAATTTGCGCCCGCCATTGGATGCGCTTGAGCGGTAGTATCAGATCCTTCGTGGTGGTCATCTCGATTGGAGTCATGCGAAGGCTTCCTTCCCGCCGTAAAGATTTGGAACAGGCGGCATTGAGGAAATGCCGCCTGTTCCATTTCAGCCGACTGCAGAACTTAGATTACGAGAAGATCCAGAACGTTCGTCTGGAAGGTTGCCACTGCTTCCGCGAGCAGGGCCGCCGGATCGGCAGCCGCGTCCGAAAGGATCGTGCTGACAACCGTGCCGAGCGCGGCGTAGTAATCCTGCCCGGCCACCAGCGGCTCGGGCGAGACTACGGTCGAGCCGGAGGTGATGCCATCCATGAAGATCGCATAATTCGCGATCGGGAGGTTGGCGAACTGCGCTTGCAGGGCAGCCGACTTTTCCTGATAGTCGCCGACGTACAGCGGCAGGTTCGGCGCCCCGACGATGACGGTCGGGTCGTTCTTGGCGTTGTTGTAGGACCGCATGATTTCGGTGACGTCGAACTGGGTGAACAGCCGCCACCAGAGGGCGGCTTCCTGCTCGTCCGCGGAAGCGGTGGCGCTCACCATGGCGATGTTGCCGCCGGCCAGGGAAACGCTCTTGTCACCGGCGGTCTTGACCGGCATGGGCGCGAACCCGAAGTTGTTGATATCCGCATCCGGGAAGGTCGTGTGCATCCAGTTGAACTGATCGCCGGCCATCATGATCATGGCCGCGTTGCCGGTCGCGAGGGCCTGGGCATTGGTGTCCCAGCCGAGGTTCTCGCGCGGCAGCACATCGTCCGTCCAGCGCAGCTGCTTCATGTAATTCAGCGAGTCCAGAACGGCCTGGTTGCCCCAGCCGGCGACGTACTTGCCGCCCTCGAGCTTCACGATATCGGTGTTGGCGAGCCCGAAGTTGTAGGCAATTCCGGTCTGGTGCCAGCCGGTTCCGCCGCCGCCGCTCGCGAAGAAGGAGAAGCCCGCGACGCCGGCATCCCGGTTGGTGAGGGCTTTCGCCTGCGCGGCGAAATCCGCCCAGGTCGCGGCCGGAGCGTCGAATCCCTTGTCCGCCAGCATCTGGATGTTGTAGGCGATGCCCATGACGTACGCAAAGCGCGGGAGTCCGTAGTACTTGCCGTCTTTGGCCGAGATGTTGAGGACGTTCGGGTTGAAGACCTTATCCAGCCCCTGCGCCTTGATTACACTGGTGATGTCGGCCGCGATTCCCTGATCGATCATCTTGCCCGGGTCCGTCAGGTAGACTTCGAAGAGGTCCGGGACCTGTCCGCCGGCCACCAGGGCCGCGAAGGAATCCGGGGTGTAGGCATAATCCGTGCCCTTGATGGTGACATTCGGATACAGCTTCTGGAAGCGCGCCACCTGGTCGTACCAGCCCGAGAGCTGGAAGGCCTGGGAATCCGGCGGCTTGAGCACGGTCAAAATTTCCACCGGGCGTCCGCCGGCGATTTGAGCGGGCATCGTCAGGACGGCGGGAAGCTCCACGATGGGTTCGACAGTCGGTTCGGGAACAGCCGTATCCGCCGGTTTGGCGGTATCCGCGGGCTCGATCGGCGCCACGGCCGTTCCGGTCGGTCCGCAGGCCGCCAGCACGAGCAGGGCAACGGCGCAAACCGCAAACAGGGATAAAATCTTGCTTCTGGATTTCATGTTTTCTTCTCCTATCCGATTATAGGTGGATCGACATTGTGGTACGCATTATCGAAGTATAATTTATTGCGCCTCCTTTCTTTTGCTCTTTACCATCGACTTCCTTGCGGCAAGACCGTCTGGAGAGGCGGATAAAAAATCGTCTTCCCACAAGCGGATCACTTAACGGGATTCCTCCAATTGCCAGGATCAGTATAGGGAATAATGCTTTTCCAAGTGTCCAAACATAGTCTAAACATAGTCTAAAGGGGAGCTCTGAAATAAATACGGCATAAGAGGCGCGAACCAGTGTTGACGGAAGCATGAAAACAGAGCGGGATGGCATGGAAGCGTCCGCCGGGCCTTGGGATGAAGAACACATCAAGGCCTTATTGCACTTCCCCCGCTCTCCCATCCGGTTAATCCAAAAAGAGCCCTGGCAGGATTGGATCAACCAACACGGCGGGCTTAAATCCGTCTACGGATATCTTCAGAAATACCCGCTCTCCCCCAGCCATCACCGCATCGTGGAGGTCGTCCTTTCCAGCCCGGATGAAATCTCGGATGTTTACGCCAACCGCCTGAATATCAGCCGGGCGACGTATTTCTACCAATTGCGGGAGCTGCTTCCGGTCTTGGTTCAAGCCCTCAATCATTGGGACACGGAAGCCCCCGCCGAACCGAGCCCCTCCCCGCTCTCCCCTTCCGCGTTTCCCATTCCCTTTACCAGCCTGGTCGGCGTGGACAAAGTGCTCGGCACCCTCCTCCCGCTGCTGCAGCGCGGGGACGTGCGCCTGCTCACCCTGCTCGGCCCGGGAGGGATCGGGAAAACCCGGGTCGGCATCGAACTGGCGAGGCGCATGGCGGACCGATTCGGCGAGAACACATGCTTTGTCGATCTCTCCCCGCTGCGCGATGTGAACGACATCGTGCCGGCCATCGGCCAGGCCGCGGGGATTCCAAAAGCACGCGGCGCCCGGGAACTGGCGCATGGCTTTTTGGCCCGCGAATACCTGCTGCTCCTGGATAATTTCGAGCATCTGCTGTCCGCCTCCACGCTGGTCACGGAAATTCTGACCGCGGCACCGCAGTTGAAAATCCTGGCCACGAGCCGGGCCGCGCTGCGGATTTACGGCGAACACGAATTCGTCATCCCTCCGCTGGCCATGCCCGACGAGGAATCCATTCCGGATCCTTCCCGGCTGGCGCAAATCCCCTCCGTCACCCTCTTCGTGCAGCGCGCCCGGTCGGTGGATCCGGGTTTTGCCCTGACCCGCGAGAACGCGGAATCGGTGTATGCGCTCTGCCGATTTTCGGAAGGGATCCCGCTGATCATCGAACTGGCCGCGTTCCAGGTGAAATATTTTTCGCCGCAGGCGATGCTCGTCCGGCTGGCCAATTCCCGGCGCCTGAATTTCCTCAGCCGCGGGCCGAAGCGGCTCCATCCCCAGCAGCAAACCCCGCGCGACATCCTGGATTGGAGCTACGGACTGTTAAATCCGGAACTGCGAACGCTCTTCCGCCGGCTGGCCGTTTTTCCGGGAGGGTTCACGATGGATGCGGCGACGGCGGTCTGCGCCGCTCCCGACCGGCCGGCACCGGATCCGCCCCCGGCGGACGGCCGGTCGGACTGGGATGATTCCACATCCCGCCGGGTGCAATCCGGGTTGACCGCGCTGGCGGATCAAAGCCTGCTGCAACAGCAATCCGAGCCGGAAGGCGAACACCGGTTTCAGATGCTGGAAATCACCCGAGAATATGCGCAGGAGCAATTGGACGCGACGGGCGAGCAGGCGCCTGTCTCCCGGGCTTTCGCCCAATATTTTCTGGAGAGGGCGGAAAAAATAACCGGGCTTAACGATCCCTCCGGACGGCAGGTGTGGGTTGATACACTTCACCGCGATTATGCCAACATTAAATCCGCAATCCAGTGGACGATTGACCAGCGGGAAGGCGAGCTTGGGCTGCGCTACATCGCGGCCCTCTGGAATTATTGGAAGTTCTGCGGCAGCCAGGCCGAAGGCCGGCGGATAACCCAGACCATCCTGGAGCAGACCGCGGATTTCCGCCAGCCGATCCGGGCGCACGTCCAGCGGCTGGCCGGATGGCTGGCGCACGACGTGCGCGATTACACCGCGATGCTCGGGTCCTTCCAGGCCAGCCTGGATTTATCCGAGGCCCTTCACGACCGGGCCGGGGCCGGGCTCGCCCGCCAGGGATTGGGCGAGCTCGCCCAATTGCGCGGACAGTGGGAGCAGGCACGCGAGCATATCCAGGCCAGTCTGGATCTGTTCCGCGAGCTGGACGACCGCCTGCAGATCGCCTGGTCGATCGACATGCTCGGGCGGATCGAGTTCAGCCAGGGGCGCTTGACGCAAGCTGGGAGTTTATTTCAAGAAGGGCTGGATCATTTCCGCGCCATCCATGCGCAATCCGCCGCGGCCGTGGCGTTAAGCCATTTGGGGCAGGCCGTGTTCTATCAGGGCGGCTTCGACCGGTCGCAGGCATTGTTTGCCGAGAGCCTGGCTCTCAGCGCGGAGACGGGCGATTCGCGCAGTCCGGTGGTCGCCCTGACGAAGAATTACATGGCGGAAATATCCATAAATGCCGCCCGGCTCCCCGAGGCCGATGGATTAATCTCCCAGGCGCTCGCCCTGAGTCGGGACGCGGGCTACACCTGGTGCCATGAACTCGCGAGCTTCACCGCCGCGCTTCTGGCGATGCACAAGGGCGACCTTGCCGCCGCGGGGATGCATTTCCAGACCAGCCTCCTCCTGCAGCAATCCCTGCAGGAATATTGGCGCACAATAATCTTGCTGGAAATGGTTTCCTCCCTGTTGGTCCTGGGCTGCGAATGGCTCGCCGCGGCGCGCCTCTACGGCGCGGCAGCCGGCCTCCGGAAGCGCTTGAATATCCCGCCCGCCCCGGTCTACGGCGCGCATCATGTTCAGAGCCTGGGGAAATTGAAGGAAAACCTTAAAGGTGCGGTTTTTGAGGACGCCTGGCAGGCCGGCCAATCGCTCGCCCTCGAAGATGCGGTGATTTACGCCCTGCGCTGCCTGGAGTAAATTACCACCGCCAAAGGCTGTGGCTCAGTCTACGATCGCGACGGGGCAGGCTTTGGAATGCCGCACCTGGAAGGCGCGCCACTGCCCATTCCAATTTATACTAATCCTATCCTCGAAGATCCGAATATCTTTGGGA
>JAFGCU010000087.1 GCA_016932475.1 Anaerolineales bacterium
ATTATCTTTATAAAATCCACGTATTGCGTCTTGGCAGGGATCTCCAAAATCCGTTCACGGAAGTCGATGCTAAATATTGGACAATGCAGCAATTTGAAGCGGGCTTCACCAGGTGCTCATTTTAGTGGGAGGGGGGAGTAGACACCACAGGATGATAGGATGGGAGCGGCGGTTAAAAAGGGGATGGCTTCAAGGAGGAGCGATGGATTTACGAAGACGAATTTTCCGTTGGGTTGCGGGATGGTTCATTCCGGTCATCATGCTTTCCGCATGCGGGCTGGGCGAGGTCTCGCTTGCGAAGGTTACGCCCCAGTCTCCAAGCAGCATGGTGATATTCACAACATTATCCCGGAATTATTCCGGGCCACACGGCGTGCTAAACATATCCGTCGATGCGGATGGACTACCAAATGTGCTCACCCGTACGCCTCCAACCGGACAAACGGAATCCGGGTTGACGGCGACCTTGTGGCTTGTGATCACGGACCGTCCGGGAACGTACACTTCCTTCCGAGTCCAATCCGGCCAGACGATTTCGTTTGAGGGATACGAGATAAAAATTCTGCGCATCGCGGAATATGATCGAGGGGCATATTATGTGGAGGTCGAAGTGTCCGAAGGGGAATAAACGTTGGCGCGGTATATTACCTTGATGCCATTCCGAAACCACCAATCCGGTGGTTTAAGAGAGGAGTAGCAGTAGATGGAATATTCAAAGCTAATAAAGCAATGTAATGGGATATTGCTTTTCGCCCTTTGCTTGCTTATTTCCGGCTGCGGGTCGCTCTTTCCCAATGCAAGCGCATCTCCCCTGAGTCCGTCAAGTCATATAATTCATTCCGGTACGACGACGACCTTCGTTTGCGGCGATGAAAGAATTGGAATCGCCTCGTATAGTTTCTTTACAGCGGAATTTATCGGGCAAACCGGTGAGAAAAGAAATGAGATAATGTCCAGAATAAATGTTGCGATAGAAGGAAAACCGGAAACATCCCGCGATTATTATGCCTATGACGGTTTGATCATTCATTATTTTAAATACAGAATTCAAGTGCTGCGTCTTGGAATTGATCTTCAAAACCGGTTCACGGAAGTAAATGTCGCAATTTTGCAGAAGACGAATTCTTCGGGGGCGTCCGCATTTTGCACATGAAGGCGAAGGATACTACATACAATGAACGTCAGACGAATGAACCGGGAGATAAGCGGGAACGTCCATTCGATTGCGGATATTTGATTATGCAGGATAACCGTCAAGAGCGTGCTTCAGGAGGAGCGATGTATCGTCGCAAAAGGGTTCTCAATTGGTTTGTGGGAATACTAATGGCGGTCCTTTTGCTTTCCGGATGCGCCCTGAACAAAGTCAGCTTTTTGAACGTAACACCCGCGACGCCCACCAGCATTGTGATCTATGAGGCGATGACAAGGAATTGCACTGGAGATCACAGCATATTAAGTATATATGTTGATACACATGGTTTCCCAAATCACCTTACACTTGCTCCTCCCGCGGAAAAAGAGGAGACCGAGTTGACGGCGACTTTGTGGCTCGTGATCGTCTATCGTCCGGAGACGTACACCTCCTTCCGAGTCCGATCCGGTCAGACGATTTCATTTGAGGGGTATGAAATTAAAATACTGCGTGTTGGCAAGGATGATCAAGGATCTTATTATGTTGATGTAGACGTTGCCGAGGTGGAATAAGCGATCGAGTGATAAGAGGTAACCAGAAACGCGCTGGAGAAAAACATGATGAAAGCCATCCCAATCATACTTCCCAACGGAGTTCCAATAACCTTCCCAAGTGAACTCGGCGTACTGAAGCTTGCGGCAACCAACATCGTGTTCGGAAGATTCAAAGACAATCAGGGAAAAGAACAGCGCGGATGGACGGCCGCCCTGTCGATGATGATCGGGAACGAACGGGAATCGATGAAAGCTTTCAAGGTCCATGCCGGCAAATCGGTGCAGTTCGACAAGTTCGCCGTGAACGTGCTGCGAATAGACAGCAGCCGGTTTGGGATGGTCGTCATGGCCGAGGTCGGTTCGGCGGAATGATCCGGGCGGGGGAGGGTTCCCGGCGCCCGAAGGAGACGCTCAGGATGGCATCCGCAACACGGATTGTTTACGACGGCGCAATGATCCATCACCGCGGCGAAGCCGGCGTGCTGGGGATCGGAGCCGGCAATTTCGCCGGCGAGAAATATACAGACGAAAAGGGAACGGAAGCCCGCAGAGCGGCGGCCGGCCTGTGGCTCGTCGTCCGCGGCCATTCGGATACCACCGCCTTCCATAGGGTGCATGCCGGAAAGCAAATCCGATGCCATAATTTCCAGATCATGGTGTTGGCGGTCGGGAGCGACCGGCGCGGAATGTATGTCCGGTTGGAAGTGTCTGAGCCAGGCGGCGGTGCGAACGCCTCCGGAAGAAATACTCAAGGGAGTACGTCATGACATTTATGCTGCTGGATGTGGAAGCCGTCAGCGATGTTCAGGATCGGATGGTCAAGAAACAAGCGCATGTGATGGAAAGGATTTCAGCCATGGCCGGAGCGGTCCAGGGATTGGAGGAAGGCGCCTGGGTGGGGTATTCCGCAACCCAGTTCTTCCAGGAGTATTACGCATGGAACACCGCGTGGAAGCTGGAGATGGACCTTTTACGGGCTTTGGCCGATCGGATGAAGCAGGAGATTAATGAATGGCAGGAAGCGGCCGCCCGATTGGGGTGATGGAATTAAATTTTAGTAGATCTATCGATACTTGCTCCTACTTCGGAGTTTCAGTCGGTCCGCCGCCGGGGCGGACGTATACCCGTACGTAATCGACCTTCATCGTCTGCGGGAACACGGTCGTGTCGTCCGGGTAGCCGGGCCAGCCGCCGCCGACGGCGACGTTCAGTATTAAATAGAAGGGCTGGTCGTACACCCATTCCGCGCCTTCCGGCAGGTCCGCCGGGGTGCTGGTTTTGTAGAGCGTGTTATCCACGTACCAGCGGATGACGTTGGGTTCCCATTCAACCGCAAAAAGGTGGAAATCGTCGGCAAACCGCCGCCCCTCGGGCAGGGCAAACGCGCCGCCGATGCCGTTTGCGCCTGAGTAGCCCGGGCCGTGCATGGTCCCGTGGACGATGTTGGGTTCCCGGCCGATGTTTTCCATGATGTCGATTTCGCCGCCCTGCGGCCACCCGCCGGTGCTGCCCAACATCCAAAAGGCCGGCCATATCCCCTGCCCGCAGGGAATTTTAATAAGGGCTTCGAAGCGTCCGTACAATTGATCGAACTTGCCCCTGGTGTTCAGGGACCCCGAGGTGTATTCCCTCGTTTCATACTTCTCCTTGATGGCTCGGATCACCAATACCCCGTTGCCGCCGGTCGGATTTTCAATGTACACGTTCTCGATGCGGGAGGTGTAATACTGCAGCTCACCGTTGGCCGAGGCCGGGGAGTCGGTGAGCCTCCACTTGCCGGAATCGACACCCGCGCCGTCGGGCGCGTCGAATTCGTCGCTCCAGATCAAATCCCAATTGACCAGTGTTGGAGTTGGGATTGGAGGCGCCGGGGTGGCGGTGGAGGAGGGAGCAGGCGTCTGGGTCGGGGTGATGGCAGCCTGACCGCATCCGGCCAGGCTCCAAAAAAAGGCGAACGTGCAAATCAGCAGCCCGTGTGATGAGCGATTCGAAAAAAATCGCATACGGTATTTCCTTTCCGGTATAGCAATAGGTACTGGATATCCGTTTGGATCATCACGCCCGCGCCTGCCCCTGCCCCTGCGCAGCGGGGGTGTTCTTGGCGTATTAAGAACCCTGGATTCCCGCTAAGACCACGCGGGAATGACAACCAAACTACTGCAAGGCATCATCCATAAAACTCCCTTATGGCAGCGTACCATGGATGCCGTAAACCCTGCGACATCCTTTGGATCGGTCGCTCCGCTCTTAATTTCCAAGTTGGACAACGATGTGGGTCGGCTCCGGCCAGGAGCCGATCTCCTCGCGCGGGAAAATCACCTCGAGCCCATCTGGGGCGGCCGCCCGGGGTTTGCCGTTGATCTCGACCGCCGAGATCCGATACTGCTCGCAGGATAATCGTTTGGGATTTCGATATTCGATCTCAAGCGTTTTTCCGGCGAATGCGGTATGCACTTTCAACGCATCCCCGCCGGCCATCAAGCCGGATGAAAATCGGGGCGCCAGCACCAGGTCGCCCAGCCGGCCCTTCACGCCGAAAACTTCCGTCAGCAGGGTAAGCAGATACCATGACGCCGAGCCGGTCAGGAACGGATACATTCCCCGCCCGCGGGGATTAAAATATTCCGGCAGGCCGGGGTACATCCGGCTGCGGGTGAAATCCTGGCTCTGTCGGTATATCCCTTCCAGCACCCGCCAACCTTCGGCGGCCATCCCGCGCCGGTAAAGGGCGTTGGCGAACATGACGGCCATGTGGCTGAACATGGCGCCGTTCTCCTTATGCCCGTACGCGAAACCGAATGCCCGCCCGAGCTTGTTCATCCGCCCGCCGAAATCGTTGTTCAGCCGGTAGCCGCCTACGCTCTCATCGAACAGGTAACGGTCGGCGGAGCGCACGATCTCGCGGGCCTGCGCATCGGAAGCGATCCCGCCCATCAAGGCGAAGACCTGCCCGGTCAGCGTCATGCGCGGTCCCGAATCGGAATCCCCCTCCACCCGCAGGCCGTCGTTGTCGTAATAGCCGTTGAACCAGCCGAAGCCGTCCCGGTCCGTCAGCCACTCCTGGCTGCGCAGGTGGCCGGTCAGCCAGTCGGCTTTCCCGCGCAGGTCGCCGGCCAGGTCGGCCGTCCGGATCCGTATCTTCCCGCCGCTGACCGTATGCGCGACCCGCTCGAAGTAGCCTTGCAGTTGATTCTGCTTCTCCTGGGTGGAAGAGTAATCCACGGGATTCAGCAGGGTGGATAGTTCCTCCGCCAGGGCGACTTCCGTGACGCCCTTATCAGCCAGCGCCTGGAATAATCCGCTTAAGACGCGCAGATTATGGGCGTACAACGCGCTGAAGGCGACGCTTTCCCCTTTCTCGGCGGCCATATCCAGGGCGTCGTTCCAGTCCGCTCCCTCCAGCCGGAGTATATTGTGCCCGCCCACATTGTGAAAAGATACCAGGTGCTGGACCAGCATGTGCTCCAGGAGTGTGCCCCGCGCGGGGGAACCGCCGGCTGTCTTCAATCCGGTGCCCTGTTCCGCGCTCCAGAGCGGGTCGTCCCGTCTGCATCGGTGGGAAAGGTGGTCCTTGAAGTAGGTTTGTTCCCGCAGTAGAAAATCCAGGTCCCCGGTCAGGTCCAGGTACAGCTGAACGGTCAAGAGCGGCCAGGCGCCGTGATCCATCCAGACGCGCGGAATGTTATTGCGGTCGGCCTTGAACTCGCCGGGCCGGCTGCCGATGATGGTGGCGTTGCTGCCGTCGATGCGCACGCCGGCAAAATTTTCTGCCAGCATATCGGCGAAGTCCGCGCCCTCGGTCAAGAGCAGGGCCAGGGCATCCTGCCACAGATCCCGCCATCCGCGTCCGCCGCGTCCGTAGTCGTGGTACGGGAGAAAAGAATTGCCCATCCAACGCCGCAGGATCGGCTGAACGGCCACCCATTGCAGCCAGCCGTCGACACGGGCTTCACCGGTTTCGAAGCAGAGCGCCGCCAACTTCTGCGACCAGAAGGCGCGGGTCTCCGCAAGCCAATGTTCGCATCGCTCGGCGGATGCGTATCGATTCAGGAGGGCTTCGGGATCCTGTTCTTCCGGGAGGATCGCCAGAAGGATCACGTAGGTTGCCGATTGCCCCGGCCGGAGCGCGCGGTCGGCGAAACGCAGCGCGCCGATGGATTCATAGCCGGCGGGCGCGGGGCCTTCGGACTGCGCCGGTTTTAAATTGGCGACAACCGCTTTGGGCCAGTCGAGGGCGCCGCCCTCGCCGATGAAATCCTCCAGGAGTGGAAAGAATCCGGCCGGCGGGACGCCGTCGCCCTCGGCTCCCAGCACCGCGTAGCGCAGCCGGTTGAGCGTGTGCCCGCGCTCGTCGAAGGAGAGAGTCGGGCGGACGATCACCCCGTGGCGGTGGCAGGCGGTGCGGTGCAGGAGCGAGGTGACGTGGCGGTGGTCGCGCAGGTTGTCGGCCGAGCGGCCGAAGATGGGGACGGCCGCGGTGGGGGTCAGGGTCAGATCCGCCTTCCCGACGTTGGTCAGGACGACCCGCATCACTTCCACCCGGTCCTCCCCCGCCGGGACGAAAGAGGTCGTCTCGGCCCGCAAGAATCCTGAGGGATGCAGGCGGCTGACCGTCTGCCACAGCAAGCCCGCCCGCAATCGGACGGATTCATCCTTGCGCGCATTCTTTTCGGCGCTGTTCCCGGTGACGGACCAGGGACGGCCGTTCACCGTCACCCAGAAATTGCGCGCCGCCCGGCTATTGTGCAAATCCTCGACCGAGGTCGGAAGAAGGAGAAAACTGTTCTGATCGGCTTTGGCGTCGCCGTTGAGTTTCGGCGTGACGCAGGAAAACATTCCGGCCTCGTTGACCAGAGGCAGGAACAGGTAGCTGGTATCCTGCGGATCATCCAGTTCGAATGTGCCTTGCGTATCGACGAATCGCCAGCCGGATTGTGATGATGAGTTCAAGTGACTTCTCCTTGCCGACCCCTCCCCCTATCCCCCTCCCCAGGATGGGGAGGGGGAGGGATCATCATGTCAATTGTGCCCAGCGAGAATCGCCGGTTGGATTGTGGTGACGATTTCATGGCACCCCAACGTATTCTCCCCTCCTCATTCCGGGAAAGGGGGTGGCCCTCTTTTTTCTCCCCTCCCCATTTGGGGAGGGGGAGGGATCATCATGTCAATTGTGCCCAGCGAGAATCGCCGGTTGGATCGTGGTGACGATTTCATGGCGCCCCAACGTATTCTCCCCTCCTCATTCCGGGAAAGGGGGTGGCCCTTTTTTTTCTCCCCCCCATTTTGGGGAGGGGGAGGGATCATCATGTCAATAGTGCCCAGCGAGAATCGCCGGTTGGATTGTGGTGACGATTTCATGGCGC
>JAFGCU010000088.1 GCA_016932475.1 Anaerolineales bacterium
ACGCCTTCTGGAACCTCGCCGTTCGGTAACATCCATTTTGAGCGGACGAATACCTCTTCGGTAACCGTTATTTATGAGCGAATATGCGGTAAAAGCGGAAGAAAAACCGGATCGGCGGACCGGGCGCGGACGGTTTTTCCCGCCGGCGATCCGGATGGCGGGGAGGCCTGGCCTTTCCGGGGATGGGGGTCGGATTCGCCGGTCCGAGATTATAATTTGCCCCACCCCAGCACCGGGAGGTTGCCCATGAATTTCAGCCCTTCGCTTGCGGACGTCCTTCAATCGGCGGATCTGCTCATTGCCGCGGCAATCGCGGAAGATATCGGGTCGGGAGACGCCACCAGCCTGGCGATATTCCCTCCGCATGCCATGGCCCGCGCCACGATCCTCGCCAAGGAGCCGGGCGTGGTGGCCGGTCTGCCGGTGGCGAAAGCGGTGTTTGCGAAGGCGGATCCGCACGTCGTATTCACACCCTCGCTCACCGACGGCGCGCACGTGAAATCCATGGATGTCATGGTCAACCTGGAAGGGAAATTGGTCTCCCTGCTGTCGCTGGAGCGGATCGTCCTGAATTTTCTGCAGCACTTGTCCGGCATTGCAACTCTTTCATCCGAGTTTGTCCGGGCGGTGCAGGGGACAAACGCCGTCATTCTGGATTCCCGAAAAACGACCCCGGGTTACCGGGCTCTCGAAAAGTACGCGGTCCGGATCGGCGGCGCTCAGAATCACCGGCGCGGCCTGTACGATATGCTGATGGTGAAAGACAACCACATCCAGGCTGTGAAATCGATTTCCCTGGCTGTCCGGCGGGCGCGCCAAAGCTACCCGGATCTTCCGCTTGAGGTCGAGGTGGATTCTTTGGAGCATCTCAAGGAAGCGCTCTCTCTTCCGGTGGACCGGATCCTGCTGGACAACATGGATCTCGCGACCATCCATCAGGCGGTTATGCTTGGGAACAACCGGGTGCCGCTGGAAGTCTCCGGCGGCGTGACGCTGGAAAATGTGCGCCAGATCGCCGAAACAGGCGTGAACTATATTTCCGTCGGTGCGCTGACCCATTCGGCGCCGGGGCTGGATATCAGCCTGGAAATCATAAGTTAGGTGTCCATGCCCAAGGTATCCTCCCTGTCGGCACAAGACCTTCCGGAACACCGGATTCAGGCTGCCAAGGAACGGTTCGGCAAGCAACTGGTTATCCTCGGCCACCATTATCAAAAGGACGAGGTGATCCGGTTCGCCGATTTCCGGGGCGATTCCCTGAAACTTGCCCGCGACGCCGCCGGCAGCCGCGACGCCAAATTCATCATCTTCTGCGGCGTGCATTTCATGGCGGAGACGGCCGCCATTCTTGTCCGGCCGGGCCAGGTTGTGCTGTTCCCGGAACCCGACGCCCTGTGCCCGCTGGCGGAACAGGCGGATCTCCTCACGGTGGAGGATGCCTGGCGCCAACTCGGCGGGATTGTAGACGTGGAACGCGCCGTCGTTCCGGTCACCTATGTCAATTCCGAGGCCGCCTTGAAGGCCTTCTGCGGGAATCACGGCGGATCGGTGTGCACCTCTTCCAACGCGCGCGGGGTTCTGGAATGGGCCCGCGCTCTCCGCCCGAAGACGTTCTTTTTCCCCGATCAGCATCTGGGCCGCAACACCGGCGTACGAATGGGGATCCCGCCCGAACGGATGCCCCTTTGGGATCCGCGTCAGGATCTGGGCGGGAACGCGCGGGAGGATCTTGAAACGGCGGAGATCATTCTCTGGAAGGGCTGGTGCTACGTGCATCAGCGGTTCCTTCCGGCCCATGTCCTCGCCGCCCGGGAGGCGCATCCCGGCGTGCGGGTCTGGGTTCATCTGGAATGCACCCAGGAGGTGGTCCGGCTGGCGGACGATGCGGGGTCGACTTCCGACATCATCCGCCTGGTGGATGCCGCGCCGGCCGGGACAAAGTGGGCGATCGGCACGGAGGGGAACCTGGTCGAGCGGCTGGCCCGCGAGCATCCGGAGCAGGGGATCCATCTCCTCTCGCCGGCCCCGAACAACTGCATCACGATGAATAAAACCACGATCGAATCCCTGGCGCGCGTCACGGATGGATTGATGCGCGGCGAAAGCATTAACCCGGTTCGAGTGCCGCCGGATGTGGCGGAGGGAGCCCGAATGGCGCTGGAACGCATGCTGGAGGTCCGCTCATGAAACTCGTGCAATCCGATGTGTTGATCATCGGCTGCGGGATCGCCGGCGCCGCCGCCGCACTCCGGCTTTCGGAGGATCGTGAGCGGCAGATCACCGTCATCACCCGCGCGGCGGATCCGGAGGAAAGCAATACCCGCTATGCCCAGGGCGGAATCGTGACGCTGGGAAAAAACGACGACCGGGAAAAACTCATCCGGGATATCCTCAAGGCGGGCGCCGGCTTGAGCCTGCCCGCGGCGGCCGAGATCCTGGCCGGGGAAGGCCCCCGGCTGGTGCAGGAACTGCTGGTCGAGCGGGCAGGGGTCGCCTTCGACCGGGCTCCCGACGGATCGCTGGATTACGGCCGGGAAGCCGCCCATTCCGTTCCAAGAGTGCTGCATATCGGCGATGCCACGGGCCGGGCCATCATCCAGAGCCTGCATGCCCTGATCCGCGGGCGCCCGAACATCCGGATCGTGAATTCCGCCACGGCGGTCGATCTGATCACCTTCCCGCATCATGCGCGCGACCCCCTCGCCGTGTACCAGCCGATCACCTGCCACGGGGCGTATGTCTTCGACCGGGCGGACGGTGACGTGCACCGGTACCTGGCGGACTTCACCATCCTCGCCACCGGCGGCCTGGGGCGGATTTTCCGGTATACCTCCAATCCCGAGGGCGCCCGGGGGGACGGCCTGGCGATGGCGGATCGGGCCGGTGCGCGCGTGATTAACGCCGAATACATTCAATTCCATCCGACGGTATTCGCCGCCCCCGGCGGCGACGGTTTCCTTATTTCCGAAGCCGTGCGCGGCGAAGGCGGCCGCCTGCTTACCCCCGACGGCCGGGCGTTCATGGCGGAATACGCGCCGGAATGGAAGGAGCTTGCGCCGCGCGATATTGTGGCGCGGGCGATCCACCGCGAAATGGTGATGCACGACTACCCGCACGTCCTCCTGGATATTTCCTTCCTTCCCGCCAATCAGATCAAAGGCCGGTTCCCGAATATTTACGCGCGCTGCCTGGAGGCCGGGTTCGACATCACCCGCGAGCCGATCCCGGTGGTGCCGGCGGAGCATTATTCCTGCGGCGGCGTATGGACGGATGCCGACGGGCGCACGACAATCCCCGGCCTGTATGCCGTCGGCGAAGTGGCCTGCACCGGGGTGCATGGAGCCAACCGGCTGGCCAGCACCTCTCTGCTCGAAGGGCTGGTATGGGGCCGCCGCGCGGGGGAGAGCATCGCGGGCGCCGGAAAAATCCCGGCGGTCGATCCGGGCCAGGTGCCCGCCTGGGAGCCGGGGGTGAGCGAGAACGCCGATCCGGCGCTGATCTGGCGCGACATGCGCACCATTCAATACACCATGTGGCATTACGTGGGGCTGATCCGGTCTTCGGTGCGGTTGAAGCGGGCGCTTTCCGATCTGTACCATCTCAACGAAGAGATCGAAGTCTTCTACCGGACGACGCACCTCACCGACGAGCTGATCGGGCTGCGCCACGGCATCCGCGCCGCCCTGGTGGTGGCCACCGCCGCCAAGCTCAACCGGACAAGCGTCGGCTGCCATTACCTCGAGGACGGCAAGCAGGCCGGGGTGCTGTAGACTCCACGAAGAGCACGAAGAGAAATCTGAAGGACACGAAGAAAAATTTACAAAATAGCAACTGCTCAGCCAGCGTTGGTCATGCCGGCGTGGACTTAGCCGGCATCCATTGAATCGCAGAAAATCAATGGACCCCGGCTTCGAGTACGTCTGGGTGACGGACATCACCAAGAACGCCTGTGACGCTACGGTGAAAATAACCGCGAGAAAAACGGCCTGAGTAAATACAAAAAAAAAGGGGAGGGGGAGATGGGGGATTTACTTTTCAAGCAAGAAGTGTATGCGATCATCGGTTGTGCTATTGAAGTGCATCGAACGCTGGGTTCGGGCTTTCTTGAGGGGGTATATTCTGATGCTTTGGTTGTCGAATTGGAGCGAAAGGGAATACCGTTCGAAAGAGAACGCAAATACCCTGTTGTGTATAAGGGCGCCCGCCTGGACCGTGGGTATGTTTTGGATCTGGTGTGCTATTCGCAAATTATCGTGGAATTGAAAGCGATAGATTTTCTCTCGAAACAATGCGAATCGCAGTTGATAAATTATCTTAAGGTGACTGGATTGCGCTTGGGCTTGTTGATTAATTTCGGGAGTCATGGGACACTCGAATGGAAACGGATGATTCTTTAATATTCTCAAAATCCTTCGTGTCCTTCCGGTTTTTCTTGGTGTTCTTCGTGGAGGAATCTCAATGAAAGCAGCGGTGATCGGGGCGGGCGTGGGCGGACTGGCGGCGGCGTACGACCTGGCGCGCGCCGGTCACGCGGTGACGATCTTCGAGGCGGGCTCGGCCCCCGGCGGGCTCGGCGGCGGATTCCGCGACGCGGGCTGGGATTGGAGCGTCGAGAAATTCTACCGGCATTGGTTCACCTCCGACCGGGATATTCTCGGCCTGATCCGCGAACTCGGCCTTGGAGAAAAGATCATCGTCCGCCGGCCGGTCACGGCCGTTTATCACGAGGGGAAATTCTTCCCCCTCGACAGCATCCCCTCCTGGCTGGCGTTTCCAGGCCTGCCGCTCCCGCTGCGATTCTGGAACCTCTTCATTGCCGGCGCCTTCCTGAAACTGAACCCGTTCTGGAAATGGATGGAGGCGTATTCGGCGGAGGAATGGATGCGCCGCTGGTTCGGCCGGCGGATCTACGAGAAGATGTGGAAGCCCCTCATGCTGGGGAAGTTCGGCGAGGAGAATTACCGCAGGATCCCCATGTCGTGGTTCTGGTCGCGGATGCACAGCCGGACGCCCAAGCTGACCACCTTCGAGGGCGGGATGCAGGCCTTGCTCGACCGGCTGGCGGCGCAGCTCGAATGCATGGGTGTGCGGATCCGGTACGGGACCGGCGTTCAAAAGATCATCGCCCGCCCGGAGGGCGGTTTTGACCTGCAGCGGGCGGGCGGACGGGATGTGTTTGACCTGGTGCTGGTGACCGCCTCACCCCATCAGTTTGCCGAAATGGCGCCCGGCCTGCCGGCGGATTATCTTGCCCGGTTGCGCGCGCTGCGCCATATGGGCGCGGTCGTCATGGTCTTCTCGCTTACCCGCCGGGTCTCCATGCAGGGAGTGTATTGGCACAACCTCCCCAAGGAGGCCGGCTTCCCCTTCCTGGCGATGGTGGAGCACACCAACTTCCTGCCGGCGGAACGTTTCGGCGGCGATCACATCGTCTATTGCGGGGATTACCTCCCGCTCGGCCATGAATATTTCCGCCTGCCGAAGGAAGAGCTGGAAAAACGGTTCCTGGCCGTCCTCCCGCGCTTCAACCCGGAATTCCAAGCCTCCTGGGTGAAGAAATCCTGGTTGTTCAAAACCGAGTACGCCCAGCCCATTCCGGAAGTGCGCCATTCGCGCAATCTCCCGGACATGCGCACGCCGCTGCGCGGGTTGTATTTCGCCAGCATGAGTCAGGTGTACCCGTGGGACCGCGGGATGAATTATGCGGTGCGGCTTGCCCGCCAAACGGCTAAGAGGATGATAACGGACTCAGCCTAAGGGTCATCCCGGCGTGTGCTTAGCCGGGATCCAGTGCGAATGTTACCTATATGGATGGATGCCGGCGTGTACTTAGCCGGCATGACGATCAGACTAATTTCTCACAAACTCATGGTCTCGATACGCGGCTTCGTCGCTACTCGACCGGCTTGATATTCTAGCGGTACAACCCGTTCCGGCGGATGATCTCCCCGACCGCGGGCGGCACCTGGCCGGCGATGGATTTTCCCTCGCGCACCAGGCTGCGGATATTCGTGGACGAAATCTGCATCGGCGGCGCCTCGATGAACACGGTCCGCTTCGATATTCCAGGGACGAATTTCTCCAAGCGCGCCATTCCGACCCGGGTCCCGGGCCGGCGCAGGACCGCCAGCGTGCACATACGGATCAGCTGCCTGGGATGGTGCCAGCGGAGAATGTCGCGCAGGGAATCCCCGCCCAGGAGCAGCGTGAATTCCGTTCCCGGATTGCGCCGGCGCAGGATCCTGAGGGTATCCACCATGTAGTGCGGACCGCGGCGCTCGGTTTCCACCTCGCTGAGTTCGAATGCGGGAATGCCCGCGATCGCCGCCCGCAGCATCTCGCGGCGCAGCGGGTAAGGGGTGATGTTGTCGGCCTTGTGGGGCGGGTCCGGCGTCAGCACCCACAGCACGCAGGAGAGCGCCAATTGGCGCAGCGACCGCTCGGCCAGCGCGAGGTGGGCGTTATGCGGCGGATCGAACGTGCCCCCGAGGATCCCTAATCCTTCCATTCCAGCTCATGCTTTCCGATGCGGACGATGTCGCCCTGCCGCGCGCCGGCTTCCTGAAGCGCCCGGTACGCGCCCACCAATTCGAGAATTCTCTGGAAACGGGCGACGGCCTCATCCAATTCCCAATAGGTCATCTCCGCCGCGCGCTCGATCCGTTTTCCCTTCAGCCGCCAGGCGCCGTCGGCTTCCCGTTCGATGGTGAATGCGGACGGATCCTCGACCGCCCGGTATACCGGCAGTTCCTGTTCCACAATCGGCGCCGGCGGCAGTTCCCGGAGAAGCTGGGCGGCGCGATAGAGAATCTCGCGGGTTCCCCGACGGGTTAGGGCGGAGACGGCGAACGCTTCGTATCCGCGTTTTTTTAACTCGGATTGCAGCGCGGACCAGCGTTCCATGGCCTCCGGCTGATCCATCTTGTTTACCGCGACCACTTGCGGCTTAAGGCGAAGATCCGGATCAAACAGCGCCAGCTCTGTGTTGACCTGGGAGAAATCCGCAAGCGGGTCGGCGCCCGCGCCGTCGATCAGGTGGATTAACACCCGGGTGCGTTGAATGTGACGCAGGAAGTCGAACCCCAGCCCGGTGCCGGCGTGCGCCCCCTCGATCAGGCCGGGGATGTCGGCCAGGACGACGGTCTCAAAACCGTCGAGCGCCGCGACGCCGAGGTTGGGCTCGGTGGTGGTGAAGGGGTAGGGTGCGATTTTTGGTTTTGCGGCGGTGACGGATGCGAGGAATGTGGATTTTCCGGCGTTGGGCGCGCCCACCAGGCCGATGTCGGCGATCAGCTTCAACTCAAGGCGGAGGTTTTTCTCTTCGCCCGGCGCGCCTTTTTCGGCGACGCTCGGAGCCTGGTTGCTGGACGTCGCAAAATGCTGATTGCCGCGGCCGCCGCGGCCGCCGCGGACAAGCAGCATCCGCTGGCCGTCTTGGGTCAGATCGCCGAGCAATTTGCCGCCGGGCAGTTCGCGCACCATTGTCCCGGGCGGCACGGAAATGACGATGTCTTCGGCGGAGCGTCCGGTCATATTATTGGTGTCGCCCTTGGCGCCGTCTTTCGCCAGGAATTTGCGGACGTTGCGGAAGCGGTAGAGCGTGTTCAGCTTGCGGTCGACCTGCAGGTAAATGCTGCCGCCGCGTCCGCCGTCGCCGCCGTCGGGTCCGCCGTGGGTCACATATTTTTCACGATGGAAGTGCACCATGCCGTTTCCGCCACGGCCGGCATGTACACTGATGTCCGCTTCATCAAGGAACATAATTTGCCCAAACCCCTCATTTGTGATACATTTCTCAATCAGCGACAGTAGTGGATCCGCAATACTTCGAGCACGATTGTGAGGATGGAGCAAGAAATGCCCCACAAATCCGCTTCCGTCAAGACTATTCCGGATATCGTCGTCGGCCGTCTGCCGTTTTACCTGCGCACCTTGCGCGCGCTTGCCGCCGAAGGCCGGGAAATCACATCTTCGTCGGATCTGGGAAACCGCCTTGGTTTAACCTCGGCCCAGATCCGCAAGGATCTATCCTATTTCGGCGAGTTTGGGAAGCAGGGACTGGGGTATAACATCCCCTTCCTCGTCGATCAACTGCGCAGGATCCTGAAGGTCGACCGTGTATGGGAGGTCGTCCTGGTGGGATTCGGCGACCTGGGCCGCGCGATCGCCCACTACCATGGTTTCCACGACCGCGGATTCGAAATCCGCATGGTGTTCGACAGCGATCCGGCGAAAATCGGCCAATCCCTGGCGGGGTTCACCGTCGACGATATGAACGCGATGGTGGAGAAGGTCCGTGCGGCGAAGGTCCGCGTCGCCATGCTGGCCGTCCCGGCCACCTCCGCCCAGAAAGTCGCCGATCTTCTGATAAAAGGCGGCGTAAGGGCGATCCTCAATTACGCCCCCACAACCCTCAACGTGCCCAAAGGGGTCGCTGTCCAGAACATCGACCCGGCGGCCCATATGCAGCACATGACGTATTACCTTGAGCCTTAAGTTTCCGGAAAGAACAAAAACCTTTTCACCGCCAAGCCGCAAAAGCCCGCTGCGTGTTTTTTAAAAAAATCTTTACATTCTTCGCAGCTTGGCGGCGAAAAGGTTGCGGGAAATTATTGGTGGATCACGGAATATCGAAGGAGATCAGCTTTCCTGACCCTTCGCCAGAATTTCCGATATCCGTTTGTTGAGCTGATCCGGCGAAAACGGTTTCAGGATGTACTCCGCGGCGCCGGCTTCCAACCCGGTCTGGACTTCGGCTTCCTGGCCCTTGGCGGAGAGGAAGATCACCGGGATGTGCCGCAGGGTGGGATCCGCCTTAAGGCGGCGGCAGGCTTCATACCCCGTCATGCGCGGCATGCGGACGTCGAGCAGGATCAGGTCCGGCTGTTCGCGGCGCGTGCATTCCAGGACCTCTTCCCCGTTGCTGACCGCCACCACCTCGTGTTTCCCATAGGTCAAGGTAAAGACGATCAAGTCGCGAATATCCCGTTCGTCTTCGGCAATCAGTATCTTGGCCATGAGTCCCGTCCTTGTCAGGATTGTACCGCGTCCCGTGGAAGCATAACATGGAAAGTGCTTCCTTTTCCAGGCGTCCCATCGCTTTCCACCGCGATCGATCCTCCGTGCATGTCCACCAGCCGGCGGGTGATCGGGAGCCCCAATCCGGTTCCGGAGGTGGCCATGACGGTGGGATTTTCGCCGCGGTAGAACCGTTCGAAGATCCGCTCCTGCTCGGCCGGTGCGATGCCGATCCCCGAATCCGAGATGTCGATTTGAATGCCATCGGCCCGCGGGAATGCGCGCAGGGTAATTTTCCCGCCGGCGGGCGTATATTGAAAGGCATTGTCGGCGAGGTTGTGCAGGATTTCCATCATCCGTCCGCGGTCAGCCTGGATCGAGGAAAGTCCCGGCTCGACTTCCAGGACGATCTCCATCGGTTTCTCCTCTTTCCGGCTCCTCTGCCGCAGCGATTCGGCGGCTTCCTCCAGGATCCCCGGAATTTCCACAACGTCCAGGTTCAGCCGGATCTGCCCGGATTCCATGCGCGAGATATCCAGGAGATCGCTCACCAGCAATTCCAGCCGGTCGGAATTATCCTTGACGATTTTCAGGAAACGGCGCTGTTCGTCGTTCAGCGGCCCGGCCGCATCCATCATCAGCATTTCCGAATACCCGCGGATGGCGGTCATGGGCGTGCGCAGTTCGTGCGAAACGGTGGCGACGAATTCGGATTTCAACCGGTCGATCTCGACTTCCTGGGTGATGTCGCGGAATACGGCAACCGTCCCGATGAACTCCTCGCCGCTCGCCACCGGAGCCAGGTGAATCGAGAGGACCCGGCCGCTGTCGAGAGTGATCCTTTCGGCCAGGTATTCGCCGCTTTCGATCTCCGCCGGATCGGTCCGCCACTTGTGGAGCCGTTCCTGCCACGGGCGGCCGGCTTTCCCGAACAGGCCGATGAATTCCCCGGCCGGGCGGTCGACCACCTGCTCGCGCCGGAGGCTAAGCAGCCGCGCGGCGGCATCGTTAAACAGCACGATCTTCTGATCCTCATCCGTCACCATCACGCCGTCGGCGATGGCTTCCAACATGGCCCGCGACTTCCGGCTCTCCACCTGCTGGCTGCGCACCAGGTCTCCCAGCCGGTCGGCCTGGTCGCGGATCAGGCGGTACAACTCGGCGTTGTTGATCGCCGCCGCCACCTGATTTGCCGCGGCGGAAGCCAGCTGCAATTGCTCCGGATTAAAAACCGACGGATCCTGGGCCAGGAGCAGCAGCGCCCCCAGCGCATCCGCGCCCACCATCAGGGGCACGGCCAGCGCGCTGCGGTAGCGCATCGGCTCTTCCGGGTAGAGGTGAACCCAGCGCGGGTCTTTTTCCAGATCCGGAAGGATGACCGATTGCCGCTGCTGGATGACCCATCCGGCCAGCCCCTCGCCCGCGTGGAATGGGAGCGAGCGGCCGCCCTGGGGCAGGGGCGCATCCTTTTCCAGCGACGCGCGGTACACCAGCTGTTGCGTCTGGGGATCCAGCAGCACGATCGCGGCCTGATCCGCGCCGATCGCCTCGTTGACCAGTTGCAGCGCGCGGGCCAGGACCTGTTCCAGGTCCAGGCTGACGACGAGCTCGGTGCTGATGCGCAAGAGGGTTTCCGCGCGCTGATGTTCCCGTTCGAGCGCGGCGGTGCGCTCCACCACGCGCTGTTCCAGGTCGGTTGTCAGATCGTGCGACGATTCATGCAGGCGGACGTTTTCCAGCGCCTGGCCGAGCTGGGCGGATACCGTTTGCGCCAGGGAAAGATCGGCATACGAGAATTGATGCAGCTCGGGACTTTCGATCAGGATCAACCCGGCCGTGTCGCCCGAGATCAGGAGCGGCAGAATCAGAAGCGAGACCACCTGGCGCTGCTTCAACCACGAGCGGAGGGCGCCGGTGCGCGGATCCTCCGGCGCGTTTTCCACATACATCGGCGAGCGGGTCTGCAGGATCGTTTCGATCACGGGCGCTCCGCGCAGCGGCAGGCTAAGGCTCATGGCCGAAGGCCGCCCGGGGTATATGTGTTCCGCGACGACGGTGGCTTCCGCCCGGTTTTCCTGGATCAGCACCGCGGCGGATTGGGGAACGTCGAAGGCGGCGGCCAGTTCGCGGCAGGCGATCTGCAGGAGCGAGCGTTCGTTGCTGGTGGTGATGGCCGCATTGGTCAGCCGGTTCAGGAGCGCCAGGTGCGAGGCGCGTTCATCCAGTTCGCGCGTGCGGTCGGTCATCTCCTGGAATAGCCGGGCCTTCTCCAGCGCCAGCGCGCTCTGGTTGGCCAGCGAGAGCGCAACTTCCTCGTTGCTTCTGGTGAAGGAACCGGCGGCGGTGAAATTCTCGAGAAGCAGGATGCCAAGCAGCCGGCCGCCCGCCTGCAGCGGCAGGCCCAGGGCGGAGGCCGGGATCAATCCCATCGTGCCGTTCCGGTAGGCTTCGAGGTTCTCCGCGGACAAATTAAAATCCGCCGCCATGTCCACTTGCGTCCAGTGGACCGGCTTCCCGGCCCGGTAGGTTTGGCCCGGCAGGCCCTCGCCGGCCGCGCAGGCGATCCGGTGGAGATATTGCGCGTTGGCGTACCCGGATACGGCCTCGATCGCAAGTGTCGAGTCCTCCGTGCGCCACAGCGCCGCCATGGCGCCTTCCGCCTCCGGAATCGCGTTGCGGGTCTCATCGACCAGCGACTGCAGGATCGAGGGCACATCCAGGCCCGAAACTTGGCGGCTGAATTCCAGGAGCACATTGCCTTCATGCAGCCGGCGCCGGGTTTCCTCGACCAGCCTCGCGTTCTCCAGATAAACCGCGACCTGTTCGCCCAGCAGTTGGAACAGGTCCTCATCCCCCATCCGGAAAGGCGTCACCGGATTTTGCGAGATGAGCAGTGTGACGGCTTCCGTTTTGGAATGGGTGCGGATCGGGAAGCACAGAAACGATCGGGTTTTAAGCGCGGAAAGCAGGGGCGAGTTTTGCCAGGTCGGAGCTTCGTCCAGCGAGAGCGCGAGGATCGGCTGGCCGCGCTGGAACATGCTCAGGATCGGGTTGTGCTGCCCGAGCAGCATGGCCAGCGGAGCTTCGGCCGGGACATTCCCTTGCGCGAGCCGCAGGCGGGGTCCGCCGGGCCCTTCTTCCGCCACGAGGATGACGTCGAAAGGATAGCTGTCGAGCAGGTTTTGCGCGAAGGTCTCGAGCAGCGCCTGGGGTTCGGTCTGGGTGGAAAGGAATTCTGTCACTTGGATCAGCGCGAGAAGCCGGTTGAGCCGGGATTGGACGCTGCCGCCGGCCGACTCGGATTCCGGCGCGGGCGGAAGCCTGGTTTTCCCCGCCGCCTGGCCGGGACGGCGCTTCTCGGTCAGTGCCTGCTGCAGCAGATCGGTTTGGATGGCGACGGTGGCCTGCGAGGCGAAAATTTCCAAAAAAGAAAAATCAGTCCCGGGCTTCGCACTCGGCGCCGGAGCGAATGCAAGCAATCCGATCAATTCGCCGCCCGAAGTCCGGAGCGGAAGAAGCAGGATCTCCCGCACTTCCATCTCCTCTGATATCTCCGCGCCGAAGCGCCGCGCCTCCTCATCCCCCGTTGCGGTCTGGAGCGGTATGCTGCCTTCGACCCCGGACCGGGCGGATACCCAGTGCAGGACGGTTTCGCGGGAGAGGCGCAGGGACTGGATCGATTTCCAGGCGCGGTCCGAAATCCCCGAGCGGGCGAGCCATTCGAGCGAATCCCCGCGCAAGAGCCCGATCAGCACCGGGGTGAGCCCGAGCGCATCGTGGATGCTTTGCGTGATGGTCTCCAGGCGGCTGGGCAGGGGGGAATGCGAAAGGGAGACCTTGCCTGTTTGATGGATGGTGGAAAGCAGCCGCGCCCGCCGCCGGAGCGCACCGGCCGTTTGCGACTGCTCCTCGTGGCGCTGGGCATTGCCCACGGCGATCGCGATCTGGATCCCGAATGCCTGCACGATCTCGAGGGATTCCCGGTCGAACCAGCCCGGCTGCCTGGAATGCAGGTCGATCAATCCCACGGCGTGCTGTTCGACCATCACCGGGACGAGGATGGCGGAGAGGATTCCCGGATGGTCGGCCTCGACCGGCTCGCTGGTGATGTCGCGGATCAGGTGGGGTTTGCCGCTTTCGAGGACGTCCGCCTCCATCTTGGAAAGCCGGTTACCGGTCAGGGATTCCCCCACCAGGAGCAGTGGGCGCTGCGGGTAGGCCGTCCGCTTCGGGTCGAGAAGCGCGATCCGCCCGCAATCCGCGCCGGTCACGCGGATCGATTCCTCGTGGATCAGCTGAAGCAGATACGGCAGATCGATGCTTGTATTCAGTTCGCGCGAGACGCGCGTCAGCGCGGTCAGCTGGTCCACCCGCCGGCGCAGGGATGTGTCGGTGGCGGAGAATAGCTGTTCGCGTTCGATCGTTCCGGCCAGCTGGCCGGTGACCGCGGAGAGGAAATGCTCTTCCTCCAGATCGAATGGACCGCGGATTCTCCCCAGCAGCAGCTCCCCGATCCCGCGGCCGCGGACCAGAAGCGGCGTGAAGCTCCAAGAATCGTCGGGGAAACATTCCACCCACGGCCGGTAGCTGGCCGGGATCGATTCGGCGCCTTTGGCGTGATCGATCCGGACGGGTTTGGCGGTGAACGTCACGGCGTATCGGCTTTGCGGATCCGCGGTGGAAAGCGTTGCGAAGCGGCGCATCTCCTCCTCGCGGAGGCCGTGCGCCGATGCGGGATGAAGCTTGATCTCGTCGCGGGATTCGTCGAGCAGGAAAAGCGCCCCGTGATCGGCGGCGAGTATGCGTGCCAGCTCGCCCAGCGCCTGACTTAGATAATCGTCCAGCGGCGGGGGCGACGCCCCCAAGGTCGACAGGCGGCGGATAAAATCGGCACGCTCCGATCCGCGCCGGTACTCCTCCATCAGGAGCAGGTTGCGGATCAGGCGGCCGGCCTGAGCGGCGAGCGGATTCCACCGGCGGAGATCCTCCTCGTCAATCGGCCCGCCGGCTTTGTTCGCCACCCACAACCAGCCGGTGGGATCACCCGCCGCACCCAGCGGGAGGATGCCGATGTTGTGAATTTCAAGCGCCCGGGCGATGGGCGGCAGCCCCAATTCGCGCAGCAACGGAAGCGTGTCGATCCCGTTGGCGGCCACCGCTTCCATGGTCTGCCAGCGGATCCGCACCGGGCTGCCGGGCGGGAGGGGGATCCGCATCATCGGCAGAAGATGCTCCGGAATCCCCTGAAACGGTTTGCGCGGCTCGAGAGTCCGGGTGGATTCGGCGTACAGCAGGAAGCCGAAAATATCAGCGCCGATGGAGGGTGAGAGCACCTTCACAAGCTGATCGAAGAATACATCCGGTTCGGAAAGCTGGTTCGCGACCCTGGATATTTCCGCCAGCGCATTGGCATCCGCCTCCCGGCGCATTTCGTTTTCATGGACCAGTGCGTTCTGGAGCGCGAGCGCGGCTGTTTCGACCGCCGGGGCAAGCCGGTGGAGAGCCTCCTCCGGAAAGGCGGAGGGTTGCACAGCGAAAAATTCGATCGTGCCCAGCATTTCGCCGGAGATCTCGAGCGGGAATCCAAGGAAGGACCGGAAGGAGGACGCTTTGCCCGCAGAATCCGGCTGCAGGCCGGGGTGTTTCTGCGTGTCCGCAATTCGCAGCGGACGCCGCTCCCGTCCCAGTAATCCCGACGATCCTTCGCCGAGCCGGATGCCCGCCTGGGGCAGACGGATACCCGGGGCGAGGGTTGTTCCGGCCAGCGAGCATTTGGGGATCAGCATGTGTCGGATCGGATCCCAGATCGTGATCATGCTCCAATCCGCGCCCGAAAGGGGCAGCAGATGGGTGAGGATCGCGTGCGCGGCTTTCGGGAGCTCGAGCTCCGAAAAAACCGAATGGAAGAAATGGGGGGCGGTTCCGGAAGTGGCCGGCGCGGCGAACTGGGATGCGATTGGCAGCGGACGGAAACGGATTTCCATCTCGGTCCGGCCATTCGTGCCGATCCGGCGGGAGGAAACGTGATACAGCTGTTTGCGGATGCGGACGACCGCGCGGCCTTCGCGCGACGCCAGCTGCCAGATATCGCCGGCGGGGTACGCGGCCGAGGTCAGGGTTTCCAGCGACAAACCCATTCCGGGCAGCGCGAACCAGCGCCGCATCTGATCGTCGGCGCGGACCATCCGGCCGCCGGATGTGACCACCATCCGGGCTTCCGGAACAGGCGCCTCCGCCATATCGGGTGTGGAAGGCGGCATGGGCTTTCGTCCGGACCGGCGATGAATGAGAATCGTGCCGAGCCAGAAGGCTCCTCCGAGGAAGAGGAAAAACAGGCCGATGGGGAGGAGTTGGCCGGGAGTGGGCATGGGGGAGGGATGGCGGAGTGTTATCCGCCCGCCGGACCGGCCGACGCGGCCAGTTCCGTTATCTGGCGGACATCGCTGAAATTATGCTGCGAAGCATGGATGACGGAAACCGCCAGGCTTACCAGCGGCATGCGGGCTTCCGCGCCGGCCGCGTTCCGCACGGTGAGGTAACCCCTTTGCTGGTCCACATAAGAATACTTGCCGGGGATGGATTGTTTGAACCGGTCCTTCAGCTGCGCATCGAGTGCCGCGGCGCGCGCCTCCTCGGTCACGACAACGAAGCTGTCGCCTCCGGCATATCCGATGAAATCATCCGGCGCGCCGAGCTCGTCCACCGTCTGCAGGATCAGATCCGAGGTGAATCGCAGGAAGTCGTCGCAGGCGGAGTCGCCGTAGGCGGACCGGTAGGAGTCGAAATGCATCAGCCGGCAGTTCAGCATCGACCAGCCCTTGCGGGGGAGGATCTCTTCCAGACGGTTTTGTATCTGGCGGCTGGTGGGCAGGCCTGTATGCGGATCGGTCAGGCTTTCCTGCTCCGCGCGAGACATCGCGTTCATAACCCGCAAGCGCAGTTCTTCAATATCGAACGGCTTGGTGATGTAATCGTCCGCTCCGAGCTCCAAGCCGGCGAGCCGGTCGCGGCGTTCGTCGCGCTGGGTGAGGAACAGGATCGGGATGTGCCCGGTGCGGGAGGAGGAACGCAGCTGACGGCAGATCTCGTAGCCGTCCAGGTCCGGCAGGATGATGTCGAGCACGATCAGATGGGGGAGGAAGTGCCGGGTGAGGGAAAGCGCCTCCTGGCCGCGCACGGCGACCGAGATTTCGAAGCCCTGGGATTCGAAATACGTCTGGAGCATGTTGCCGATATCCGGATCGTCTTCCACAACCAGGATCCTTCGCTTTCCCATGGGACCTCCTTGACGCTTGCTTCCGGCGCATTGATTTTACTGCATCCGGGAGAGGATGGCGTCCATGACTATGGTATGGATCCCGGCGATCCTTGCGCGATCATTGCGGGGTGAGGTTCGCCATCCCGGTGTGGAAACCGATCGTCATCCCGGTGTGAATTTGGCCGGGATCCATGAGGGACTCGAATCTTACCTTGCCGGTGGAAAATCCAAGCCCCTGGATGCCCGCATAAAATGCGCGGGCATGACGAACACCAAATGGATGCCGGCTGAGTCCGCGCCGGCATGACGGTCGAATAATGATCGTCATCCCGGCGGGATCCTAGCCGGGATCCATGATCTTCTCA
>JAFGCU010000089.1 GCA_016932475.1 Anaerolineales bacterium
GCATTGTCCAATATTTAGCATCGACTTCCGTGAACGGATTTTGGAGATCCCTGCCAAGACGCAATACGTGGATTTTATAAAGATAATAATAAATGGTTACGCCTTCGTAAGCTTTATAAATTCTAGCCGGTTTTACGTTACCGATCGTGTATACCCATAAGCTGGACGTCACTTCATTCCGCCTTTTTCCGAATTCATCAATAAAATTCCGTTCACGGTAACCGCTCGAGCCTATAGCCAATTCGACATCACCGCATTCGAAGGTTGCCACCGTACCGTGATGTATTATCTGACTTGTCGAACTCAGGGGAGATGTACTAGCATAAGGAAATAGCGATCCGCATCCGGCAAGGATCAAACAAACAGCCGAAAAGAAGATACTTCTCCGCTTTGCAATAGATGATGATATATTCATTGGAATCACATTTCTCTCTTCTAAACGACTGGATTAGTGGTGGTCAGCCAAAAGCATTTCTGATAGTCCTCGAATGGCATCGTAATTGGAGGCCTGTCCGGCCATGGATTCTGCACGGTTACTGTATTATTGACGGGATCCACACTGGTAACGAAATAAACATGCCCCTCTGCGATTTGTTTTTCCGGAAGGGCGCCATCTCCAAAATACTCGTCAGGACGGAAGATGTTAGCCGGCCATTGGCTCCCGGCGGCTATGGCATCTCCACGCTGAAATGAGCGATACAAATCGTCCATACTTAACGACGACGTGGGGTAGTTGACGCTGTCCTTTCCAGTCAGTGCGCTTAGCGCAACCCCGGGTGTCGGAAGGATCGACAATGGATCGGTCAGAAGTCTTTCCTCTTTCCATTTATGATATGCCTTTTCGATAATAATGGGCCATGATTCCCGGGTGCCGCCGATCGTATCTCCCGGCAAGGAGGATCGATCCCAGGGGTTTCCATCGACGGTCACCAAGTGGGGCGTATAGGTACACGGTCCGACCAGCAGGCAATGCGCATCATAAAACGTAACCGTATACGTTCCATCCCCGTTGTCGCGGATCATTTTCTCGATGAGTTCGGGATGCTGTAAAGCGATGGTGCCAAGGGAAGACATCAGGTAGCAATCGCCGATCTGCCCTTGTCTAATATCCGATTCGTCCGCAGCGGAACTGTCTCCGTCGGCTTTGATGAAGGGCGTGTATCCTTGGACGAATCCCTTGGCTGCGTTTTCCCATTCTTCCACTTCCATCAATACCGCGTAATATTTTTCATTGCAGCGGGTGGAAAGCGAACGCATTTTTCCGCCCCAGGCATTCACATCCTGCACGAAATTATCCTTTGCCGATCCGTCCCAATCCATCCCCCGCGCCGCCCCGCCGATCTCGGTCTGCGCTTCCAGAAGGCTATCGCCCAGCCGATCCAACTTATTGGCGGCGCTCCGGACCGATGCCGGATCCTCCATTTTAATGATGTTTTCCATACTCGCCCTCCCAGTTCCTCAATTCGCCAACGGTTTCTCTATAGAAAGCGACAATACTTTCCGGCGGATCATTCACGCCAGTTTGGCGGCCATCGCTTCCCACTCGGCGATCTCCTGCTTCATCCTCCCGATCAACAGCTCCAGCGCATCGATTTGGGTGATCAACCGGCCGTTCAGCCCCTCGTATTCGGAAAAGAACTCCTCTGCGGCGGGCCCCACCCATCTGTTGCCGTCGATCGATTCCACTTCAGCCTTCAGGTTTTTCAAAGTATCCCGGATTTCCCCTTCCTCCTGGGTCAACTGACCCAAGACGGCATTTACCCATATCAGGTCCATGTGGATTGTGGACATGGCTTTCCCTCCTCAACTTAATTTGGCGGCCGCGGCTTCAAATTCTGCAATCGCCGTCCGCAACCGGCCGGCCAGGGCTCCCAAATAATCCACTTGCGCCACTACATCCTTACATAGCAGCTCGTACTCGCCGTAGAATTGATCCGGAGAAGCCCCGGCCCATTCATTCTCTTCCAAATTCCTCACGGCCAAAGACGTATCCCTGAGGAAATTGGTCAGCTCTTCCTTTTTTCTTTCCAGGAGACTAATGACCCCCTGTACGCTGTCGACATCCATGTGGATTTTCTTGGCCATGGCATCCTCCCTTGGGGAACTTCTTATGGAAAAAATATATCATATTCCGGAATTATCCGTTCTCGCCCTGCCCTCCCATCCTTCGCCGGAGGGGATTCTTGTTTCCCTCCTTCCAAGTGTTGCAGGAAGGAGGCAAGGAGGTTGGAACGGAACAATCGGGTATCTGCTCAGGCCGGGAAAAGCGCACCCCCGTTGTGTTTGCGATTGCCTCTCCCCGTCCGGTCGCTTACAATAAGGGCTTAGGAGTAGCCCATAGCTATGTTCGATGTCGCAATCATCGGCGCGGGAGTGGTCGGCGCGTCCATCGCCCGCCTGCTATCTTCATATAATATCTCCATCGCCCTGGTGGAACGCCGGGCCGACGTCTCCTTCGGCGTCTCCAAGGCCAATTCGGGCATCATCCACGCCGGGTTCCACCACAATCCCGACACCCTCAAAGCGCGCCTGGAACTCCGCGGCAATAAAATGTTCGACCGGTTGAAGATGGAACTGGGATTCCCGTTTCAACGGGTCGGGATCCTGGTCGTGGCTTTTTCGGTCGAGGAGCTGAAAACCGTCGAAGGCCTGTACGCGAGGGGCGTTGCCAACGGCGTGCCCGGGATCGAGATCGTCGGCCGGGAACGGATCCTGACGCTCGAACCCAAGCTCAACGGCGATGCCGTCGGCGGGTTGTGGGCGCCGACGGGGGGGATCATCGAGCCGTACGGGTTTGTCTTCGCGCTGGTGGAAAACGCGGTTGCCAACGGCACCCGCCTTTTCACCGATTGGCCGCTGGCCTCCGCGAAACGGACCGGGGATCATTGGCAACTCATCTCCGAAGGCGGAGAAGTTCTGGAAGCGCGGCGGGTCGTCAACGCCGCGGGATTGTACGCCGACGATGTTTCCGCCGCATTCGACGCCGAGGAGTTCCGCATCATCCCCCGCAAGGGCGAGGAATTCCTACTCGACCGCAACGCCGCGGCCTTCCCGGCCCACGTGATCTTCCCCGTCCCCGCGAAGAACTCCAAGGGCGTGCTTGTGATCCCGACTGTGGAAGGCACGATGATGGTCGGCCCGACCGCCGAGGACATCCGCGAGAAGGAGGATACCGGCACCACGCCCGAGAACCTGGACCGGGTCTTCGCGATGGCGGCCCGCATGGTCCCCTCGATCTCCAAACGCGACATCATCACCTCCTTCGCCGGATTGCGCGCCACGCTTCCCGGAGACGATTTTTACATCGAACTCTCGCAGAAGGCGCCCGGCCTGGTGCAGGCGGCGGGGATCCAATCCCCGGGCCTGACCGCCGCTCCCGCGATCGCCGAATACGTGCGGGACCTGCTGATCCGGGACGGACTCGAGCTGGCCGAAAAAGAGGATTTCGTCGCGACGATCGAACGCGGCCCGCGCGTGTGCGGGATGGACCCGGCGGCGCTGGATGAACTCGCCAAGCGGGAAAAGACGTACGCGCACATCGTCTGCCGCTGCGAAAACGTCTCGGAGGCGGAGGTGGTCGAAGCGATCCGCAAGGGGCACACCACCCTGGACGGGATCAAGTTCTACACCCGGGCCGGGATGGGCCGCTGCCAGGGAGGGTTCTGCACCTACCGGATCCTCGCGATCATCGCGCGCGAGACGGGAATGCCCGTCGACCGGATCACCAAACGCGGGCGGGGCAGCCCGGTCGTCCTCGGCCGGATCGGCGATGCCCGGCCGGATGCGGAACAAAGCGGCGCGCGACCCGCGCGCCCGGAAGGCCAATCCTGATGCTGGAAAAATCCTACGACGCGGTGGTGATCGGTTGCGGGGCGGCCGGCATGGCGGCCGCGCTGGCCGTGCACGAGGGCGGCCGCTCGGTCGCGATCGTCGAGCGCGAGGATTTTCCGGGCGGGATCCTGATGCAGTGCATCCACAACGGGTTCGGCATTCACGAATTCGGCGCCGACCTCACCGGCCCGGAGTTCGCCGAGCGGTTGCTGTCCAAACTCCTTGAGGCGGGGATCGACATCTACCCGGATACCTCGGTGATGGATATTTCCGGCGGCAAGGATGCGCGCGTGGTGACGGCCTGCGGCGCAGCGCACGGCGTCATCCGCCTCGCGTGCCGGGCGGTCGTGCTGGCGATGGGCTGCCGGGAACGCAACCGCGGGAATGTCGCGATCGCCGGTTCGCGTCCGGCGGGCGTGTTCACCGCCGGGCTGGCGCAGCGGCTGATGAACCTGGACGGCTGGCTGCCGGGCCGCCGGGTGGTGGTGATCGGCTCGGGCGACATCGGCCTGATCATGGCCCGCCGGCTCACGCTCGTCGGCGCGAAGGTGCTGGCCGTCGTCGAAATCATGCCCTACCCTTCCGGCCTCGCGCGCAACATCTCCCAGTGCCTGAACGATTTTTCGATCCCGCTTCACCTCTCGCATATCGTCTCGCGGATCATCGGGCCGGAACGCGTCGAGGGGGTGATGGTGACCCCGCTCGTCGACGGCGTTCCGGATTATGCCCGCAGCTTCCACCTGAGCTGCGACACGGTCCTGCTCTCGGTCGGGCTCATCCCGGAGAACGAACTCTCCCGCAAGGCCGGGATCCCGCTGAACGACGATACCGGCGGACCGCGCGTCGATGCCGACCTGATGAGCGGAGTGCCCGGGATCTTCGCCTGCGGCAATGTCCTGCATGTGCACGACCTGGTGGATTTTGTGGTCGACGAAGGCCGGCGCTGCGGCCGGGCCGCGGTCCGCTATCTGGCCGGAGAGAGCGTGCGGCAGTTCCGGATCGCGGCGGGCGCCAGCCTCCGCCACATCATCCCGAACTATTACGCCCCGGACCGGGAAAATATCATCTTCATGCGGCCGATGATCGTCAAGAACGACGCGGTCCTTTCGCTCAAGATCGACGGCACCGAGTTTAAAAGGAAGAAGCTGCTGCACATTCAACCGTCGGAGATGATCCGCCTTGTCCTCAAGCCGGCCGAATTTCCGGCCCTGGAGGACGGGCGGGAGAACGTCCTGGAGGCGGCGCTCGAATGAACACGGCGTCTTTGCGAGGGGCAGAGGTAAAGGAATGACCGAGCTCATCTGCATCGCCTGCCCGATCGGCTGCATGCTGACCGTGACCGTTCAGGCCGACGGGGAAGTCGCCGTTACCGGCAACCGCTGCCCGAAAGGGGCGGTCTACGGCCGGGAGGAGATCCTCGCTCCGAAGCGGGTCGTCACCGCCGTCGTCCGCACAGACTCGGAGGCATTCCCCTGCATCCCCGTGCGGACGGACGGATCGCTGCCGCGCGAGCTCATCACCGGCCTAATCGAAGATCTGGCGCGCCTGTCGGTCCGGCTGCCGGCCGCGCGCGGAACCGTCCTGATCGAAAACTACCGAGGGAGCGGCGTGAATGTGATCTTCACCCGCACGCTGCCGCCCTCCTCACCCCTCCCGGCCTCCGGCCACCCTCCCCAGAATGGGGAGGGACGGGGAGGGGTTGCCCCTACCGATTAAAGGAAAAGAATTTTTTAACAGGCTCCGTTAATCGGCGGAACGGATTCTCCCGCGTCACGGGTCCGGAAGAAACCTGATTCGAATCCTCCGCCGAATCCCCCGGCGGATCCAGGTACTTCAATCCGGAGCCGGTATTGAACAGGACGACCCGCTCATCCGGGCCCACCCATTTTCTGCGCACCAATTCCTCCAGAGCGGCCAATGTGGCGGCGCCTTCCGGCGCGGAAAAAATGCCTTCCATTTCGCATAATTCATGCTGTGCTTTGGTAATCGATTCATCGCTGACCGCGAGCGCCGTTCCCCCGCTTTCCCGGATATCCTTCAGAATCAATTGATCCGCAAAACTTTTCGGGACGCGCAGGCCGGAGGCCAGGGTATGGGCGTTCACCCAGTAATCGCAGAACGTGGCGCCCGCTTCGAAAGCCTTGACGACCGGCGCGCAGCCCTCCGCCTGCACGGCGACCATGCGCGGTTTCTTCGGCTGTTTCAGCCAGCCCAGGGATTCCATTTCCAGGAAAGCCTTCCACATTCCCACCAGGCCGGTGCCGCCGCCGGTCGGGTAGATGATCACATCGGGCAGCTCCCATTGGAACGCTTCCGCCAGCTCATAGCCCATGATCTTCTTCCCCTCCACCCGGTACGGTTCCTTGAAGGTGGAAAGGTCGAACCATCCATCGCGGCGCGCCGTCTCCCCCGCCACCCCGGCCGCGTCGCTGATCAGGCCGTCGACCAGGACGATCCGCGCGCCCGCCATCCGGCTTTCCGCGATGTTCGCGTGCGGGGTATCCTTCGGAAAGTAGATCAGGGCTTCCATGTCCGCGCGGGCCGCGTAGGCGGCCATCGCGCCGCCGGCGTTGCCGGCCGTCGGAATGATCACCTTGCGGATCCCGAGTTCCCTGGCTTTGGAAACGGCCGCGGAAAGGCCCCGGGCCTTAAAGGAGCCCGTCGGATTGGCGCTCTCGTCCTTGACGAACAGATAGGGCAGGCCGAGTTTCCGGCTGACCCGGACCAGGCGCAACAGGGGGCAATCCCCCTCCCCCAGCGAAACAATTTGCTCGGGATCGACCACCGGCAGGAGTTCGTACCACCGCCACATGCCGTTGCGGCGGAAACGGAAGGAATCCCGGTCCAGCCGTTGCCTGGCCGCGTCCAAGTCGTAGCGCGCCAGGATCGGCGAGTGGCAATCCGGGCAATAGGTGTGGATCCGCTCCGGCGGGAGCGTGGCGCCGCATCCGGAGCATTCCAGCACCGACAGGAACGGGGGGAAACGAAAGGTGGAGGTTTTTTTTTCCACTCGGGAGAAATCCTGGCGTGAAACCCGGCCGGGAGCCGGAGCTTCCCGGGGACGCGGCGGCCGGGGATCAGGAACGGGGCAGGAAGAAAGCCACCCGCGCCCACAATTCATGTATGTTGATGGGTTTCGACATGTACACGTCGCATCCCGCGCCGAGCGCTTTCTCGGCGTCCCCCTTCAGGGCGTTGGCCGTGATCGCGATGATCGGGATGCGCGTTTCCCGGTGGTTCAGATCCGTGCGCAGGCGCCGGGCGATCTCATACCCGTCGATATCCGGAAGGTTGATGTCCAGAAGAATGAGCCGGATATCCTTGTCCTCGGCCATCGCCAGGCCTTCCGCCCCGGTCTCCGCCTCAAGCAGCGTATACCCGCGCGCCTGGATAACCCGCCGGATCAGAATCATATTGTCCGGATTGTCTTCGATGCACAAGATTTTTTCGTTCACGGCCGATTCTCCTTCTTATTCATTTTTCTCTTCCAGGACCTGGATGACCTGATCGACGAACTTGCGCGACCGCAGCGAACCCTTCTGGTACACGGCTTCGATCTGCCCGTTCAAGCGCTTGCGCTCCTCGGCGGAGATGTCCTTGGCGCTCACCACCACGATCGGGATCTCCCGCGTGCGGGCGTCGCGCCGCAATTCCTCCACCAGGCCGAACCCGTCCAAGTTCGGCATCATCAGGTCCGTCACGATCATGTCGGGCCGCAGGCTGCGCGCGAGGTTCAGGCCTTCCTCGCCGTCCCGGGCGTGATGGACGCGGTAGGCCTTGCGGGTCGCCAGCAGACGCTGGATCAGCAGGGCATCGTCTTCGTTGTCCTCGACGATCAGGATGCTGGTGGTTTTCTCGTCGAGGTTCTCGAGCGCCGCCCGCAACCCTTCCCGCGGCGCGGGCGCCTGGCTTTCGCTCAGGCGGACATCCACCATTTCCTCTTCCAAAACGACATGCTTTTCGACCGGGAAGGTGTGCCCGGTGCAATTGACGACGACGGTTTCCTCGCGCCCGATCAAGCCCTGGCGCATGATTTTTTCAAATCCGGCGAAGGCGACCGCCGCGGCGGGTTCCACCGCCATCCCCTCGGATTTGGCGAGAGTCCGCATGCAGGCGTAGGCCTCCGCGTCGGTCACGGATTCCATCGTGCCGCCGTACTCCTGGGTCAGTTTCCACACATAGGTGTAGCTCTTGCCGGGATCCCCGGTGGCCAGGATGATGATGCGGGTATCCGGCACGACCGCCTCGGCGGTATCCCGGCCGGCCTTGAACGCGCGCACCATCGGCGCGCAGCCTTCCGGCTGGATGACGGCCAGCTTCGGGATGCGGTCGATGAGGCCCATGCGCTGCATTTCCCGGAAGCCCTGATACACGCCGAGCGGCCCGAGTCCGCCGCTGACGGATTGCACGTACCAATCCGGCGCGCGCCAATGGAGCTGCTCGACGATTTCGTAAGCGATCGTTTTCATGGACTCGCGGGCCGCGATGGAACCGGCTCCGCGGTCGATCACAAGATGCCGGCGCTCGGCGAACTGCGCCGCGATCTGCTTGGTCTGATCGTAATTGCCGGAAACCCGGATGACTTCCGCCCCGAACAGCGCCGCCTCGCGCAGCTTCTCCTGCGGCACCAGGCTGGTCATGAACACCCACAACTTGATCCCGGCCCGGGCGCAGGCCGCGGCATACGCGACCGCGGCGTTGCCGGTCGAGGCGATCACCGCCTCGCGCACACCCGACTCCACCATGGAAGCCACCGCGACCGCCGCCTGGCGGTCTTTAAAGGAACCGGTCGGCCCGTAGCGCTCGTCTTTAATGAAGACGTGTTGGTGCCCGAGCGCGGTCGCAAAACGCTGGGAATGCCACAGCGGAGTCGCCCCGGCGGGATACAGGTCCAGTCCCGAGGGATTCTCAACCGGCAGAATATCCTGGTAGCGCCAGATGCTGAGCGGCCGGCCCGGCAGGCCGAGCAGGAGATTCCGCTTGAACGCGGCATAGTCGTAGCGCGCGTCCATCCACTGCGAGCCGCACTTCCCACAGACGGCCGCCACCAGGGGCGCGTAGGGTTGCGGATGGCCGCAAAGGTTGCATTCGAGATGATCGGGCTTAGCCATTGGCGGCGGCCTCAACCGTCTCCACGATCTTCGCTTCCAGCGGCATTTCCACGTAGAACGTGGTGCCCTCTCCGGGCACGCCGCTGCTTTCCGCCCACAGCCGCCCGCCGTGCATCTGCACCAGGCTGAGGCTGATCGGCAGGCCGAGGCCGGTGCCGCCGGCTTTGCGGGTCGGGGATGTGTCGACCTGGGTGAACTCCTGGAAAACCAATCCCAGCTTATCCTTCGGAATTCCCAGGCCCGTGTCGGAAACCCGGATCAGGACTTTATCGCCCTTGCGCTCTGCACGGATGTTGACCCCGCCCTGGTCGGTGAACTTGACCGCGTTGCCGATCAGGTTCAACATCACCTGGCGGATGCGGGTCCGGTCGGCGTACAGCTCCACCATCCGGTCGGAGTCCTTTTCGACCGCGAGCGCCAGGCTCTTCTCGGCCGCCAGCGAGGAGGAGATGTTCAGGACTTCGTCCAGCAGATCCTGAACCTTGAACCGCTCCAGCGACAGATTCATCTTGCCGGCGGAGATCTTGGCCATATCGAGAACGTCGTTGATCAGATGAAGCAGGTGCTGGCCGTTCCGCTGAATGAGGTGCAGGTCGTTATCCATGTTCTCGGTCAGGTCGCCGTCGATCCCCTCCAGCATCACGTCGGTGAAGCCGAGAATGGAGTTGAGCGGCGTGCGCAGTTCATGGCTCATGTTGGCCAGGAACGAGGTTTTCAGGCGGTCGAGCTCGCGCAACCGGGCGACCGTCTCCGCCTGTTCCATATACAGGCGGGCGTTCTGCAGGGCGACCGCGATCTGGGAGGCCAGGGTGGTGTAGATGTTGGCGTCTTCTTCGCTGAAGCCGTTCAGCCGGTCGGATTGAACGTCGAAAATGCCGAGGACCTTCTCGCCGACGATCATCGGCACCGCCATTTCGGAGCGCGTCTCCGGCAGGTTGGGGTTGGGCAGGAAATCCGGCTCGCTGCGTACGTCGTTGACGATCAGGGCTCCGCGTTCCCGGCGGGCGCGCGCCACGAGCGATTTTTCCAGGCCCATGGCGATGGTGTGTTTGGCCGCCACCATTTTGCGGCCCACCTCGCCGGCGCCGGCCGCCAGGGCCAGAGTTCCTGAATCCTCGTCCGCCAGGTAGATGTGAACATGGTAGACGCCGAACCGTTCCTTGGTCAGGTCGACGATCGATTGCAGCAGGCGGTCGGGATCGAGCACGGTGGCGGTGGTGGCGCTGAGCTCCGCCACGATTTCCAGCTCGTGCGTGCGCTTTTCGTTCTGCTCGAGCAGCCGCAGGTTTTCCAGATGGCCGCTCAGCTGCCCGGCCACGGCATCCAGGATTCCGATCGTCTCGGGGGAGACCGATCCGGCATCCACCTCCAGCGCGCCGATCGATTCATTGCGGACCACCAGGCTTCGGGTTTCGGTCCTGCCGACGCCGTCCGGTCCGGAGCCGTTCAGCGGCTGCACCTGGTTGAGGTCGAACACGAACCCCGTCTGGATCGCGTCCCGGGCCTGCTGGTAGGTCTGCCATCCTTCACGCGTCAGGCGCCGGACGGCAAGTTCCGCCTCCGCCCGGTACTTCTCCGCCTGAGCCAGCAGGCGCAACCCGTCAATGTGCTGCGCCAGTTGCGACGCCGCGGCTTTGGCGATCTCCGTCTGCTGCGCCGTCCAATCCGATCCGTCTCCGACGGCCTGCAGCGTTCCGATTGTCGTCCCGGCGATTGTCAGGGGGATGTCCAAGGCCTTGTCCGGCGCGGGCGGCTGCGCATCCGGGAGGGCCGTCATCCGGCCCTGGCCGTACACAAAACCCAGCCGGTTCCCGCGGTCGATGCCGTTCAGGAAATCCTCCCAGCCCTCGGCGGGCGTGGCGGCGATCGCCGGAGGGCTCGACGGAGCGGCGGGCGCCGCGACGGCCGGAGCCGCGGGTGCCACCCTGGCTTTTGGCGCGGGCGACTCCGCCTCCATCGCGGTCCGCTCCCGGACAGGCACCGCATCGGCCGGGAGCGCCGACTTGACGGATTTCGTGGAATCCGGGGCGGCCGGTTTATTCTCGGAAAACAGCGCTTCAAGCCGTTTGTACGTGCGATTTTGCTGAGACATAAGGGGATAACTCCTCGGCCAACTGCCGGTACTGGCTCGCGCCGCGGCTGAGCGGGGCATGGATCGTGATCGGGCTCCCGGCAGCCTGGGCTTCGCGCAACTTGGTGTCGAATCCGATCGTGGTATGGAGCAAACCATCCTTAAAGTACCCGCGCAACTGTTCCAGCATCGTCGCGTGGAATTTCCCGCGTCCGTCGAACATGGTGACCAGCAGCCGGTACGTCAACGGCGGATTGGTCCGGTCGCGGATGACGTTGACCAGTTCGAACATATCCGGCAGCGCCTGGATCGAGTAGTACTCGCACTGGGTCGGTATGATCAGCAGGTCGGCGGCGGTCAGGGCGTTGATGGTCAGCGGTCCGACGGACGGCGGGCAGTCCAGCAGCACGACCGCGTATTCCGCCATGGCCGTATCCTCCAGCGCCCGGCGCAGGAGGAATTCGTAGTTCGGCATCTGGTACATCCGCCGGCCGATATCGAGCATCGATGCGTTCGACGGGATGATATCCATCCCCGGCAGGCTGGATTCCACCGCGGCGCGGGCCGGGGCTGCCTCGCCCGTCAGAATTTCCGCCGCGGAAAACGGGGCGTTGCCCGGCTCCAACCCGATGTTGAACGTCAGGTTGGCCTGCGGGTCGAGATCCACAACCAGCGTCTCGACGCCCCGCTCCACGAATGCGGCTCCCAGGCCCAGCGTTGTGGTGGTTTTGGCCACCCCGCCCTTTTGATGACAGATCGCGATGACGTAGGACATTACCAGTCCTCTTTCCATAAACCGTGCCGGGAAAACACGCTCTACCCGCCCTTGGTTTTCTCTTCCGCCTGTCCGGCTCCCGTAGGAGCCGACAGCACCACCCGCGTTTCCTTGGAGCCCAGGGCGCGCCCGAGTTCGCGGACCGCGACCTGCAGCGCGTTTTCCACAGTCGTGGTGCCTTGGATCTTCTGGTTGATGGAAGCGATGAGGGCTTCCCGTTCGGCCCGTTCGCGGACCAGGGTGTAGGAGCGGGCGTTGCGCACCGCGATGGCCACCTGGTTGGCGATCGATTGCAGCAGGTCGGCGTCGGACTGGCCCATGCCGCCGACGATGTTCTGCTGCACGTCCAGCACGCCCAGGACCTGATCGCCGATGGAAATCGGCACCGCGACTTCGGATTTCGTATCCGGCAGCAACGGGTTCGGCAGCCAGTTGGGATCCTGGGTGGTATCGGCCACCAGGATGGGCGCGTTGTTCTCCGCGGCGCGGCCCACCAGGCCTCTCCCCTTGGGGAGCTTGTGCCCGCGGTCCAGGAGGACCCGGCCGACCTCGCCGGTGCCGCCGGCCAGGACCAGGTTGTCTCCGGTCTCGTCGAAGAAGTAGATGTGGGCATGGTAGTAATTGAAGGCGTTCTTCACCTGCTCGACGACTTCCGTCACCAGCTGTTTTTCATCCAGGATGGTGGAAAGGCGGCGGGAGACTTCGCTGGAGGTCGCGAGGGCCTTGGTGCGTTCCGCCACGCGATCTTCCAGTGTGCCGATCATCTCGCGCAGGCGGGCGGTCATCTCGTTGAAGGTCGAGGCCACCAGCCGAACCTCGGCCGTGCCCGTATCCATGGCCCGCGCTTCCAGGTTGCCGCCGGCGATTTCCGTGGCGACCTTCGAGAGGTTGACCAGCGGCGCCGCCAGACGGCGCGCGATGAACGCGCCGAACAAACCGGCCGCGACGCCCACCACCAGAATGATGTAAACGATCGAGCGGATTTGCAGGAGAAGGATGGAGTAGGCTTCGGTCCAGGGCGTTTCGACCACGACCGCCCAGGTCGGGGAGCCCAAAGGCACATACGTGCCCACCACGGTTTCCCCGCCCAGCCCCGTGTACGCCGCGGACGAGAACCTGACATCGGTGGAAGCCGACGGATTGTTGATGAATTCCTCCACCCCGCCGATGTTCGCCACGTTCTCGCCGCGCAGCACGCGGCTGGTGTCGCTGAAGGCGATGAGTTTTCCCGTCTCATCCACCACGTACGCGTACCCCGCCTCGCCCACCTCCAGCTGGTCGACCAGATTCCACATGAATTTCAGGTTCAACTCGGCCGCCAGAGTACCCTGGTATTCCCCAAAGACATTCAGGATGGGCACGGCGATCACCACCAGCGGTTCGCCGGATTCGACGTCGATGTAAACGGGGCTGATGGTTCTCCGCCCCTCCCGGTTGTCGGCAAGCAACTCCTGCGTGAACTGCGCGGTAAACTGATCCGACTGCACCAGTGAACGGCGCGAGGACAGAGCCAGTTGCCGTCCGGAGGCATTTAGCAGAGCCAACTGCTTGAAGGAGGTCTGCAGGCCGAGGAGGCTGTCGAGCGTGATCTCCCGCTCGTCGGTGGAAGCCGCCAGCGGGTCGGTGAACTCGACCGCCGCCTCCAGGACGCTGAACTTTTCATCAATGAAACCGGCCACTTCCTGGCCCGCCTGCCGGGCGAGCAATCCCTGCTGTTGCGGGATGGCCGTTTGCTGGTTCAGGTAGTTGGCAAAAACCTGCACCGCGCCCGATAATGCCAGCGTTCCCACGCTCAGCGCCGAGATCGCGACCACCAGGATGGTGGCCAAGCTGCTTGCTTTCTGGGTTCTTCCGGTTGATTTTTTCATAATGTCACTCTTATCCGGCTATCCGGGGCGGAAACACCAGCCTGTCTCCGGACTCGGGCCTGTCTATCGAAATACTCGCGGCTGGTCCATCACGGACGGGCAGCGCAGCGGGAGGCCTTCCAACCCGCTGCGCCGCCCATGATGCGCAAAAATCAGCGCATGACTTCATTGGCCTGCGCCAGCAGAGTCTCCGGGATTGTCACACCCAGAGCCAGAGCGGCCGTGTAGTTGACCTGGAAGAAACTTTCGGCGGAAACCACCGGGATGGTGCCGGGATTGGTCCCCTTGAGGATCTTATCGGCGATGATCGCAGCTTCCTCACCCGAGGAGGTGGCGTCGGCGATGATCCCGTAGATGGAGGAATATCCCCCCGAGACCATCATCGCGCCGCCCATCGGGATCTTGTGCTCGTAGGCGAACTTGGCGATCGCTTCAAACGGCGCGGGCGTCACCGCCAGCGGCTCCGACAGGAACAGGATCGCGTCGAAGCCGATCTCTTCCCGGGCGGCGCGGGCGTTCAATTCCGTCTGGAGTTCAGCGGCGTCGCTGGCCGGGAACTCGATCAGGGTCACACCCGCCGCCTGGGCCACCGGCCGCAGAACGTCCATCTGCGGTCCAACGATCGGGTAGCCCTTCTGGTACGGAATCCACAGGTTCTTGATCTCGGGATTCATTTCCATCATGACTTCGAAGCGTTTAAGCGCCAGGTCCGGACCCGGGTAACGCACACCGGTGACATTGCCGCCGGGGGCGGTGATGCTGTCGACCAATCCGGTCTCTTCCGTGTTGGCGAAGGTGAACACCACCGCGATATCGGTCCCCGCAGTGGCCGCCTTGGCTTCCTGCGCGGCTTCGGTCGGGTAGACCAGGATCACGTCCACGTCGGCGGCGACGAAATCCGCCAGCGCGGCCTTGTAGGCGGCCATGTCGAAGTCCATCTTGCGCACGTCGTAGGTTATGTTCTCGCCCTCGATGTAGCCGAGCGCGGTCATCTTGGCCTGGAAGATATCCGCGATGCCCGAGATGAAGTTCAGGCCGGAGAGGATGCCCACTTTGTAGACCTTGGGTTTGGCGCCGGCGCAGCCGCCGAGGGCCAGGGCGGCGGCGGTCATCAGGCTGACCACCATCCAACCTTTTAGAGTCTTGCGGGGAGTTCTGTTTCCGGAATGCATGCTTTTTTCTCCTTTCGATGAATGCGTGAGAATCGGATTCGGGCGCGTCATTGGAGGAACGGCACTTCAGGATGCGCGCGCCCCGGCTTGCCGGTTAAGTCGTATCTTCTCTGGGTTATTCCGCCATATCGCCGGACGCTTTCTACCGCCATCATCGCCTCGACGGCGAGGATCGAGAGCATAATCTCCGCTCCCGGAGTGCGCGGGGAATCGATCGGATCCGGATTCCGAATGGATAGGAGGTCTTTCACCTCCGGAGACAGATACCCGTTTTTCAGAATGCCGTTTTTCTTTTCCATGTGATCCGTGATCCTTTCGTGATGAAGGGGGCCTTCCCTACCCGCGCAGGCCACCGGGCGCCGGTTCATCCTGCGGCGGCGTGCCGCCGGAAACCGGCGCGAGGGGCCCGAACCCGCACAGCTCCAAGGCCCTGGTAATGATCCGGCAGACCGCTTCCGGAGCGACGGGCTTGCTGACGACTTCGTTCACCATCAGGCGCCGGGCGATTTCCTTCAGGCCGGGGACGTCGTAGGCCGTCATCAGGATGGTGTAGGCCGGACGGTTGTTGGTCATGACTTGCATCTTCTCAATGAGTTCCAATCCGGTTATGCCCGGCATGACCAGGTCGGTGATGAGAATATCCACCTTCTTGTTCTGCATCAGGGTGAGCGCTTCGCCGCCGCTCTCGGCGGAAAGCACTCGGACCTCGGGGCCCAATTGGGCGATCACCCGCGCCAGCGTTGCCGCCGAGCTGGGGTGATCATCCACCACCAAAATGTAAATCGGAGCGGATCTCGAATAAGTTCCTGCAGTCATTTTTCCCGCGCCTATAGATCCGTGATTTTGGAGCAGAATGTGTGGCACGCTTATTCTCGCCGATTTTCATACGGAAGACGGATGGGGATGGGCGCGGGATGGTTGGGGGAAGTTGGGAAAAAATAAATTTTTTATAAAAGTAAGCTCTCAGGCCGGATACGATGCGAGCCGAAACACCCGGTTTTTGTTTTTCCGGCCAAGGACCGTCATGCCCGCGCCCGCCCTCGGATAGCATCCCGGCTCGCATCTGTTTCATGAGCCGGGATGAATGCGGAGCGGGGGTATTTTTGTCGGGTATCCACTGGCTGTTTTCCTGCCGGCGCGGGTAATGTCGAGCGCGTTGTGGATTCCCGCTTTGTACACCCACGCTGGGCCAGGGCAGGCGAGGGAACGGCGGCCATTGGATTTCTTGGCGGACAGTCTCTCCCCGTCGGGAGCGCACGAATTCTTTACCCCGTGTTTACGGGAAGTGGCGGTTCAATCCGCGATAAGCCGGTATCCGATCCCGCGGACGTTATACAGGCGGGAAGGATTTTGCGCATCCTTCTCGATGGCCTGACGGATGTGATGGATGTGCCATTTGACCAGTTCCTGGGCTTCACGCGCCTCGGCCTGCAGGCCCTGCGCCTCCGCCGCCAGCGTGCGGTAATCCACCACGTCTGGCGCGTGGCGCGCCAGCACCGTCAGGTAATCGAAGGCGGCGGGCGGCAGGTCGGCCGCCCGTCCGTCGACCAGCAGCCGCCGGGTGTGGAGATCCAGCACCAGGGGGCCGCGCTTGAGGAAGCGGTCGGATGCGGGCGGGCCCGGATCCGGCGGGCGCGCGGAACTGTCCGCCGCCTCGAGTCGGCGGAGTTCCGATTGCAGGGCGTCTATCTCGGCCCGGATTTCCCCCTTGCGCCGCTCTTTTTGCCGGGCCGAAAGGATGGCCCCGGTTTTTTCGATAATAGTCTCGGGTTTGAGCGGTTTCAACAGGTAATCCGCCGCGCCGGACCGCAGGGCTTCGAGCGAGGAATTTAAATCCGGCTGGGCGGTGAACAACACCACCGGGACCTCCGGGTGCCGGGCATGGATCCGCTGGAGCACCTCCAGGCCGCCCAGCCCCGGCATACGGATATCCAGGTAGACCAGGTCGTAGGCCGCCGTCTCCAGGAAAGCCAGCGCCTGTTCGCCGCTTTCGGCGGTCGTGACATCGTACCCCGTCCGCTGTAAAACGCGCGCCAGGGTCTGACGCAAAGAGAGCTCATCGTCCACGATCAGGATTCTTCCGGCCGGAGTCATGCTTCGCCCTCCTTCGGAGCGGGCAGCCAGACGCGGAACAGCGCGCCGCCCTGCGCCTGGTTCTCCCCCTGAATGCGGCCATGATGGTTAAACACGATTTCCTGGCAAATGGCCAGCCCAAGCCCGGTGCCGTTTTCCTTGCCGGAGATGAACGTCTCGAACAGGTGCGGCAGGATGGCGGGGTCGATGCCTCTGCCCGTGTCGGAAACGCTGATCAGAATTTCTTTTTCCTTTTTCCGGGCCGACGTCGATACGGCCAGCCGGCCGCCGTCCGGCATGGCGTCCGCAGCGTTCATGAACAGGTTCAGAATCACCTGCCGGAGCTGATCGCTCAGGCCGGAGACGGGCGGCAACGCCGGGTCTGGGTGGAATTCGAAGGAGATGCCGGCATGCCGCAGATGCGTGTTCAGCAGGGCGTGCACATCTTCGATCAGGGCATTGATCCGCACCGGTCGGAAATCCTCCGCCCGCACCGCTTTGTATGTCGTCCGCAGCCGTTCGAGCATGGCCGCCATCCGCTCGGTCTCGGATAAGACGATGGCAAGATCCTGCTTGGCCTGCGCGGAGAGCGTCTTCTCGTCCTTGAGGAGAAAGAGGGCGTTCTGGATCGCCTGAAGGGGGTTGTTCAACTCGTGGGAAACCGACGCCATCAACCGGCCGGTCACGGCCAGTTTTTCGCTGTGGATCAGCTGGACGCGCATTTCCTTTTCCTGGCGAAGCGCGTTTTGCAGGTCGGAATAGAATTGCGCTTTCTGCAGGGCGATCGCGAGCTGATCGGCCACCGCGCTGACCAGTTGGATATCCCGCCGGGCCAGGGTTTGGGGCAGCACCTGGTGCACATCCAGCAGGCCGAGAATCGATTCGCCGGCCCGGATCGGGACGATCAACTGGGAATTCTGCTCCGGCAGGAGCGGATTTTCCCCGTCGAGGAACCCTTTCCGGACGTCGTTGCTGAAGTATGGGACCCCGGTTTGCGCGGTGTATCCGACGATACCCTCGCCGGCGGCAATCCGGCATCCCTGATCCGTCATCGCCCCGCTGATTTCTCCGCTGTCGGCCCGCACGACGAAATCCCCCGTTTCCGGCTCCCGGATATAAACCTGCACGTAAAAATATCCGAAGTTTTTCTGCAGGAGAGTCACCACATCATGCATCAGCCGGGGAGGATCGATGGAGGACGCCAGTCCCTGGTTGATCTTGTACAGCGCCTCGGTCTCCCTCAGATTGATCTGCGTTATTTCGAGCAGACGGGCATTGTCGATGGCGATGGCCGCCTGCCCGCCCAGAGTCTCCAGAAACGCCGACCAGTCGGGATCCATCGCGCAGGCGGAACGCCGGAAGATCTCCATCACCCCGCACAACTGCCCCTTGTCGATCAGGGGAACACCGAAGTATTCGGTGAAGCCCTCCCCGGCGATGGAGTCGGCCAGGATCGGGTTATCCTGAATTTCCGACAGATCGGGGATGTGCAGGATTTTCCGGGTCCGGGCGGCCCGGCCGGCCAGGCCCAGCCCGTAATCCAAATTGGTGAATTGCAGCGCCCCGGTCCGGAAGCCCTCGCCGGCCGCATAATGCAGGGTTTGCCCCCGTTCATCCAACAGGAGGATGGAAATCGCATCCACGTGCAGCTGCCCGACAACTTCCCGGACAAGCAGGTTCAGGACGGTCTGCAATCCCGTATGACTCGTAATCACCTGTTCAATGGTGTGCAGCGCCTGCAGGCGTTCCATCTGACGCGCGATCTTCAATTCCGCCTGCTTGCGCGCCGTCATGTCCTTGATGTTTCCCTGGAATCCGAAGATGTGGCCGGTTTCATCCCTGATCAGCGTCGCGCTCACCAGGCAATCGATGGGTGTCCCGTCCTTCCGCCTCCCCCGGATTTCATAATCCTCCAAATATTCCCGTTGCTGGATCTCCCGCTGAACCCGCTCCCAATCCCGGGGATCGTAGCAAAGCTCCTGCAGGCTGGCACTCGCCAATTCCTGCGCGGAATATCCCAACCGGCTTTCCGCGGCCTTGTTGGCCGCCAGCATCCGGCCGTGCCTATCGGCGATGAAAACGAAATCCCGCGAGGTTTCGAACAGCCTCCGAAACTGCGCTTCGCTCGCCCGCAAGGCCGCTTCCGCCAGCCGGCGCTCCTCCAGGCGCTGCCGGGTTGACGCCAGCGCGGCGTTCAAGTCCTTGAGGGCGAAGTGCATGGTCAGGGTCGTCATGACCAGCACGACCGTCAGATCCACCCATCCGACGATGGGGGGTATCGGAAATAATCTCGGCGGGGTAAGCCCGCCCGCTTCCAGAAGAATCATGCCAAGCCCGGCCAAGCCGCAGAAAACGGACATAACCAGGGCGCTCTGGAAGCCTACCAGCAGGCCGGTGATGACCACCAAAAGAATGTAGTACGACGCGATAACACTCAGCATACCGCCGGAGAGAAAGACAAACAGGGTGAGGACCACCCACAATCCGGAAATATATAGAACGACGGCAAGCCGGACCCGGCCGCTCCGCATCATCCGATAGGAAATGCACGCGGCGGCCAGGAGCGCGTAAAGCAGAACGGCATTAAGAATTTTTTCCGAAAAGACAAGGGGAACCGCGAGGAAAACGCCCGTCAACAACAGCAGAATGGAGCCAACCAGGAGCGCATGAAGCAGCCTGGCTTGGCGGCTCTTCTCTTCATCCTCCGGGAATAGAGGCGGCACAAAAAAGGCCTTAATATTGGCGATTATGGCATCCCGTCTCAACTCAACCTCGCTCGATGTCTGATTCGACGGCAGGCGATCACCATCCCGTCTGATCGGAACGGTCTTGCGCACAAGTACAATGATAGACTTTAAATCATACTAATGAAAATGCCGGAATAACCATAAAATATGGGTGAAACGACATGCCGCGGAAATCCCCATATTCACCCCCATTTTGGGGATCAGCCGGCAAACCTTCGTGAAAAATGCGCCCATGGAGCGCAGGTGTCGATCCGATACGCCGCCCAACTGTGAAACCGCCCGCCCGAAATGCAGGGCGGCAAGATGCGGATGAGCATAATGGGGATACGGACATCCAATTCACGGCGGGCGCCGGGAAAGAGTGGATCTCTCCCGGCGCGATGCGGATCACGTCCATCCGAGCCCGCGGGCGGACGCCGCTTTCACCGGGAAGGCGAAGGCGCCGGAGGGGGACGAAGTTCGGGATTCATTGCGGCGCCTCTTCCCCCGCGCATCCTGATGGAAAATAACAACCTGCTGTACAATGAATGACCGCGTAGCAAGCCCCGCTTTTTCATCTGGAGCAGATGTAGAAAGCGGGGCAAGCTGCGCGGTATCAAGGTGCACAAAATCCACGAACAACGCGGCAAGCCGCGGGGTTTTCATCATCCCGCGAAAGCGGGATAAAAATATACGTCACGGGAAAATCCGCCGCGCGAGGCGCCCGGCTGGGATTCAGGACGGGCGCATGAAGCCCGGGCGCCCGGATTTTTCCCCACCCGGCCATCGCACCGCCCGGAACCTGCGCCTTGGGTGAGGGCGTTCCATAGGAATTAATCCCGGCCCCCCGCTCGTTCTTCCGCCGGGAACGTTTTTTCCCGGCGCAATCCGTGATCCGGATCCGACGGGGAAATACCATCCTGAGCGAAGACCGCAGGAAACGAGGTATCCGATGCCGAAATACGTCGGCGCGATCGATCAGGGAACCACCAGCACCCGCTTTGTGATCTTCGATCACGGCGGAACCATCGTCGCCATGGACCAGCGGGAGCACCGGCAGATCTTTCCCAAGCCGGGCTGGGTGGAACACGACCCGCGCGAGATTCTGCAGCGGACCCGCGACGTGATCCAGGGCGCGCTCGAAAACGGGCGGGTTTCCCGGGGCGAGATCGCCGCGATCGGGATCACCAACCAGCGCGAGACGGCCGTCGTGTGGGAAAAATCCACCGGCGATCCGGTCGGCTACGCGATCGTCTGGCAGGACACGCGCACGGAGGCGATCTGCGGCGAACTGGCGCGCGCGGGCGGTCCGGACTTTCTGCGCGCGAAAACCGGCTTGCCGCCGGCGACCTACTTTTCCGGCCCCAAGATCAAATGGATCCTCGATCAGAATCCGGAGGCGCGCCGCAAGGCCGAAAACGGCGCGCTGCTGTTCGGGAACATGGATACCTGGATCATCTGGAACCTCACCGGCGGCCTGCATGTCACCGACGTCACCAACGCCTCGCGCACGCTGCTCATGAATTTGGAGACGCTGGATTGGGACGACGAGCTCCTCGCGCTGCTCGGCATCCCGCGCGCGATGCTGCCGCAAATCCGCTCCTCGTCGGAAATCTACGGTCTTGTCAGGGCGGCCCATGGGCCGCCCTCGCCCCTGGAGGGCATTCCCATTTCCGGCGACCTGGGAGATCAGCAGGCGGCGCTGTTCGGGCAGACGTGCTTCCATCCCGGCGAGGCCAAGAACACATACGGCACCGGCTGTTTCATTCTGATGAACATGGGCGAGCGCCCGCCGGCGAGCGCGAGCGGCCTGCTGACCACCTTGGGGTACAAGATCGGCGGCCGGAAGGCGGTCTACGCGCTGGAGGGATCGATCGCGATCGCCGGCGCGCTGGTGCAGTGGCTGCGCGACAACCTCGGCCTGATCCGTCATGCGCCCGACGTGGAAGCGCTGGCGCAAACGGTCGAAGACAGCGGCGGCATCTACTTCGTTCCGGCTTTTTCCGGTTTGTACGCGCCGCACTGGCGTTCGGATGCGCGCGGGGTGATCGCCGGGCTGACGCGTTTTGTCAACAAGGGGCACTTCGCCCGGGCCGCCTTGGAGGCGACCGCCTTCCAGACCCGCGAAGTTCTGGAAGCCATGGAAAAAGATTCCGGAGTCCGGCTTCAAGCGCTCAAGGTCGACGGCGGGATGGTGCGGAACGAACTCCTGATGCAGTTCCAGGCGGACATCCTCGACGTGCCGGTGATCCGCCCGAAGGTGGCCGAGACGACCGCCCTGGGCGCGGCTTACGCCGCCGGCCTGGCGGTCGGTTTCTGGGAGGATTTCGACGCGTTGAGAAAAAACTGGGGCATGGATAAAGAATGGACTCCGCGGATGGCGGCCGCCGAGCGCGACCGCCTCTTCGCCGGCTGGAAAAAAGCCGTCACCCGCACGCTGGATTGGGCGGATCCGGGGTAATCCTCCTCATCCCTTCCTTTTCCCTTTCTTCTCCCAGCATACCCTCGCTTTGTGATCGCGCAGGTTCCAAGATCAAACCGAACCTGCGCACTCCGCGAGGGCAGGCGCTGGGAGAAGGTGGCCGAGCGGAGCGAAGCGACGGGAGGCCGGATGAGGGCGAAGCCATGGGGGCAAGTGGGTAAGGATAAATTGCGCGGTACGCAATGAATACTGGCGAAAATCTTGTATTCCTCACCCTCGCCGCCCTGCTCTCAGCCGGCCTGACCATCCTCGGGTATTATCTCCGCCCGCCCCGCCGCGCGCTGATCTACGTCAGCAAGCCGCTGGCCACGATCCTGATCCTGCTGATCGCCGTTCTGCCGGGGACCGTTCCCGCCGATCCGTATGCGCTGGCAATCAGCCTCGGCCTCGGGTTCTCGCTCCTCGGGGATATCTGGGCGATGCTTTCGCGGCGCCACTTCCTCAAGGCGCTGATCAGTTTCCTGATCACCCATGTTTGCTACGCGCTGGCCTTCCTGGCCGGCGGGCCGGCCGCCGGCTTCCTGCGGCCCGTGGTTCCGGTCGCGATTCTCGGCGCGGCAATTCTGGCCTACCTCTGGCCGGCATTGTCGGCGGGCATGAAAGCCGCCGTCGGCGCATACGTCGGCGTAATCGTGGTCATGGTTGCGCTGGCCGCCGGCCGCGCGCTCGCGTCTTTTTCCCCGGATGCGCTCATCGCCGCCATCGGCGCCTTCCTGTTCCTGGCATCGGACTCCGTCCTGGCTGTCAACCGCTTCCGCCGGCCGTTTTACGCCGCGCAGGCCGTCATCCTCGGCTCCTACTTTGCCGGCCAATTGCTGATCGCCCTTTCCGTCGGGCTGCGGACCTATTCACAGATCCGTTTCCTTGCGCAATAACGCAAGGCCGAATCTCTATACGGAGAATTTACATTCCGCCGCGCGGCCCGGCGGTAAAATCCACAGGACGAAGCGGTTAAGGAGATCCCATGAATCATATCGAAGGCAAGTTCATCGGCGTGCGGAAAACCGAAATTTTTTATCAGGCCTGGCTTCCGGAATCCGAGCCGAAGGCCGTGCTGCCGATCATCCACGGCCTGGGCGAGCACTCGGGGCGTTACCTGAACGTGGTCAATCACTTCGTTCCCCTCGGGTACGTCGTCTACGGGCTGGACCATATCGGCCACGGAAAATCCGGCGGACCGCGCGAATTCGTCCAACGCTTTGAGGATTTTTCCGACACGTTCACCCAGTATCTGGCCATGGTGAAGCAATGGCAGCCGGGCAAGCCGATATTCCTGCTCAGCCACTCGATCGGCGGGCTGATCGCGGCGTATTACCTGCTCGACCATCAGGCTGAATTCCAGGGAGCGATCTTCTCGGCCCCGGTGGTGAAGGTCGCTTCGCACGTTTCGCAGATGACCGTCTTTATGGCCCGGACCCTTTCGCTGCTGGCGCCCTCGGCGGGCGTCCTCCCGGTGGATCCGAGCACGATTTCCCGCGATCCGGACGTCGTGAAGGCGTACATCGCCGATCCGCTGGTGTTCCACGGAAAAACCACCGCGCGCCTCGCGGCGGAAATGCTGCGGGCGCTTCTGCGCGTCTAGGCCGAGACGGGCAAGATCACCCTCCCGTTTCTCGCCATGCAGGGCGGAGCCGACAAACTGGTGGATCCGGACGGCGCGCAAATCATCTACGAGAAAGCCGGATCCAAAGACAAGACGGTTAAGATCTACGACGGGCTGTATCACGAGATCTTCAACGAGCCGGAGCGCGGCCGCGTGTTCCAGGATATCGAAGACTGGCTCGCCGCTCGCGTCTGAATGAAAATGCAGGCTTGGGGCACCGCCGCCTCCCTTCCCTCCCCCGTCAAGAAGACCGCTTGACGGCGGAGGATTCCGAAATGGGAGATCCCATAAAGCACATCGAAAGCCATTTACTTGGCGTACGAAACAGAAATTTTTTCCGTCAAACCCGGCTGCCCGAAGGGGATATGAAAGCCGTGCGACTCATACTTTTCGGGATGGATTCACCCAACGAGCGCAAAATTTTATAGCGGAACCGGTAACAGCACACCCTTTCGGTGAAGCATTCCGAAGCCGTCGCATAATGTTGTGGTGATTTACTAAAAGCCTTTCTCCTAACAATACTATTCCAATCCGCGCAAAACCTGATGGACCAGGATGGTCAATAGCCGGCTTGGATTCTTTTTATCACTCCACTCCTCAGATTTATACGTCAGGTAGATGCTTTCCGGTGTTGCTTTACCGGATGGATCCAGCTTTCGGCGAAGATGCCCGGCCAGCTTGAGATACCGGGTATCCCCGGCAATGCCCGGAATGTTTTTAAGGGCAGAAACCACATGCAACAAGTTGTACCAGACCATGGGAAATTTCAACTTGAGGAAATCCGTTCCCATTCCGAAAAGAAAGGGCTTTTTGGTCTTTCGGTGCGTCCAACTGTCCAAGACGGCGTTTGCCGCAAGTTTGGCTTCCGGCGATTTACGTCCGGCTGCGTCGGCTGCCAACGCGCGGGCAACCAGAAGGTTGGCGTAGGGACACATGCCGTTTTTCGGTCCCGGCCCTCTGAATTTGGGAATGCTTCCGCAACACGGATAATACTCCTCGCCGGCAAGTTGTATTATTTTTCTTACGGCGGACCGTATCCTTTCGTCCTTGCCCGCCATTCGGATTAATGCGTATACAACGACGGGAAAATCGCAGATGATCCAATCGGGATGCGGTTTCCCGGATCCGCCGAATCCCTGCGGAATCATGATATTCACGCGAAAGGTTCCGTCAGCCGCGATGTTGTCCAGCAGATCCTCGATCAGGGATTTGGCTCCGATTGTGTCCCGGGTGACACCAAGATCAGCCATCATCGCCAGACGATGAATGAACAGGTCGGGTTTGTCGTGCCGGGAAAGAACATCCTTTCTCCAGTTCGACAGAATCCGCAGGTTCCCGCGGATGAAGGGGTCGTTGTCTAGCAATGCACCGTCCGCCTTGTTTGGCGCGAGCAGCCGTTGCGCCTGATACCGGATGTACGGTTCCGGCGCGGCTAGGAGCCAGGCTTGGGCTTCCTTTGACAGGTTCATTTTTCACCTTTATCGGATCACCGGCCACCGGGTCCACGCCAGGCTGAGGACGATTCCGGTCGCGATGATTCCGATCGATGAGTTGATCAGCTGGGCCAGGATCAACTCGGCGGGATAATTGATATTCAGGTATTGGTTCCATCCTTCCGGAGCGGCCTTTACCAGGATGACGAGCATCCCGAAAATAAGGCCGGCGGCCAGCCAGGAATTCGGCAGCTGCCCCCGCATGATGGAAAAAAGGATTACGTAGAGAATGTTGAGGAAGACCCCCGCCGCAATATTCAGCAAGACGAAATTCGCAATCGTTCCGAATTCCTGCCAAGGCTTGATCCCGGGATGACCTGCCATCCTCTCATAAATGCCGGCCACCAAGGGATTCATGTACAGCAGATTGCCGAGAATGGAGCTGAATAGAAAGACAATGCCGAACATGATGAGCCCGTTTTTCCAGATGATGTTCATTTACTCACCTCGCTTCAATGGTTTAGCGCCTGTTGCACGAAGGGGGCGCTTCGTTCTACATAGAGCGTGTTCCAGCGTTTGAACACCCGCCTTAATTCCGGGGCGGGATAAGTGGCCGGCAGATACGCCGGAGGAAGCAGGGGATCCTGAACCAGGGTTTTTACGATCCGATCGCCCATCCGCAGCCGTTGGACAAAGGCCGCCTCCGGAGAAAGCCCGGACACCGTCCGGCATGAACGCCGGGCCTCCTGTAAAACCTTCCGAATGCTCTTTGTTGCCTTTTGGATTTCAAATAATTCCATTATTCTTTCGCGGGAAATCACCCCCGTAAATGTTCCTTGGAACAAATCGAATCCTTTCCACTGGAGCAAATCCTTGAAAACCTCCGGAATACTCTCTTCCGCCTGAAGCGGCCGGATCCATATGCCGGGATAGAGCGGACGGAATCGGTACGCCAGGAGTTTTTTCTGCACCTGATGGCGGGCGCGGGAATCCGGAAGGGAGAACGCCGAAACCCAGAAAGCACCCTTCCAGCCGCTCCAATCGGGTTCCCTGAAATGACGGCTTACGTTGGAACCGATCCGCCCACCCCGGCTTCCCATCCTGTAGAAAGCAGTCCGGTTCCTTTTTCTGATATTTATTATGTTTCGGGCATGCATCCGCGACAATGCGCTGCGAATATTGGTCTCTGTAATCCCAAAGGGTAAAGCCAGCGCCATTATCTGCCTCATGGACAATTCATCCACCGATAGAGCCGCGAAGAACGCGAAAAGGATGTCCGTGGCTTTCATGTATCACAATATTATCACCTAGAGATATTTTTTGCAATATAACACCCGGCGGAATAATTTCAGGCGCCTTCCATTTCCAAGAATTTTTCAAATCATTGCGCGAATTCACAGGAATCTAGTTTTTTTCCATCTGATAATCGGCATATCCAATCCGTTAAAATTCTCCGGTAGTTATCCGTCTCCCGCTCATAAGTGGATAAGGCATGTCTTTTTTGTCGTATTAACCGGATGCATTAGGCATGTGTTCCGACTCATTCATCGGACGCTTTCGTTGGACTATTGTTATCGGGGGATCGGTGCAGTATTTTTTGTTCCATGCAATAATTGATTGGAAATCCGCTTTCCAGCGGACCGAGTACCTGGCCCCGGGAGAATCCCCCCGTCAGCCGCTTCTGTTTTTCGGCCAATGGTGGAGGTTCCTATAAGAGAGAACCCTTGAACTATATTGAAGGTTACTTTAAGGGCGTCCGAAACCTCCGCATGTATTATCAAGCATGGCTGCCCGCGGGAGCCCCGAAAGCCGTGCTGGTCGTCGCGCACGGTCTGGGTTCCCACAGCGGGCGCTACGGAAATATCGTCCATTACCTCGTGCCGCGCGGGATCGCGGTATATGGATTTGACCAAATCGGGCATGGCAAATCCGAAGGCGCGCGCGGGATGGTCGAGCGCTTCGGGGATTTCACCGAAACGCTCACGATCTATACCGGCATGGTGAAGGGCTGGCAGGCGGGGAAGCCGTGCTTCCTGTTCGGGCACAGCGCGGGCGGGCTGATCGCGGTATGCCAACTGCTGGAGCATCAGGCGGATTTCCGGGGCGCGGTCATCTCCGCCCCGGCACTCACCATCCCGGAAGGCGTCACGCCGGCGGTACTGATCGCGGGCCGGCTGCTTTCCATCTTCGCGCCGCGGGCGGGGCTGCTAAAACTCGACCCCGCCCTGCTTTCGCATGATCCGGCGGTGATCAGCGCCTACCGCCGCGACCCTTTGGTTTTCCACGGCCGGACTCCCGCGCGGTTGACCGCGGAGCTGGTTAACGCAATGCGGCGCGCCGCCGCGGAAATGCACACCATCACCCTGCCCTTTCTGACCTTTGTGGGCGGGGAGGAAAAAATCGTCCATCCCGCCGGCGCGCGGATGCTGTATGAAACAGCGGGATCCGCAGACAAGACGATCGAGGTATACGACGGGCTGTACCACGAGACGTTCAACGAGCCGGAGCGCGAGCGCGTCCTGGAAGACATGGAGCGCTGGCTTGAAGCGCACATGTAGATAAAAAAAAGGTCCGGTGCACGCCTCGCCCCGGGCCATTCGCCCCCGGCACCACTCCTCTTCCCCCGGTCTATGGGATTTTTTCCCTGACCGAACGGAGAGTTTTCCAGCACAGCATCAGCATCACGGCCGCCAACACAATAAATACACCCGTCTCCACCGGGCTGCTTTCCACGCCGCACCGCCATGCGTTGACGATCATGGCCAGCAGCGCGAGCCCAAGGCTGGCGCCTTTGATCAGCAGCGCGATGGACAGCAAGTACCCGAATGGGGTGCGTTTCCAAAGCAGGATTCCGCCGACCACCCCCAGCGGCGCCACGACGCCCAGATCCAGCACCTGGATGAACAACGTGGTGTAGCTGAGCAAACCGAACGGCGGCTTTCCGGAAAACAGCTCCGGCACGATCCGCCCCGACCAGGCGATAAAAAGGAAAGCGGCCGTGCCGAAACAAAGGGCGATAATCCCCCTCCGTGGAAACCCTTTTGCGCAACGGGCGGGGAGCGCGGGCCGGTCGATTTGGGCCGCCGCGAGCGCCACCGCAAAGATGGACAGCCCGAACAGCGCGACGTACACCAGGAACAGCGGGTTGAACCACACGCCGAACGCGGTCGCGGTGTAAGTATAGAGGAAATACCCGAGCACCCCCGTCAGCAACAAGCGGCCGCGCAGGGAGCCGCGGTTGGCCAGCAGGAGCCCCGCGGCCAGAAGGGGCACGGCGATAAACAGCGTGACCGCATCCTGGGCCTGGGCCTGGACGACGCCCTCGAACGGATCGTAGAAGTACAGGCCGGATCCGTTGATTTTCACCCGTTCGCCCATCACCGATACGAATTCGAACGGCTCGCCCGCCCCGCCCCAGAACAAACCGGCCCCGGCGGCGAGGATGGAAAGGATGAGGATTACGATTGTAAGGATATTCAGAATACGCTGTGACATAGCTAAGATTCCTTTCCCATCCTCTCCGTAGGGGCGACCCATTGGGTCGCCCCTACAGGGGATGGCACTAGATCGTCAATTCCCCGGCCCAACCCCGGATTTTCGTCCAATCCCGCAAATCCCCCTCGGCGGAACCGACAATTCGGCCGATGGTCTTTTCGAAAAAAGAGAGTTTGTCCGGATCGACTTTGCCGGCGAAGAACGCCGTGGACATCGGCGTTATTTCCTTTAATACCGGCGCGATGTAGGCCTGCCGGCCGGCGCGGTCTTCTTCACTCTCTCCCAGCGCCATGATATGCGCCGTGAAAACCGCCACCGGGATGCTCCGCAGGGGTTCATGGAACCGCGCCGCGAATCCGACCGCCGGCGAAAGCCACCCGCCGAAGCGGACCGCGCTGCCGAGCACAACGGCCGAATATCCGGCCAGATCCTTGACGTTTTCCGCAAGCGCCACGTCCGCCAACCGCCCGCGGGCGGCGAGTTCCTCCGCAACGGCCTTCGCGATCTCGCCGGTTGATCCGCATTTGGAGGCATATGCCACCAATACTTTTCCGTTCATCGTCTCATCTCCTGATATCGATGTTTCGAGTTTTTCCACAGCAGGCGGTGTTGCCGCCAGATACGTCGCTCCCCCGCACGCCAGGCACGTTCCCCCGACGGCCGCGGCGGAGCAACCAAGGAATTTGCGTCCGCTGATTTTTCCCACCGGTTTTCTCCCTGTAATTAAACGGTGTTTACTTAGATTTAAAAAAAGAATTATTATTTCCGGACCGTATTGTCGATCATCGTCACCAGAAGGTTGTCGAAAAAACGGTCGAATTCCTTCCCGTACGCATTCATGATCGTCAGCCGCAACATCGCCGCGCCGTGGACGGTGATCCACATCTGGAAGGCCAGCATCGCCGCGTCGAACCCCGCGGGCAGCTGGATTTCGCCGCTCTGCACGCCCCGCTCCACCATCGCGATCACCGGCGCGAAATGCGGATCTTTGCGGACATCCTCCGGCGCCCCATAGGGCAGGTCCGGCGTATTAAACATCAGCTGGTAATGATCCGGATAGGCCGCCGCAAAGCGCAGGTACTGCCGGGCGCTTTCCACAAGCAGATCACGGGTGCTGAGCCCGGGCGGCATCTCGGAGTCCATCGCACTGGAGACCGCCCAGCTTTCCTCGCGGATCGCCTGCAGGATCTCTTCCTTGTTGTCAAAATGCTTGTAAATCGCGCCGGGTGTGTAGCGCAGTTCCTTCGCCAGTTTGCGCATCGAGAGCCCGGCCAGGCCTTTTGCAAGGAATAGCTTCCTGGCTTTCTCGAGGATCTTCTGGCGCGAGAGGTCCCGGCGCTGCGGGACGTGCTTTTTACCGGCCATCGCGCCAATAGTAAACGGTGTTTACTTATCTGTCAAGGATGTATTTTTATACGTGGTTTTTTCATTTGTGGATTTTGTGCTTTTTGTTGCCAATCTAAGGGAATAAGCAGGTCGGGTTGACGCGCTGATGAAAAACCGGGCAATTGAACAATAAGCGGCGGTGCGTCAACCCACCCTGCAAAGGCGGGCCGTCAGGAATGCGGCGGATTATCTTCCATCCCCCTCCGGCAAACACAGCGCCAGGCGCGCCCGTCGCGCGCCGGCAGTTCGTCGGCGGCGTCCGGCCCCCATCCGCCGCGCGGGTACCCCAGCAGCGGCGGCGCATCCGCGCGCTCCCAGCCGGCGATGACCGGATCGATCAGCCGCCAGCAAAGCTCGATGCTGTCGCTGCGGGTGAACAGCGAGGCGTCCCCGTTCAGCGCGTCGAGCAGCAGCCGTTCATAGGCGTCCGGCAGCGCGCCCGCGAACGAATCGCGGTAGTGAAAACTCATATCCACCGCGCGGATGTCTCGGCTGCTGTCCGGCACTTTGGCGTCCAGGGTAAGATGAATCCCTTCGTCGGGTTGAATGCCGATCGAGAGGATGTTGGGGGAGCACTCCCGGCAGCCTTCCATTTCGAAAACCTGGAACGGCGGCCGGCGGAACTCCACCACGATCTCAGACCGCTTTTGGGCCATCGCTTTGCCGGACCGCAGATAAAACGGCACGCCCTTCCAGCGCGGATTGCCGATCCGGAGCTTCAGCGCGGCGTAGGTCGGCGTTTGCGAGCGGGGCGCCACGCCATCGGTGGCGCAGAATCCGTCGTACTGTCCGCGCACGGTATCCGCGATGCGGACCGGCCGGATGCGCCGGAACACGCGGCACTTTTCATCGCGGACCGCGTCCGCGGAAAACGACGCGGGCGGCTCCATCGCCACAAGCGCCAGCAGCTGCAGCAGATGGTTCTGGAACATATCGCGCAGGACCCCGGACTTGTCGTAGTACGGCGCGCGCCGGCCCACGTCCACGGTTTCCGCGACGGTAATCTGGATGTTGTCCACGAACCGCCGGTTCCATACCGGCTCGAAGATCGTATTGGCGAAGCGAAAGAAGAGGATGTTTTGGGCGGTTTCCTTGCCCAGGTAATGATCCATGCGGAAAATCTGGTGCTCGTGGAAATGCGCGTGGAGGATGCGGTTCAGTTTCCGCGCAGAACGCAGGTCGCTGCCGAAGGGCTTTTCCACGACCAAACGCCGCCACGGCCCGCCCGCCGCCATCCCCGCCCGCCCCAGACCTTCCACAATCACCGGGAAGAACTCGGGACCCGTCGCCAGGTAATACAGGCGGCCGGCCGGAGCGCTTTCTTTCCCCCGGAGAAAATCATTTAATTGCGAAAAGGATCCGGCGGAATCCAATTCCCCCTTGACGTAAAAAATCCGCCGCTCAAAAGCGTCCCACAGGACCGGGTCGAACGCCCCGGCCAGGATCTCGGCCGACCGCTCCCGCAACCGGGTCCGGAATTCCGCGTCATGCCAGTCGCGGCGCCCGAACCCCGCCACCGTGGGGCACTCCGGCAGCCGGCCTTTTGCGAAATTGGAATACAGCGCGGGGATGAGCTTGCTCCCGGCCAGGTCGCCGGTCGCGCCGAAGATCACCAGGGTTACGGGGACGCATTTTTCCATCCCGGGAATGATACCCGATTCCGCGATCCCCATCCGCTTCGGCTTCTCCCCCGGCCGCAGCCCCCCGCTCCCGGGATGGGATCCGGAGCGGCTGTTCCGCCGGCAGCGGGGAGCCGGCGGGCGAACGGAAGCTCCGCGCGGGTCCCCGGGAATTTGTGAACGCCCGGCCGGGATGCGCAACCGGGCGGAAAGAACGGTCTTTCGCGCGGATTAACACACCCAAACTCACCATATCCGTTAATCACCCGTTCCGGGGATGAAGCCCTCGCGGCCCTGGCGGATAATCCAACTATCAGCCCGATCCCACAATAAAACATTATGGAGGCCAGGATGCCCGAAGTGGACGAGATATTCGGTTCCAACGTATTTAACGATTCTGCGATGAAGGCGCGGATGCCCAAGCCCGCCTATAAGGCCCTGCGGAAAACCATCGACCAGGGCGTTCCGCTCGATCCATGGGTGGCCGAAGTGGTCGCCGGCGCGATGAAGGATTGGGCGGTGGAGAAGGGCGCCACCCACTTCACCCACTGGTTCCAGCCGCTGACGGGCATCACCGCCGAAAAGCACGATTCCTTCATCAGCCCCACCGACGACGGCAAGATCCTCCTGGAGTTCTCCGGCAAAGAACTTACCCGCGGCGAGCCGGATGCATCCTCCTTCCCTTCCGGCGGTTTGCGCGCCACTTTCGAAGCCCGCGGGTACACCGCCTGGGATTGCTCCTCGCCGGCCTTCCTCAAGGACCGCGCGCTGTGCATCCCGACCGCTTTCGTCTCCTACACCGGCGAGACGCTGGACAAGAAAATGCCCCTGCTGCGCTCGATGGACGCGCTTTCCAAACAGGCGCTGCGGATCCTGCGGCTGTTCGGCAACACGACGGCGGTTAAGGTCACGACCACGGTCGGCCCGGAACAGGAATACTTCCTGATCGACAAGGAGATGTACGATCAGCGCAAAGACCTGATCCTCACCGGCCGCACCCTGTTCGGCGCCAAGCCGGCCAAGGGCCAGGAATTGGAGGATCATTACTTCGGCCAGATCAAAGAACGCATCGCCGCCTTCATGGAGGAGTTGAACGAGGAGCTGTGGAAGCTGGGAATCCTCGCCAAGACCCAGCACAACGAAGTGGCTCCCGCGCAGCACGAGCTTGCCCCGATCTTCTCCAGCACGAACATCGCCACCGACCACAATCAGCTGGTGATGGAATACATGCAGAAAGTCGCCCGGCGGCACGGCCTGATCTGCCTGCTGCATGAGAAGCCCTTCTCGGGCATCAACGGTTCCGGCAAGCACAACAACTGGTCGATGGCGACCAGCGACGGGCAAAACCTTCTGGAACCGGGGAACACGCCCCATGAAAACCTGCAATTCCTGGTGTTCCTGATGGCGGTCATCGCGGCGGTCGACGATTATGCGGACCTGCTGCGGGCCGCGGCCGCCACGCCGGGCAACGACCACCGCCTGGGCGCCAACGAAGCGCCGCCCGCGATCATCTCCATCTTCCTGGGCGAACAGCTGACGGACATCCTCGCCCAGCTCGAAAACGGCGGCGCGACGAATTCGAAGCAGGGCGGCACGCTTAACCTAGGCGCATCCACCCTGCCGCCGCTCCCCAAGGACAACACCGACCGCAACCGCACCTCCCCCTTCGCCTTCACCGGCAACAAGTTCGAATTCCGGATGGTGGGCTCCTCGGCCTCGATCGCCATGCCCAACTTCGTCCTCAATGCGATCGTCGCGGAAACGCTCAGCCTGTTCGCGGACCGGTTGGAGAAAGCCAAGGATTTCGACGCGGAAGTGAAAGCGCTGGTGAAGGAAATGGCGCGCGCGCACAAAAAGGCGATTTTCAACGGCAACAACTACGCCGAGGAGTGGGTGGCGGAGGCGGAAAAGCGCGGCCTGGCGAACATCCGCTCGACCGTCGAAGCCACGCAGGCGCTGAGAGCTCCCAAAAACCTCGCCCTGATGGAGAAGCACAGCGTGCTGAGCAAAGTGGAAATGGAATCCCGCTGCGAGATCATGCTGGAGACCTACATCAAGACGATCAACATCGAGGCGCTGACAATGCTGGAAATGGCCAAGCGGCAGATCCTCCCGGCCGCGGTGGCGTACATCTCCGAGCTTGCGGGATCGATCCAGGGCGTGAAGGCGGCCGGCCTGAATGCGGACACCGGCGCGCAGGCAGGCACGCTGACGGAGGTCTCCGCGATTGCGGCCTCCTTCCAGAAGAACATCGCGCTGCTGGAGGGAAAACTGGGGAAAGCCAACGGCATGCACGGCGACTCCTATAAACAGGCGTGCGCGTTCCGCGATTCGGTTTTCGCCCAGATGGCGCTTCTGCGGGAAGACGGGGACAAGCTGGAAGCGGTCGTGGACGCGAGCCTCTGGCCGTACCCGACCTACAGCGACATCCTGTTCAACGTCTGATCGGATCCGACCGGGCGATTGTTAACCGGTCGCGCGGACACGAAGGGACAAGGCGGGGATGCCTTGTCCCTTCGGTTTTTTAATATCACGCTACGCGTAATGGACATGGCGTAAACCGGCGAGAAAACCGCAATCAATTAATAACCTTGCCAGTCTTCTGCCTAAGAAAATATTATTGTAAAATATTCCCGTAAGAGCCGAATGCCAGCCCCCCTCTGGTATTCGGCTTTTACATTTAATTGACTGAATGTATCCGCTCAGGCCGGAAAAATAGTACACGGATTTCATGGACAAATGACCGAAACACCGGCCCCTTCGTCTTTTTCGGTGTTTTCAGCTCTTTTCGGCGGTTCCGTGAACGGAAAGTAATAATGACCTGGGCAGAGAGGACTCATTATTATATTAACGGGATTTGTGTCTCGAAGGGGATCGGGAATACCCCCACGATAACCCAGGGATTTGGGGCACGGAAATGAAATTCCTGGGTCGTCCCAAGAAATAAATGCAGATCGGAGTCAAGAAAAGTATCGAAATATTTCTTTTTCACCTTGGAGAGAGCCGTCCGCTCATCACTGCCGGATGATCGCAAACAATTCCAATAAAGCGCTCCAATTTCCCAATCCAGGATTTCCAATTCTGAAATCCGCCCGGCGGCATCTTCGATTTTATAGGAAAAACTGTACGGCAGTTTTGGGATAAGGCTAAACGTGGAACGCCAGGCATCATCCGCGAAGAGGTCCAATTGCTTTGTCTTTTCTCGCATCTGGCGGACTTTGTCGGAATCCCACTCCCGGTATTCTTTCTCGCATTTGAAACCGAAAATACGGGTGGGTTTAAACACAGCCAAAGACAAATCATTGGCTTTTGCGCGTTCAATTAGCTCATCCATCCGGTCGTAAACTCGGGCCGTATTAAGAAGAATTCGACGGCGCTCACTCCAATTATCCGATGTGCCTATTCTACCGATCGGGCAGAGTTCTTTGACATCGAACGGACGGAAGGATTCCGGCCTTGGATCTGAATCGTTACGGAGCAACCGGCACTCTATCCAATCGTATTTTCGATATTGATCTTTTTCGTCGAGCCGCCGAAACGGGACCGGGTATAACCGCACCCATGAGCCATCCTCCCGGACTCCGGCGGTGCAAACGGTCTCACCATACTTGCGCGATAGTGTTGGATAGGTTTTAACCGTAATTAATACACGCTGCTTTTCCATGTCCCCCTCATAAGTGCGTTGCGGCAAATTCCTTCCCGAATTCCCTAAAAAGCTCTTCCGAGATGCAATGACGGTGGCACTGTTGCGGGTTATGCTCGTAGCAGGTTAGCGCAATATTGCCGCCCGCGCGTGACCATTCCCGAATTTGAGATAAGAAGGCCCTTTGGAGAGGAAGGGTTTCCCGTCGATAAGCATCGAATAGAGCGTCATAATCTGCCTGAGTATTCAACGCCCGCCGTTTTTCCGACGCAATCCCGAGTTCCGGGATATGCCGATAGGCAATGCCCACCCCGTCGCATGCGGACGAAAGCGTGCGCTTGGAAAAGCCGTATTTTCGGCTGATCGGGTTGCGTCTGACATCGCACAGCAAGGCAATATCGGCGCGAAGCAGCTGATTCAAATAACTCTCCAGCGAATGCCCCTCATATCCGATGGTGAATAATCCATCGATTGCGGTTTTCTTTTTTGCTTTTTTAATCCTTTGGAGAGCTTCGTCGTCACTGCCCAAAACCCGACCGGCAATTACACTGCGCGTTGCATAATACGGGTATCGGCGGTATGTGTCGGCCACCAATGCCTCTCCGCGCAACGACCCATATCGGAGCGCGTATTCGGAAAAACGAGACGTTGTAGAACCGATTCGATTGACGGCGCGCCTTCCATTGTCTGTCAATCGCCAGCGGTTTTCGTCGTTCGCCAAAAGGCCGCGTTCGATGAGTTTCCGCCGATCCGCATAGGAGGTAAAGGAAAAAGCCCCGAATTTGTAGGGGATGAACTCATAGATCGGCCCGGCGTCCGTTTCCTGGCAATATAGAAAGAGATACTTCTGGAAATCCAGGTTTTTAACGTCGCCGCCCAGGGCTTGAAGAAGCCCCAATAATTGCTTTTGGCGATCATATAAAAATGGCGTGGGTTTATTCATGGTCTTTCGGATCTTGATGGATTATGCAGTTAATGGCGCTGGGATGCAATAGCCGCAGCCTGCCCGCCCTTGCCGATCTCGATCGTTTCGGTCCCCATAAACCTATATCCAACCCTGCTGATGCAACTGATTCCATGCTATATGAATATGTTCGGGTTGAAAGTATTCCCGCTTGCGATCGCTCCAAGCGCTGAAACCCCGGACGGCAGCCTCGGCGTCCTTCTTCACCATTTCGTTTTCTTGCGCCAGCCAGTGGACTGTGGCCAGCAGTTCCATCGCGTAAGGAGTCTCAAAACCCTGGATCAATCGGGAAATTCGGTCGAGCCTCTCTTTAGTATCCGGCTGGGAGGCCAGCAACTCCCCGGCTTCCTGTTCGGCTCCCGGGATTAGGTGCAGGCTGGTATTGCCGCTTCGTGCGCCATAACCTCGCAGGTAATGCCCCTCAAGATGTTGTAATACAAAATTAAGCTTTTCAGCGTACGGGCCATACTGATGTTTTACATAATCCAGCCTTAACGATTGACCTGATGCCTGAAGAAAATACGCCAACTTTTGGACCTCCAATTGAGTAAGCCGATAACCTGGCTGGGCATATAAACCGATCAGCTCAATAAGTGCGGCCCGCTCCAGGGTGAGATTTGGGCGTTTTGTGGCCACAGGCATCTGGTCCGGTTCCGGGGCGCCAAGGGGAGAATAGACCCACACGGCTACATCCGGTAATTTATTCATGGCTTGTTCAATCAAAGCGCGGACTTCATTCCAATCCAACCCGCCAAACCCGCATCCAAGCGGCGGAATGGCAATCGAGCGAATTTCGTTTTCCCGGATCACCCGCACCAGATCCACAAGGCCCGACTCTATATCTTCAATGCGCGCCTTTCCCCTCCAGTGCCGCTTGGTTGGGAAATTGATAATAAATTTTGGGTTGGAATATCGGCCGGTTTTAAAAACGAACACCCGCCCGGGCTGGATATCCTGGTGTTTGGCTGCCTTCTCGAAAGCGCGGAAATTTTCGGGAAAGGCTTGTTTAAATTGCAGCGCGATTCCCTTGCCCATCACACCGACGGTATTTACCGTATTAACCAGCGCTTCGACATCCGCTTGAAGCAGGTTTCCAGTCCTATACTCCAGCATGACCGCCTCCCTTTCTAATCATAATACCAGTCGCGGTGTACGGTGATGGGTGATTTTTCAGGAACCGGTTGAAGCAATCCCATTACCTGATTTCCAACGGATTGACTTATGACGCCGATGGACTCGATAAGGCGCAAAGGAAAAAAGTGATGGACCAGGAATTCCGCCTGCCGCCGGCGCTTCCGGTCGCCATCCTGATCGGTGTCATGCCAATATTTGGATCGCATTATTTCCCAGTCGATCTTTTCCAAATCTTGGAGGTCCGTGAAAAAGCGGCTGATAGCCATCTCCGCATGGCCGTCGGTGAACGTAAAGTCCAATCCCGCCTCCGCCACGCGTTCGGTTGAGGTGACGAGATGCAACACCGCAGCTTGGCCGCCATGATAACCTTGAACATTACCATGGTGAATGGAAAATAGCATTGGGGCACGCGGAGCGAAATAAAAGGGTATGTAATCATCCAACGTTCCACCCGGTCCGCAATCCACGGCTTTTTGGGAACGCCGGTTTTTAATATGCCGGTGGGCTATACACACTTGGGCCGCTCCGCGTTCTCTGGATTCCCGGTCGCACCATAATCCGCCATCGCGGATGATGTTGGAAAGATTGGCCAAATGGGTAATATGAAAGATTGCCGTCATTTTCTGGTTTATCACTGCCGGTCTTTTCCCTTGCTCTGCGTTGCTTGCTCCACAATCGCGATCTCTTCCGGCGTCAGTTCATACAGTTCGTACACAAGTTGGTCAATCTGCTGGTCAGTGGAATCTATTACCCGCTGCAATCGATCCAACTCACTGGCGTCTTTGGCTTCGGTTTTACGCTTGTGGGCGTCAAGATTCTTGTCTACCAACTTAACCATTAGGTCATGGAAGGAGTTGTCCACTTGATTTGTAAAATCGATAGGGCGAATAGGAAATATTCTCAATTCTTTTATTTTAAACTGCGGAAATACTTTCCGTTGTAGCTTCCCGAATGCTTGTATAAACCAAAATGTAATTAAGCGCGAGTTAAGGATTCCCATAAGATATTTTAGGTTATATCCAGCCTTGGGTTGGGTAACTATCATGCTATTGTTGTCATTGACCAGATCTTCGTTTACGTAACTTGTCAAAATTGAATATGGTGGTTTTGCTGGTATCTGCCTTATCAGCAATCTCTCTCCCTTGAAGAACTCATTTTTCCTTGGTCTGGAGAGGTTTCGCCCATATTTCACAAATTGTTTACTCCAACCTATTTGGTATCTGTCAACATCTGCACCATCAACATACTTTTTCCATGTATTATCTTCCTTTTTGCTGCTGTGATACACCCTGCTATTTTTCATTTGTTCTGTTTGGGTTGGTATCCCTTCGCCAACGGTGTAAGCCTGGATTCCATTTCGTACTTCTGCAATCACTTCCAAAAGAATACTTAGGCTCGTAATTTTCTGGCACAGGGCAATATTTTGGTCCGATTTATGTGCCGCGTAACTAATAATGTGGTTATGAAAATTCAAGTAAACATCTGATTCCTTCTTTTCAATTGGCTTGATGTCACCATTTTCTAACTCGCAGATAGTAACTTCCGAGGGTCCTGTTTTGCTAAAGATTAATATACTTGTGTCTACACTGGCATGTTCAAAAACTCTATCGCGGCTGTTCACAATGAGAGCCGAATACGTTTCCGTCAATATGAAATGGCGAAATTGCGAAGCGGTTTCTAGTGTTAACCAATTATTTGGAATTATAAAGCCTAGTCGTCCGGTACCTTTTAATAGAGAAAATCCTTTTTCTACAAACAGAAGGTAGGTGTTTATTTTAAATTGTGTTTGCTTGAATAAACGATTGTAATAATCCTTTTCGTACTCCTTGATAAGTTCGCGGGTAAATATATATGGAGGATTGCCAATCACACAATCAAACCCGCCCGCCTGCATCGCCTCGGGAAACCCCTGTTTCCAGTCGAACGGGTTTACGCGCTTGAGTTCGTCGCTGTCAGGCATCATCTGACCGGCGAAGTAATCCGGCCCGATCAGGCTGTTGCCGCATTTGATGTTTTTATCAAGGTTCGGCAAGGCGCGTTCTTCAAAGAGCGAGAGTTGTTTCAAACCCTCCAGCACCTTAAGAAGTAATGAAAGCTTGGTGACTTCGACCGCTTGCCGGTCTATATCCACACCGAAGATGTGCTCGGTGAGGATGCGCTTGCGCTCCGAAAGCGTGAGCTGCCAGCTCCCATCCGCCTGTTGCGCAATGGCTTCCTTGTGCTTTCCGGGCTCGTGCGCGTTGTACCAATCCCGGTAATAATCCAGCAAATGGGTATAGGCGCCAACCAGAAACGAACCGGAACCGCAGGCCGGGTCGAGCACGCGGAAACCCTTTAGTTGCGCGGGGGTTTTTCCTTCAATCTGCCTGCCGACCGTGTTTTGCACAATGTAGTTCACGATATAGGCGGGGGTGTAATACACGCCGCCCGCTTTTTTTACTTCCGGCTTCTCCTCAACCTTGGCCTGGTGCGCCGCCGTGAGCCGGATGACCTTGCCGAGGAATTGCTCATACACGTTGCCCAAAATTTCGACGGGTAGGACACTGAACTCGTATGGCGATTGCGGGAAGTACAGGTCCGCCAGGATCGGCTTAAGGGCCTTATCATCGACCGTCAGCCGGGGAGTTACCAGATCGCCCGACTTGGAGAAATTGAATAATCCGGAGTTGTATCTGGCATCCGCTTTTTTCGAAAGCGCAAGCAGCCCGGAGAAAATATCCCCGCCTTCGCCGATCCGCTGGAGCTCCCCGTACTCTTCCATACCGCGGGCTTCCGCCATGCGCAGGAAGATGATGCGGTCAATCGTGCGCTGAACCGCATCGTTCATTTCGTCGAGCGTCAAATCGGGATTGCGCACGGCGATGTTGCGCGCGAGCGAATCCCGCCAGCCTTCGATCTCCTTCAGGAACTCAGCGTCCACTTCCGAGGTGCCGCGTCTGCCCTTTCCGGACTGCGCGAACTGATCAAAGGAACCGCCCCACACCGCCTCGCGCGAAAACACGTCCCAGATTTCATGCCAGCGGTCGGCATATTCCTCATAGGTGATGTAGGTCAATCGCGCCGCGGAGGATTTATCCTTATCCGAAGGCCGGATCCGGCAATCGTACGCCGCCCACTCCTGAAAATCGGTCAGGACCGATAGCGGCAGCTTGGCGCTCCAGGCATAGCGGCGCAGCTGATAGGCCGGGCTGATTGCCGTCTTCAGGTCCACGCCCGGCTTCTTGGCTTCGGCGAAGAATTTGCGGTCCCGCCCGATGCGGAACACGTAATCCGGCGCCTTCCGGGCTTCATCCCTCCCCATCGCAAGCGAATCCTCGACGACGACCTCGCGGTAATCCGGCGCGGCCTGTTGCCGGTTGCGCACGTCCCAGTTCAGCGCGATGAACAGCGGATCGATGAATTCCTGGCGGGATTGGGCCTCTTTGTAACCCGCAGCTAGAAAGGCGGCCCGGTTTGTGGAAAAATGCCTTACCAGGCGGGCGATTTCATCTTTGGATTGATCGAATGTATAAGTCATATTCAGGCCATGAGAGGGAGGAGTTGGATATGGTTTCGATTGTACCCGATTGTCTGTTTTTCAATATACAAAAAGACCGTCCTGGCGCATTATTTTGGTCACGCAGTAATTGCTCAGCTTGCATATTACCCTCAACATAAAGTCACCGGCATTCCTGGTTTTATTCGCCGCCCCGGCGTGCTCAAAGCCGGGATCCAGTGTTTTTCGACGTATCATTGGATGCCGGCCAGGTTCACCCCCGCTTTGCATTCATCCCGGTTCATGAACCAGAAGCGAGCCGGGATGCGTCCCCCGCTCGCGAGAACTTCGCACCGGGAAACCGCCGGCGCTCATCGCTCGGAGGGCA
>JAFGCU010000006.1 GCA_016932475.1 Anaerolineales bacterium
AACCAGAAGCGAGCCGGGATGCGTCCCCCGCTCGCGAGAACTTCGCACCGGGAAACCGCCGGCGCTCATCGCTCGGAGGGCAGGCGCCGGCCTGACGATCGCTGGCTGAGAAATTGCCTTTATTTAAAAAAATGCGGCACTGCGGCGCACGCGCATCCCCTCACCCTGGCCCTCTCCCAGCGCCTGCCCCAAGCGAAGCGGGGGATCGGTTGGGAGCGGACTTTGACTCCTTTCTCCCGGTATCGATTGGGAGAACCTGTCCCGGAGCGCCTGTCCTGAGCGCAATGAAGGGCGGCGACGGGAGGGTTGGGGATGAGGGAGGGCCGGCGAACGCGGCGCCCCGCCTCTTTTTATTTTTCCGCCAAAAACCCCTTCAAATCAAAAGTCTCATCCAGCAACCGGTCCACCACCCGCGAAACATCCCGCTTGGAAGCCATAAGTTGTTTAAAAAGCGGCACGGTTCCGGTCTCGTTTAGGAGAATTGCGCCAACCAGAACGCCGTTGCGGATGACCAACTTCTTGTAGCACATCGCCTTCTCGTCCGCGGCCCTGCGGATGATCAGCGCCGCATCCTCCGCAGTCGCCTCCCCGAGGCTGGTCAGATCCATCCCCACAAGCTTGAGAGTCGCCGCGGGCAGCGTGCCGGAATAGCCCGCCTGCCCCACTCCGGCCATTGTCTGCGCCGCGACGCGCGCCTGTTCGATCGCGGGCGGGACCAGCCCGTAGACGCGTCCTTCGAACTCCGCTACGTCGCCTGCCGCGAAGATTCCCTCCATGCCTGTCTGCATCGACGGATTGACGAGGATTCCTTTATTCGAGTCGATCCCGGCCTCGCGCGCGAGATCCGCATTCGGCACGATCCCGGCCGAGAACAGGATCAGTTCGCCGGGCACCTCGCGCCCGTCCTCCAGCCGGATTCCCGTTGCGGCGGATTCACCCGTCACCGCCGCGGTGCGTGCGCCGGTGATGAACTTCAACCCCATCGATTCCAACCGCGCCTGAAGGAATTGCGCCCCTTCACGGTCCAACTGCCGCGGGAGGAGATGCGGGGCGATTTCGATCACCGTGACTTCCTGTTTCAAGACGCTCAGCGCATGCGCCGTCTCCAGGCCCAGCAGCCCGCCGCCGATGACGACCGCGCGGCGGCTGCGCGAAGCCTGCGCCCGGATCGCCACCGCATCCTGAAGCGTGCGCAGCACGAACACGCCCGGCAACTTCACGCCCGGAAGGCCGGGCACATAACAGCATGCGCCGGTGGCCAGCAGGAGCCGGTCGTATGAAAGCACCTCGCCCGAAGCGAGCGTCAGGGTGCGGCTATTCGGTTGAATGGCGGAAGCGGTTGTGCTGATGCGGAGATCGATTTTTTGCGCGGCGTACCAATCCGCCGGACGGTACATCAGGGCGGGCTGCTCAATACTGCCCGCCAGGAACTCCCATAATTTCGGACGGTAATAATACGGGGTGGGTTCGTCCCCGAGCAGCACGACGGCGGCGGATGGATCCAGACGGCGAAGATTCTGCGCTGCCGTGGTTCCGGCAACACCGCCGCCGACGATTACATAACGGGTCATTAGGCGCGGGTCAGGCTAATTTTTGAAACATGCTCTTATCCACGCCGCATTCCGGGCAAACCCAGGTATCGGGGATGTCTTCGAAGGCCGTGCCCGGCGCGATCCCGTGTTCCGGATCGCCCTTCTGCGGATCGTATATGTAGCCGCACGCGGTGCATTCCCATTTATCCATTGGAGGTCTCCTTGCCGGAATTTTTTATCGCTTGGGCGAATTTTACCCCGAATGCTTCGCCTTCTTCGAGGGTCCCGGCGGTCGGGTTGCCGGGGAAGGCGAGGTTATCGAGTATCTCCCACTGCAGGGGATCGACCAGTTTCTTGAACCCCGCCTGCCCGCCGCCGCTCCATCCGTAACTGCCGAAGTAGGCGGCCTTCCGCCCGGTGATGTGCTTGGCGTCGACCACCGCGAGTGCGGCCGACATGATCGGCAGCAGCTGGCCTTCGTAGGTCGGCGCGCCGACCATTACGCCGCGCCCGGCGTACAGCGCGGGAAGGATATAACTAATGTGCGTATGCGCGATATCGAACACCTTCAGGGGAACTCCGGCGCCGGCGATCCCGCGCGCGACGGCGTTCATCATCGTCTCCGTCGCGCCGTACATTGTCGCGTACAGCAGGGTGATCTCCGGCTTGGGGCGGTCGACCGCATAACCGGACCATAGCTTGTAAAGGTCGATGATCCGCTGCGGCCGCTTGCGCCAGATCAGCCCATGCGAGGGGGCGACCACCCGGATCGGCAGCGCGGCAAGTTTGTCGATCGCGCGCAGGACCATGCGGGCGTATTTTGCGACAATGTTGCCGAAGTAGCGCTCCGCTTCGCGCTCGTAGAATTCGACGGATTCATATTCGTCGTCGAAGATCGCGCCGTCCAGCGCGCCGAACCCCCCGAAGCCGTCGCAGGAAAACAGCACCTGCCCCGGCGTGACCCACGTCATCATCGTCTCCGGCCAGTGCACAAGCGGGGTTTCGTAGAACGTCAGGGCATGGGTCCCGAGCGGGATGGTCTCGCCGTCGTGTACGACACGGATCCTCTCGGTGATGCCGTAGAACGACTTCAGGAGTTCGCGCGCCTTTTCCGTGCATACCAATGTAGCCCGCGGCGCGATCCGTTCAAACTGCTTGAGCACACCGGTGTGATCCGGTTCCATATGATTGAGGACGATATAATCCACCGCGGACGGATCGGCGAGGCTGTGGATCCGCCGCAGGAGGTCATCGCCCTTGATCGCCTTGGCCAGGTCTATGAGCGCCGTCTTTTCATCCTTGATCAGGTAGGAATTATAGGAAACCCCTTCGCCGGAAATCGGCCACATCCCCTCGAAGAGGTCGGTCGTACGGTCGTTGACGCCGATCCAATGAATTCCCGGGGTGATTTCGACGGTTTCAGTCATGGCAAATCCTTTGTTGGTGAAAGGGGGTCGAGCAGCCTCGCACAACTGAGTTGTGCGAGGCGTATCGAGACCCGACTATCCAATTATGGCCTCGATACATCCCGCACGGCAGAGCCGTGCGGGGCTGCTCGACCGACTATAGTTATCCCAAATAATCCCGCAACGAGCGGCTGCTGCGCGGGTGGCGAAGTTTGCGCAGCGCCTTGGCTTCGATCTGGCGCACCCGCTCGCGGGTGACTCCCAGCCGCTGGCCGACTTCCTCGAGCGTGTGATCGCGCCCGTCCAGCAGGCCGAACCGCAATTCGAGAACCTGCCGCTCGCGCTCGTTCAGATACAGAAGCGCATTGCGGATCTGGTCGCGCAGCAGTTCGCGCGAGGCGGCATCGAGCGGGGTGACCACGTTTTCGTCCTCGATGAAATCCCCGAGGATGCTGCTCTCTTCCGAGCCGACCGGGGTTTCGAGAGACATCGGCTCCTGCGCCAGGCGCAGGATCCGCTCCACGCGTTCGACCGCGCGCTGCACTTTTAGCTCCAGCGGGGCGGGCAGGGGTTCCGCCGCCGCGCGCAGGCGCATTAGTTCGGCGGTATCGGCGGTTTCGAGGAGGTCCAGCTCGATCGCCAGCTCCTCGCTGGTCGGCTCGCGCTCCAGTTCCTGGACCAGGTGGCGCTGGGCGCGGGTCAGGCGGTTGATGGTTTCCACCATGTGCACAGGGATGCGGATCGTTCGCGCCTGATCGGCGATCGCCCGGCTGATCGCCTGGCGGATCCACCAGGTGGCGTACGTGCTGAATTTAAACCCCAGGATCGGATCGAATTTCTCCACCGCGCGCAGCAGGCCAAGGTTGCCCTCCTGCACCAGGTCCAGAAACGCGATCCCGCGCCCTATGTACCGCTTGGCCACGCTCACCACCAGCCGTAAATTGGCCCGGATCAGCGCCTTGTGCGCCTCCAGTTTGCGCTCCTCCACGGCATGCAATTCGGATTCGAGGACGCCCGCGGAGGGCAGCCAGGGTTGAAACGCGCGCCGGGGCGGAGGCGTTTTCCGGGTACGAAGATAGGCGGCGAGTTTGGATTGGGTTTGGGTCGGAAGCGCATACAGCACGACGAAGACATCGAAGGCGTTTCGCGCGACTTTGTTCCAGGCCGGATCTCGGCCCCACGGTCCGCGCTCCAGCCACGTCCGCAGGTACGACGGCCCGGCTTCCTGCCATGATGCGCGCAGCGCCCGGGCTTCCTGCAGCAGCTTCGCCAGATCGGGCATCGGCTGGCCGAGCCGCTTGACGGTCTCGCGCAGATGCTTCCAATCGTCGCTGAAGTCGTGGTAAAGCTCCAGGTACAAAAGTCCGGCGCCGGACAGGCGCACGCCGACCGGACGGAGGGCGGTCACCCGGTCGCGGACCGCCGTGACACTCCGCTGAGCCAGTATCTGAACCGCCAGCCACGTCTCCTGGTCCGGGTTAAGCAGGTTGACCTGGCCGATCTCGCGCAGATACATCCGGACGGGGTCGTCGGTCAGTTCCAGGCCTTCCAGGAGTTCCTCGCCCTCCAACTCCTCCCCCAGCCCTTCCTCTTCGAGCGAATCCAGCTCTTCTTCGCCGACCTCCCCCTCGCCCGAATCGGAGATGGAATCCTCCTCGCCGTAAGCCTGGTCTTCGGTCTCGGATTCCTCGTCGCCGACCGCTTCCTCGGCGTCGGTTTCCACCGGGTCCAATTCCTCCAGCTCCTTCTGCGGTTTTTCCGTTTTTCGCTTCGGCATCAGGATCCCTCGCTGCCCGGAGATCGGGGATTACTGGAACGCATCAGGATTTCTGCCCCCCGTCTCTCAGGTATGTTTCGATGCTGAGTTGCATGGCATGCAGCTGACTGCTTTTACTCAACGCTTTTTGCCAGTCTTCCTTATTTTCCTCCGCTTTTTCAGTTTCGGGCAGAGGATTATTCTGGATATCGGCAAGATAAAACTGCAGATCCGCCAATTGGCGCGCAAGCGTCTTTTGGCGCAAGCGAAGAGCCACCTCGAGCGCCTCCTGGAATGTGGGCGCCTCCCGCCCATGATACTTCAAGAAAGACTCTTTCGCCTCCCGCATCACTTCGGCCAGGCCCGCGTGCAGATGCAATTCCAGGAATTCTTCCGGGTCATCCTCAAGCAGAGATTGGCGGACAAGCTCGAAGATCGCCGCATTCGCCGGATCGGTGAAATCCTCGGCGCCAATTCTATCCAACTTCATTTCCCCGAAAAACCGGTCGATCCGGAAAAGCAGATCCCGGGCCTGCGCCAGCAGTCCAAGATCGCTCGATTCGGGGATGGCGCCTCTGGGCCGGTCCGCTTTGGGTGCTTCGGGCTCCGCTTGCGTGCGGCGGCTCCGCCTCCTCGGCTGCGCCCCCGACGAACCGGCGAGTGAACGTTCGTCCACCCGCAGAGTCCGCGCCACCTGCTGCCGGTAGGCATCCCGTTCCACCTTGTTGCCCACGTCCTCGATCAACGGCTGCATGCGCGCGGCGATCATGGCCTTGATTTTGGGATCGTTCAGGTTCTGGTCCTTCGTCAGCGTGTGGAGCACATGCAGGACGACCGGCGGCGCGTCGGCGATGAGCGCGCGCCATACCTCCGGGGATTCCAGCACGATCTCATCCGGATCCTTCCCGTCCGGCAGGGATGCCACGCGTACATCCGCCTGCAGGCGGCTTTCGTAGCGCACCAGGCCGCGCGCATCGAACACCGCCTCGCCCTCGCGGTCGAGCGCCTCGCGCGCCAGCTCCAGTCCGCGCAGGGTGGCCGCGTCGCCGGCCGAATCCGGATCGAGCGCCAGGACGATCCGCTTGGAATAGCGCTTCAACATTCGCAGCTGGGCTTCGGTCAGCGCGGTTCCCATCGGCGAGATCACGTTTTCAAATCCGGCCTGATGGGCGGCCATCACATCCATATATCCCTCGACGATCACCGCTTCGCTGGCGGCGCGGATGGCGCGCGCGGCGCGGTCCAGGCCGTAGAGCAGCCGGCCTTTGTCGAACAGCGCCGTCTGGGGCGAGTTAAGGAATTTGGGCTGGTCCTTCGGGTCGACGATCCGCGCTCCGAATCCGCACAGCTTTCCGGCCGCGTCGCGGATCGGTATCGTGATCCGGTGGCGGAAGCGGTCGCGCAGGCCGCCCGAATCGGATTCCACCGCCAGGCCCGACTCGACCAGTTCCGGATCGGCATAGCCCTTGGCCCGGAAAAAGCCGATTCCGTTTTCCCAGCCCGCCGGCGCCAGCCCGACCCCGAAGGATTCCAGCGCGCCGTCCGAGAGCCCGCGGCGGTGAAGGTACTCGAGCACCTTCGCGCCCTCGGGGGAATTCAGCAGGGTGCTGCGGAAAAACGTCGCCGCCAGTTCGAGCAGAGTCCGCAGGCGGGCGTGCTCCTCCTCGGCGCGGACATCTTCCGGCGTGCGCGGATGCAGCTCGATCCCGGCGCGCGCGGCAAGCAGACGCAGCGCTTCGGGAAAATCGCACCCTTCCTTTTTCATGACGAAGCGGAAGATGTCGCCGCCCTCGTTGCACGCGCCGAAACAGCGCCAAGTCCCGCTTTCCGGAAAGACGGCGAAGGACGGCGTATGGACATTGGCGTGGAAGGGGCAGAAGCCGGTGTAGTTCTTTCCCGAACGGCGCAGCCGGACGGTCTCGCCGATCAGGTCGACAACATCCACCCGGGCTTTGATATCCTCGACGGCGGTCACAGCGCGCTCCCGGGCGGATTATACCCTTCCCGTTGGAAAATCCTTCACCGCAGAGACGCAACGCGCGCTGAGCAACTCAATAAATGAAAAGGACGCAAAGACTCTATGAGTCTCTGCGTCCTCTGCGACTTTGCGGCAGGTCCGTGAAGCTTACGACACCACGTTGATCTGAACGATCAACGGTTGGTTGCCGTCCACGCCCAGGCCGAACCGGACTCCGTCCGGATCCTCAAGGTACCAGCGCCCAACGTGCGGGCCTGTGCTTCCCGGCGCGGTCAGCGCCACGGAAAGCCAGGTGCTCTTGTTGGGCGGTACGATCTCCGGAAAATTGACGTAATGCGGGCCGTTCATGTGCTGGCCCGAGTAAAAGATCAGCTTGTACCGACGGTCCCAGGTGCACATCCCGATGTTGCGGATCTCCCAGGTCTTTGTGAATTGCGCGTTCGCCTTGACGTCCGATCCGTCGACGATCGGGCCGATGTCGCCGACGAAGAAGGCGGCGTTGCATTTGCCCACCAGAGTCCGGGTCTTGAGCGAGACCGGATCGGTGGTCGGGGTGGGGCCGGTCGGCGATCCGATCGGCGTGATGCCCTCGGGCGTGGTCGCGTTCAAATCCACGGTGGGGATGACGGTGTGTGTGGGCGTGATGGACGGGGTCGGGGTATCGGCCGGCGTATCCGAAGGCGCCATCGTCTGGGATTGATGGATCTGGTCGGAGATATCGGTCAGGATGACTTCCATTGTTTTGGCCGCCGCCGTCTCCGCCGGCTCGGTTGGGGCGGCGGGGGAGGAACAGGCGGCAAACAGCGCCGCCAGCAGCAGCGAGACTCCAAGGATGGTCGATTTTCGAATCATGTCGGAATTCCTCTTTGGGAAAGCCATGGGGTGCGGCAACCGGCAGCGGATGGAGGGCTTCAGCCGGCGGGCAGCGCTTCGGCCTGCGGCTCGGCCGCGCCCTCTTCGCCGCCGGGACGCGCAGTTTCGAGGACGATGCTGTCTTCGCGAAGCTGGATGATGACCGAGTCGCCGTCGCGAACCAGGCCCGATAGCAGGGCTTCGGAGAGGCGATCTTCGACTTCGGTTTGGATCACGCGGCGCAGGGGCCGCGCGCCCATTTCGGGGTTGTATCCCTGATCGGCCAGATACTGTTTGGCTTCCGGGGAGGCCTGCAGGGAAATGTGATGGTCGGCCAGTCGGTTGCCGACCTTGAGCAGTTCCAGCTCGACGATCTGGGTGATATCGTTTTTTTCCAGCGCGCGGAACACGATGATCGCGTCCACCCGGTTGAGGAATTCGGGCCGGAAGGCGCGGCGCAGTTCCTCGAGGAGCTTCTTGCGCATCTCCTCGTACGGCTCCACCTCGCCCTTGGGTTGTTCGCCCTGTTGGCCGAACCCGATGGCCGCATGGCGGCGGATGGTTTCGGCGCCGACGTTCGAGGTCATCACCACCATCGCGTTGCGGAAATCCACCTTATGGCCGCGCGCGTCCGTCAACCGGCCTTCTTCCATGATCTGCAGCAGGATGTTAAGCGCTTCGGTGTGGGCTTTTTCAATCTCGTCGAAGACGACGATTGAATACGGCCGGCGCCGCAGGGCCTCGGTCAGCTGGCCGGCTTCCTCGAAGCCCACGTACCCGGGCGGCGCGCCGACCAGCCGGCTGACGGTGTGCCGTTCGGTGAATTCGGTCATATCCAGCTGGGTCATCGCCTCTTCGCTGCCGAAGAGGAATTCGGCCAGGGCTTTGGTCAGCTCGGTTTTGCCCACGCCGGTCGGGCCGAGAAAGATGAACGAGCCGATCGGCCGGTTGGGGTCCTTCAGCCCGGCCCGCGAGCGGCGCACGGCGCGCGCGATCGCGGTGATCGCCTCTTCCTGCCCGATGATGCGGCCGCGCAGGGAATCTTCCATCTTGATCAGGCGCGCGGATTCCGCCTCGGCCAGCTGCATGACCGGGATGCCGGTCCACATCGAAACTACTTCGGCGATATCTTCGGCGACCACCCGCGGCCAATCTTCCTTGCGCGCCGGACCCGCTTGCAGATCCTTCTGCTGCGCTTCGAGTGCGCGTTCGCGCTCGATCAAGCCCTGCACTTTTTCGTCGGTGGCGTTTTCCGCCGCCTGGGCCTGCTCCTGTCGGACGCGGCGCAGCTCCTCGGCCGTCTCGCGAAGTTTGCGCGCTTCGGGGCTTTTGTACATCCGCACCCGGGATGAGGATTCGTCGATCAGGTCGATGGCCTTATCCGGCAGGAAGCGGTCCGAGACATAGCGCGCCGAAAGCCGCGCCGCGGCTTCGAGCGCCTCGTCTGTGATGGCGAGCCGGTGGTGAGATTCGTAGTTCGGCCGCACACCGTGCAGGATCTGGATCGTTTCTTCGATCGAGGGTTCCTCGACCATCACCGGCTGGAAGCGGCGCTCCAGTGCGGCGTCTGATTCGATGTGTTTGCGGTATTCCTCGAGCGTGGTGGCGCCGATCACCTGCAGTTCCCCGCGGGAAAGCGCCGGCTTAAGGATGTTGGCCGCGTCCACCGAGGACCCGGCGGCGCCGGCCCCCACCAGCATGTGGACTTCGTCGATGAACAGGATCGCCCCGGCGCTCTTCAATTCGTCGATGACCCGCTTCAACCGCTCCTCGAACTGGCCGCGGTACATCGTGCCGGCCACGAGCGAACCGACATCCAGCTGCAACAGGCGCTTGCCCTGCAGCGGAACCGGGACGTCGCAGGTGGTGATGCGCTGCGCCAAGCCCTCGACGATCGCCGTCTTGCCGACTCCGGGCTCGCCGATCAGCGCCGGGTTGTTTTTTGTCCGGCGGGCGAGGATCTGAATGACGCGTTCGATTTCCTTCTGGCGGCCGATGACCGGATCCAGCTTGCCTTCCTCCGCCTTGGTGGTGAGGTCGGTCGCCAGCTGGTCGACCATCGGGGTCTTGGCTTTGTCGGCCTTGGGAGGCGCGCCCGCCGGCTGCTGCAGCGGATGCCCCAAAGGGCTATCCTGCAGAATGCGCCGGGTCTGGCGGCGGACCTGCTCGGGCGAGACGCCGAGCCGGCGGAGGACATCCGCCGCGGTGCCTTCCGTTTCACGGACAAGGCCCAGGAGCAGATGCTCGGTGCCGATGTACTGGTGTCCCAGTTTGCGCGCTTCCTCGATGGCGTTTTGGATGACTTTCTCGGTTCCCATCGAAAGCTGGATGCGCTCCGGAAACAGCCTTCCCGGCGGAATGACCCGTTCGATCATCTCCTTGACCCGCTCTTCCTCGAGGCCAAGCTCGCGCAGGACGCGCCCGGCCACCCCGCCCTCTTCCTGAATCAGGCCGAGGAGCAGGTGTTCGGTGCCGATCTCCCGCTGATGCAGGCGTTCGGCTTCCTGGTGGGCGAGGCTGAGCACCCGACGAGCCCGCTGGGTAAAGCGTTCCAGACTATCCGCCACTGAGACCTGCCTTTCCGATTGGATGAAAATCGACTTCGATACATTTATTCTACCAAATTTACTCCGGTTATAAATCACCCTAAAATGGCTAATTAGTTGGGTTTTCGGCCGCCCGGCCGATTTTTCAGGCGCAAATTGCATTTTTCAGGAGGCGAAGAACCGCAAATTCACCGGGGAAACGCATGCGAATTGGGCGCTACCGGCAGGATTCCGGGAAATTCTAATTTGCTGCTCATATCCAAATAGGGCGACTCGCGATTCGTCCGTTCCGCGAGGGGGGAAAAGCACCGCGCCGGCTGCTTAAAATTTATGCTCTTGCATATGGCCGATAATTTCAATGTGCAGCCGGTCGGCGATTCGTTTCTCGTGGAACGCGCTTTCCGGCAAATCGGCGACAAGGCGCACCATCGACTGGCGCAGGGCTTCAAAAATGCCGATGATCTCCTCTTCGCCGGAGCCGGAGAAGCGATTTACGGCCTGCGCATTGAACTCATCGACGCCGAAATCAGGAGATTGATAAGCCGGATCGACGGGCATCCGCTCCAGCGCTTTGATCCCCTCTTCCCACCAGGCGATGAAGTGGGCCAAGACATCCGCAAACCGGACATAGCCCTGCTTGCTAACAAATGCCTTTTTCCCGTCTTCCGTCAGGTTGCGGTACCTTTCCACATAGGTACCCCATTCCTGCTCAAGCGCATCCAGCAGTTCTTTCCGGGAAACGGAAGCCATGCCAACCTCCTGCCAATGGCGTTCAAACCGGTACACCGGAACACGGAAAAGATCCGATGATTGCGAGGTAAATTTTTTCTTTTCAGTGCCTCGGCGTACTCTTACCCGCCCGCATTTTACCCTTAACCGGATTTTCACGTGGACGCCCGGCGGATCGCGGCTATAATTTTTAAATGGCATCCCCGAAGGCAAGAGCCCGGAATATCTACACTAAACTGGAGACGGTCTACGGCAAACCGGCGTGGGATGACGGGAAACCGCCGGTCGACGAGCTGATTTCGACAATCCTTTCGCAGAACACCAACGATGCCAACCGGGATAAAGCCTACCACGCGCTGCGCGCGCGCTTCCCCCGGTGGGAGGACGCACTTGCGGCGCCGGTCGCGGAAATCGTCGCCGCAATCCGCCCGGCCGGCTTGGGTCCGCAGAAGGGCCCGCGCATCCGGTCCGTTTTGCATACAATAAAGGAAGCCCGCGGCCGGATCGAATTGGAATTTCTGCGCGCATACCCGCCGGACGCCGCGCGCGCATGGCTCCGGGAACTCCCGGGAGTCGGTCCGAAAACGGCCGCGATCGTGATGCTCTTCGCGCTGGGGATGCCCGCGTTCCCGGTGGATACGCATGTCCACCGGGTGACGGGCCGGCTCGGACTGCGGCCGGAACGGATGACGGCGGATGCCGCGCACGATCATCTGGCGGGCTTGTTCGATCCGGACCAGTACGCCTCCGCCCATCTGAACCTGATCCGTCTCGGGCGCGAGGTTTGCCATGCACGCAAGCCGGATTGCCCGCGTTGCGCGCTGTGCCGGATGTGTCCCTTCTTCCGCACGCGTTCCGCTTCCCAGGGGCAGGCGCCGAATGGGCGCGTTCCAACGGAGAGGAAACCATGACAGCTCCCCAAACGATGCCCGCCTCCCTCGAAGGCCTGCGTGTCGCGCTGCGCGCCATGCAAAAACGGCTGGATCCCGGCGACGGGCTGCAGGGATTGATACAGCAGACCCTCGCGTATTTGGATTCCTTCAATCAGGAGATCAGCCGCGCCGACGAGCATTCGCGCCTGGCGGCGATCTTCCAGGTTTCCCAGGCGCTCGGTTCGTCGCTCATCCTCGACGACGCCCTGACCCAGGTCATGGACGCGGCGATCCAGCTGACGGGCGCGGAACGCGGCTGCATCATGCTCTTCGACGAGGCGGCCGGCGGCCTGGACCTGCGCGCGGCGCGCAACCTCGAACGCGAATCCCTCAGCGACAAGGAAATGGAATACAGCCGGTCGGTGGTCGAGACCGTCTCGCGGACCGGCAAAGCCGTGCTGACCACCAACGCGCAGACCGATCCGCGCTTTTCCGAACAGCGTTCGGTGATGCAGTTTTCCCTGCGGTCGGTCCTGTGCATCCCGCTCAAGGTCAAGGACCGGGTCCTGGGCGTCATTTACGTGGATAACCGGGTGCGGACCGGATTGTTTTCCGAACGCGACCGCGAGCTGCTCTCGGCCTTCGCGGTCCAGGCCGCGATCGCGATCGAAAACGCGCAGCTCTACACGCTCACCGACCGCGCGCTGGCCGCACGGGTCGCGGAACTCGAAGGCCTGCAACGCGCCGACCGCCAGTTGAACGCCACCCTGGAAACGGACAAGGTGGCGTCGACACTCCTGGATCTCGCGGTGCAGATCACCCACGCCGCCCGCGGATGGGTCGCCATCCGCCCGGATGAGGAAAGCGATCCGCAGATCGTGGCCGCGTCCGGCTTTGCCGAAAAGGAAATGCCCGCGCTTCCGCCGGCGGGCGATCCGCTGGCCGCAGCCGTGGCCGGGAGCGCGGTTGCCGTCCGCGCCGGCAGCACCCTTCCACCCGCGGGGATGCTCGCGCCGGTGGTGCGCGAGGGGAAAACCGTCGGCCTGGTGCTGGTCGAGCGGGCGGAACCGGATTTTTCCGGCTCGGAGCGCGAAGCCCTGGAGCGCCTGGCGGATCACGCCGCCGCCGCGGCGGAAAACACCCGCCTATTCCAACGGCTGCGCCGCGCCAACGACGCGAAATCCCAATTTGTTTCGATCGTATCCCACGAGCTCAAAATCCCGATGACCTCGATCCGCGGATACGCCGATCTTCTGAAGCAGGGGCTGATCGGCCCGGTCAACGAAAAGCAGCTTGAATTCCTGCGCACGATCGTGAGCAATGTGGACCGCATGACGGCGCTGGTTTCCGACCTTTCGGATATCTCGCGGATCGAGACCGGCCGGCTGCGGATCGAGCCGGCCCCGGTGCCCGCCGGAGAGACAATCCGCGAAGTCCTGACCCAGATGAAGCCGCAATTCGACGCGCGCCGGCAGGTCGTGGAAATCACCATCCCCGAGGACCTTCCCAAACTCCACACCGATCCCCAGCGGCTGATGCAGATCCTCACCAATCTCCTTAGCAACGCCAACAAATACTCTCCGGAAGGCGGGCGGATCGAGGTCCGCGCCGCGCAGGAAGGCGCGCTGGTGCGGGTGACCGTGCAGGATCATGGGATCGGCATGACGGAAGAGGAGCAATCCCGCCTGTTCACCCAATTTTTCCGCGGGGAATCCTCCGCCGTGCGCGATCAGCCGGGCTGGGGACTCGGCCTGCACGTCACCAAACGGATGGTCGAAGTCCTGGGCGGCTCGATCGGCGTGGGAAGCAAACCGGGCGAAGGCAGTATCTTCTCCTTCACCCAGCCGGTCGAATCCACCTGAGGCGCCATGGCAGCTCCCAAACGCCACCCGCTTCTCCTCCAGCGCGAATGGATGCGCCCCATCCCACCCGTCATTCTCTCGATCGCGGTGGTGTTGATTCTTTTTTGGATTGCGGGTCTGGCCGGAGTATTTCCGGACACGCTGGGGGTCTCCGGTCCGGCGCGCAGCCCGCTCATCGGGCTGGCCGCGGGGATCGCCTTTCTCGCCTGGGTGATCGCCCGGAACCTTCCGCGCCTGGCGTACGTCCAATGCCTTCCCGATTACCTGCTGCTCCGGCTGGGGCTGCTTAAGCTGATCATCTCCTACTCGCGCCTGCGCACGTCGCGTTCCGTCCAGCACGGGCAGATCCACTCTCCTAAATCCCAACCTGCTTCCCGGCGCGCGCTCGCCGTGCGGATGGCCCTGAAGCAGTGCGTCGCGGTCGAATTGACGTCCTATCCGATTGCATTCTTCCTGCTGCGCGCCCTGACCCATCCGTTCCTCTTCCTCGGGGAAGAGCCGGGATTTCTCTTCGCGGTCGAGGATTGGATGGGCCTGGGCCGCGAGGTGGAGGGGCGCCATTCCGAACTGCTGGCGAGAAAACGCGACGCCGGTAAACAGCCCCGCCTGGGTGCGATGTCTTGAAGCCCGGACGGAATCGTTGGTAGAATATCCCGCGTTCATGTGCAAGCGATCCTCCGGGAGCAGGCCGTGGATTCGAAAAAAGGCAACCCCGCGCGAAAAAGCACCTTTCCGGCGGCCAGTTTCATCGCCGTTCTTACAGGTATCACAAGCCTCCTCATCTTCCTGACGGGGAAATCGAGCCTTCCCGATATCATCAAGGGCGAACCGGTCACGGAAACACCGACCTCCACCCCGACCGTGACCCTGACCCCGATGGTCTCCTCATCCCCGACGGAAGCCGCATCCCAGACTCCATCCTCCACCATCGAGCCTACGCTGGTTCATCTGACCGCTCAGCCGCCGTCGGATTCGGAGCTGGAAACGGTGTCCTCGATCTGGACCCTGACAAAATTCCGCGAACTATCGGCCCCCGGTTCGAATGCCTACACCGTCGAAATCACCCATGACAGCGCCTGGCTATGGGACTGCTTTTTTTGCACCACCGATGCGGCATTCCATGATTTCCTGGGCACTTTGGAAGTGGAATTCTGGATCGACAAGGTTCGCCTGAAGGATGATTTCATCCGGATCTACGATCGGCAGGGGATTAGCGGTTGGATCTGCCGCAATTGGTCGACGAAGATGACCGGCTGGCCGAAGGATAGGTCGGTGTTTCTGGAGATCCGCTATACGCACAGCGCGATGACGAGCGACGGGAGAGACGAATTCGCCGCCGGGGAATACAGCCAGACGATTGTTGTGGTGGTGAAAGGCTAGGCGGGTTTTCCCGGCTGCGGGATGGCTTTTTTCACACATATCTTCATGGAAAATTTTTTTTGGATTACATCAATGCCGCCGAAACGGTACTCCAAATCGATGTTCATCTCCCGCCCGAGGGGGCTCATTAGCGGGTATTCGATGGATCCAACAGCGGCGGGTGTGTTTGCAGAGAATGGTCGACCGTCCTCTCGAACCGACGGGTGAATGAGGCGGTGGATTCACCCCTTCGAAATTCAAACGCGATCGAGATGGACCGGGCTAAACGATTATCCTCCGGGTAATTACGGTTCACGCTTCTCGGTGATCGCGGAGCCTTAACCTCCTCCGCGGCTTTTCGATAAACCGGGCTTCTCCATCAGACAGGTCGTCCCATGATTCCGTCCGCGTCCATCCGTTCCGCCGCCTGCGGCCTCCTGTTCCTCTGCCTATGCGCCTGTTCCGCGGGAACGGCCTTCGCCCCATCGGCGGTTTTTGCGCCGTCCCCTTCCGGCGGGCGCACACCCACGCAGACTCCATCCGGCGCAACCGTCGCCGATCCGGCCGCGACAACCGCATCCGCTCCCGAACCCGCGCCTTCTCCCCGCGAGCGTCCGCTGTACCGGATCGAAGCCGTCCTCGACACCCTGCTGACCACCGGCGGGAACGGCGGCATGATGTCGCTCACGGTCCGCGAGGAAGTGACCTACACCAACCACTCCGCAGAATCAATCCCGGGACTCGTGCTGCAGTTCGAGCCCGCGCGCCGCAGTGAGCTGTTCGAGCTGCTAAGCCTGTCCGCCAACCGCGCCTCCCAAACGGCCCCGGCTTCGATCGAGAACGGCCAGCTGCGAATCCCGCTCGATGCGCCGCTCGCACCCGGCGAGACCGTCTGGCTGCGGCTGGAATACCGGCGCCTCATCGCGCAGGAAGACGCCACAATCGGATGGAACGATTATCAGATCGTACTCGGGGACTGGTACGCTTCTTTCCCGCCGTACCGGGAAGGGAAAGGCTGGCTGGCGCACGCGCCCGGGAAGGTCGGGGAACACCTCAGCTTCCCTTACGCCGATTTCGACATCCTTCTGGATGTTCAGAGTGATACGGCCTACCGGGTTGCGGCCAGCGGCGTTTCGGAAGCGGGCGGGACGCCGCATCACTTCCTCTTCACCGGGCGGTCGTTTGCGTTCGCCCTGACCACCCAGATCCCATTCATCCGGACGGCCGGCAATGTGGAGATCCTCGGTTATACCCGGCCGCACTATGAGGCGCAGGGAAAAATCATAGCCGACATCGCCGCGCGGTCGGTCGAGATTTTCTCCGAGCGGTTCGGGGCCTACCCCCATTCTCGGTTTACGGTCCTCGAATCCGAGCTTCCCGACGGCATGGAATACGACGGGCTGGTGTTCCTCAATCCGGATCTGTTCCCAGATTACACCGGCAACGGGGCGGATTACCTCACCGCCATCACCGCCCACGAAACGGCGCATCAGTGGTGGTACGGCCGGGTGGGGAACGACCAGGCGATCGACCCATGGCTGGACGAATCCTTCGCCGTATACAGCGAGTTGATTTTCTACGAACGCGCGTATCCGAGCCTGGTGGATTGGTGGTGGTGGACCCGCGTGGATCGCTACCCCTCCCATCAGTGCGTGGATCATCCCATATACCAATTCACCCGTTTCCGCGATTATGTGGATACGGTCTACCTGCGCGGCGCGACGATGCTGCATGCGCTGCGGCAACAAATGGGCAACCAGGCTTTCGCGGAAAGCCTGCGCGAACTGCAAAGCACCGGGCTGGGCGCCGTCATGACATCCGCCGATGTCTTCCGGATCTTCCAAGCCCACTCCGCCGTTCCCCTGTACACTATCTGGGATGCCTACCTGTGCCTGCCGCCGCCTCACGGATAGGCCTGGATCCTTCGGATACCGGTCGAATCGAATGAGCCAATTCCTTCCATCCGCACTTCCCGTTTCAGGCATCTCCCTCACGCAAACCCAGATCCGCGATTTCGAGCGATTTGAGGAAATCCTTCTGGATTGGAACCGGCGGTTCAACCTGACCGCGATCACCGGGCGCGAAGACATCCGGACCAAGCATTTTCTGGATTCGCTTTCCTGTCTGAAGGCGATTCCGATGCATGCGGGGATGCGCGTTATCGATATCGGCACCGGCGCGGGTTTCCCGGGCATCCCGCTCAAGATCGCCGTGCCGGAAATCCGTCTTACACTTGTGGAATCAATCCGCAAAAAGGCGGATTTCTGCCGGCATGTCACCGCTGAGCTGAATTTGCGGGAGGTTACGGTCCTGAACGCGCGCGCGGAGGATGTCGGACAGAATCCCGCCCACCGCGAGCAGCATCATTGGGCGGTCGCCCGGGCCGTGGCCGAGTTAAGCGTCCTGGCGGAATATCTGCTGCCGCTGGTGAAGGTCGGAGGATTTGCGCTTGCGCAAAAAGGAGAAAACGGGCCGGCCGAAGCGCATGCCGCGGCCGGCGCCCTGCGGCTCCTGGGCGGCGCGGTGGAGAAAATCACGCCGATCGAACTGCCCGGGATCGCCGAAGCCCGGTACCTGATCGTCATCCGGAAAACGGCCGCCACGCCTCCGCAGTATCCGCGCCGGGCGGGGATGCCATCGAAAAAACCGTTGGGTGGCGGAGCCTCCCCCTCCATTACCAAGGAAAGATGTCCGTAGACGGATTAGGAATAGGCATCACCGACAAGGCCCGATAGGCTTTTCTCGTAACTTTGTGCCTACGCAGTTAATAATTTATCGACGATAATCGATATATACCGAAAAGGTGTATCCACCAGGACACGAAGACACTAAAAGATCAACTCCTTCATGGTTTCCTTAGTGTCTTTGTGTTTTCAAAAAAAAACATTGGGATGACCTCCCTCATCGAACATTTCACCGTTTTTTCACATTTTCAGCACAATTAATTCCAAATGGATCATGCTTCCAGGACGATTGGGTAAATACCAATGGTCGAATCGCTGCAAGGAAAATTTTTTATTCCCATTAAGATCGTCGTCATCGAGAAGTCCCGTAGGAGAAGCGTACCCTATTCGGACGCGGGTATCCGGGCTATCCTTCGTTGTAATTCATTATGGAATCATCCATTATCACAAAACCCAGACCCGCCGCGCGCAGGGGAACTCTGGACGGTCGGCCATATTGGCAATGGATCGAGAACGCATTGTATCGGTCCATGCTGTTGTTCATGGCGCTTGTTACCCTTCTGGTCATCATCTATTTGAAGTCCAGATCCTCCATCGCGCTCGTGGGGGATCCGCTGCTGTTCGTCTACACGGTCGGGATCACCATGTTCCAGCTTTCGCGCCTCATGAGCGCGATTCTCTACCGCCGGACCAATCACCTCTATCTTTCTGCCACCGACAACCCCGCCGCAGGCGCATACGAACCCGCGGTGTCGTTTGTCATCCCCTGCAAGGATGAGGAAGAAGCCATCGCCAAAACGGTGACCCAGTGCTTTGACGCGCACTATCCGAAGGATAAGCTCGAAGTCATCGTGATCAACGACGGAAGCACCGACCGGACGATCGATATCCTCCGCGGCCTGCAGAAGCGCCACCCCCGGCTGGTGATTGTGGATTGGAAGGAAAACCGCGGGAAGCGCCACGGCATGGCCGAGGGGATCCGGATGGCGAAGGGCGAGATCATCGTCCAACTCGACAGCGACAGTTACATCTCGCCCGAGACCTTCCGCAACCTCATCCGGCCTTTCCAGAATCCGGAGATCGGCGCAATCTGCGCGCACGCCGATCCGGCCAACGCCGAGACAAACTGGCTGACCCGGATGCAGGCCGCCTATTATTTCGTATCCTTCCGGATCCTGAAGGCGGCGGAATCCACCTTTATGACCGTGTTCTGCTGCAGCGGGTGCTCTTCGGCGTACCGCCGGGAGATCATCCTGCCGATCCTCGACCGGTGGCTGGCGGAAAAATTCCTCGGCCTGCCCGTCACCTGGGGCGAAGACCGCGCGCTGACCAACTGGGTGCTCCGCCAGAATTATCGGACGATCTACTCGGAACAGGTGCGCGCCCATACGATCTGCCCGGATACGTTCCGGAAATTCCTCAAACAGCAGATCCGCTGGAAGAAGGGCTGGCTGGTCAACTCCATTTTCGCAAGCTCCTTCATCATCCGGCGCGAGCCGTTCGTGGCGCTCACGTATTTCTTCCCGCTGCTGATCATCTCATTGATCACGCCGTTCATCGCCGTCAAGTCGCTGATCCTCGGGCCCATCCTGCGCGGCGCGCTGCCGGTGTATTACATCTCCGGGGTGTTCCTGATGTCGTTCGTGATGACCCTCTACTACCGGTGGCTCTCGCGCGAAAACAAATACTGGCCGTTCGTCTTCGTCTGGTCGGCGATCAACATGGTGTTTTTGTCGTTTGTTTTGTTCTATTCGGTCGCCACGATTCAAAACCGCAAGTGGGGCACGCGATAACCGGCATGATCAAGAATCTTCAAACTACGAAAAACGTCTTCTTCTTCCTGTTCCTCCTGCTGGCGCTGCTGATGTTCGGCGGCAGCCATTTTCTGGGCCAGAAAGTCCCCACCAGCCGGAAACTCGAATTCTGGCGGACCGGGATGCCGGATCAGTTTTCCTACCTCGCCTTGAAAACACCGGAAATCGTAACCCTCCTTCCAACCGCAACAGGAGACGAAAAAGAATCCGCGCTGTCGCTGCCGGTGCTCCTGTATCACGGGATCCACGAGCAGGCCACGGATGACCTGGTCGGCTGGGAGGAATTTAAAACCCAGATGTACGCCCTCAAGCAGGCAGGCTACCGGACGGTCGGATTGGCCGAGGTCGAGGATTTTCTCCTTCGCCACAAGCCGCTGCCGAAAAAATCCTTTCTGCTGACCTTCGACGACGGCCGGAAAGACAGCTACTACCCGGCCGATCCGATCCTCGAAGCGCTGGATTACCAGGCGGCCATCTTCGTCATCACCTCGATGATTTCGGAAGAAAACGACTTCTACCTGACCGAATCCGAGCTGAAGTCGATGGTCGCCTCCGGACGATGGGAACTCGGGTCACACGGCCATGGCATTCATACATCGGAACCGATCCGCCGGACCGGCGAGACCGGGCACGTCCTGAGCAACAAGCTCTGGCTGTCCACCGCCGGGCGGCTCGAAACCGATGTGGAATACGAACAGCGGATCACGCTCGACCTCCTTCAATCCAAACGCGAGTTGGAGACCCGGTTCGGCGAACCGGTGCGGGCGTTCGCCTACCCCTACGGGGATTACGGACAGGTCAGCTCCAACCATGCCGGGCAGGCCGCGGCGGCCATCCGCAAGGCGGCATCCGCGCTTTTCGGGATGGCGTTCTATCAGGTCTGGGGGGAGGCGGTCGTCCGCAACTACCCGGGGACGGACGATTTCATGGTCCGGCGGATCGAAGTGGAACCGGAGTGGGACGCCGCCAAGCTGCTGGCGACCGTCGAAGACAGCGAGGACAAGCCGGCGGACTTCTCCACCAGGATGGAAGGCAACCCCGGATGGACCGACGGGTGGGGCGAGGTAAAATTCACGCCCGGCCGGCTGCAGCTCGCGGCGGAAAGCGACACCACCGGCGCCTCCTCCTATCTCGACGGGACGTACCTGTGGACGGATTACGACCTCACACTCCGCGCGCGCCTTTTGCGGGGGGAATCCTTCTCGATCCTGGCCCGCGTGGACCGAAACAAGAATTTCGTCTACTGTTCGTTCGGGCTCAACGGGGTTTCCTACGGGGAGCAGATCGACGGACAGACGGTCGAAGGACCGGGATGGTACACCGACCTGAGCCTGCTGCAGGGTCTGGAGATCCAGGCCGGGATCTCGCTGAAGGGGAACACCGTCCGTTGCCTGCTCAACGGCATCTGGAGCGTGGAAACAACGCTTTTGAAGCACACGTCCGACCACGGCATGATCGGGGTCAGCGTCTGGAGCCGGCAAAAAGGCGAAAGCGCCCTGGAAGTGATTTCACTGGATGTCCGAGCCTTTTGAATAACCCCTTTTCCCGCGAAGCCGCAACGTACGCAAAGAATTTAATCTTACTTGGCGCCCTTTGCGTTCCTGGCCCAGCCCGACCAGGGCAGGCTTTGCGGCGAAAAGGTTTTAATCCCCCATTATGAAAACACCTCTCCGGACGGCGTCCGCCTTCCTTCTGCCCTTGCTGTGTTTTTCTTTGACGGTAATTTCCAAGCCTGCCCCGACGGCCGCACCAACCGCGTCGAAGACCCCATTGCCATCCTCCACACCAAGCGCCGCGATCACCGCCTCCATTTCTCCCACTTCGACGCCAACCGAACCGCCGCATTTTTCAAGCGGGTTTGATTCGGAAATGGCGCTGGAGGAAACGGACCGGATGGACCGCAGCGCCAGTCCGGATTGGTGGCTCAATTCGGGCGGCTGGTTCCTGCAGCGGGGCGGGATCGGCAGCACCTGGACCGGGGAAGCCCCCGCCGGATCGACATGGAGGGATATTTACAATCGGACCAATCCATGGGACACGGACCAGGGAGCGCACCCGCAAAACCTTTTCCGTTTGATCACCCGCGCCCAGTGGCAATACCCCGAGCAGCAGGTGTACTTTCGAATCGTCGGGGATAATTTAAGCGGCAGCGCCAACCGCAATTCCTCCAACGGCGTCTTGCTGTTCATCCGGTACCATGACGCCGACAATCTTTTGTACGCCGGTGTGCGCGTCGACGGATCCGCCGTGATTAAAATGAAATCCGCCGGCGTCTACACCACCATGGCGGAAGCGCCGTGGTTCCCCGGAACGTACCACCGCGCCTCTTCGCCGAATCTGATCCCGCATCAGGAATGGATCGGCCTGCGCGCGGCGGTGCAGGCCGGCGGCGATGCCGTGACGATCCGGCTGTACATCGATCCGGACCGGAGCGGATTCTGGATACTGGCGCTGCAAACCGAAGTTGCTGTGGGTCCCGTATCCGGGATGATCGCAACCGGTTACGGCGGGATCCGGACGGATTTTATGGATGTGGAATTCGATGATTACCGGATTGAGGAAAAACCTTAACGTGGAGACGCGAGGGGGCAAAGACGCAAATGGATTTTAATAAGTACGGAAATCCTGAATAATCCGGTAAATCCTGTCTATGATTTTTCCGTCTCCGGTGAATACGGCTTCAAGGTTCCACCCTCCACCCACCAGGCCTGGGCGCATTCGCGGTAACCCGCCGGCAGCATCTCCGGGTCGCTGGCGGTGGTGAACACCTGGTCGGCGCAGGCGAGATCGGCCAGCAGGTCTTCGCGCCGGCGCATATCCAGTTCGGAAAACACCTCGTCCAGCAGCAGGACCGGCCACTCGCCGCCGCGGGCGCGCAGCCATTCCACCTCCGCAAGTTTCAGCGCGAGGATCGCCGTGCGCGCCTGCCCGCGCGATCCATAAGTGGTCAGATCGATCCCATTGGCCAGAAAGCGGACTTCATCGCGGTGCGGACCGGCGATCGTGAGCCCGCGCCGGACGGCCTGATCGCGGGTGGCGCGCAAGTGGTCCAGAAACATGCCCCGCACCTGGTCGGCCTTCCATTTTGTATGATCCACCACGGCGTCGATCGGAAGTTCATGCTGCAAGCCGTCCGCATCCCCGGCCGGGCGCGAAGGATCCCAAGCCGGGTGGTAACGGATGTGAAGCGTTTCCAGGCCGTGCGTCAGGCGGCGGTGGAGAGGGGCGGCCAGGGTTTCAATTTCCGCCAGCGCGCGCGCCCGTCCCAGGAGCAGCGCCGAACCGGCCGCCGCAAGCGGCTCGTCCCACACATCCAGCTGGCTTGGGTCGCCGCCGCCTTCCTGCAATGCACGCAGCAGCGCGTTGCGCTGGGTCAGGGCGTGGTGATAATCCCACATCGCCGTCCGGTACGGAGGATCCGCCTGGGCCGCCGCTTCGTCGAGATGGCGCCGGCGGTCGGAGGGCGCTCCTTCGACGACCCGCAGCTCCTGCGGCAGGAAAAGCAGTGCGCGGAAAACGCCTGGAAGTTCCGAAGGCTTGCGCTTCACGCCGTTGACCAGGACATCCTTGCGGAAGCGCGGTTCGCCCGCCGTGGTGCGTTCGTAGAACAGGCGCAGCTCGAGACGCAGCGGGCCGTTGCTGTCCTCCACTTCCGCCTCCAGCCGCGCAAACGGCTGTTCCTCGCGCAGCGCCAGGAAGTTGATCAACTGGCGGTCGTTGTCCGCCAGGGGCGAGCGGGCGTGGGTGAAGAGGTAGACCGCCTCGAGGAGCGAGGTTTTCCCCTGGGCGTTCGGGCCGGCCAGGAGGATCGCGCCGCGCGGGAACGCGGTTTCGAGGCGGATGTAATTTCGGAAGTTCGCGAGGGACAAGCGGACGATGCGCATAATATTTCAGGAGATTCTAGCATACCCGAAAGCGCGCGCCGCCGTTCCGTCCAAGGAGCGATCGACAAATCCGGGCGGTTTTTTCCCAATCCTTTACCAACTATTTTCGGGACGGCTCAAGCGGGTTCGTCGGCGATTCCAAGATGCACCACCGGGGGAAGATCCAATTCCAATCCGTATACCTCGTGGAATGTCTGCATGATTTCGCAGGCGATCCGCCGCCTGTCCGCATCGTTCGCGGCCCACCACTCGCGATGATAATGATCGGGGTTTCTGAGGGACGGGCGCTTCCACTCCAGCGACCGCAACCGGGAAATTTGACTCCCGGTCAAGTCAAACGGTTTTCGCAAAGACCTGTTATCCGCCGCCGTCGCCTGCAGCGTGCGCGCACCCGGCCGGCCGGCGCATTGAATCCAGTATCGCGGGTCTTTTCCAAGCGTGAAAAAGACAAAATTCCGGCCGCCGCCTTCCGATTGGATGCGCTTCAGGGCATGGGCAATGGCGTCGATGGTTTCCGGGCGCAGACGGTTCCTATAGTAATTCCACCGCAGTCTGCGTTTTACCCAGACACCGGCCCCCATCAGGCAAAGCGCACCCGCCATCAGACCCATCGCCAGGGCGGCGATGGAATCCATCATGGGGTTCCTGCCGAGGGGGCGGTTCACCCATGGATCGCCGGGAAGGTAAACGATCCGGATCCGGTTCGTTTCCCGGATGTAACTCCATTCCGCCTGCGTGGGGGAATACCATAGGTTGCGGCGGTTGAGAACATCCGCGTACGAATATCGGGTGCCGCCGTCTTCCACGACGAATTGAAATTGAATATCGTAGCCGACATCGTTTTCGTCACCGGCATCGGGCCGGATCCCGGTGACCTCGGCATCCGTAACAACGCCCCTTTCGCGCAATTGATTCTCGTTATGGATCGCCTTCGCGCCGAAGTGCGAAAAAAACACGCAGGCAGACAACCCCAGCGCCAGCAATCCCAGACCGAAAATCCTGTTCAGAAAATCGAAAAGAAGTTTCAACGGTTGAAATCCCCGCCGGTGCGGAATGCGGAACCGGGAGGCGGCCGGACCGCCGCCCGGATGCCTTTCCCCCCATTTTATCCAAAAAGCGCAGGAGCCCCCTCCATCCTCCGGCCATCCCGTTGGCCGGCTGTCCAGGGCGGCTTTCCAGCCGACATCCATTCCCTTGAATCCGGGGATTGACAAGCCTGTTATTTATGCTACTATATCGGTTGTCGCTATATCGCTCTGCGTTACAGCGGCTTCCGGTACAACGGTATCCGATACTAAGGAAGGGAATCATGACCAAGGCCGACGAGATTCAAAAGTACCTTCCCCTGACCGAATCCATGTTTTACGTCATGCTCTCCCTGGTGGAGCCGCTCCACGGCTACGGCGTGATGCAGAAAGTGGAGGTGATCAGCCGCGGAAGCGTGACCATCGGACCCGGGACCCTGTACGGCATGTTCACCAGTTTCGAGGAAGAAGGCCTGATCGCGATGGTCAAGGAGGAGGAGCGCCGTAAAAGCTACCTCCTGACCGCCAAGGGAAGGCGCGTCCTCTCAAAGCAGATCGAGCGGCTGGAGATCATGAATAAGTGCGCCGCCGAATTCAAGAACCGCCTGTAACAGGATGGCAAGGAGACAACCGCAATGGAAACAGATACGTGCTGGAAATTCCGCTGGTTCTGGGCCTGGCAGGACGACCACGAAGAGGAATGGCTGGGAAGCTTGTCCCGCGAGGGGTGGCACCTTTCGGAGTTGGGCGTTCCGGGCGTGTACTATTTCCGGAAAGGCGAACCGATGCGTTACGCCTACCGCATGGATTTTCAAACCTCCAGGATGCAGGACCGGGAAGCGTACTTGCAGCTTTTCCGCGATGCCGGCTGGGAGCATGTGGGAAAAATGTCGGCCTGGGAATACTTCCGCAAGGAAGCAAAGCCCGGTGAGGAGCCCGAGATTTTCACCGATCCGGAATCAAAAATTTTAAAGTACCGGCGGGTCCTGTGGTTTTTGGTGATCTTCTTTCCAATTCTTTTCATCCTTTTCAGCACGAGCTGGAGGCATCTACCGGAGAGGGGGGAGATCGGCGTAGCTCTCCTATGCATTGCAGTGGGGTTATTGCTCCTGTATGTCTTCGGAATGCTTGGGATTCTACGGAGGATCGGGACGTTGAAGCAGACCATTCGGAAATAAATGCGCCGTCCCGGCCTCCTCTCCACGCCTCCGCCCAGGAAAATTACCTGGGCTTCGGCCCCCACTCCCCCTTCCCCGTACGGGGAAGGGGGAGTGGGGGTTAGGACGGAAAAGCTAAGCGCGCGCCCGCTTTTTCCGGGCCGCGCTTTTTTGTTTTTTCTCCAACCGCAGGATGCGGTGGGTCACCGCCCGCCCCAGATCTCGCCGGCGCCCGGCAGGCGGAATCCGCTCAGCCGATGAAAGGGCATCCGCGGCCCAGCGCGCCGCCTGCTCCAAATCGTGCCTCCGCCATTCATAAAACTTGGCCAGTTCGATGCACGGCAGCGGATCATCCGGCGCGGCAACATGCCAGGCTTCCCACAATTCCGCCGCGCCCTCGTACCCGCCGCTGACCTTCAGTAGATTGGCCAATCCTTCCAATGCGCGGACGCGGTCCGCTCCCGGCAGGCTGGCCTGCAGCGCGGCGCGGAAACTCTGCTCTGCGAGCGGGAGGCGCCCCATGTTCCGGTAAATGAATCCCATCGCCAAAGCATCCAGCGGATCTTCAAACTCGTTTGGCGCGCGCCGGTACCGGTCGGCCACTTCCGCGGCCAGGGTGGCCATCGAGAGGATATCCTGGGCGTTATGGTAAAGCACTCCCGCCATCAGGTTCGGGTCGTTGGTCTGCAGGTACTCGCGGTAGAGGTACGGAATCAGACTGCCCGGCACGTCCTCCGACGACCGGCGCACATCCAGGAGGTCCGTCTCCAGATTCCGAAGCGCGCAGGATTCCAGCCGGCTCTTCCACAGGCGCCGCGCATGGATGAGCAGATCGAACTGGGCGATCCCGGTCAGCGCATCCAGCCGCCGCAGGCGCAGCGCGGCGCGGGCTTGCAGGATCGGCACATCGAAGGCGCGCCCGTTAAAGGTGACCAGCGTTTTGCGGGATTCCATTTCGGCCAGGGAAGCCTCAAGCATCGCGGCTTCGCCGGACGGATCGGGCAGGAAATACTGGCGCAGCACAAAACCTTCCGCGGTGTAGTATCCCGTGCCGACCAGGAACGCGAGCGTTCCGGCGCCGCCCGCCAGCCCGGTTGTTTCGGTATCCATGAAGATCATATCCGCCGGTGACATATCCGCTGGAAGGCCGGGGAAACTTGGCAGCGGCGTGGTCTCCAATAATTTTGCCAGCGGCTTTCCCCCGTGCCGCCAATCCGCGGCGTATCCGAATTCGGCCAGAAAATAAATGCCGGCAGGGGTTACCACTTCGCGGCCGGGCCAGTCGATGGGAATGGCGGGCTGTTTTCGTACAGGAGGCGTGAGCGAGGAAGCCGGTTTCAATCCGGCCTGGCGGAGTCGCGCGCGAAGCGCGGTGAGGTCTCTCATAAATTGGGCATAAAGAACATTCGATGCGGTTCAACGTCAAGCGTAACGTGCGCGTAAAAAACACCCGGCGGACGGCATTATACGCCAACCGTCGCCCCCTTCCTATGACATTCGGCAATGACGAAAAATAAAAACCGGCGTACGATGTTTGCGCACGTTGAGTTGACGGAAACAACTCCTCCTCTTTGGGCAAACCTCCGCCGGCATGGACCCGGCGGAGGTTTCGTTTCGGCGTCGGTGGAATTGCTTTGCGCGGGGAGAAGATCAGCCGAGCGCCGAGCGCAATAGGATATCCTCCATGGGATCGGACAGGTTGTTGCAGATCAGCCGGATGGAAGCCGGTGTACAGCCGGACGGGACAACGAAATACAACTCGTCTTCGAGACGTTCTCCCGCTTCCACGCTGCGCTGACCCTGTTCCATCTTTTTTCCCGATCCCTCCAAACGGTAGACATATCCCCCGCCGTCCACGACACTGACCTCGCGGATCATCACCGTTGAATCTCCCGTGCTTCCGATCTCCACCTCGACACCGAGAACGCGTGCGCCCGGCGGCAAGCGGAAGAAGAGGTTGGGGATCGATTCCAGGTTATCCTCCACTCGAACCGCCTTGAACGCGCATCCCGCCTGCTCGGCCTTTTTTCCGAATGCAACCGAATCGAAGGATTTTCCGGCCAGGTCCGCCTGCAACGGCACGTACCCGTCCGGCGCCGGGGTTATTCCATATTGATAGGTGATCCAGCCGCCCGCCGGATTGATCAGGTTCATTTCCAGCGAAACAGGGCGCACTCCCGCCGGAATGGAAAAATCCAGCCAACCGCGGGCGCGTTCCCCATGGGCCAGCAAACCGGTCGGATCGATTCGGATCTCCGATCCGTAATTTTCGAATGCCTGGCCGTAGACCCGGCCGCTTTCATCCGCAACCCCTCCGAAGGAAAAACTGAACGGGGAAGACAGGGCTCCGCTCTGATTGCCGATAACAAGCTCCAGTCCCATATTTCCCCCGCCGGCGGACGCCGGATCGCGCACTTGCAGGACGGCGAAGAAGTATCCCTGATAGGTGATGTAATCCCCCGGATGCGTTTCCTCCGGCAGATTGTCGGCCAGCGGCTTTCCCAAATCCCCGGCTCCGGTACCGGAGCCGGTGCCGGAAAAGAGGGAACAAGACAGGCTTGCCGCCGCCAGGCTGGAAACGAAAAAAATAAGAACTGATTTGGATTTCATGGTTGTCTTCTCCCGGTCGAATTTCCAGGGTTGCGTCGAAATATATCATGGAACAATCCAGGGACCTTTCCGCCGGGTTCCCCATGGATTGCCACAATCCGATAAGTGTTGTATTCTTTACACCGCGTATGCTCCCGATCCCAGCCTTCCGGCGGATCTTCCCGAGACCATGAAAAACCGAATCGCCATTTTCCTGCTCCCCTTTCTGCTTGCGTCCTGCGGCGTCTGGAGTATGCCCCAGGGCGACGTGTATTTCCAGGATGATTTTTCCAATCCCGGGAGCGGGTGGGACAGGGTGCAAGGGGCGGACGGCGTGACGGATTACGCCGGCGAGACGTACCGGATTTTCTCCGCTACCGCCAATTACTACATATGGGCGACTCCCGGCCGGCGGTTCCCCGGCGATGTACGGATCGAAGTGGATGTCACCAAAAAAAGCGGGCCGAACGCGGATGTCTTCGGGGTATTGTGCCGGTACAAGGACGAGAAAAACTTCTACATCCTGATGATCTCCGGCGATGGCCAGGCCGGCATCGCAAAACGCAGCGCGGCCGCGGACCTGGTCATGCTCTCGGGGGAATCGCTCAAATCCAATCCGGCGATCCATTCCGGCCTTTCCGCCAACCATCTTCGCGCCGATTGTTCCGGAACCAGCCTGTCGCTGTATGTTAACGACGTGCTCGTTTCCACCGCCACCGATGCGGAATTCGCCGCGGGCGATGCCGGGCTGTGGCTGGGCGCCTACGACCATCCTGGTTCCGATCTGATTTTCGATAATTTCATCGTGCGTAAACCATGACCCTCTCCCAACCTCCCCTATTTGCTTCGGATGCAAGTAGAGATCAATCCTGCGCAGTGGAAGCAAACGGGGGAGGGAAGGAGGAGGGGGGCGGAATTGTTCTGATTACACCAAATCATTGCTACGAAAACTCAGAATGTCACCCTGGGCGCAGCGAAGGGTCTAGAAACGCAGGAACAGATGCTTCGCTTCCCCCGGTCGCGAATGCTTTGCATCGGAAAATCACCGATGCTCATCGCTCGGGGGGCGGGCGCTCAGCATGACATCCTTTTCCAGAGAGTTCAATTAATCTATCGGGGTAATCCGGGTAATCCGGGTACGGAAAAGTCGAACATACATGAAAGTCTTCTTCGATCTAGTCGGTTGCCGGGTGAACGAAGCCGAAATCGAAAGCATGTCGGCGGAGACGCTTGCACTGCGGCACGAGATCGCGCCCAGCGCGGAAATCGCGGACTGGATCGTGATCAACACCTGCACTGTAACGCGCGAGGCGGAACGCGACAGCCGCCAGAAAATCCGCCAGGCGCACAACCGCAACGGCGCGGCCCGGATCGTCGCAACGGGGTGCTGGGCGACCATGGAACCGGTGCGCGCCGCCGGGCTACCGGGCGTGACGCGGGTTGTCCTCAACGCGGAAAAAGAGGGCCTCATGCGCGCGATCCTCGGCGGGGAAGCGCCGACAGCCGTTGTTCCGGGCGCCTCTCCCATACCCGCGCGCCGCCGGACTCGCGCCTACATTAAAATACAGGACGGATGCGACAACGCCTGCACGTACTGCGTCACGCGCCTGGCGCGCGGGAACCTTCACAGCCGGACGATGGAAGCGATCCTCGCGGATATCCTCGCCGCGCAGCGCTCAGGCGCCAAGGAAGCGGTGCTGGCGGGCGTGCACCTCGGCGCATGGGGCCGTGACCTCGGAAACGGTTTGGTGCTTGAGGATCTTCTCGAAGACATTCTTTCCCGGACGGCGATCCCGCGCCTGCGGCTTTCCTCGCTCGAGCCATGGGATCTGCATCCGGACTTTTTCCGGTTGTGGCACGACGGGCGCCTGTGCCCGCACCTGCACCTGCCGCTCCAATCCGGCTGCGGATCGACCTTGCGGCGGATGAACCGCCGCACGTCGCCCGAGGAATATGCGGATATCGTGGAGGCGGCCCGCGCGCAAATTCCGGACCTGGCGGTGACCACCGACTTCATGGTCGGCTTTCCGGGCGAGGATGAATCGGAATTCCGCGAGAGCATCGGTTTTGTCGAGCGAATGCGCTTTGCGCGGCTGCATATCTTTCACTTCTCGCCGCGCGCAGGCACAGCCGCCGCGGAAATGGAATCGCAGGTCGCGCCGGAGGATATGCGCCACCGGGCGATGTGGGCCCGGCACATCGGCGGCCAGGCGGCGGACAGCTTTTCCCGCGCGTTCCTCGGCCGTGAGATGGATGTGCTGTGGGAGGCCGATACGCGCGGCGGCCTGCGCCGCGGCCTGACCGGCAACTTCCTTCGGGTGCGGGTGCAGTCGGAGGATATCCGGCCGAACACCCTCTCGCGCGTGAAGCTGTTATCCATCGACCGCGGCGAGTTGGTTGGGGAAGTAAAGAGTTAATCCTCACCGCAGAGCCCGCCCTGGTCGGGCTGGGCCAGGGCTGCAGAGAACGCCGAGATGACAATAAAAATAAATCTCCGCATCCTCTGCGGCTCTGCGGTGAGAATTTCCCGAGTTATCGTAAAAAAATCAGGGAACAACCAAAGGAATTATGGAAAATCTCAGATCGTACGGAAAAGCTCCTTTTCGAATCGCCGTTTTGCACGGCGGACCGGGCGCGCCGGGCGAGATGGCGCCTGTGGCACGCGAACTTTCGCACAAACACGGCGTGCTCGAGCCGCTGCAGACGGAGGATACGCTTGACGGGCAGGTGGAAGAACTGCGCAACGTCCTCGCATCGCGCGCGTCGCGGCCGGCCGTGCTGATCGGCTGGTCGTGGGGCGCCTGGCTCGGATACATCCTCGCCGCGCGGCATCCCGCGCTCACCGGCAAGCTCATTCTGGTGGGGAGCCCGCCTTTCGAAGTGCGCTACGCGGCCCAAATTGAAGACACCCGCATGAGCCGTCTGAGCGAAGAGGAACAGCGCGAAGCCGCGCGGACCCAGAAACGGTTGCACGACATTACCGGGCAGAGCCACCAGACCTCCCTGGCCCGCCTGGGGCGGCTGTTTGCCAAAACGGACACCTTCCACCCGCTGCCGGTCCAGGATGAAACGATAAAACTGCAGTTCAATATATACCGGGCCATATGGCGCACGGCGTCGGAAATGCGCCGCAGCGGGGAACTGCTTGAACTCGGGAGGCAGATCCGCTGCCCGGTTGTCGCGATCCACGGAGATTACGATCCGCACCCGGCCGAGGGCGTGCAGAAGCCTCTGGAAACCGTCCTTTCGGATTTCCGGTTCATCCTGCTCCCCAAATGCGGCCATGCGCCTTGGCGCGAGAAAGACGCGCGGGCCAAGTTCTATTCTGTTTTATCCAAAGAGTTGGAATAGAGAATCCACGAAGAGCACCAAGAGCACAAAGAAAATTATTACTAAATTCTTCGTGCTCTTGGTGCTCTTCGTGGATTTTAATCCTTCTTTTTCTTCGTGTTCTTCAGATTTCTCTTCGTGTGTCTTCGTGGAATCATTTGCGTCCGAAATCCGCCGGGCTCTCCCCCCACTTTTCGGTCTTCCATTTTCGAATATCATTGGCAAAAGAATTCTCGCGCAGCCAATCCTGCGCGCGGGCGATCAGGGTGAACACCGCCCGGCTTTCCTCCGTATTCGGCAATTTGGTCTTGCATTGTTTCCCCTGTACCCAGCGGATCGCCTGGACCGAGTCGCTGTAGATCGGCCAATCCAGTTTTTCGTTTTTCAAATACGCCAGGGCATGGACGATCGCGAGGAACTCCCCGATATTGTTGGTGCCGGTCTTGAGCGGACCCTGCCGGAATATTTCGCGCCCGGCGCCGATATGGACGCCCCGGTATTCCATCGGTCCGGGGTTTCCGGAGCAGGCCGCATCCACCGCGATCGAATCCGGCGCCGGCCCGTCGCCGCCGGAGCGGCTTAGCTTCGCCGCGCGGGCGTGCCCGTCGCGGTAATCCGCGTACCGCCCGCGGAAGGCCTGCTCGGCCAGTTCGCGGGATGGGAACGCCATATACTGCGCATCCACGTATCCCTTCACCGAAGCGGAACATTCCTCCCAGGAGGAAAATATTCCCCGCTTGCGGCCCTTCCAGACGACATAGAATTTTTGCTTTCCCATTAATCCAAATCCTTCTCCTCGCCAATTTATAAAACCATTGTACACGGATTACACGGATAAAAACGGATTACACCGATTGTAAACAGGTGTCATTGCGAGCGACCGGAGGGAGCGAAGCAATCTCCCCCTTCTGAAAAAGAAGGAGATTGCTTCGCCTGCCCCGGTTGGGGTAGGCCGGGGTCGCTTCGCTCCTCGCAAAGACATCCTGATTTTTTTAAGGCCTCAGGAACTTCCCTGTCACCGAATTCTCGGCCTCGGCGATCCGATCCGGTGTGCCCTCCGCCATGATGTATCCGCCCGCGTTGCCGCCCTCCGGCCCGAGGTCGATCACCCAGTCCGCGCAGCGGACGAGATCCAGGTTGTGCTCGATGACGACGACCGTGTTCCCGGCGTCCACCAGGCGCTGGAGCAGGGAGATCAGCTTCGCGGTATCCGCCGCGTGCAATCCGGTAGTCGGCTCGTCGAGCAGGTAGAGCGTGCGGCCGCCGGCGCGCTTGCCGAGCTCCTTGGCCAGCTTGATCCGCTGGGCCTCGCCGCCGGAAAGCGTGCTCGCGCTCTGGCCCAGCGGCAGATACCCGAGCCCCACTTCCATCATCAGATCCAGCCGCGACGCCGCCTCAGGAATATCACGGAACACCTCGCCGACCTCTTCGATCGTCATCGAGAGAATATCCGAGATGTTGAAGCCGTTGTAATGCACCGCGAGGACATCCGGTGTGAAGCGTTTGCCGCGGCAGACGGGGCAGCGCACTTCGGCGGGGGGTAGGAGCTGCATCGGGACCAGAAGGATCCCGGCGCCCTCGCACCGTTCGCAGCGGCCGCCCGGAACGTTGAAGGAAAAGTGGCGGGGGGCGAAATTCCGCTTCCGCGCCTCCGGCCGGGCGGCGAACGCCTCCCGGATCGGGGTGAATGTGTCGGTATAGGTGGCGGCGTTGGAGCGGGTGGAGCGCCCGATCGCGCTTTGATCGACGGTGATGATCCGGTCCAGGTGCTCCCAGCCGTCGATCGAATCGTGCGCACCCGGCATTTCATCCGAGCCGGAAAACTTCCGGCGCGCCGCGCGGTCGAGGATGTCGAACATCAGCGAGGATTTTCCCGAGCCCGAGGGGCCGGTGACAGCCACGAACAGCCCGAGCGGCAGGGAGACGGTCAGGTTTTTCAGATTGTGTTCGCGCGCGCCGCGGATGACGAGCGCTTTCCCGTTGGGCGCGCGGCGCGCAGGATTGGGCATGGAAATCCTCCCGGACAGGTACCGTCCGGTGACGGTATCGGCGGCGGCCAGGGCCGCGGGCGAACCGGCGGCGACCACGCGCCCGCCATGCATCCCCGCGCCCGGTCCGATCTCCACGACGTGGTCCGCCTCGCGGATCATCTGCATGTCGTGCTCGATCACCAGGACCGTGTTGCCCAGATCGCGCAGCTTGCGCAGGACCCCGATCAAACGCCCGGTGTCGCGCTGATGCAGCCCGATCGTGGGCTCGTCGAGCACGTACAGCACGCCGGTCAGCCCGGATCCCAGAAGCGCCGCCAGCCGCAGGCGTTGGGCTTCGCCGGCCGAGACCGACGGCGAGGAACGCTCGAGGGTAAGGTAGCCGACTCCGACGTCGACCACCCGCCGGACCCGTTCGCGCAGGTCGTCCACCACCGGCGCCAGCACCGGCCCGGCCTCGGGCGGAAGGGTGCGGCTGATCTCATCGAGCCACGCGGAGAGTTCGCCGATCGGCATCCGCGCGGCCTCGATGATGGTTTTGCCCTCGACGCAAACATTCCGGTTTTCCGGCTTCAGGCGCGATCCGCCGCAATCCGGGCAGGTCTGCCGGACCAGGAACTTTTCGACCTTCTCCCGGTAGGCTTCATCCTGGATGTGGGCCGCATGCCGGCGCAGCAGATTGGTGGCGACTCCCTCGAACAATCCCTGGGCGTTGGTCTTGGCCGGTTTGGTATCGGGGTAATGGCGCCGGAACCGCGGATCCTCCGTCCCGAAAAAAAGCAGATCACGCGCCGCGGCGTTCCACTTCCGGATCGGCTCTTCCAGATCGAGCGCGAATCCGTAGTACTTGGCGGCGGCGCGCAGCTTCTTGGAATAATGCGTGACGTACCATTCTTCCCAGCCCGTGATCGCACCTTCGGCGATGGTTTTCTTTTCGTCGACCAGCTTGGAAAGATCCGCCGCGGCGACCACGCCCAGCCCGGTGCACGTCGGGCAGGCGCCGTCGGGTTTGTTGAACGAGAAGTTCGCCATGCTGATGCCCGGCACCGGCTTTCCGCAGTGCGGGCAATCCGACGCATTCTCGCTGCCGGTTTCATCGTCCCACTCCACAGCCCCGGGCAGGAAGGATGGTTCGACCGTGTTCCCGCAATGCGGGCAGGGGCGGCGGCCGAGGCGGGCGAAGAGCACGCGCAGAAAGGTGTACACCTCGGTGGCGGTCCCCACCGTCGAGCGCGGGCTGTGGTTGGTGATCTCCTGGCCGATGCTGATCGA
>JAFGCU010000007.1 GCA_016932475.1 Anaerolineales bacterium
AGTCTAAATAAAATTTCCACTTCACCGGAAGAACCTTTTCATTCTACTCACTGCCAAAGGCAGTGGTTTTGAAACCGAATAAAAACAAACAGTCTTTTTGGAATTGTCTTTATTCTCTTGTATAATTCTCTGAAATCCTCCAAGCTGTTTACGAAAACGATCACCCAATGGTTATCGCCTCGAAAAGCCGCCGGTGGAAAGGAAAGCCTTCGATGAGCGAAGTATTCTCCAAAACATGGCCGATTCGCGCAATTGGATTGGTATCCAGTGTTCTGTTTTTCGGGCTTGGTTGCAGTGTAATCGGTGGAAATTTGGTGTCGCAGGACACAATCGCCGCCACACCCGCCGAAACCGTAGCGGAGACTCCAAGCTCAAGCCCAAACCCGGCGAACATTCCCTCCGCCACCCTGCCATCCGAGACGATCCTTTGGTGGCATTTCACCACGGACTCCACGCAGAAACTTGCGCTTGAGATGGCAGCCTTGAAATTCATGGAAATGAACCCTTCCGTCACAATACAAATTTCTTCGATGGAAAGAGATGCCTATAAGAGCCGGATACTTGGTGCTTTGGAATCCGAAGATGCTCCGGATCTGTTTCAGAACGACGGCGATTTCGCAGCCCGGAATTTTGCCAAGTCCGGCTATCTGCAGAACATCTCCCCGTCGATGACGGACGCATGGCGCAGCACGTTTGTGCCTTCCGTTCTGGAACCGTACAACCTCAATGGCCGGCAATACGGCGCGCCGTGCTCCTTTTCTATGATCGGTGTCTGGTACAACAAGGCCCACTTCCTCCGGGCCGGGATTGATACGCTTCCCACGACATGGAGTGAATTCCTGGAGGATGTACGGAAGTTGAAATCAGCCGGGATCGTTCCCATTGCCTTGGGCGAGGGCGATAAATGGTCGGGGGCGCTCTGGTGGGAATACCTTGCCCTCCGTCTGGGTGGTCGGGCCGCCTTTGAGGAGGCAGTCTCCGGAACGGGCGCTTTTACAACGAATTCCTTTGTGCAAGCGGGCGAGCGTTTGACAGCATTGATTTCCGCCCATCCCTTTCAAGCCGGTTTTCTGAATTTACCCACGTATCCTGACGCGTCAGCGGAATTCGGCAATGGTAAAACGGCGATTCATTTGATGGGCGATTGGGAATCGGAAAATCAGAAAGCCAACAGCAGCGACGGGAAGGGGCTTGGATCGAATTTGGGATGGTTCCCTTTTCCAGTAGTAGAGAATGGGAATGGAGATTCAAAGGATATTCTTGGGGGAGTCACCGGCTGGCTTGTGGGGAAAAACGCTCCGCCGTTGACAATCGAATTCCTGAAATTCCTGACCAGCAAAGAGATCGTATGCCGTTTGGCCGTACCGGGTTCGATGCCGGCGGTGCTGGACGCCGGGGATTGTCTCGGAGATCCTTTTCCAAAATCGGTTTGGGAGACCGCCGTACAAGCGAAGTACATTCAAACGTATTACGACCAGTATCTGCCGGCCGCAGCAGCCTCCGCGACGAACGAAGCCATCTATGGGCTGTTCGCGGGGACGATATCGCCGGCCCAAGCCGCGCAGTTAATTGATGACTCCTTCGCCTAGGATAATTCTCACGGCGGTAGTTCCGATAGCTTCGTGGAAAAAGGCATCTTGCCATCCGGGGTGCGGCGCAGATCCGCGGCCGCCGGGTCGGGTAGACGGATCCGGGAGAGCCGCCGCCGGACCGGATGATTTGCGCGGGTTCCATCCGGCCTGAGGTTCAGATCGCGATCATCACGGTGCACATGAATCAGGTGACGGCGGAGAGCACAGCCTGCACCCAAGGCGGCACCGCCGGTGATCCCAACGGCCAACCCTCCGGCGATGAACCATGGGTAATTCGACTATCCACACACGGACGAGGGTCGATTATTGTCGTTGATCAATTGTATCGCAACCGAAGGAGTATCCCTTCGGGAGTCTGTTTGCCGCTTCGATCATACGCATAATTCCTGCAGCTATTCTGCGGTTGCGGGTTTCTTAGTTAAAATGTAGAGTGGGTTGGCGCCCACGTCGACCATCGACCATCGACCATCGACGGCGGCCGATAATTGCCGGTGATTTTTTTCAACCGAAGGAGTTACCCATTGGTGGCTTGTAAACCGCATCGATTACGCACTTAATTCCAATAACGATAACCGGCCAATGTCGATAGTCGATGGGCAAATCTCCATCGTCCATGATCCATAGTCTATCGTCCGGGGTCTTCCCGCATCCGCCGGAAGACATCCTCGAGCGTCCCGTGAAACGGCCCCGGGGATTCCATCTTGATCGATACCAGCGCCGCTGCGAACTTCAGGGAATCCTCCGGATTGTGCTCGAGCCTGCGGCACAAATACGCCGCGAAGGTCGTATCCCCCCGCCCGGTCCGGCCCACGACCGACTTGTTTGAGAATTTTTCGTAATGGGTTTTTCCGGCCGCCCGCGCCAGAACGCCCTCGGCGTGGGTGATTACCACTTCCGGGCAGCCCCAGGATTCCACGATCAAAGCCGCCTGCTCCAGATCCTCCGTCCCGGTCAGGATCTTCGCTTCGACGATATCCAGCTTCACCTTGTCCATCATCCGCACGATGGCTTGTTTGTCCGGGACGTCGGCGAATTTGATCTCGTTCGTCTCCGGCGTGATCTGCCGGACGAAGCTTTGCAGGTCCACCGAGAGATGCCCGCCGCGGGCTTTCAAGCCCCGCAGGAGATCCATGTCGAATTCCGAATCGGAAATCCCCGCCAGATGGAAGCCCTTTGTGTGGAGTTCGGGAACCTCGCCGAGGACGATTCGGCCGGCCGTGCGCACGATGGTGAGCCGGCGCTCGTCGACGTTCTCGGTTTCGTGCGCCACGCGCGAATAGGTCGTGAAGGGGGCCGGGATCAGGTACGTATCCACCCCGGCGTCCTTGAGCGGCTTTAGGATGCGTTTATCCTGCGGGGACATCTTGACCACCGCCGCCACCCGCTTCCCGACCCGCGCGGCGACCATCGCGCCGCACAACACGGCGCTGCCCGGCGCGACAACCGGCTTCCCGCCGAACGGGATGATCTCGTCGTAGCACATGTGCCCGACGAACGTCAGATCGTATGAGGTGGAGGCTGCGGTTTGCTTCGGCATAATGGCTTCGCCCGCGCGTCCTCGCGCGCCCGGCGAAAATCCCGCTTTCCTACTCCTGGCGCATCAGATCGGAGACAAATTTTATCAGATGTTGCGAATCGATTGTTTCGGATTTTCCGCGCGCCTTCAGTTCCCGAATCCGCTGCAGCGCGAGATGCGTCCAGACCGCGCCCGGGCGGGGATAGGCGGCGACGATGTAATGCGGGCCCGGCGCGGATTCCCCCGCTTCCTTTTCCATCTCGGCCCGCAGATTATCGGGCGTGATCAGGGAGTTCCCGTAGTCGAAGACAACCCGGTCCATGTGCCGGTAGACATCCTTGCTCTCCCGGACGAAGCCGTAATAATCCAGGAGCTGGGCGAATACGTAATTCGAAGTCGTGTACACGTCCTGGCCCTGCTCGGATTCCACCTTCTTCCCGTTTTCCGTCCGGGTCATCGCCCAGCCCATCGTGGTGCGGTTGTTGCGGTAGATCGTCTTGAGGATTTTCCGGATCCTCTCTTCGGGGATGAACGGTTCCTCGCCGATCGCGAGCAGGTACCAGACGGCATCCAGCTGATTGGTCCAGACGTCGGTGTTGGTCTTCCCCGTTTCCGGATCGTAGCAGGTGATGTAATACTGCAGTTTCTCGCCCTTGCGGTTTTTGCCGTCCCGCCACAATCCTTCCAGGCTGGTCCGGGCCTTGTCGAAGGCCTCCTGAATATGCGCCTTGGCGGCCGGGTCGTCCATTATCTCGGCCATCCGGATCATCGCCTGGCAGCCGGCGAGGAACATCGTCGTATCGTAGGCGTCCGCGCCGAACAGGACCAGGTTGTCGAAGGTGTTCTTGACCTCGTCGTGATACCCCTCGGGGACTCCGTCGCCGTCGAAATCGAGCGTCCGGAGGGCGCTCAATCCGAATTTCAGCGTCTCCCAGTTCTTTTTAAGGAAGTCCGTATTCCCCATGTACTTCAGGTTGCGCAGCACGCGCAGCGCCAGCTTGGGGAACAAATCCACCCAGTAGTTGTTGTTGTACCAGGCGTAATCGCTGACGTTGCGCAGGGCGTGGCCTTTGGGCATGGCCCCCACATCGTGCGCCACGCTGCCCTTGACTTTGAACGCGTCGCGGATCTGGGTCATCGACTCGCCTTCGTACTCCTCCGGATGCTCGGCGTAGTGCTTGCGCGCCTCGACAAACGAGGAATGGAGGTGGTAGAAACGCGGGGTCGGATCCTCGGCCAGGATCGAATCGACGAAACTCTGGCACAGTTCCTCCTCGACCTGCGGGAAGAAGAGCATCAGCACCATCGAATACCAGTCCACATCCGAGGGATTGATGTAGGCGTAGTCGAAGCATTCCAGGAACCGGGCGCGTGGACGGCCGTTTTCGTCCTCCACCCAGACCGCGGCGTTGGAAAGCGGGAAATGCAGTTCGTTCAGCATCAGCCGGGTCAGGCGCAGCGCGCCGGGTTTGTCTTTGGCGTAGCCGGGGCCGGATTGGATGGATTGATACACCTTCTTCTGGAACGCCGCCGTCCGCCGTTTCCAATCCGGGTATTTCTCCAGCGCGAGCCGGACCATATCGACCGTCCGGGATTCCTTGTCGGTGAAGCGCCGCACGTACGGGCGCTCGAACTCCGCGCCGTCGATGAAGCCCTGCACCGGAAAATCCAAGACCACGGCAAGGGGAATCCGGATCGACTGCTTCGGCTGCAGGGTGAACGTCAGCCCGATCGCCGCCCCGTAATCGCTGCGCGCGGCCGGTTCCCGCTTTTCGTAGAAGCTGCCGTCGTCGTTCAGGAGCAGATCCTGCATGAGGCGGTTGAGGCAGAAGTAGGGTTGCAGGTCGATCGTCACACCCGGCAGGTCCGGGACGCCCAGCGCCATCCGGTTCGGGCTCGCCGAACTCGCCATCATCACTCCCTGGAATCCGCCGGACCGGAAGGTCTTGTGGACATGCCCGTACACCGGCGCGGTGCTGATGTAGATGCTGTCCTGGTCGGTCGGCTTCAGCTCCTTCTCCTGCAGATCGACCAGGGAAGGCCGCGGGACAACCAGCGTGATGGACTGCGGTTTGTCCGAGGAGTTTTGCACCTCGTACTCCTCGACTCCGATGGGCATCAGTGTTTCTTCGTTTCCCGCCAGGAAGGGCGAGATCAGCCGGCGGACAACCTTAACCCGGCCCAGTTTAAACGCCATCTCCATGGCCGGCGGCGCGATGGTGAGCGAGACGCGCTTTTCGTCGACGGGAGGATGATAATAATTTTCGATCGCCGGGATGTCGTCCGGGGCTTCGTCGATCTGCGGTTTGCGCTGGGTCAGCATCGTGCATTTGTCGCCGATGCGGATAAACGGCGCGGAAGCGAATTGGACCGCTTTCTGGTTGATGAGAATCAGCCGGCCCGCGTCGTTCAGGCGGTTGTACAGGCCATAAGGGGAAACGCCGACCGAGCACGTGGGCGCGCCCTGCAGGGCGGCCGTCTGCGGAAACTGCAGCGTTTTCGACATCCCCTGGAAGTGGACCGTCATCCTGTTTTTTTCATAGATGGCGGCGACCTGCGGGCCCGGGATGGTATAGATATCACGCGCGTCGAAATCGGCGTTGTTCGGCATCAGCAATCTCCCTCATCGGCCGGATCGGAACGCACCTCAGCACTTGCCCCCGAAGGCAAATCCCTTCCGCTTGGCGGGCTTCTTCGCGGAGGCCTTCCGGACCCCGGCCTTTTTCGCGGCGGATGGCTTTTGCGGCGCAAGTTCGGTTTCCTTCGGAAGCACGATCGGCATTTTGGTCGCGGGATACGGCTGGATCGCGCCGAACAGCAGGTCCGCGGCGAGCCGGATCGAATCCGGCGAGCCGCTGAAATTGCAGAGGACGGCATCGGCTTCGCGGGTGGTCCCTTCGATGTACGGATAGTTGGTCACCACGACCACGGTGCGGCCGGCCGCCTTGAGCGCCTTCACCAGGTGCTGATTGTTGCCGCGCTTTTCGATCCGCGCGTAATAATTGGTCACCACGACCAGATCCGCCCCCTTGGCCAATTCCACAGCCTCCTCAACATCCTCCTCGGAGGCGTGGAACCCGGCGTCGTCCAGGATGAGGTTAAGCGAGTGCTTGGTCATTTCCTCGCAGAACATGTGCGGATGGCTGTACAAGTCCTTGCCCAGGAACGGGTACGGGATGAGCTGTTCGACGACCAGGATCTTCTTTTCCTTCGAGAGGGGGATGAGGTGCTTCGGATCGCGCACGACCAGCATCGCCTTGTGAGCCGCCTCGCGCGAGAGGTCGATCACCTCGCGGCTGCGGGCGACGGCCGTCGTATGCTGCGGATCCATCTTCCCGGCCTTCTCGAACAGCCCCTGGTCGTATTTCATGTTCAGAAGCCGGCGGACCGCGTCGTTGAGGCGGTCCTCGGAAAGCTCGCCGCGTTCGATCGCGCTCTTGATGCCGAAGAAGCACTGCGAGCGGGATTCGTCGTCGGCCTTCAGTAAAATCGTATCCACCCCGGCCTTGATCGCCATCGCGCACGCCTTGGGCAGCGGCCACTTCTTGAGGATCGCCGCCATGCCGATTGCATCCGAAACGATCACGCCGTCGAACCCCAGTTCCTGGCGCAGCAGGCCGGTCAGCACCGCGGGCGAGAGCGTGGCGGGAAGCGTTTTGTCGTAAGCGGGGAAGATCGTGTGGGCGGTCATCACCGCCTTGACACCGGCCTTGACCGCGGCCGAGAACGTAACCAGCTCGACTGCGCGCATCCGCGCCAGGTCCGCCCGGCAGACGTCGAGCACGTCGTGCGCGTCGGTGGCCGAATCGCCGCGGCCGGCGAAGTGCTTGGCCGTGGCGACCACGCCGGCGTCCTGATACCCGCGCACCGTCGCCTCCACGTGCCGGGCGCAGACCGCGGGATCATCGCCGAACGAGCGGACGCCGATTTCCGGATTCTTCGGATTGATGTTCACGTCGCAAACGGGATGGTAGAACTGCGTGACGCCGATCGCGGCCATCTGGCGGCCGAGCGCGTACGCCACCTTATAGGTGAATTCCGGATCGCCGATCGCGGTCAGGCCCATCGGCGGGATGAACTGGCGGATGCCGCCCGAGGTGTAGTCGTTCTTGAAATCCCCTTCCATGTCGATCGTGACGTGGAGCGGGATCCCGGACGGGCGGCCCAAGGCGACCTTCTGCAGTGCGTTGAGCGCCTCGGTCAACTCTTCCGGGGAGACGCTGACGCCGAAGTTATGGTCGTCGAAGTAGGTATGGGCGATGTCGAAATAATCCTTCGGCTTCTTGAAGGTGCTGTCCACCTGCGAACGCCCCCAGTACAGGTTCTTGCAGGTTTCGAGCGCGTACGGCTCGAGGCACACGCCGCCGGCGTGCAGCTTCGTGATCTGTTCGACCCCCGACGGCGTCAGGTAGGCGCCGCGCCAAGTGAAGGTGAGCGTCTGGCCGACTTTTTCGCCCAGCGTCATGTTCGCCATTTTGGCGGATACAAAATCATCCCGTTCTGTCGACATTCCAAGCCTCCATGAATTTTTCGTGTGCAGGTTGTTTCCGCCGGCCGCAGCAACCGGCATATACCGGAAGTTACGAGGCGAAAGACGTGTGGGAACTCCCCGCGCCTTTTTTCAGGTTCCCAGTCACTTGCATGGAAGGGGGAAACCGGAATTTTTTGGCGTTTTTGCCCTGAATTTGGAAATCCATGTAAACGCTTCCAAATCCAATGTTTATAGTGTAAATAACTTGGATGTCAGCGTCAAGGTGGGAATTACATAAAATTCGAAAGGACTCCCATGGAAGGTCCCTCCCGTCTTTCCCTTCTATCCACAGGCTGGTGAATACTCATCGCAGGTGAGAAAACCATGGAAACATCCTGTGATGGTATGGAAAAAAGACAAGGAGTCCCCATTTATTCGCCGGAATGGATAATTTCCACGGCTAGTGGATTTTCTTGCTAAGATTCCATTTCCCCGGGGGAAAAATCCGGCGGTTGAAATCCCGCAGGCGGTCAATCCAGCCCCGCCGCCGGTATTTTTCGAAAAGCGATTGATTTTCCGTATCATTTGCCTTTTTTTGGTTTTTCTATGTTTACCGAAACGGGGCTTTTCAAGGACAAGCTACCCAATCCATTCTTTTTTCATTTAATAGATACCGGGCAAGCCCCCCGGCGGGATGGATAGTACAGGAAAACCTTCTTTCAGGTCATGCCCGGCGCGGTCCATGAACCGGGACATGAATGGGGTTAATGCATTTCGGGGGATCCAGGTTTTACCCTGTCCCCGGCCCTGTATAATTCCCCGGGTTCCAGACATCATTCGGGAAACAGGAGACGCCGCGAAGACTATGCTGATTGCCGTCCTTTCCGACACGCACGACAACCGCCATGCGATCCGCAAAGTCCTCGCGCTCGCGGGTCGCCGCGGCGCATCCGAAATCTTCCATTGCGGCGATATGGTCTCGGCGGCGGCCATCGAGCTTTTCCGCGGGTGGGCTCTGCAGTATGTGACCGGCAACATGGACCGCGACCCGGGGGCAATTCGCGCGGCCGTGGACCGGCTTGGGATGGGGTCTTCCTGCGCGGCGGAATTAACTCTCGAGCGGGACGGGGTGCAGATTGCGCTGATGCACGGCAACCGGCCGGAGAGGCTGGCCTGCTCGATCCAATCCGGCGGTTTCGATTTCGTGTTCCACGGTCATACCCACCGGCGGCGCGACGAACAATTCGGGCGGACCCGCGTGGTCAATCCGGGCGCGCTGGGGAGCGCCGCGCCGGGAAAATTTTCCTTCTGCATGCTGGATACGGCTTCGGGAGAGGTTGAATTTACGGAGGTGTAAGGACACTGACCATGGATGGTGGACGATAGCCGATAATGGATTTTGATATTAATTCCGCGACCGGCAAGAAAACGTTATCATTATCGGAGAATTTGATGGGCCGCGCGTATATGTCCCAGAACATCACTCGGCCATGGTCCATCGTCTATCGTCCATGGCCAGGTTTTCGCGATGGTCGCTGGCCGCTTGTCTCGCGTGGATCTCAGCGCCGCCATTCTCAAGCGGCGTGGCCGTTCCCATCTCCCCCGGGAGTATGTGACTCCTTTTCCCCGATCAACCGGATGACCTGGATGAGATCGCGAAGTTCAAAAGGTTTCTCCAGGATGTTCAGGTCGTTCTCCTCAATAAAGTGCCGGGTGACGAGGTTGGCCGTATCGCCCGTGATAAAGATGATCCTGGCCGCCAGATAAGGCCGCTCGGATTGAATCCGCCGGAAGAAATCCATCCCCGAGAGCCCCGGCATGCGGAAATCGCACAGGATCACGTCGAACTCGGATTCGGCCAGGCATACCAGGCCATCCTGCCCGTTGCCGGCGGTTTCCACAACATAACCGCGGTTCGTCAGGGCTTTGGCCAGCACGTCCTGCACATTGGGCTCGTCATCGATAATCAGGATCCGCGATTGTCCGGTGCCGGGGTCGGCGGCGGAGTGTTCTTCCAGGGACGGCGGATTTTCTTCCTCCTCCGCGGCCACCGGCAATTCGACAAAAAAGGTGCTTCCCTCCCCGATGGAACTCTCCACCCAGATGTGACCGTCGTGCTCGCCGACGATGCCGTGGCAGATGGAAAGCCCCAGCCCCGTGCCGCCGCCTTCGGGTTTGGTGGTGAAGAAAGGGTCGAAAATCCGGGACAGGTTTTCATGCGGGATCCCCGGACCGGTATCCCGGAACGATATGCGCACCATGGTGCGGGGATCCTTCCCGCTCAGGTAATAGTTGGAAGGACCGCAAACGGTGGCGATCCTGAGTTCGCGCCGGCCCGAAACCGCATGCATCGCCTGGATCGAGTTCTGGATTAGGTTCATGAATACCTGGGTCAGCTGGTAGAGGTCGGCCGTGATAGTCGGCAGGTTTGGAGCCAGGTCCAACAGGACCTCCACCCCGCCGGCGTCAATCTCGTAGGCGATCAGGTCCATGCTGTTGCGCATGGCTTCGTTGACTTGCACCGGCTCGCGGTGGATCGGCCGCTGGCGGGCAAAATCAAGCAGTCCCCGGACGATCTTCCCCGCCCGCAGCGCTTCGGATACCACCTTTTCGAGATTCGCCTGCACCGCCCCGCCGAGTTTTTCCTGCTGCACCAGCTGCGAATAGAGCACGACTGACGTAAGCGGATTGTTCAGCTCATGCGCAATCCCGGCGGCCAACTGGCCGATCGCGGCCAGCTTCTCGGATTGCACCAGACGGGCTTGCGCCTGACGCAGCGCATTCAATTGAATCTGCAGATCTTCGTGCAGCGACTGGCGCTGGACGGCGGTGGCCGCCATTTCGCCGATCGCGGTCAGCAGGCGGATATCGTGCCTGCCGATCGGGCTGGACCGGCCGATCCAAATCGTCCCGATGACCTGCCCGCCCGCGATCAGCGGCGCGTGGGCGACAGCGGTCAGGCCGTGCGTGAGTTGAAAACCGGCAGAGGCGGTATCCATGTGCCCGTTCTTCCGCCACACCGGGAAGTCCGATGGATCGGCGGGGTTCTCCTCCGCCGGCAGCTCCAGACCCGTCAGCCTCTCCCATGAATGGCTGCCCAGTTCCACAATGCTTCCGCCGGTTTCGGGGTTCCTCAATGCGATGGCCGCGCCCTCGGCCTTCATCAGGACGGCCAACTGATTGACCAGGACCGAATAAATTTCCGAGCGGCTTTGTGCGACGCGCATGGCCGTGGAGATCTTGGCGAGGATTTCCAGTTCTTCCGTCCGCCGCAGGGTTTCCTCCTCGGCGCGTTTATGCTCGGTGACGTCGTTCAGGAGGAGCAGCCTTTTGCCGTGAATCCGCGCGCCGATAACATCGACGATCCGTTCCCGGTTATCGCTGGTCCGGATCCGACAGCCATCCAGCTCGGCATCGGTCTGATCCCGGTCGGCGGCCTCCTCCGCGTGCTCCCAGGCTGCAAGCACTTCACGGCGCTGCCCGCCGTCGGGGAGCAGGCGCCGCCAGAATGAATCCTGGTCCGGAATATCATCCAACCCGTATCCGAAGGTGGAAAGAAACCGTTCATTGATGAATTCCGCCCGCCCGCGTTCGTGAAACACCGCGATCGGGAATGGGAAATGCTGGGTCAGGAGCCGGAACAGCTCCTCGCTTTGCGTAAGTGCTTCCACCGCACGGCGTTGTTTGAGGATCCGGTGCAGGCCGTACGCCACCAGCTGAATGTGGGCCATGTCGCGGGTCTGGTACGGGCTCTCCTTGTTGCCCACGCCCAGCACGCAGACCACTTCGTCTCCGTCCAACACCGGCAGGCTGAGCAGCCGCCGGACGGGCATGCTGCCGGGGGGCATCCCCTGGATGCAATTCCACGCCGGGCTGCCGCGGCAGATGACCGGCCGCTTTTGCCGGACGCAATCCGCCCACATCCCCGCCTGCGAGACGGGCACCGGGATTCCGACCTCGCCGGTGAGGTCGACAGCCAGCTCGCCCACCCACGATTTGAGGACGATCGATTCCTGATCCGCGCTCAGGACATGGAAGAATCCCACCCGGCTGTCGGTGAAATGAACCGCCTGGCGGAGGGCATATTCGAACAGCTCCTGTTCGGTAAGCCGGGAGGACGCTTCATAAAGCTCCAGCAAAAAACTGCCCCATTCCACTTCCGTCAGCAGGTACTTGGCCTTCTTTTTGTACGTGCTGACATTGACCGGCTCCACGATCACGCGCGACCAATCCGCCTCGCAGCCTTCCGCCAGGAACACCCGCCGGCGGATGGAAACCGGTTCGCCATCGAAAGTTTTCATCTCCAGGTCGGATTCCTGCGTCCGCCGTCCTTCGGCCAGGGCGACCAGTTCCTCGCGCATCACATTCCGCCATTCCTTTTCGCAGGGCAGCGGCGGATTCTTGAGAAAAGTTCTCTTTGAGTCATATTGGAAAAGCGCCAGAGCCGCCGGATTGACGTCGCGCACCCGCACCATGGAAAGGCAGGAGTGCACTTCCTCCGGATGGCTCTCCAGGTACGTGCGCCAATCGACCACGCCGGCCGACGAAAGCGCATCCAGACGCTTCCTGACCGCAGAGTAATCCTCCTCCCAGAGGGGAATCGAAAAATCCGGAAGGGTTTCCGGCTGTTTTTTCCGGCTGCGCGGCACACGGGTTGCTTTCTTACGCACCGTCTTCATCCTTCGGACTGTTTCCCTCCGCTTCCGTTCCCGTGCCTCCTATATTACGCCGTAACCGTCCGTCTCGGCAAATTCCGGCTGCCGGCCGAGTTCCTCGCGCAGCGCGGATTCGATATCCATCATCATCGTCGTCGAATCGGTATAGCTGCACAGCCGCACCCCGGTCGCGCTCAGCAGCACCTTCATGACCGCCTGGATGCTGAGCGCGCTTTTCCGGCTGGAGTGCAGAATCTCCAGCAGGTATGGATCGGGCGCTTTTTCGATCAGGGCTTCCCCCAGCAGGGTCAATCCGCCTTTCAGGGTGGTCAGGTGGTTGTTCAGATAGTGCGAGAGCGTTACCACCGTGACCCGGACGATTTCTGCGGTGATCAGATTGCGGTTAAGCTCCTCCTGCGCCCGGGCCAGACGGGATTCGTTCAGCGCGCGGTCGATCGACTGCAGAATCTCGTCGGGGGTGAAGGGTTTGACGATGTAATCCCGCACGCCGAGACGGAAGGCCTCGATGGCCACATTCTCGGATCCGTACGCGGTCATGAGAATCGCCGGCGCCAAAAACCTTTCCCGGCGCAGCGCCGCGAGCATCTCCAACCCGGACATGCGCGGCATGTTCATATCCAGCAGGATCAGATCCGGCCGGCAGCGGGCGGCCGCCTCCAGCCCCGCCCGCCCGTCCGCGGCCGAATGAATCCGGAACCCCATCGGCGAGAGAATATCCTCGTCCAGGAGGATCCGGATTTCATTGCTGTCGTCGACGATTAGGATCGTTTCACCGGCCATGGTTCATCCGCGTCCGCAGGTTGTTCATCGGATCCGAACCGGATCGTCTCTCCAACACGCCCCTCGTCCCGTTCAGGCGTAAACCTGCTGCTGCTGCAAATGGGTAAGCACGCCCTTTGTGATCAGCTTGAGCGTATCCAGCACACCCTCGCCGCGCAGGGCGACAGCCGAGACCGTGGGGATGTTGTAAAGGTTTAAGAGGTTTTTCATCGTCTGCGGATCGACGGCGTAGACCAGGTCCTGCTTGTTGCACTGCAGGACGACCGGCAGCCCCTCCAGGGCGATTCCGTGCGAAGCCAGGTGGATGTTCATGTCGCCCCAGGCAACCTTGTTGGCGTGCATGAACTCCGGCGAAGAATCGGCGACGAACACCACGCCGTCCGCGCCGCGCAGAACAAGCTTGCGGCTGGCTTCGTAATAGCTCTGCCCCGGGACGGTATAGAGGTGGATCTTCGGGGTGAGATTGTTGATCCGCCCGAGTTCGAGCTCGAGGAAATCGAAGAACAATGTCCGGTCCTCGTGGGTCTTGAGTGAGATCAGGTCGCTGCGGTGAGTGGGATCGACCCGGGCGTGAATCTGCTCGAGGTTGGTGGTTTTGCCGCTGAGCGCCGGACCGTAATAGACGATCTTGAGGTTCAATTCGCGAAGCTGCCAGTTAATCTGCATGGGTCATCCGCTCCAGATCGAATCCAGGCTTTCGCCGATCAGCGAAGAAAGGTCCTTCTCATGCAGGCCGAGATCCAGGCTCTTCAGTTCGTCCGGACGGGCGGAGGCGATATCGGCCAGCTGGCGGCAGGTTTCCAGGATCAGCATCCGCGCCCAGCCCAGAGGCACCTCGTGATCCACCCGCGCGAAGAGGACCATGAACGGCCCGGCTTCGGAAAGGAAGATGGTCGATAGGCGCCCCTCGCGCAGGATCATCTGGTAACTTTGATATTGATCGGTGAGGCGCGCGATTTCCTGACTGGCCGCCAGGTCGCCCGCCAGCAGAGCGCCCAGCGCGGAGAGGTTGGTATCCCGTTTATCGCCCTCAAACGCGATCGGCTGGCCGCTGACTCCGGCCAACAGGAGGAACTCCACCGGGCACTTCTGCGCCAGTTCCGCGAGCACCTGCCGGATCGCCTTGTCGTGCCCCGGATACAAAATTACATCGACCGGAAAATCCGCCGGATTGCGATCTGCCATATTCATATTCCACTGTCCCTTTCCATATCCCCGATCAGGAGTCGGGGAGGATGCCGTTTTTGACGGCTTCCTCATAGGTCAGCAAGGCCGGATGATCGGGTTTGCCGCCGGACGGCTTCGTCTTCTCCACCGTGGCGCGCCGGATGGCCGGTCCGTTCTCCACAAAGATCTTCTGCAGTTCGCCGTACAGCGCCTGTTCCATATCCTGCCCGAGCGTGTTTTCGGTGGTGTGCACATCGGCCGTGCGAAACTTCTCGCGCAGTTCGGCGGCCGCCTTCTGGGCGCTGTACCAGACCGAACCGAGTTTGCTGGAGAATGGACCGCGGTCGATGACGAGGATCAGCAGGAAAGAACCGACGTTTACCGCGTACAGATCCTCATGCTTGCCCTCGCGGTAAGCCAGGTTCACTCCTTCCGTGTTTGGATCCACCGCTTTCCCGGCCTCGTCGAGCGTGGTCATGGTGCCGCCCAGCAGCGAGGCGATCTGCGTCAGGTCGATATTCTCGACGTTGCCCGCGCGGGCCAGGCAGCGTCCTTCGCTGTCGGCCAGGAGAATGCAGCGCGCGGCCACGTCGCCCTGCAGGCGGCACAGCACCCGGTCCACCTCGCGGTAATCCGTATCGGAAAGGACCAGGATGCCGGAGGAATCCGCGGTGGCGGAGCCCGCGGCTTCGCGGACGATCTGGCGGAAGGCTTCGATTTCGAGCGGCTTGGCGAGGTATTTGTAGGCCTGCAGGCGGGAAGCCTCGGTTTCCACGGCCGCGCTGCCGTAAGCCGTCATCAGGATCACGCGCGTTTCCGGGTGGACGGCGCGGACCTTTTCCAGCAGTTCCAGCCCGTTCATCCCGGCCATCTTGTAATCCGTGACGACCAGGTCGTACTTGCGCTGGATTAGCATGTCCAGCGCCTCCTCGCCGCCGACGGCGGTCGAGACGCGGAACTGCTCACCCAGCTTGCGCAGGCTGTTTTTCAGGACGGAGAGAACCCCGTCCTCGTCATCGACGATCAGAACCCAAAAATCCGCCATGCCGTCTCCAAAACGCCCTATTACTATACGATGCGGATTCCGGCCGTGCGGATAGGAATGGTTAGGATAGGTTGGCGTGGAAAGGGAAGAAATAGACAGGATTTACAGGATTTGGGCAGGATTTACAGGATTATTTCTGAAGAAAAAAAATATTACTTATCCTGGAAATCGCAAAAAAAAAAACGTAACTGCTCAGGCTTCCTACGATACACTGTCCTAACCTCCTCTCCCCCAACCCCTCTCCCCCTTCCCCGTAAGGGGAAGGGGGAGA
>JAFGCU010000090.1 GCA_016932475.1 Anaerolineales bacterium
GGAGCTGATCGTGCCGGTGGCACTCGAGAAGGGTTCGAAATTCGCGATCCGCGAGGGCGGCCTGACCGTGGGCGCCGGCGTGATCACCGAAATCATCGAATGAAAGGATACTCCGCGGTTTTCTCCGCGGGGTGAAGGAACAGGCAATGGCAAAATCGAAGGATGTCCGGCCGGTGATCACACTGGCATGCTCCGACTGCAAGGAGCGCAACTATACTACCCAGAAGAACCGGCGCAACGACCAGGGCCGGCTCGAGATCAAGAAGTTCTGCCCGCGCTGCCACAAGCACACGGTGCACAAGGAAGGGAAGTAGGGGCGAGGCATTGCCTCCGCCCGTATGGGCGCGCGACCGCCTGCCCTTGCGCAGCGGAGTGCGCCCCCAACACAGGCCAGTAGCTCAATTTGGCAGAGCACCGCTCTCCAAAAGCGGGGGTTGTGGGTTCAATTCCTACCTGGCCTGCCTGATCCACCCATCAAGACGGGCCTTGCGCCCGCCCGGACAGCGAGGATATCGTGCCGAAAACGCAATCCGCACGCAAACAGAATTTCATCATGCGCTTCTTCAGCGAAACCGCCGGAGAGTTGCGCAAGGTCACTTGGCCTACCCGGGATGAGGCCCTGCGCCTGACGGCGATCGTCATGGTGGTGCTGATCGCGAGCGCGCTCTTCCTGGGCGCGATCGACGCACTCCTGACCGAATTCTTCCGCGAGATCCTCATCTGAGAGAGGGAAACTAGCCGTTATGCTGGAAGACCCGGAACGCGCGGCGCAGGAATCCACGCCGGAAGAAGAACGTTCGGAGAGTTCATCCTCCGAGCAGACGGTTTCGGGCGCCTCCATCCCGGAGGCATCCCAGGGCGGGGTCACGGCTCCGGAGGGAACGGAAGCTCCGGCGGCGGAACCGGCCCTCGAGCACGCCGAACCGGGGGATGGCCGCGCCTGGTATGTGGTTCATTGCTACTCCGGACAGGAAAACAAGGTCCGCCACAACCTCGAGCAGCGGATCGAAACGATGGGCATGAAGGATCAGATCTTCGACATTATCATCCCCACCGTCGAGGAGATCGAAGTCAAGGAAGGCAAACGCCGCACCGTGGAAAAGCGGGTCTACCCCGGCTACCTCATGGTGCAGATGATCCTGACCGAAGAATCCTGGTTTGTGGTGCGCAACACGCCGGGCGTGACCGGGTTCGTGGGCATGGGCAACACCCCGACCGCGCTGCGCTCGGAGGAAGTCGCGCAGATCCTGCACCGGATGGAAACGACCACCCCGACCGTGCGCCCCACCTACAAGGCCGGGCAGAAAGTGCGCATCGTCGACGGACCCTTCAACGAGTTCGTCGGCACCGTAGACAGCATCGATATGGACCGCGGCAAGGTCCGGGTGCTGGTATCGTTTTTCGGCCGCGAGACGCCTGTGGAGCTGGATTTCCTGCAGGTGGAAAAAACCTGACGCGGTCCCCATTCAACCGTGGGAGGGTCGCTCATCGGCCCGCTAATACCACAAGGAGAATCCCTTGGCAAAGAAATTGAAAGTCGTCGTACGTCTGCAGATCGAAGCCGGAAAGGCGAACCCGGCTCCGCCCATCGGCCCGGCGCTTGCCGGGCACGGGATCAACCTGATGGCCTTCTGCAAGGAATACAACGCGCGCACATCCGCGCGCGCGGGGGATATCATTCCGGCGGAGATCAGCATCTTCACCGACGGATCGTTCACCTTCATCCTTAAAACCCCGCCCACGCCGGTCCTCCTGCGCAAGGCGGCCGGGCTCGAGAAGGGCTCCGGCGAGCCGAACCGCAACAAGGTCGGCAAAGTCACCCGCCAACAGGTGCGCGAGATCGCCGAAGTCAAGATGAAGGACATGCGCGCTACGAGCATCGAAGGCGCCATGCATATGGTCGAAGGCACCGCGCGCAACATGGGAATAACCGTCGAAGGATAAACGTGGGAGGGCCGCAACCCGGCCCGCTAGCACCACAAGGAGAATGGAAAAATGTCGGAACACGGCAAGAAGTACATGGCAGCCGCCAAGCAGGTGGATTCGGAAAAACTGTACACCCCGGCGGATGCCGTTAAGCTGGCCAAAGCCACCTCGATCACCAAGTTCGACGCGTCCGTCGAAGTGCACATGCGCCTGGGCGTGGACCCCAAACAGGCCGACCAGCAGGTGCGCGACGTCGTCGGCCTCCCGCACGGGCTGGGCAAGAACATCCGCGTGCTCGTCTTCACCGCGGGTGAATCCGCCAGAGCCGCCAAAGAAGCCGGCGCCGAGCACATCGCCGACAGCGACGAGATGGTCAAGAAGATCCAGGACGGCTGGGCCGATTTCGACGTCGCGATCGCGACGCCGGAAATGATGGCCAAGGTCGGGAAGCTCGGGCGCGTGCTCGGGCCGCGCGGGCTGATGCCCAACCCCAAGGCCGGCACCGTCGTCCCGCCCGAGGATATCGGCAAGGCGGTCAAGGCCGCCAAAGCCGGGCGCGTGGAATTCCGCCTGGATAAGACCGCCAACCTGCATGTGATCATCGGCAAGGCGTCTTTCACGGAAAAGATGCTCTATGAGAACTTCGCCGCCCTGATGGAAGCCATCAAGCGAGCCAAGCCGGCTTCGGTCAAGGGCGTCTACCTGCGCAAGATCGTGATGGCCACGACCATGGGTCCCGGCGTGCACGTGGACCCGGTTGCGGCGCAATCGCTGGAAGTGTAGCAGGGGATCGTCATTCCCGCGCCCGCCCTCGCGCGCGCCCCCCGAGCGATGAGCATTGGTGAATTTCCAATGCGAAGTATTCGCGAGCGGGGGGAGCAATTCCGCTCGCATCTGGTTCTTGAGTGGGAATGAATGCGAAGCGAGGGTGATCTTAGCGGGAATCCAGGGGTTGATTTGAACAGATGCCCGCCCGTAAACGCGGGCAAGTTGGATAAAGTCACCGGATGCCCGCTTACGGCACGCGGGCATGACGATCGCTGAACCTTCCCTGCCGGGCTTGATGGTATAATCCATTCACAAACACAACGCTTCGCCCAAGACAGCAGGCCGTCCCGAGCTCCTGTGAAGGACATAAGCTCCCTGCCGAGGTGAAGATTTCCTTTCCTGCCTCAAAAATGGCAAATGGAAGTCTTTGCTTCTCCGGTCCGCGAAGCAAAGACTTTTTTTATGGAAAGGAGGTGAGGCTCTTGGCGCTGAATAAGGAACAGAAAAAGGAACGCGTGGCCGAGTACGTCGAACTGCTGAAGAAGAGCCAGGGCGTCGTCCTGGCGGAGTACGGCGGGCTGGCCGCGCCGGGCATGAACACGCTGCGCGATAAAATCCGCGAAGGGCAGGGCGAGGTGCACGTGGTGAAGAACACCCTGGCCGCGCTCGCGTTGAAGGAAGCGGGCTTGAACATTCCGCCGGAAAAAATCGCCGGCAGCACGCTGATCGCGTTCGGCATTTCCGACGTGGTCGGGATCGCGAAAGCGGTCGTCGACGCGGCGAAGGCTTCGGATTTCGTCAAGGTCAAAGGCGGATTCCTGGGCGCAAAGCTGCTGACCCCCGAAGAGGTGAAGACGCTTGCCGCGTTGCCGCCGCTTCCGGTCATCCGCGCCCGGCTGGCGGGCGTGCTCAAAGCCCCGGCCGGCAAGATCGCGGGCGTGCTCCAAGCCCCGGCCCGCAACATGGTGGGCGTATGCAAAGCGTACTCCCAGAAACAGGCTGCCGCCTGAGAAACCGGCCTCACCCCGGTCCCGTGGGGGCGCACGACCGTGCGTCCGGGGAAGGGGGTGAGGAGAAGATGATTTTTTCCAAAGGAGATTTTTCGAAATGGCTGACATACAGAAACTCGTGGACGAGCTGAGCAAGCTCTCCGTGATCGAAGCGGCCGACCTGGCCAAGGCGCTCGAAGAGAAGTGGGGCGTCACCGCCGCGGCTCCGGTCGCGGTCGCGATGGCACCCGCCGGCGCCGCCGCCGCCGCGGAAGAGGAAAAGACCGAGTTCGCCGTCATCCTCAAGGA
>JAFGCU010000091.1 GCA_016932475.1 Anaerolineales bacterium
GGAATCGGCGGTTCGGGGCTTTCGGCGATCGCCCGGGTGCTCCTGGAACGGGGTGAGCTGGTGAGCGGTTCGGACATGGCGGAATCCACCTTTCTCGACGGCTTGCGCGACCTCGGCGCGCAGGTGACGGTCGGGCACGCGGCGGAAAACATCCGCGGCGCGGAAGCGGTAATTGTCTCCTCGGCGGTGGCGGAAGAAAACGTCGAGGTCGTCGCCGCGCGCCGGGCGGGGCTTCCCGTCTACAAGCGTTCGGAATTCTTCGGCCCGCTCACCCAGGGCAAGCGCACCGTGGCCGTGTCCGGGACGCATGGCAAGACCACGACCACGGGCGAGATCGCCCATCTGCTTGTCCGCCAGGGTCTGGATCCGTCCTTCATCGCGGGCGGCGCGCTCACCGACTTCGGCGGCTCGAACGCACGGGCGGGCAAGGGCGATTATTTCGTGATCGAAGCCGACGAATACGACCGAGCCTTCCTCGGGCTCTCCCCGTGGATCGCGGTCCTGACCAACATCGAACACGATCACCCCGATTGCTATCCGACGATCGAGGATCTGCAGCGGGCTTTTGCGGAATTTCTGGACCGCGTCCAACCCGGCGGCTCGGTGGTGGTGTGCGCCGATTCGCCCGGGGCGATCCGCGTGGTGGACGATTTTAAAATCCGCCATCCGAAGACGGCGGTCTATACCTACGCGGTGGATATGGAAGCGGACTGGCAGGCGACGCAAATCCAGGCCAATACCGAGGGGGGCAGCGATTTTCTGGCGACGCGCGGCGGGGTGGTCATGGGCCGCGTGCGGGTCCGCCTGCCCGGGATGCACAACGTGTGCAATTCGCTGGCCGCCTTGTGCACGGCGGATCTGTGCGGCATTCCGTTCTCGCACGCCGCGAAATTTCTTGCCCAGTACCACGGGGCCGAACGGCGCTTCGAGATCATGGGCGAAGCCTGCGGGATCACGGTGGTCGACGATTACGCCCACCATCCCAGCGAGATCCGGGCGACGCTCTCCGCGGCGCGCCAGCGTTACCCGGAAAGCCGGATTTGGGCGGTGTGGCAGCCGCATACCTATTCCCGGACGAGGGTGTTGGAGAAGGAATTCGTGCAGGCCTTTGGGGAAGCCACCAAGGTGGTCGTGCTTCCCGTGTACCGGGCGCGCGAGCCGATGGACGCTTCGTTCCCGATCGAGGAGGTGGTGGGCGCGATGACCAACACGGAGGCTGTCTACATTCCCGGCTTGATGGAAGCGGTCCCATACCTGACCCGTGAACTGCGGTGCGGCGATGTGCTGGTCATGCTCAGCGCGGGCGACGCCAACCGGGTGGGCGAGGAAGTGTTGCGCCGGATGCGGATGATCGATGCCGAGCGCGGCACCGCCATCCGCGCCCCGATCCTGCCGCTCGAGAAGCTGCGGCGGCAGTTCGGGAACCGGATGCAGGAAGAAGTGCCGCTCGGCCGCCTGACCACGGCCAAGGTCGGCGGACTTGCCGACGCGTTGCTGGAGGTGCAGAGCGCCGATGAACTGGCGCAGGCGGCGGCCTGGCTGTGGCGGGAGGAGATTCCGTTCTTCGTGCTCGGAAGCGGTTCGAACACCCTGATCTCGGATGCCGGCTGCCGCGACCTGGTGATCTATAACCGGGCCAGGCGGTTCGAATTCCGCCCGGGGAAAAACACCTCCAAGAATTCGGTGGTGGTGTGGGCCGAATCCGGCGCGTCGATAGGCGCAATCGCGCGCCAGACGGCGCAGCTCGGGTGGACCGGGTTGGAGTGGGCGGCCACGGTCCCGGGCACCGTCGGCGGGGCGGTGGTGGGCAACGCCGGCGCATTCGGGGGCGATACGGCCGGAATGCTGCGGATGGTAGAAATCTTGCAACGTATGGAATCGCCTGAAAAGACGGGAGTTTCGAATGACCGGCGGATGGTGGAGCCCGAAACGCTGAATTTCTCCTACCGCTCCAGCATGCTCCGCAAACACCCCGGGCAGGCGGTTGTGCTTTCGGTGGAATTCGTGCTTTCCCGCTGTGAGCCTTCGGAAGCGGTTGCCAAAGTCGGCGAGCTCCTGGCCCGGCGGCGGGCGACACAGCCGACGGGCGCGTCGCTCGGATCGATGTTCAGGAATCCGCCCGGGGATTACGCCGGAAGGCTGATTGAAGCGGCGGGGCTGAAAGGGTACCGGATGGGCAACGTGGAAATTTCCCAGCAGCACGCGAACTTCTTCGTCAACCTGGGCGATGGCCGGGCCGAGGATATCCGCTCGCTGATGAATCTGGCCCGCGCGACGGTCCTCCAGAAATTCGGGGTCGAGCTTGAGGAGGAGATCGTGATGGCCGGCGACTGGCCGGAAGCGCTGCGAGGGAACCATGGCTAAGCTGCGGATCGGCGTGATCTACGGCGGCCGCTCGGGGGAGCATGAAGTTTCCCTGATGTCGGCCCAATCGGTCCTCGGGGCGCTCGACCGCTCGCGCTACGACGTGATGGAGATCGGGATCACGCCGGAGGGCAGGTGGATCGCGGGCGAGGGCGTGATGGAATCGCTCAAGACCCGCGGCGGAGAATCGCCGCGCGCGGCGATTCTGGCCGAACCGGGGCCGGCGCGCATTTACGAGATCAAGCCCAATGGCAACGACGAGGAGCTTCACCTGCGGCTGTGCCGCGAGGTGGATGTGATGTTCCCGGTGCTGCACGGGACGTTCGGCGAGGACGGTACGCTGCAGGGGCTGCTGGAAATGGCCGAGGTTCCATACGTCGGCGCGGGCGTGCTGGCTTCCTCGGTCGCGATGGACAAGGCGCTCTTCAAACAGTTGATGCGGGCGCACGGCATTCCGATGCTGGAATACGTGCTCTGCACCCGCGGCGAGATCGCCCACGACCTCGACGGTGTGCTGCACCGGGCGGAAGCCACGGCTCCGTATCCGTTCTTTACCAAGCCGGCCAACCTCGGCTCGTCGGTCGGCATCTCGCGCTGCGCCAACCGCTCCGACCTGGTCGAGGGGCTGGCCGAAGCCGCGCGCTACGACCGGCGCGTGCTGATCGAACGCGGGATCGACGCGCGCGAGATCGAGGTCAGCGTGCTCGGAAACGAGCAGCCGCAGGCGTCGATCCCGGGCGAGGTGATCCCAAGCCGCGAGTTCTATTCGTACGAATCGAAATATGTAGACGGGACGTCGCAGTTGCTCATTCCGGCGCCGCTCCCGGAGGAAAAGGTCCGCGAAGTGCAGCGCCTGGCGGTCGAGGCCTACCGCGCGATCGACGGCGCCGGGCTTTCCCGGGCGGATTTTCTTTTGGACCGCAAGACCGGCGCACTGTACATCAACGAATTGAACACGATGCCGGGGTTCACCACCATAAGCATGTACCCGAAGCTGTGGGAACAAACCGGATTGGCGTATCCCGCGCTGCTGGACCGGCTGATCGAGCTGGCGCTCGAACGGCACGCGGAACGTACGAAGAGCGAACGGAGCTTCAGGAAAAATTAGCTGCCTTGTCATCCTGAGCAAGAGCAGATGCTTCGCTTCCCTGCAAGAAGCGCAGGACAAGCACTCAGCATGACGGACAATCGTAGAAGGCGAACATGGCGATCGGCATTCGGAAGCAGGAAAAAAGCACACGAGCGGAGCAGCTGCGCCGGAAGCGCGAAAAGCCGGCGCCGCGGAGCTTGAATTGGAATTCCCGTGCGGCTGCGGCGCGCCCCGCCGCGCCTCAGCCGGCATGGGAGATCCGCCCGCGGAACGGCGCGACGCGCGCGCAGCGCATGTACAACCTCCCCCTGGCGGATCCCGGGGTGGAAGTCCAGCTGCCGGCGCTCACGGTTTCGTTCTCGCCGCGCGGCCTGGCCACGATCCTTTCCGGGCTGGCCTGCGCGGGATTGCTCTTCCTGCTCACGGCGCCCATGTTCCGGGTCGAGGCTCCGGTGGTGCGCGGACTGCAATATCTCTCCGCCGACAGCATCCTGACCGCGTCGGATTTGCCGGGCGCCAACGTGTTCCTGATCGCCCCCGCCCATATCGAGGGGGAGATCCTGCGCAAAATTCCGGCCGTGCGGCGCGCGTCGGTCGCCGTGGATTTTAGCGGCGCGGTGACGGTGACCATCCAGGAACGCGAACCGATTGTGCTGTGGGTCCAGGAGGCCTCCTCCTATTGGGTCGACGCCGAGGGCGTGTTTTTCCCGGCGCTGGCGGACCGCACGGATCTGGTCCGGCTGGAAGTCCGTGAGACGGGTCTGCCGATCGCCTTCGACGGCGAGGCGGATATCGATCCGGCGGTCATTGTGCATGCGCTGGAACTGACCGTGGCGCTGCCGTCCGGCACCCAGCTGATCTACGACGAAGGCCACGGACTGGGCATGATGGATCCGGGCGGCTGGATGGTGTATTTCGGGAATTCCGGATCGATCGACCAGAAGCTGGATGTATACCGCCGCCTGATGGATTCTCTGGGCGGCAGGGGGGTCCGGCCGGGGATGGTAAGCGTTGAAAATCTGCGGCAGCCTTTTTACCGGCGGTAGCGCCGCGGCAAGGATGCGGATCGGATGAATGTGAATTTATACACCGGGATCGATGTGGGCACCACCAAAATCTGCACGCTGGTCGCGCAGGAGCTGGAAGACGGCTCGCTGCAGATCATCGGCGTGGGGATCGAACCTTCGCGCGGCATGAAGCGCGGGGTGGTGGTGAACGTGGAGGAAGCCGCGCGCGCGATCGCCGCCTCGGTCGATAAAGCCCAGCGCACGGCGGGCTACGAGATCGCGTCGGCGGTGGTCAGCCTGGCCGGGGCGCAGGTCTCCTCGATCAACAGCCGCGGCGTGGTCGGGGTCGCGGGGGAAATCATTGCGGCGGAGGACGTGGCCCGGGCGAGCGAAGCCGCGCGGGCGATCGCCGTCCCGTATGACCGGCAGATCGTGCACGTGCTCCCGCGGGGTTTCGTCGTCGACGGCCAGGAGGGCATCCGCAATCCGGTCGGGATGCACGGGTTCCGCCTCGAAATGGAGACGCACATCATCACCGCCTCATCGACCGCGCTGCGCAACCTGGCCCAGTGCGTCCAGATCTGCGGCGTGGAAGTGGAAGGCTTTGTTCTGAATCCGATCGCATCGGCCGATGCGGTGCTGCGCGAGACGGAGCGCGATATGGGGGTGGGCGTGGTCGACATCGGCGGGGGCACAACCGACCTGGCCCTTTATCACGAGGGAACGGTCAGCCACACCGCGGTCCTGCCGGTGGGCGGGAACCATGTCACCGCCGACATCGCCCACGGGCTGCGGATGCCGGCCGAGGTGGCCGAAAGCATCAAGCTGGCCCACGGCCACACGCTCGGCTCGGAGATCACGCCCGGCGAAAGCTTCATGGTCCGGCTGTTCGGCGAGGAAGCGCCGGCCCAGGTGCTGCGCTCCGATCTCGTCTCGATCATTCAACCGCGCATGGAAGAGATCTTCTCGATGGTGGCGCAGGAGATCGAACGGGTGGGCATGATGAATTACCTCCCGGCGGGGATCGTGTTGACGGGCGGGGCGAGCCTGCTGCCCGGGGTCCGGATGCTGGCCAGCCAGACCCTCGGCCTGCCGGTGAGGGTGGCCGGCCCGGGTGAGCTTAAGGGGTTGGTGGACCAATTGAACAGCCCGGCATATGCCACGAGCGTCGGGCTGCTGATCTGGCTCCAGAAGGAAGTTCAGGGGATGGCGTCGGCGCGGCCGGCGCACAAACCCCGCACGCGCGAAGGCACGGACGTCGGCAAGAAGGTTCAGGATTTCATCAAGACGATCCTGAAGGGAATGGCACCCTAGAGCACACCCGCGCAGGCGCAGGAGCCGCGCGGAGGCCGGAGGGCACGGAGGCAATTTTGCCCGGGGCCGAACAAGCGAACCACATACCTGAGAGGAGGATCCATGTCGTCAGTACAGAAATCGGAGGCGTTTGCTCGAATCAAGGTGGTCGGCGTGGGCGGCGGCGGGCAGAATGCCGTCAACCGGATGATCGCCGAGAACATGCAAGGGATCGAATTTGTGGCGGTCAACACCGACGCCCAAGCGCTGCTCCTTTCCAACGCGCCAACCCGCGTGCGGATCGGCGAGAAGCTCACCAAGGGGCTCGGGGCGGGCGGCGATCCGAAGATGGGGCAGAAGGCGGCGGAAGAATCCGCGGAAGAGCTGTATGAAACGCTCAAAGGCGCGGACATGGTGTTCATCACCTGCGGGATGGGCGGCGGGACGGGGACCGGCGCGGCGCCGATCGTGGCGCAGATCGCCAAGGAAGCCGGCACGCTCGCGATCGGCGTGGTCACCAAGCCCTTCACCTTCGAAGGCAACCGCCGCTCGCATACGGCCGATGAGGGCATTGCCCGCCTGAAGGAGCAGGTCAACACGCTGATCGTGATCCCCAACGACCGGCTGCTCCAGCTGACCGAAAAACGCGCCACCCTGCAGGATTCCTTCCGCACCGCGGACGACGTCCTGCGCCAGGGCGTGCAGGGGATTTCCGAACTGATCACCGTCCCCGGCCTGATCAACGTCGATTTCGCGGACGTGCGCGCTGTCATGCAGGAAGGCGGCGCGGCGCTGATGGCGGTCGGACGCGCTTCGGGCGAGGACCGGGCGCGGAAGGCGGCCGAACAGGCGATCTTCAACCAGCTGCTCGACATCACCATTGACGGGGCGCGCGGCGTGATCTTCAACGTCACCGCCGGCAACAACCTGAGCCTGCTCGAGGTCAGCGAAGCGGCGGCGATCATCAAGGAAACCGCGCATCCGGACGTCAACCTGATCTTCGGCGCGGTGATCGACCCGTCACTCACCGACGAGATGCGGATCACCGTGATCGCGACCGGTTTCGAGAAGCCGGCCGTGACCCGCAAGCTGGATCGGATCCTCGCGCGGCCGGCGCCGCTGAAGGCGTCGCAGATGACCCTGCCGAGCTCCAATGCCCAGGCGGGCATCCCGATTTCGCCGCGCCGGATCAATGCGTCGATTCCGATGGAAGTCTCGGTCCGGCCGGGCGTGCCGGCGTATTCCGGGATGACCGACGGGGAAGACGACCGCGAACTCCCGGCGTTCCTGCGGTTGAAAAACAACCGCTCGTAGCGGCGACCGATCCTCTACAAATCCTCTCGGCCTCCCTGCGGATTCCTCCGATCCGCGGGGAGGCTTTTGCTTAATAGGGAGAATCCACGAAGAGCACGAAGAGCACGAA
>JAFGCU010000092.1 GCA_016932475.1 Anaerolineales bacterium
GGTGGGTATGGCTGTCTGGACAAGCAGACACACTCAGTCATATACCACCGGTCTCCTTTTTGATACTACACTAACAGGGGGAGAGGGCAGGGAGAGGGGGAGAGGACAGGCGCGCACCGGCGGCCGGGGAGTTGCGTGGTTGGGATGGATGGAAGATGTGGACGATGCGGGAGAGGGGGATAACACCCCCTCCTCTCTCCTCCCCCATTTGCTTTGACCTATATATCCTGCGCGGACCCTTTGCTTCAATGCAAATGGGGGAGGGAAGGGATAGGGGGAGAGGGGGATAACACCCCCTCCTCTCTCCTCCCCCATTTGCTTTGACCTATATATCCTGCGCGGACCCTATGCTTCATTTCAAATGGGGGAGGTAAGGGAGAGTGGGAGAGAGCGGATAACACCCCCTCCTCTCTCCTCCCCCATTTGCTTTGACCTATATATCCTGCGTGGACCCTATGCTTCATCGCACATGGGGGAGGTAAGGGAGAGGGGGATAACACCCCCTCCTCTCTCCTCCCCCATGTGCTTTGACCTATATATCCTGCGCGGACCCTTTGCTTCATCGCAAATGGGGGAGGGAAGGGAGAGGGGGAGAGGCGGATCAAACCCCCTCCTCTCTCCTCCCCCATTTGCTTTGAACTATATTTCCTGCGCGGACCCTATGCTTCATCGCAAATGGGGGAGGCTCTTGACAATAATATAAACCGGGTTTATATTAATCCCAGAATATACTCACTAAGTTACTAATTATGACCGTAAAACACGGAATTCTCGGATTGCTGGCTTTGCAGCCCCGCTATGGATACGAATTGCGGGCGGCCTTCCTGGCCGTGGTCGGCGGGGAGCAGAATTGGGATCTCAAACCGGCCCAGATCTACTCCACCCTCGCCCGGCTGGAGGAAGCCGGCCTGGTGAAGGCCGCGGGCGGCAGGAGCAACCGCAACCCGGAAAAGCGGGTGTTCGCGATCACCGCCCTCGGCCGCCGCGAATTGGAGCGCTGGTTCGAGGTCAACGAGCCGCCGGATCATCAACGGGATGCAACCTACCTCAAGATGGTCCTCAGCCTGGCCACCGGGCTGGTGGATTCGAGAAAGATCATCTCCCGGGAACGGGCGATGCTGTACCGGGAGCTCCACCGGGCGACGGCCCGGCGGTCGGAAGCGGATCCGAACAGCGAACTATCGCTGATCCTGCTTCTGGACAAATCGGTGATGCACCTGGAAGCGGATTTGCGCTGGCTGGATATGCTCGAAGCCAGGTTGGATGAGATCAAAGACCAGCCGGTGGCAAGCCCGGAACTCCGGCCGAGAGGGCGGCCGAAAAAGGCAAAGAGGGTCCTTTCCGCAGAGGATGAAAGGGCAGAGGAGTAAACGAGGATGGGCGAAAAAAATTGGAATTTTCGGATTCACGAGGTTCCAATGAATCGGGTTTTCCGCCCGGCCCAGCCGGGTTTCGTGGGATAGACCGGGGCTTCGGCCCCGGGATGATTTTGGAATTTGGTGATGTTTTCGGTTATCTCCCTTGCGTATTAAGACGGTGGTCTCGATACGCCAAGCGCGCTGCCCGGCCACCAATCATAAACAAGCGAGGGAACAATGGCTCTCCTTCAGACGGAAAATCTGACCAAAGTTTACGGCTCCGGCGAGACCGCGGTAACCGCGCTCGACCGGGTTTCACTTCGGGTCAATCCCGGTGAGTTCGTCGCCGTGATGGGCCCCAGCGGTTGCGGCAAATCCACACTGTTGCATTTGCTGGGCGGCCTGGACCGGCCTACCTCCGGCTCCGTCACGATCGACGGGACGGCGCTGGCCGCGATGAAGGATGACGACCTGGCCAGACTCCGCCGCAAGCGGATCGGCTTTGTGTTCCAGTTCTATAACCTGATCCCCGTCCTTAATGCTGCGGAGAACGCCGCGCTGCCGGTCACCCTCGACGGGGTGAAGCCGGCCGAGGCGAAGAAGCATGCCGTCGAATGGCTGCAAAAGTTCGGGCTGGGCGAGCGGCTCCACAGCCGGCCGGACCAGCTTTCCGGCGGGCAGCAGCAGCGCGTGGCGATCGCCCGCGCGCTCTCGGCCGACCCGGCCCTGATCCTGGCCGACGAACCGACCGGCAACCTGGATACCCGCGCCGCGGATGATATCGCCGCGCTGCTGGCCCGGGTTTCAAAGGAGTTCGGCCGGGCGGTGGTGATGGTCACCCACGACCCGCGCATCGCCGCCTATGCCAACCGGATCATCTTCCTCAAGGACGGCGCGATCGTCGACGAAACCGTCCTCGAGCGCAAGGCCGGCGGGAATGCGAAAATTCTCGCCGATAAAATGCGGGAAATCGGTGAATAGGAGGATGCCATGAACCTCCAACTGACCCTTGCCTGGCGCTACCTCAGCGGGCGCAAACTGCGCACCTTCCTGACCACGCTCGCGATCATCTTCGGCGTGCTGGTCATCTTCGGGATGAACATCATCCTGCCGACCATGATCTCCGCCATGCAGGCCAACCTGCAGGGCATGTCGGGAGTTGTGGATTACAGCGTAACCCTGGCATCCGGCGAATCCTTTTCGCCCGGGATCGTTCCGGCCGTCCGGGCCGTGGACGGCGTGCGCGCCGTGTCCGCCACCCTGGTCCGCACGGTCAATCTGCCGGCCGGATTTTTCGGCGATGCGGCCGCTCAATCCGCAACGGTCACGGTCGTCAATCTGGTCGGGTTGGATCCGGATTCGGCCCGCTCCGTCCGCGCCTACCCGGTGACGGAAGGCGGACGCTTCCTGAACGCCGCCGATACGCACTCAGCCGTCATCTCGCAAAGCCTGGCGGACAAGCTCGGGATCGGCGTGGGGGAAGACTTCCCGCTTCCCTCCGCCATCGGCGTTATCCGCCTGACCGTCGTCGGAATCCTTCCGCCGCGGACCGCGCCCGGCACCGAGGAAGTGATCGTGACGCTGCCGCAGGCGCAGCGTATGACCAACGAGGCCGGCCGGATCAACACGATCGACATCAATGTGGAAACCGGCGCCGGCGAAGCGCGCCGCGCGGAGATCCAGAAAGCCGTCGAAGCGGCGATCGGCTCCAATTACCACGTCGGGACTCTGATGTCCGGGACGGATATGTTCGCCGCGCTGCAGCTCGGGCAGGCGGTGATGGGTTTGTTCGGGGTCCTCGCGCTGTTCATGGGCGGCTTTATCATCTTCAACACCTTCCGCACCGTGGTCGCCGAGCGCCGCCGCGATATCGGCATGCTGCGGGCTCTCGGCGCCACCCGCGGCACGATCACCGGGATGATCCTGGCCGAAGGGCTGCTGCAGGGGGTCATCGGCTCCGCGCTGGGGCTGGGATTCGGATACCTGCTCGGCGCCGGGTTGTTGATCATGGTGGGGCCGGTCCTGGGAAAATTCCTGAATATCACCCTGGGTGCTCCGGTTGTCTCGCCCGCCCTGGTCGTGATCTGCGTCCTGCTGGGCGTCAGCGTAACCGTCCTGGCCGGTCTGATCCCGGCCCGGAGCGCCAGCCGGGTGACTCCGCTCGAGGCGCTGCGGCCTTCGATCGCGGAAACCGGAATGATCCGGAAAATCGGGATCGGATCGATCCTCGGAATCGTGATCCTGGTCCTTACAAGCCTGGCGCTTCTCTCGGGCAACGAATTGCTCATCTCCCCCAGCGGCTTTCTGTTCCTGATCGGCTTGGTGCTGGTGGCGCCGGTCCTGATCCGGCCGATAACTTTCGTCTTCGGCCGCTTTCTCGGGTGGATCTATGCCCGCCGCGGGATCGGCGAGCTGGCGCAGGGGAACCTGGTCCGCCAGCCGGCGCGCACGGCGGTGACCGTTTCCGCCACGATGCTCGGGCTGGCGGTGATCGTCGCCGCCGGCGGGATGGTCGCGTCGCTCACGGTGGTGATGTACGACATGATCCGTAAGAGCCTGGGAAGCGATTACCTCTTCATCCCGCCCTCCATCTCGGTCTGGAACACCAACGTCGGAGCCGGGCCGGAGTTTGCGGACCGGCTGCGCGGCGTCGAGGGGGTCGGAGACATCAGCACCTTCCGCTTTGCCGGCACGAAAATCAACGACAACGGGGTTTCGCTGCTGGGGATAGACCCGGTGACGTTCCCCAGGGTCAGCGGGCTGTACTTCATCCAGGGGGATGAATCCGCATACCGGGAACTGGCCGGCGGCCGCGCCATGATCGTCAATCCGTCGTTTCTGACGGCCATCGGCGCAAAGGTCGACGATACGGTGGAATTGCTCACGCCCAATGGTCCGGTTCCCTATCGCATCGTCGCGGTCGCCACCGACATGCTCAACGTGAAGGTCACCACGGCCTTCATCTCACAGGCCAACATGGCGGCAGACTTCGGCAAGACCGAGGACGTGTTCCTGCAGCTCAACCTCTCCCCCGGCGCGGACCGGGCGGCGGCAGACCCGCAGATCAAAGCGATCGCCGCGGATTACCCGCAGTTCCAGGTGATCGCCGGAACCGCCTACTACCAATCCATGAAACTTCAGTTCGATGCGGCCTTCTCGGCCATGTATGTTCTGTTCGGCCTGCTGGCGTTCCCCTCCTTCATCGCCATGCTCAACACGCTCGCGATCGGGGTGATCGAGCGCACGCGCGAGATCGGGATGATCCGCGCCGTGGGCGCGACGCGCGCGCAGATCGGCGCGATGGTGACGGCCGAGGCGCTGCTCTTGGCGGCGATCGGCACGCTCTTCGGGATCGTCGCCGGCTGGTACCTGGGTTTCACCTTCATCAGCGCGATGGGAACCATCTTCCCGATGGGGTATGCCTTCCCGGTAACCGGGATCGTCGTGGCGGTCGTCTTCGGGTTGCTGTTCGGCGTGCTGGCGGCGGTCATCCCGGCCCGTCAGGCCTCGCGCCTGGATATCATCCGGGCCCTGCATTACGAATAAATCACTCCACGAAGGGACACGAAGGAGAACCGGAAGAACACGAAGAAATTAAAGAATAAAAAATCTTTGTGTTCTTCAGAACTTCCTTCGTGTTCTTCGTGGAATCACAGAGCGCTAGGAAGAGTAAGGGAGCAACAATGGAAAAGAATCCGCAAGGAACGCAATCCCAAGACACCCCGCGCATCGTCGCCCGCTGGGCTTTCCGCGAGACGATGGGCGTGGTGATGCTGGCGCTGTTCCTGTTTATCCCCGCCGGCCGGCGGGATTGGGGCTGGGGCTGGGCGCTGGTGCTCCTGATGGCAGCCTGGGTGATCGCCACCGCCCTGGCGGTCATCCCGCGCTACCCGCATCTCCTGGCGGACCGCGTCAGCCCGAAAAAGGGGGCCAAGAAATGGGATGCGGCGATCATGGGCGTCATCGGAATTTTATCCCTGGCCGGATATGTGATCGCGGGATTGGATTTCCGCAACGGCTGGACGACGAACATCCCTTCGGCCCTGCAATGGATCGCGCTCGTCCTGGCTTCGGCCGGGTACGCCCTCGTCGTTTGGGCGACGGCATCGAACGCGTTTTTCTCCGCCACGGTCCGGATCCAGACGGAGCGGGGCCACACCGTCGCCACCGGCGGTCCGTACCGGTTTGTCCGCCACCCCTCCTATGCGGGATTGGTCGCCGTGTATCTGGCCACGCCGGTCCTGCTTGGCTCCTGGTGGGCCGGCCTGCCGGGGGCGGCCGCCGCGCTGCTCCTCCTCCTGCGCACCGCGCTCGAGGACCGCACGCTGCAGGCGGAGTTGGCGGGATATAAGGAATACGCGGCCAAGGTTAAATATCGGCTCGTGCCGGGTATCTGGTGAACGAGGATGAAAATTATTCCACGAAACCTGCCCCGGTTGGGGTAGGCCGGGGAGCTCGAAGAAAAAATCAGTAGGACACGAAGGGCATACAATAACAGGGTGTTAAAAAAAGCTGGTCGAGCCCTGCCCCGGCTCCGCCGGGGCAGGGCTTCGTGGATAACCCTTCGTTTTCTTTGTGGATACCTACAACCGATATCCGTATTTAATAAGCAGGGGCCAAGTCAAAAAATCCACCAGCGCCTTGTGGAGGGGATGCATACCCTTTTTCCAGCGTTCGTCCGGGAGGATCTCCACGTCGCCTGTAACAAACCGGCTGGGATTGCCTTTCATCGTGTGGGTGGGAAGCAACCGCGCGGTGTGATCCGACGGGAAGGGAAGGACGCGGACGTCTTCGTGCATCAGGGCCAGAATCCGCCGGACCGTTTCCTGCGGATGGCGCGTGAAATCCTCATACCGGATTCGGAGATAACGGCCGGGAAAGCGCCGTCCAAGCAGTTCCGACCCCAGGTTCCAAGCAAACCAGATCAGTGAACTTTTGGTCGCGCTCATCGGGCGCATGTAATCACCGGGTTTCGGCTTTCGGATGGACCAAGAGTACGCAACCGCTTTTGGATCGCGAACCAGGTGTACGATGTACAGGTCGATCTCCGGGATCGATCCCAGCAGAGCCGCATACGAGGGTGTTTTGGACGAATCGGCGATTACCCGGCTTCCCGTCACCGCGGCTATGGCGCAATAGAGTGTGGACAACCGGTCAAGATACTCCCGGCGGATTTCTGGCGGAAAAGAGGTCCCGTTCGTCAGAAAGAATTTCGGCATGTTGATCGTACGGGTCTCGGCAATAAAGATGCGGTTCATCCGGAGGGGATCGATGCCGTCAAATCCCCCGAACGCGGATTGAATGATGTTTTTCCATACAGGGCAGTCCTGGAATGGGGAACCGCAGCCGCAAGGGTGATTCCCGACGAAACCCTCGTTCCAAATATCGGCCAACTCGCCCACGGGGAAAAAGCCGTCCAATTGACCGAGGATATTATCCAGGATTGTGCTGCCGCTCCTGCCCCATCCCGCGATGTACAGAACCTTAAGGCGGTTTTTCATTTTACCGGTCGGGTTCCTTCTGCCTGCGGACCGGGCGTCTCCGTTCCGGACCGGAGCAGAAAACCGCGATTCTCCAAATACGTGATAATCGTCCTGGCATTGTCTTCGGGGCTGTGATCCACAGTGTTGAGCGTGATTTCCGGGTCGACCGGCGGCTCGTATGGATTGTCTATGCCGGTGAAATCCTTGATCTCGCCGCGCCGCGCGCGGGCGTACATCCCCTTGGCGTCCCGCTGTTCGCACACCGCGATCGGGGTATCCACAAACACCGTGATGAACTGCTCCTCGCCGACCATGTTGCGCGCTTCGTTGCGCGCGGCGCGGTACGGGCTGACCGCGGCGCACAGCGCCACGCCCTGATGCCGGACGATCTCGCCCGCCACGAACCCGATCCGCAGGATGTGGGTGTCGCGGTCTTCGCGGCTGAACCCGAGCCCTTTGGAGAGATGCATCCGGACCACGTCGCCGTCGAGCACGGTGACCTGCTTACCGCGTTCCAGCAGCAGGCAGGTAAGCACGTCTGCGGTCGTGGATTTCCCCGCCCCGCTCAGGCCGGTGAACCACAGGCAGAAGCCCTGGCGGTCCCGGGGCGGGTGGGTGTGCGAGAGAATCTCCGCGGTTTCCCTGCGGGTGAACCATTCCGGCAGGAGCCTGCCCTTGGCCAGGTATTCCTCGCGCACCTCCGTGCCGGAAATGGCCGCCGTCTTCGCGCCGGCCGGCACCTTCGATTCCTCCACATATTCCTGTGACTCCGGAAGGTAGACCAGTTCGCGGAACGGGACGGGGGTGACTCCGGTTTCCCGCGCAAAGCGCGTGACCAGCTCCTGGGCGTCGTACGGGCCGTAGAACGGTTTGCCGGCGCTGTCTTTGCCGGGGCCGGCGTGATCCCGGCCGACGATGAAGTGCGTGGCGCCGTAGTTGCGGCGGATGATCGCGTGCCAGAGCGCCTCGCGCGGCCCGGCCATGCGCATCGCCAGCGGCAGCAGGCTCAGCAGGGTGGAGTTGGGATCGTAATATTTTTGCACGAGGGCCCGGTAGATCCGCACCCGGGTGTAATGATCCACGTCGCCGGGCTTGGTCATCCCCACCACGGGGTGGATCAGCAGGCTGCCCCCGACTTCGGCCGCGGCCCGTTTGGTCAGTTCCTCGTGGATCCGGTGCAGGGGGTTGCGCGTCTGGAACGCGACCACCTTGGCGTGCCCCATCTTCTCCAGCAGGAGGCGGACCTCGGCCGGAGTCCGGCGCAGGTCCGTGAAATCGTAATAGCGGGGGGGATTGAGCACCTTGAGCTCGCCGGAAACATATTGGTTCCCCCAACGGCTCATCTCCGAGACGAGCGGATGGCGCGGGTCGTTCGTACCCAGGACCAGCCGGGCTTCCTCGTGCGGATCCCAATCGAACACGTCTTCCACCCGCATCACCGCGATCAGGTTGTTGTGCTCGTCCCGCAGCGCCAGGTATTCCGCCCCGGCGGGAATGGTTTTCCCGTCAAGGGGCAGGGTGACCGGGATGGGGAACAGGGTGCCGTCGCGAAGCCGCATCTCCGAAAGCACGCGCTCGTAATCCGCCCTGCCCATAAAACGGTCGAGCGGGGAAAAACCGCCGCACCCGATCAGGTCCAAATCGCACAGCGAACGGGGGGAAAGCTGAACGGTTGGAAAATGGCCGGCTTTTTCGATCCATTCCCGGCGCGCGTCGCCGGTCAGGGCCCGGTCGATGAGTGTGCCGCCGTACGGCGCGATCAGTTTCTCGGATTTGGTGCCGTCTTTCATGTAAGCGATCCTCCCATGTAAAAAGTTTATATTCGTACCCGGGTTGACGGGTATCCCGCGCGCCCTTCTTGCGCCGTCAGCCTGTTCGTGGTGACTGGATTTAACGAAGTGTTGAAAAAGAAAAAATCAGGGGGTGCCGCCCGGATGAATTTCCCTTCCCGGTAATGTGCGGATCCTGAATGCATCCATTTTACCTTCTCATCCGCCCATCTGAAAGAGCGGGGCGGTGGGGGGAGGAGAAAGAGGTTGATGGGTACCGTGGCGGGAATCCTTTCCGGGGGCGGATGGGGGAAAAGTTTATTCGGAGTTAAAACCACTGCCTTTGGCAGTGAGGAGAATATAGAGGTTCTCCCGGTGGAGTGGGTTGATATGTTCCATCCCATCTCTCCTCCCCCGGCCTGTGAGGGCGCACAGCCGTGCACCCCCACAGGCCGTCCCCCTCCTCCCTTCCCGTAAGACGGGAAGGGAGGAGGGGGACGGGGAGGTGGGATGGGATGGTAAACGGAATACATCCATACCGGAGGAAGCGAAGCTTCGTCTGCCCCGGTTAGGGTAGGCCGGGGTCGCTTCCCCTGCTGCGCGAGGGCAGGCGCTCGGCAAGACACCCTTTTTCATAGGTTTCTATTTATAAAATCCGTGTAATCGGATCTTTTCGGTGCCCGCCCCGTGAGCGGTATATGCGAACGGGGTAATCCGTGTACGCTTTTCCCGGCCTGAGTAGTTAAAAAGAAATCCCCTTGAACCGGAAAGGGGATTTACGGACGGCGGCGGTATCTACTTTCGAAGAAAAAGGACGATTCCACCGGCGCCGACCGCCGCGCCGATCACGGCGCCCAGGATCTGCTTCCAGCCGATGACGGTCGTGTTCGCGCCGACTCCGATCGTATCCGCCAGCAGCGAAACCAGGATCAGCAATATGCCGGCGGCGATCAAGACGATACCCAGTGTTCGTTTGGACATGCCTGCTCCTTTGGGGTGGGGGGAAATGGATCCCGCGGTCGCGGGAGGAATACCGGGCGGCGGTTCAGGTAAACCACGCCAGCAGTTCGCCGGGTTTCACCCGGGTCCGCTTCCGGATTTCCCGGCGCCAAAACCGGATCCGGGGCAGGGCTTTGCGCACCAAGTTGAGGGCGGCCAGCGACGAATGCTCGAAAAGGCAGAGGTACCCGATGATTTTCAGATCGTACCAGAGGATGCGCAGGAAATCCCTTCGCCATCCCTGGGGGCTTTCATTCTTGAAAATAAGCAAATAACGGTTCTTGACGGCATGCAGCCGCAGCTTGGGCGGGACGGCGTCGCGCTTGGATGGGCGGAACGTGCGCGCATGGACCGCGGCCGCCTCCGGCGCATACCAGCAGCGCCACCCCAAGAGCCGCGCCCGCCAGGCCAGGTCCACGTCCTCTTTGTGGATGAAGAAGCTTTCGTCGAAGTATTGGCCGGCGATTCTGACGTCCTCCAGCATCGCCCGGCGGTAGAGCGGGGCGGCGCCGTCCACGCCGAAGACTTCCTCCGCGCGGTCGAACCGGCCGTCGTCTACGTCCCCGTGGCCGCGCAGATACTGGTGGCGCTGGCGGTCCATGAACAGGCCGGTGCTGTCGAACCTGGGCAGCTGCCCGGTTTCAGCCGGCTGCAGCAGCTTGCCGGCCGCGGACCCGTATGCGGGCCGCTCCTCCAGCGCCGAGACCAGCCCGGAGAGGTAATCCGGCGCGAGGTTCACATCCGGATTGAGCGGCAGGTAATACGCTCCTTTGGATGCGCGGATGGCTTGGTTGTGGGCGGCGCAGAATCCGGTGTTTTCGGTGTTGCGGATCACCGTGGCCGCCGGGGAAAGCTGAGCCGCCAGGTCCGCCGAGTTATCGGCGGAGGCGTTATCCACGACGATCAGCTCCCACTGGGCATCCCGCTGGCGGGCGATCGAATCCAGGCAGGCGGGCAGCAGCGCGGCGCTGTTCCAGGTGACTATTCCGATGGAGACGAGGGGAGAGGACATTGGACGTGGATAATTATATCAAGTTTTGGAGGATGCAGATGAGGTGACGAGTGTCGCCATTAAGGTCGCGATAATTAAAGACAGTCGGATTACCGGCTTAATTGATTTATGAAAATAGGATCACAATGCTTCCTGTCGGTTTATCCGGACTAATAACGTTTTATTGAGCCTGCCGAAGATCTCATGGATGGATCGTATCAATACAGTCGGGAAGCAAAGTGGCGCTGTACTATGCGAAGATGCCAATTTATAAAAAGGTGGTAGGTTTACTATGTAATACTATCTTCGTTTATCCTTTTTGGAGCAGCAGCGGAAAAGCACTCATCGCAATTTGCCTACTAAAGTAAGGAAGAAAATGGAGAAAAATAAGCCACTAGTCTGCGAAATTTCTTCAATACGGTGACCACAGAAGTACAACCTGGGTGGGCTTCCCCCCGAAAAACGGACACCTGGATAAGCCATAGTACACTGGTTCCAGGGAGTCGAACATGGGTACACAGAGAAGAACC
>JAFGCU010000093.1 GCA_016932475.1 Anaerolineales bacterium
CCCACCCGGGAACTCGCGATGCAGGTGGGCGCCGAGGCCGAGGCGCTCGGGCGCGAAAGCGGCGTGCGCTCCATCGCCGTCTACGGCGGGGTCGGCTACGGGCCGCAGCTCTCCGCGCTCAAGGCCGGGGCGCACCTCGTGGTCGGCACGCCGGGGCGGATACTCGATCACCTGCTGCGGCGTTCGCTCCAGCTCGAGGACCTGGATTACCTGGTCTTCGACGAGGCCGACCGCATGCTCTCGATGGGCTTCTACCCGGACATGCGCCGGGTGCAATCCTACCTGCCCCCGGAGCGCGTCGCCACCTTCATGTTCTCGGCCACTTTCCCGCCCCAGGTGATCCGCCTGGCGGATCAGTTCCTCCACAAACCGGGCTTCATGAATCTCTCCAGCGACCACGTCCATGTTACCGAGGTCGAGCACGTCTACTACGTCGTGCCCGGGATGGATAAGGACCGGTCGCTCGTGCGGATCATCGAGACCGAGAATCCGATCTCGGCCCTGATCTTCTGCAACACCAAGCAACGCGTGGAATACGTGACGGTCGTGCTGCAGCGCTTCGGCTACGACGCGGACGATCTCTCCTCCGACCGGACTCAATCCGAGCGCGAGAAGGTGATGGAGCGCGTGCGCAAGGGAAGCCTGCGCTTCCTCGTCGCCACCGACGTCGCCGCGCGCGGGATCGACCTGCCCGAGCTTTCGCACGTGTTCCAGTATGAGCCGCCCGAGGATCCCGAGGCCTACATCCACCGCGCCGGGCGCACCGGCCGGGCCGGCGGCAGCGGGACGGCCGTCTCGCTCGTCAACCGCAACGAGATGGCGGATCTGGAGCGGATCGGCAAGCGCTACGCGATCCAGCTTCAGGAGCGTCCGCTGCCGGAGGATGCGGACGTCGAACGGATCGTCGCCGAACGGATCATCACGCTTCTGGAGGCGCGCCTGCGCAACCGCGACCGGTTGCAGACCGAGCGCATGCAGCGCTTCGTTCCGCTGGCGCGCAGCCTGGGCGAAAGCGAAGAGCCGGATCTATTGGCGATGCTCTTGGATGATTTTTATCACGAGACGTTCCACGCGCCGCTCGTCCCGCCCGAACAGGGTGAACCGTCCCCCGCCCAGCGCGCCGCATCGCGTTCCAAACGCCCGCACACCGAACGCGGCGGCGGCCGCGGGGGCGGCGGCCGGTCCCGCAGTCCGCGCGGTTCCAAACGGCGGTAGGGGCGCACGAACGGTTGACGATGAATCCGTAGGGGCGACCCACCGGGTCGCCCTTAATGATCGGGTCGCCCAACATGATCGGGTCGCCCAACATGACTGGCCCCCCCAGAATGACGTCATCCCTCAAAACGACATCATCCCCCAGAACGGCGCCATCTCCCAGAACGATGATATCCATCATAACAACGGCATCCCAAAAAATGATGGCGCCGCCCTTGACGGCGGCATCCCCAATAACAACGTCATTGTCCATTCCAATCGGGCGACCCGGTGGGTCGCCCCTACAAATGCCCGCCCGACCCTCGTGCCGAATTCCATCGGATCAATTGTCGGGCAATTTAAATCCGGCGCAACGAAACAAATAATCCGATCCCGTGCAATGCCCGCGCCCGGCATTTGGCAACGAAATTATCACGATCATATCATCCGCAACGAGGACGAATTACGGGGGATCCGAAAATATATCCGCGACAATCCAATAAATTGGGAAATGGACGAGGAGAATCAATAATTCGCAGAACACCGTAGGGGCGACCCACCGGGTCGCCCTAAACGACGGTATCGCCCAACATGACGGCGCCGTCCAAAACATTGTTACCCACCCCGCAAAGCCCGGTTGTCCGATTCGTCATTAATCACCGTAGGGGCGACCCACCGGGTCGCCCACATGATCGGGTCGCCCTTATTGATCGGGTCGCCCTAAATGACCGGGTCGCCCAACATGATGACGCCGCCCTAAACGACGGTATCGCCCAAAACAATGGTGCCCCCCCACGGCCCCGCGCCCCTTACCCCTACCTTCGCTTCTCCTCCCGATCTTCCTCGGATTTCCGCAGCTCTTCCGCGCGCTGGATCCGCTGTTTATCCTGCTCCACTTCCAGCTGACGCAGTTCTTCCTGCCGCTGAATCCGTTGTTTATCCTGTTCCTGCTCGAGTCCCCGCCGCCCGCCCTGGGATTGAGCCTGCTTGCGCCGCTCTTCCTGCTCCCGGTCGATCCGGCGCTGTTCCTCCTGCCGCAGCTTGTTCTTCTTCGCCTGCTCGATCTCTTCCAGGCGCAGCTGCTCCTGGCGCTGGATCCGCTTTTTATCCTGCTCTATCTCAAGCTGCCGCAGTTCCTCCTGCCGCGCGAGGCGCTGCTTATCCTGCTCGATCTCGAGCTTGCGCAGCTCCTCCTGCCGCTGGATGCGTTCCTTCTCCTGCTGTTGCTCGAGTTTCGCACGGTCCGTCTGCGGCCGGTTGGATGCGGGCGGATTGGTGTTCTTTTCGTCGGGTGTCATCCTTTTCTCCATGTCGGGCGCACCGCGGTGCGCCCTTACGCTGCCACGATCATCGATTTTCTCCGGGTGAGCCACTGGCTCGCCCCGTTGGCGGTCATCTCTCTCGTCAGGGCGCAGCGCTTTCGGCGATCGACCGTCGATCTTCCCATTTTCCACAGTCCATCGTCCACCGTCCTCTTACCTGCGCATCGCCTGATACAGCGGTTTCAGCCGGTCGTACATCTTCAGGTAGACCTTCCGGTACAGCTCATCATACACCTCATTGGTTTTCGGGTTCGGCTCGAACTGGTCGCGGATGCGCGTCATCGCCGCCACCGCCGCCGGGAAGTCCGGGTGCAGGCCAATCCCGACCGCCGCGTCGATCGCGGCGCCCAGCCCGCTGGCTTCATATACATGCGGGCGCGCGGCCGGCAGGCCGAAGATGTCCGCCGTGAGCTGCATCGCCGCGCGGCTCTGGCTCCCGCCCCCCGCCACGCGCAGTTCGGTCGGGCGCACGCCGCTGCGTTTCGCCGTCCGCTCGGCCCCCTCGCGCAGCGCATAGGCCAGCCCCTCGAGGATCGCGCGGTAGATGTGGGCGCGGGTGTGCACATCGCTGAAACCCACGATCGCGCCGCGCGCCTCGGGCCCGGGCGAGCGCAGCCCCGGCGACCAGTACGGCTGCAACACCAGCCCCTGCGAGCCGGGCGGGACGGCGTCCACGAGTTCGTCGAACAGCTCTTCCGGCTGTACGCCGCGCTCCCGCGCGATTTTTTCCTCGCGCTGGCCGAATTCATTTTTAAACCAATTGACCATCCAGTAGCCGCGCAGGATCTGCAGTTCGAGGTCGTACGCGCCCGGGACCGCCGAAGGGTAGGGCGGGATGAGCGGGACAACCTCGATGTAGCGCTTGTGGGTGGTGTTGAAGGTGGCGGATGTTCCGAAGCTCAGGCAGCCGTACTGCGGCTCGATGCAGCCCGCGCCGAGCACCTCGCAGGCCTTGTCGGCCGCGGCGGCGATCAGCGGCAGGCCCGCGGGTATCCCGGTCGCCTCGGCCGCCTCCGCCGTGATCTCGCCCAATCGCCCGGCCGCCGGAACAAGCTCCGGGAGCAGGTCCGGGGTAATCGGAACGGCCTGCCACTTCCAATCCCAGCCGGCCGCCCAGGCCTGCTTCTGATAATCGAACGGCAGATACCCCACCTGGCTCGCGACCGAATCCACGTACCGGCCCGCGAGCCGGTGCACCAGGTAGCCGGAGAGGAACAGATATTTGAAGGTATTCTTCGCCACCTCGGGCTGATTCGTGCGGATCCAGTTCCATTCGGCCTCGGCCTGCAGGTACGCGACCGTCTCACTTGCGCCGGCAAAGGCGAACGCCGCCCCCCACAAGCCGCTCACCGGCGGGAGGCCTTCGGTTCGGCGCTGGTCGAGCCAGACGATTGCCGGCCGCAGCGGCCGGCCGTTTTTATCCAGGTTGATCATCGTCGAGCGCTGGGTGGTGACGGCCGCCGCGGCGATACTCGACTTGTCGACGCCATCCATCGCCCATAATTCGCGGCACGCCCGGCACAGCGCGTCCCAGTAGACGTTCGGATCCTGCTCGGCCAGCCCCGGCGCGGTCGAGTAGTAAGGCTCGATCGGGACCCGCGCCATCGCCAGCAGGTTGCCGCGCGGGTCGAAGAGGAGCGCGCGGACGGATTGCGTGCCGTTGTCGATTGCGAGCAGGTTTTCCGGTGTCATGGACATGTCTCCTGTCGTCGAGTCATCACGTCGAGGCTGCCTGGATCGTCATTCCCGCGCCTGCCCTCGCGCAGCGGGGGTGCTCTCAGCGGGAATCCAGGGTTTTCCAGATTGGATGCCCGCCAGGAACACGCGGGCATGACGATCCGGCGAACGCCTTCGACTCTTATCCCCATCGGTCGGTCACCCCCGCATTCCCCACCGCTTCGCGCGCTGCTCGTCGCTCATATCCAGCCCGAGCGTCCCGCCGGGATTGAGGATACCATGCGGATCGAAATGCGCCTTGAGCGCGCGAACCGCGTCCATGCACTCCCGGCCGATCTGCGCCTCGAGCCACGGACCGGTCTGCTTGCCGATTCCGTGGTGATGGCTCATCGCCGCGCCGGATTCCCGGATCGCCTCCAGCACGCCGTACTGCATCCGCAGGTAATCGTCGATGCCCTCCATGCGCGCGAGGAAAATGAAGTAAAGGTTGGTTCCCTGCGGATAGGAATGCGAGAGATGGGTCATGCAGATCGTCTGCGGGCGGCTCTTAACGAACGCGCGCACCCGCGCATGGACGTCCGGCGCCTGCTCCCAGCGCACGGCGCACTCGAGCGTGTCGATCATGATGCCGAAGTCGTTCAGGTCCTCGCGCAGGTACGGGTCGGTGAAGCGCGTGCGCTCCCAGCTTTCTGTGACGCCGAACGGCGTGAGCGGGAAGGCCCGCCGCCGCCGCGCGATCGCGCCGATCTTGCGCGCCACAAGCTTGGCGTAATCGCGGTCGCCGTCGGCCGAGCCGAGCAGCAGGCAGCGCCGCATCGGCTGGTACCCAAGCGCGCGCAGCAGCGCGTCCGCCGGCGTCCCGTGGATGTGATACATCCGCATCGCCACGTCCGTCTCTTCCGGGTCCGAAAGCCGGAACACCGACGGCCGGCCGAATTCGCCCTGCAGCGCCTCGCGCGCCGCGGCAAGCCCCTCCTCCCAGGTGCGGAAGAGGAACGAATAGCGGCGGGTGTTTTCCGGCTGGCAACGGAACACGCGCAGCGTGACCGAAGTGAGCACGCCGAACGCGCCTTCCGAGCCCATCATCATCTGGTTGAAATCGGGCCCGGTCGCGCAACGCGGGTAGGCCGGCGTGGCGAGTCTGCCGCGCGGGGTCGCATACTCCTGCGCCAGGACGATATCCTCGATCTTGCCGTAATAGGTGGAGTTCTGGCCCGCGCCGCGCGTGACCGCCCACCCGCCGACGCTGGAATATTGGAACGATTGCGGAAAGTGGCCGCAAGTGTAGCGCCGCTTCGCCTTAAACGCCGCGGGCGCATCGTGAAGCGCGGCCTCGAGCGCGGTCCCCATCATCCCGGCCTCGACCGTGATCGTCTGGTCGGACTCGTGGAAGGCGATCACCCGGTTCATGTGGCGGCTCATATCCAAGCACACGCCGCCCTTCACCGCTTCCCGTCCGCGCGTGACGGTCGAGCCGCCGCCGAACACGTAGAGCGGGATCCGCTGCGCGTCGCAGTATTCGACGAGCGCCTGCACCTCTTCCGCGCTGCGCGGGGCCAGAACCGCATCCGGGAGGTTTTCGACGATGTGTTCGCGCAGCCGCAGCGCGTCGACCGCGCCCGCGCCGTAGGAGGCGCGCGCGCGCGCGTATGCCGCGGTGTCCACGTTCTCCGCGCCGACGATCCGCTCGAACGCCTGCAGGCGCGCCGCGTCCATCCGGACGGGAGCCTCGAGGTCGAACTTCTCCATCCCGGTCCGTCGCGGTGAGGCGAAATCCGCATCGGTCATGCCGAATGTCTCTTTAACCAGCGCGTACATCCCGCGGTTGGGGTGGCGGAACCCGTTTGGATCTCCCCATTTGAAGAGAGACCGGTACGAATCCGACGGCGCGGGTTGTTCGATCCACTGGGGGGCGGTTTTCGGCTGGTTCATGTAATTCCCTTCGGGTTCGTGGTGATAATCCTTGTAGGGGCGACCCAATGGGTCGCCCCTACGAATGGGTCGCCCCTACGAATGGGTCGCCCTTACGTATGGGTCGCCCTTACGTATGGGTCGCCCTTATGTATGGATCGCCCTTACCTACCATCGGTCGTCCTCATTCCCCCGGCGGCGCGTATGCCCGGCGCCACAGGGCGTGGTAGGCGTCGGACTCGCGCTGCCAGCGGGCGTCGTCCCATCCGAGTTCCTCCCGGCAGATCGTGCGGATGCGTTCCATTTCTCCCTGCGCGCCTTCCGGCAGGGTCAGCCCCAGGCGCGTCCGGCGCAGGAGCAGATCCTCCAGATGGATCACGCCCTCGGCGCGCGCAGCCCAGCGCAATTCGGCCCACAGCGTGGGGGTGGAGCCGACCGGCTGCAGCTCTCCCGGGTGTGCGGCGCGCATCAGGTCCGGCGCGGCGTGCCCGTACCGACCAAGCAGGCGCACCTGCTGCGGCATGCCGAGCCCCGCGCTTGCGGCCATGCCGGTGAATTCGCGGCAATCCAATTCATCCAACGCGCGCGGACGGCGTTCGGGGCGCGCCCGGCCGGGCAGCCGCCGCCGGATAAAATTCAACGTCTTACAGGCCATATGGCGGTACATCGTCAGCTTCCCGCCGGCAATCGTCACGAGGCCCGACTCGTCCCACAGCACCTCGTCGCGCGATTCCTTCGACGGATTCTTTTTTCCGGTATCGAGCACCGAGCGGAAGCCGGTCTGGGTCGAACGCACATCGCGCCGCGAAAGCTTCAGGCATCCGAACGCGCGGCCCACCGCCGCCATCAGGTATTCCACCTCGGGCTCGCGGATGCGCGGATCGGTTTCCATTTCGCCGCGGTAATCCATGTCGGTGTTCCCGACAATGGTGACGCCCTCCCACGGGAAGACCAGGATGTAGCGCCGGTCCTCCGGGTGCTGGAAGGTGACCTCGCGGTCTACGGGGAGTTTATCGCGCGGGAAGAACAGATGGCTGCCCCGCAGGCGGCGCAGGCGGGGTTTCCGGCCGACCTTTTCGCGCAGGTCGTCGGCCCACGCGCCGGTGGCGTTGATCACGACCGCCGCGCGCGCCTCGGCCGTGCGATTGTGAATCAGGTCGCGGATTTGGATTCCGCATACGCGCTTATCCATCCCGCGCAGCAGGCCCTCGGCCCGGGCGTAATGGACCGCCTTCCCGCCCGCGCGCACGCCTTCCTGGATCAGGCGCAGGACAAGCCGCGCGTCGTCGGTTTGCGCGTCGAAGAACCGGTAACCGTCCGCCAAAACCTCGTTCGCCGCGATCGGACACACCCTCTCCACGGCGGCCGCCGACAGGTGCCCGTGCTGCCACTTTCCGGCGATCGTGTCGTAGACCGCGAGCCCGATCCCGATCACCCATCCGGGCGGCATGTCGCCTTTGTACGCCAGCAGCAGGATCCTGAGCGGGTCGATCAGCCCGCGGCCTTCTTTTAACAGGCGCTGTCGCTCGCGGACCGATTCCACCGTCAGCATGATCTGCCCGGTGTTGAGGTAGCGCAGCCCTCCGTGGACCATCTTGGAGGAGCGGCTCGAGGTGCCGCTGGCGAAATCGCCCGCCTCGACCAGCAGCGCGCGCAATCCCTCGTGCGCGGCCTCGCGCAGGATCCCCGCTCCGACGATCCCCCCGCCGACGATCAACACATCCCACGGCCCGGAGATCCCGTCCCACACGGCGTCGCGATCGGTGATTTGCGGCATGGAGGCTCCTTCTTTGCGAAAATAATTGCCGCAGAACGCACAAAAAAAATGTGAATTTTGTGTTCTTTGGGGCATTATTTTGCCGCAAAGCACAAGAATTTTTTCATAAAGGATTATGGGGCTTTCAAAGAAAAAAAGAAAGTCCGATGACGAGAGTGGATGGTCGAATACCGGCCGTTCTCCCGCCCATCATGGACCCCGGCCAGAACCGCGCCGGGGTGACGGCCCTTCAGCCACCGCCTATGGTCTATGGTCGGTTTCTCCGTCATCGATCATGGACCCCGGCCAGAACCGCGCCGGGGTGACGATCCTTCAGCCATCGTCCATGGTCTATGGTCGGTTTCTCCGTCATCGATCATGGACCCCGGCCAGAACCGCGCCGGGGTGACGACCCTTCAGCCACCGCCTATGGTCTATGGTCGGTTTCTCCGTCATCGATCATGGACCCCGGCCGGAACCGCGCCGGGGTGACGACCCTTCAG
>JAFGCU010000094.1 GCA_016932475.1 Anaerolineales bacterium
CAGGCCGTTTTTTTCACAGTTATTTTCAACGTAGCGTCACAGGCGTTTTTGGTGTTGTCCGTCACCCCGGCGTACTCGAAGCCGGGGTCCAGTGTTTTTCTGCGATTCAATGGATGCCGGCCAAGTCCACGCCGGCATGACGATCGCCGGCTGAGAAGCAGTTACAAAAAAACAAAAAACTTCGCGTTCTTTGCGCCTTTGCGGTGAAAAGGTTTTCCTGCATAAGCCCCGACGCAGGATATAATCCCGCCCACTGTGAACCGCCTTCTCGCCATCCTCCGCCGGCCGGTCTCGATCATCCGGCTTTTTTTCTTCCTGTGGTTCGCGGGAGGCTCCTTCCTCCAGCCGTACCTGCCGATTTTTTATCGCGATCAGGGGCTGACCGGACTCCAGATCGGTATGCTTTCCTCGATCGGGTTCGCGGTCGCGATCCTCGCCGCACCGCAGTGGAGCCGCTGGAACGACCGGGCCTCCGCGCCCCAACGTATCCTGCAATTCGCGATCCTGATGCACGTCGTGACCATGTTGATCCTCTCGCGCCAAACGGCATTCCTGCCGATGGTGATCGTCATCGTGGCCAATTCCCTGTTCGCATCCGCCAGCGAACCGGCGGCCGCCTCGCTCGCGCTGCGCGCCACGCGCGGGACCGGATCCGGTTTCGGGAGCGTGCGGGTATGGGGTTCGCTGGGCTGGTCGATCATGGTCCTGGTCTCGGGTTGGTGGATCGAACGCACAACCATCCAGACCGGCTTTGCGGGATTCGCGGTCTTCATGCTGGCGTCGCTTTCAATTCTTTTCCTTTTCCGCAGCGGACGGAAACCGCAGGCGCCGGGCCCTGCCCCGGTTCCGGAACCGCCGTCCTCCGCCGCCGAATCTCCGCCTGCCCGGCAATCCTCCTCCAGCCGATACCGCCTGATCCCGGCCCTGTTCCTGGCGGTATTGATGTCGTGGATCGCGGTCGCGGGGGTGAGGCAGTTCGAGCCGCTCTTCATTAAACAGCTCGGCGCGGGCGAGCAGATGATCGGCTTCTCGGCGATGCTTTCGGCGCTGGTCGAACTGCCCGGCATGTTCTGGGCGGATTCGCTGACGCGCAAGTATGGCGCGCGCCGCGTCCTGATCGCCGGGATGATCCTCGACGGCGTATTGCGCGGCTCAATCCTCCTCTGGCCTTCGATTCCGGCCATCGTCGCCGTCCGCGCGCTGATCGGGATCTCCTTCAGCATGATCACGGTCGGCGTGGTGGCGTACGTTCAGGAACACACGCCCCACGAGTTTCAAACGCGGGCCGTGGCGCTGTATACCGTCGTCGTGCGCAACCTGGTGTTTCTGGTCGTCTATCCCCTCAGCGGTGTCATCTTCGATGCGGTCGGCGCGTACTGGTTGTATGCGATCGCGCTGGCGGGAAATGTGGCGGGGGGATTGATCCTGTGGCTGGCGAATTTTCCGCGCCTTTCCGCGGGTTTGAAAAATAACCGATAATCCCAATAATTTTCCATGTGAAATTCAATTTTGAATCGGCCCGCCGGGAAGCTTGCTCCATCACCTATCGTCCATCGGCGTGGCAGGCACTATACCCTCCTTTGCCTGGTGGTTCCCATGGCGTGTCTTTTTTTATTTTCACCAAGGCGAATCGACGCCCACCGGCCGCCCGCTGAGCTGACGGCACCTGCAAGGCCGCTCCCTGATCCTTCCAGGTAAACCGGTGGATCGATGGTCGCCAAAGGGCCGGCGCCGCGTGCGGGACGTTTCAGGAGAGCGCGCGTCCCGGTACGCACAGCGACCGGGTGCGCCGCACCGGCACCCGATCGCTGAGAGGGCTGATGCCGGGGGAGAATTCATGTCCGCGTTTTTTCTCTCCCTCCGAATCGATGCCTGCAAAGGGGTTAATCCTTACGGCATCGTCCTGGTCGGGGTAGGCGTAACCGTCGGCGTCCGGGTCACAGTCCGGGTACGAGTGGCTGTCCGAGTCCGGGTAGGTGTGCGCGTTCTTGCGGGAGTCCGACTCGGCCTTTTGGTTTTCGTGGAGGTGCGGGTCACAGTCGGTGTCCGGGAATCGGACGGCGTCTGAGTGATGGTCCGGGTCGGGGTATACGAATCGGTCAGCGTCGGGGTGATGTGCGGGTCCCAATCGGCGTCCGGGAATCGGATGGCGTCTGAGTGATGATCCGGGTCGGGGTGTACGAATCGGTCAGCATCGGGGTGAAGATATCGGTACCGGTCGGCGTCTCCACCAGGGTCAGCGTATTGGTTGGCAAACCGGTTGGCGCCCCGGGATGCGTCGATGTGTCGGTATGAGTTCCCGTCCGCGTCTCCGCCCGAGTCCCAGTCCACGCCCCGGTCAGCGACGGGGTTCCGGTTTCCGTCGCATCCCCCTCCTGGGCTCTTGTAACGCCATGCTGCATGAATAGCACAATTTATTACGCAAAAAGGATGGCAGCCAATGCGGCGATTCAGTTGGAGAAGCCCCTCCGGGATCGAACGAATTGCGTCTGCATCTGTCCTGCCCTCCAATGCTGTTCTTTGAGTTTTCGGGGGTTTTTCGATCTCGGCGGGTTACGTACTTCTCCTTGCTCATCGGCATACCTAGTATATCCGTCCGCGAACCAGAGTGTTTTTTAATTTTGAAAAATCTGTTACGGTTCCATAACAACAAACATATTCACGAATATTTTACCGCTGCTTCTCAGCCGGATTTCCTTCTTGATACACGGAATACCCCGTTCGCAAATACCGCGCACGGGACGGGCGCCCCCCCCCAAAAAAAAAACGAATACTCCAATAACTATTGGCTTCCCCAACCGGAATTAACTGCAGCCTTAAGCCAGAAAACCCAGCGTTTTCGGATTTTCTCGGTATCTCGGGGCATACATCTGCCGGCCTGAGCGCCTACATATTCTCTTACTTCCTCTTCAGACCGTGTTCGTCACTTTGCGTGGAAACAGGCGGACGGCGGGGCGGGAATTCTCAGTTATTGGGCTAATGCAATCAGACTGGATCTTCTCCTCCTGTCCGATTCTCCTGGAGCAGATGACGGGATCCGGACCCGCGAATGCTTGCCTGGGAGGCAAATGCCTTGCCGCTTGGACCGAGCCCCTCGATTCACCCTTTTTCGATTGGGAAGCCTTCGTCCAAAACGGGAAGGCAAGCGCCTTGGGGAAAAAGCCGCTTCTGTATATGGTACGGAAGCGGTCATCTTCTTCTTCGATTGCCGGCCGCCTATCACCGGCTGGCTTTGTGGTTCACCCCCCTCACCGGAACCGCCTTTACATCTGGCGCACAGCGTTCGTGCAAAATCCCTTATCGGTATTCTGCGGCAGGAAGTCAGCGGCCGGGACACGCTGCAAACGAGCCTGCTTTAAATTGAAAGGGCGCTCAACTCGGAGCGCCCTTTCAATTGCCTTGCCTTACCTTGCCTTTCCTTGCCATACCTTACCTCACCTAGCCGTACCAAACTTTGCCAGGTTTCTCCTTTCCTCACCGTGCAGTTGCAACCTGGCAATGGAACAGAGGAAGGAGGTTAAATTAACACTACACCCGAAAAACGAGAAGTCAATAACCAACCGGGGAAAATGGCGGCCTTGCAATGTGAATTAATGTGTGCAAATTTATTGCACACTTGTAAGATACTTCACTCCCTGCGATATCCAGGACGTTCTGTCCGCCGGATGCGGATTCTACAGATTAATGGCTGCATAAAATGGACTACCTGGGTCGGGTAATCCTGTCATCCAAACCCGTACTGCGAAGCGGTATGCCATTTCAACCCGTCCCGCTCCCAATCCGGTTTCCTTATTTCAGCCTTGAAAATGCGGATAACGGGACGGGAATTCCCATGTATTGGGTTAAAACAGTCAGACTGGATCTTTTCCTCCAGTCTGATTCGCCGAGAGCGGGTGACGGGATTCGGACCCGCGAATGCTTGCTTGGGAAGCAAGTGCCTTACCACTTGGCTACACCCGCGTTTTACGGCCGCTTTCGGTTGGCTGATTATAGCCAGCCGGCCGGTGAGCGTCAACCTTTCCGCAGCGGCCGGAGGATCGCGCCGTTCGGCGAGTCCGTCACGCTCCATCCCATTCGTTCGATTTCCATCCGGATGCGGTCGGCGTCCGCGAACTCGCCGCCCCGGCGCGCCCGTTCTCGATCCTGCAGCAGGGCTATGACCTCCGGCGGGAGAACCGGATCCGCATTGCTCTCAGCCCGCCGGGCGCGGACTTCCTCCCAGACTTTCTCCTCCACCCCGAACGGCTCGGAAGGGATGCGGTATTCCCCCAATGCGTCAAGCGGAAATTCCGCATCGGCGGGCAGAACCTTTTCGTGCCCGTCCCGGATGATGGTGATCGTGCCTTTCCCTTCCACCCTCCCCCTGCCGGCCGACCAATCCAGCACAGCCGCCGTGTGTTCGTCCAACCCGAGAATCGTTGTCCCGGAGGGCGCTATGCGTGCAAGCGCATCAAACCGCTCGCGTCCGATAAAGCACCGGCTGGTATCTAAATCCTCCCCGCCCCCGGTGTTGTTCCAATGGGAAATCACCGCCAGTTTCCAGCCGATGGGGCCGAACAGATCCAATCCCGGTTTCCATTCCGGATCTTCGCCGGCTTTGAAGATTTCATACACCGGCAGGGTGACCGATCCGACTGCGACGGCGGCGGCGCTGGCCATCACCAGCTGAGCTCCCTGCTGCCAGCCGGCCAGCATCTGCCGCCATGCAAGGCTGCCCCGCAGCTGCCGGACCGCGTACGTCGGGCTTCCGGCGCCCATGTACACCAGATCGGCGGCGGCAAGAGGCCGCAAGAGCTCGACCGAATCCGTGCTGAACGGTTTCGCTTTCCTCCGGGCCGGAATGACGTCGATCCGCGGGGAAAACTCGGCCGTGCGCAAGGCAATGGCGTCGGCGACCCGGCCCGCGACCTTTGCGGAGTTGGGTTCAAAACCGGCTGGAGTCTCCAGAATGGCCACCCGGTATCCGCGCGGCAGGGACGCCGACAGTTTGCGGAAAAGCATACCGCCGGTTGGCGAGGTTTCCCCCGAACTGAGAAATGTGACTTTTCCCGGATTCATAAGGACAATCCCCCGGCGAGTGTACCATCAGAGGATGGTCTTATAATAGGGGAAGACTCCGGAATCGCCGGGGGAAAAAGGCCATATGAACTTCACCCAAATCCCGCTCGGGACGACCAACATAAAAATTCCGCCGCTCGGCATCGGCGCCTGGGCCTGGGGGGATCGGATGTTCTGGGGATACGGCCGCGGCTATGGCGACGCCGATATCCGCGAAGCGTTCGCGTATGGCATGCAGGCGGGGATCAACTTCTTCGATACCGCCGAAGTGTACGGACTCGGTCAGTCGGAAAAAATGATCGGACGCCTGCTCCAGGCCGACGGCCGCCCGGCCGTGCTGGCCACAAAATTCTTTCCCTTCCCCTTCCGCCTGACAAAGGGCAGCCTGCAGCGCGCCCTGCACGGCAGCCTCCGGCGTCTGCAGGTGGAGACCATCGACCTGTATCAAATTCACCAGCCGTTCGCGCTGATTCCGGACAAGACGATGATGCAAGCCCTGGCCGACGCCGTCTGCGCCGGAAAGATCCGCGCGGCGGGCGTCTCGAACTACAACGTGGAACGAACCCGGCAGTGCGCCGGTTTTCTGAAAGCCGCGGGCCTGCCGCTTGCCTCCAATCAAATTTCGTTCAGCCTGCTCAACCGGGATCCGGAGAAGACCGGCCTGCTTGCACTTTGCCGCGAACTCGGCGTATCGGTCATCGCCTACAGCCCTCTGGGGATGGGCATGCTTTCCGGCCGCTACACGCCGGAATCCCCGCCCCGGGATTTTCGCGGGAACCGTTACCCGAAGGAATATCTCTCCCGGATTCTTCCGCTCCTCGGCCTCATGCGCGAGATCGCCCAGGCACACGGCGGGCGCTCCACGGTCCAGGTCGCGTTGAATTGGGTGATCGGCAAAGGCGCCATCCCCATCCCGGGAGTGAAGAACAAACGCCAGGCGGAAGACGTGATTTCCACACTGGAGTGGCGGCTGACCGGCGAGGAAATGGCGCAATTGGATGCCGCCAGCGACGCGGTGGGACGGCGATGACTTTCGCCCGCATGCCCGTCCTCGCGCATCCGGATTGGCCGGGGAGGCGTTTCCGTTTGGCGGTCCGCGCGGGAGCACATCCGGCGGTCGTTCGGCGCGGCGGCCCCTTCTGGATGGCGTATGCCCTTTTCTGACGATTCACCGATGGCCGAGGAGGAATCCCCGCGGATACTCGTCACCGGCGTGACCGGATACATCGGCGGCCGGCTCGCCCCGCGCCTGCTCGAATCCGGTTATCGGGTGCGGGTGCTCGTCCGCGAAAGGGCGCGCCTCGCCGGACGGCCGTGGATCGACGAGGTCGAGGTCGCCTCCGGCGACGCGCTCACGTCCGGGCCGCTGGAAGAGGCCATGCAGGATGTGGAAACAGCATTCTTCCTGCTCCATTCCCAGCGCGGCGGGCCATCCTTCCTCGAACGGAACCTCGTGGCGGCGGAGCACTTCGCGGCCGCGGCTAAGTCGGCCGGTGTGCAGCACATGGTTTTCCTCGGCGGATTGGGCGAGGCGGCATTCGACCGCTCCGGCCTGCTCGCTTCGCAGCGCCGCTGCGCCGAAATTCTGCGCCGGTCCGGCGTCCCGCTTACCGAGTTCCGCTCCGGTCCGGTGGTCGGCAGCGGCAGCGTCCTGTTTGAAATCGTCCGCTGCCTGGCCGAGCGGTCGCCCGTGCTGTTCTGCCCCAAATGGCTCACCACCCCGATTCAGCCGATCGCCATCCGCGACCTCCTGGCGTATTTAATCCTGGCGGTATGCACACCCACCGCGCGCGGAAAGACGATCGAGATCGGCGGACCGGAGGTGACGACCGTCTTCCAGATGATCCGCGCCTACACATGGGAACGCGGCTCGCGGCGATGGATGATCCAGATGCCCTGGTGCCTTCCGTGGCTTTCCTCGCAGTGGGTCCATTGGGTTACACCGATCCCGGATGACCTTGCCCGGACCCGCATCGACGGCCTGTATCATCCTGCGGTGGTGAACTCTCACACCGCGGATGGAATCTTCGGCCCCGTGCCGCTGATCCACTACCGGGAATTCCTCCGCCGCGCGATCGACCGGATGGAACAGGGCGAGGTGGAAACCACTTGGGCGGATTCCCTGGCCAGCAGCCAGGGCGACCGGATGCCGAGCGGCTTGGAATTCCAGGATGGCCTGATCCTGGAACACCGCCAGCGGATGAGCGCCGCCTCCCCGGCCGAAATTTTCCGCGTGTTCACATCCCTGGGCGGGGCCCAGGGCTGGTTTTACATGGATTGGCTGTGGAGGTTTCGCGCCTGGCTCGACCGGCTGGCCGGAGGCGTGGGCATGAAGCGCGGACGAAGACATCCGCAGGACGTGCGGCCGGGGGATGTGGTGGATTTCTGGCGCGTGGAGAAAGTGGAACAAGGCCGGCTTCTGCGCCTGCGGGCCGAGATGCGCATGTTCGGATTGGGCTGGCTGGAATTTCTGATCGTGCCGCTCGGCCTCGGGAAGACCCGCCTGCTGCTGACCGCGTATTACCTTCCAAAGGGTTTCCTGGGAACTCTCTACTGGTTTTTCCTTAAGCCGTTCCACGCGACGATCTTTTCCGGGTTGATCCGCGCCATCTGCCGCCGCGCGGAACGCGTGGCAAAAAGCGCCGCCTGACGGATCACCGGATTAAAAAAACACGCCGCGTACGGAAGCACGCGGCGTGTTCCATTTCCCGACAAATCCGGGATGCTACCGCAGCAGGCTCGTGAGGACGACATCCACGCCGCCCGGGAGATAGATCCGGTAAGCGGAAGTGCTCTTGCTGACGACGAAGGTCCATTCCACCGAATCGATCGAATTCGTATCCCCGTGCGACTGCACGAACACCCAGGCGATATTCTGGTTCAGAGAGACGTCCCATGCCGCCACTTCCTTGTGCGACGTTCCGCCGGTAAGGACGTCGGCTGTCGCGACGATGAACGTATCCGATGAATTTTTTGGCGTATAGACCTTGCCGCCGAAGTTGATTTCCGATACTTCGTGCAGATCGGTGAATTTTAACTGCACGCCGCTGACCGTCACCGGCATGGTGATTCCCGGTATCCCGGTCGGCGTATTGGTTTTGGTGGGAGTGGGCGTTTTGGTCGGAGTCGGCGTGGTGGTCGGAGTGGGAGTCGGATGCGCCAGGAACGGCACGGACTGGCAGGCCAGCGATAAACACACCAGCGTCAGGCCGATGACAAGCAATGGACGATGTTTCAACATGATGGCTCCTTGATGAGCTGAGGTTGGTCGTATCCGGGGGAATTGTACCCGAAATCTTCGAAACCCCGTCCGTGTTGGGAAAATTGCATCCCCAAGCTTCGAACAGCAGACCGGACCGTTGGGTGTATCGTAACGGAAACCCCGGAAGCGTTTCCGTAAAAAGCGGTTAAATTATCCCGGGGCACAGCTTTGCGGCCGGTCAGGGCATGATCGGAGTAAGCGGGATTTCAAGACCCTCCGGAAGGATCGGCGAAAAGGTTGCGGCATCGACGGCCACGGGGAACGCCATATCCAGTTGGGTCAGGGTCAGGGTTTCCCGGTCCCGTGTGGTACACCAACGCAGGGGGCCAATAGAGGCGCCGGCTTGGGCCGGACCGCTGCAGTGGATCACCCACTCGTCAATTCCATTGTCCCGGATCCACTTGTCCAATTGGGTGGATGTGGCTTTTGGCCCGTCCTCCACAGCCGCCAAAAGGATCAAAAAAATATTTTCCCCGGGATTCTCAACCGGTTCGCTCTCTGTCCCGCACCGGAAAACATCCCGCAGGAGCGCCTTGGTAATCAGCAGTTGCGCATCCCCTGCCGGCAGCGGCTCCTCGATTCCGGGAATCCGCGTCGGTGAAGAAGTGCGGGCCGGGAACGGGGGCACGGTTTGCGTCGATGTGGCCGTCGGAATTGGGTTATCCGTGCGGGTCGCAGCGGATGAGGCGGTCGGCAAATGGGAAAATAACCCGCCGCCGGTGCAGGCCGGGAAGGCGGCCAGGCACGCCGTCCAAAGGATCAGCATCCCTGTCCTGTCCATCCGTTCCCTCCCCCCGACGGACGAACCGGGATCGGAGAATATTTTCACGGGACGGCTCATCGCTATCGCCCCCGGACCTCGTGAAAAAAAATATCATGCGAATTCCGCCGGTTTTCCTGCCCCGTCCTTGCGCAGCACAGCGCCCGCCGCCGGGCTTGGCGAACAAAATCCGCCAATAGCATTTATAATCAAAATATACCTGCACTCCCGGGAGGCTCTCTTCGTGTCGGAACCGTTCCCCCGCGCGCCGGATTTTCAGTTGGTGGATTCCAAGGGCTATCCGGTCACCCTCTCCACATTACGCGGTCACACCAACGTGGTGCTCGTGTTGAACCGTGGCTTGGCCTGCCCCTTCTGCCGCCGCCATCTCGCGCAGCTGCGCCGGGATATGGACGCATTCGATGCGCGGCACGCCGTAATTCTCATCATCGATCCCGACCGTCCGGAGCAAATCCAGGAACATTGGGAGCGTGATGGGCTGCCATTCCCCGGGTTTGCCGATACGGAAAATCATGTCGCTTCCCTTTTCCAGCAGAAGGTGGATATGTACGGAAAAGGACGGCTTCCTTCGATCATCCTCCTCGACCGGGAAGGCCGGATCCGTTTCCGCCACGACGGCGCGTCCGCGCCCGACATCCCCTCCAGCGAAACTCTCCTTGCCGAATTGGACCGGATCAACCAGGATCCCCCGCGGTGAAAGCGGCTTGCACGATCGCCCTGCTCCTAGCGGGGGCAGGGTTTTTTTCCGGGTGCGGAGACGCCGCCCGGCGGCTGCGCCTCGTCACCTGGACCGAGCTGACCGGCCCTCATGCCCAATTCGGCGATGGGATTCGGAAAGCCGCCGGTCTGGCGCTCGAGGAGTATCGGGAGGCGCTGGAAATCGCCGGATGGGATGTGGAACTGGCCGCCTATGATGCCCGCGGACCGGCACAGGATTTCTCCGCCGCCGTATCCCGGATCGCCTCCCAACCGGACGTCTTCTGCACGGTGGTGCACGCCGGTACCGCCAGGGTGTTCTCAGCCTTGGCGCCCCTCCGCGCGGCGGGCATTCCAGCCGTCTTCCCAGCGGAGACCGCCCCGCTTCCGGACGATGATCCGCTCCCCGGAACCCTCTGGCTTTCCCCCGACGACCGCATCCACGGCGCCGCCGATGCCGAGTGGACGGCGTCCAACGGGTTCACCGGAGTCTTTTTGCTCGTGGAATCCGGCGCCCATTCGCGGGCGATCGCCGATGGATACCTTGAGCGCGCCAAAACCCTCTCCCTGCCCGTCACGCAATTCCAATTATCCGCGGAGCAGTATTCCTCCGCCTGGGTCCTTTCCTTTAATGACGCGGCGCCGCCGCTGGTCTATTTTTCGGGTTCCACCCTCAGGATCCCCCCGCTCTTGCAGGACCTGCAACAATCGGGATTTACGGGTTCCTTTTTCTACGCCGAAAGCCTGGCGGAAGACCTGCTTCCGGCGCCCCTCGTGCCGGATTCCATCCAATTTATTTTTTCGCCGGCGGCCTACCATTCCGAAAATTTTTTTCCGGATGAATCGTTCGCGGAAAAATATCGAGCTGCGTACGGTTCGGATCCGCCGCCGCTTTCCGAATTGGGTTTTGACGCCTCGGCGCTTTGCCTGCAACCGCTGCTGCAAAGGGGAAGCGGGGATCCAATCCTGTCCGCGCCCCGGGATGCCATCCGTTCCGCCTGGCAGACCGGGGGGGCCTGGGAAGGACTCAGCGGCACCTATTCCCTGAACGGCGTCCGATCCCGGGGAACCTGGGTCCACATCCCTTCACGTGATTCGATCACCGGCCGGATCCCCGCCCCCGGCTTTTCTCCCGGCGGATTTGAAAACCGCGAGGGAAACGCCTGAGGTCAACCCCTAACGCAAAGGGATCCGGGATTCCCCGGGGTTCCGTTTTCTTTGAGAGGATGCTATCATCGCGCTGGAGGCGCGGATATGCAGCTGCGGGAGAACAGCCGGGTTTGCATCATCGGCGGCGGGCCGGCGGGATGTTTCGCCGCCATGCACCTGTTGGATCTCGCCCGGGAAGCATCCGTCCGGATCGACGTACGGATTTTCGATCCGCGCTTTGCCCGCGAAGACCGCGGCATCATCGGCTGCAAGGGCTGCGCGGGGATTGTTTCGGCGAATGCCTTGCAGGCGATCGAATCCCTCGGAATCCACATTCCCCCCTCCGTTATTCAGGAAACCATCGAGGAATACCGGGTTCACATTCTGGGCCAGGTGATCCGGCTCACCCAGCCCCGGCCGGGACGGACCATTCTGAGCGTATACCGCGGATCCGGTCCGCGGGCGCACCACGGGGAGCCGATTGCGAGTTTTGACGCATTCCTGCTGGCCGAGGCCCGGGCGCGCGGCGCCGTGTACGTTCCCGAACGGGTGCGGGCGGTGGAATGGAATGGCGCACCCGCGGTCCGGACGGATTCGGGCGTCCACACCGCCGATTTTCTCGTCCTCGCGGCCGGGGTGAACAGCAATCCGGTGATGGATCCGTTTTTCGAGTACACCCCTCCCGCCGCGGAAATCATGGCACAGGATGAAATCCGGAAACCGGAGGGGTGGCCGCCCCATACCGTCGCGGCTTTCTTCGGGGATCCCAAAGGGCTTGTGTTTGGGGTCCTGGTTCCGAAGAAAGAGTATCTGAATGTTTCCCTGCTGGGCCACGGCATGGGTCCGGATCCCATCCGCGAATTCTTCCAGGCGCAGAAAGAACCGGTCTCGCAATACCTGCCATCGCCGCCGGAATCCTGCTGCGGCTGCGGACCGAGGGTTCCGCTGCATGCCGCCCCGCGGCTATTCGGGGACCGGTGGGTGGCGGTGGGCGACGCCGCGGTGGCCCGGCTGTACAAGGACGGGATTTATTCCGCCTTTATCACCTCCCAGGGCGCGATGGCGGCGGCCTTCCGGAATGGGATCAGCGCATCCTCGTTCGAAGCCGGGTATGCACCTCTCGCCCGGCGGATCGCCGGCGACAACCAATACGGGGAACTCCTTTTCGGGGTCACCAATGCCATCATAAAAAGTGCGCGGCTAACCGCCGCGTTCCTCTACAGCCTGCATGTGGATGAACAACGACCGCCTGAGAAAAAAATCCTGGCTCGCTTGATCTGGGGGATGCTCACCGGCGATGAATCCTACCGGGATCTGTTCCGCATGTCCTTTCAGCCGAGTGAACTGGCGGGTCTCGGCCGCGAGGCGCTCCGCCGGCAATGGAGAATGGCGCGCAGGGGTTGATCCGCAACCCGGGAGGAATCCGCCGCATGCGTTCGCGTCTGCCCGTCATCGGAATATCCCTCGCCGTCGCGCTGCTCACCCTGATCCCCTACGGGCTTGTGTATGCGTCCGCCGGCGAATACCGCTTCACCGGTTTTCTTTTCAATCCGTACGACGCCGCCTCGTACCTGGCGAAAATGCGCCAGGGATATGAAGGGCAAATTCTGTATTCGCTGGCCTTCACCGAAGCCCCCGGTCCGGGCGCCCTGTTTTTCACGTACTATATTCTGCTTGGGCATTTGGCCCGCCTGCTGCATTTCCCCCTGATCGTCATATGGCACATCGCCCGCATCCTCGGCGGGGCGTTCTTCCTGACCGCCGCTTGGGAATTCTTTGGCCGGATCGGGCTTTCCACCCGCGGCCGCCGCATCGCCTGGATCATCCTCCTGCTCGGATCGGGATTCGGATTCCTGGCTGTTCCTTTGGGAGCGTTCACGGCCGACCTTTGGGTGGCCGAATATATCCCCTTCCTCGGACTGCTTACCAGCGCGCATTTCCCGCTCGCAAGCGGGCTGATCCTGCTGCTGGCCGTCCGGATCGCGCTGCTCGCCTCCCGGCCGACGGCATTGTCCCTGGCGGCGGCGTTCGTGCTTGGAACCGCGCTCGCCGCGATCCAACCGTTCGGTTTTCTGCCCCTCGGGATGGCGCTGGCGGCTTGGATGGCTTGGATGCGGGTCGCCCGCGGCCGTTTTCCGGAGGGCGCTCTCCAACACCTGGCGGCCGCGGGTTTTGGATTCCTGCCATGGGCTGTTTACGATTTTTGGGTCACCCGGAACCTGCCCAAATTTGCGATGTGGTTCACGCAGAACCAAACTCCCACGCCGCCGGTCTGGGACGTGGCGCTTTCCATGGGCCTGCCCGGAGTAATCGTTTGCGTATCCTTCATCCGCTGGATTTTTATCCGCGCTCCCATGCGGGAAAAACTCACGGCCGTCCGCAGCGAAAGTCTCCTGGCGGCTTTGTGGCTCGCCATCAATCTCGCGCTGCTGTATGCGCCCATCCCGCTGCAGCGCCGGCTGATGCTCGGGATGTGGATCCCGCTGGCCGCGCTGGCCGCGCCGAAACTGGAGAGCCTGCTGTTCGGCCCCGCCCTCCGGCCCCGGCATGCGGTGTACACCGCGATCTCCTTGGGCGCCACCAATCTGGTTTTCCTGGCCGCCGTCGGATTCAACGCCTTGGGCCGTAATCCGCTGCTCTTCCTGAGCCCGGATGCGGCAGCCGCCGTCGACTGGCTGAACGCGAACGCGCGCGGATCGGTCGTCCTGGCTTCGCCGGAGTACAGCGCCTGGCTGCCGGGAATGGCCGGCGCCCGAGTCGTGTACGGGCACGGCATGGAAACGCCGGATGCCGGCCGGGCGTTGGCGGATGTGGAAACATTCTTCGCCTCAGTGGATGAAGAGCTTCGGGCGCGGATCCTCAGCGACCGCCAAGTGGATTTGGTGCTCTGTTCGACGGATCAGGCCGGTTGTCCATCCCCTGAGGGCGGACCGCTGGTGGAAGTTTTTTCATCGGGAAATATAAGCATATTTGCAGTTCGGTAATGCTGTTTTTTCACCAGGACACCAAGTAAATCCAAACCTGTTTTCATTCGCGCCTCCACGCCTTGGCGGCGATTCGTTTTTTCCCACACAGGCCCAAGGCACCGGAAAACCGGTGTTTTTCCTTTGCGACTTCGTGTGTTTGCGGGTCATTCTTATTTTTTCGCGGAATAACTCCAAGCCGCGGAAGAAAAACCGATGCATTCCCTCCGAAAATGATTATTGACATCGGATTATTTTAAGATATAATGAATGAACGTTCGTTCATTTATATGGACTGAATTATGGCCAGAAAACCGAATGTGAAGCCCGGCGATACGCGATCAGCCATCCTCCAGGCGGCCTACGAATCGTTCCTAGAGAACGGGTACCACGGAACCAGCATGCGCGATATCGCCCGCCGGGCGAAATTAACCGTTGCGGCGGCGTACAACCATTTTAAAAACAAGGAACAGCTGTATGTGGCCGTGCTGCACGCCCACCAGCCCTACAATCATGTCCTGCCCGCCCTGGCAGATTCCAAAGTCGAAACCGTCGAAGCATTCGTCCGGACCACCGCCCGCCTGGTGACCGGCGCCCTAGCCCGGGAACCCGGGCTGATCCGGCTGGTTCTGATCGAAATCGTCGAATTTAAAAGCAAACACATCCCCAAACTGTTCCGGGACATTCTGCCGCAATCGCTGGCCGTCGTCCGGTCGGCTTCCAAACTGAAAGGCCGGCTCCGTCGTTTTCCTCCGGCCGTCTTGTTGCGGTCGTTCCTCGGTCTGGTCGTTTCCTACTACATCACCGAACAGATCATCTGGAAAAATTCCCGGCCGCCCATGCAAAAAGATTGCCTGGATGCGTTCATCGACATATACCTGCACGGGGTGACCGCCCCGGCCTCCGCGGAGTAACCATGTCCTTCTCGCGACTGCTGGCCCTCATCCGCAAGGAATTCCTCCAGATCCGCCGGGATCCGCGGACCCTCGTCCTGGTGATCGTGATCCCGATCATGCAGATGTTCCTGCTCGGCTATTCCGCCACGAACGATGTGCGCAATGTGGCGTTGATCGTCCTCGATCAGGACCGCAGCCCGGAGGCCCGCGCGCTGCTCGACGCCTACCGCGCGGCAGATTATTTTCGCGTGAGCGCCGAGGTGGAATCGGAGGAGGAACTTCGGACGATGATCGACGGGGGAAAAGCCCGGGCCGCCGTGATCATCCCGGCCGGGTACGGGGAAAAGATCACCGGCGGCGGCCAGGCTCAGATCGTGTTCATTCTCGACGGATCGGATCCCTCGGCGGCATCCACCGCCCTCTCGGCCGCCCAGCTGATCGGCCAATCCTACGCCACCACCATCCTGGCCGAGCGCATGGCGCGGCGCGGCGTCTCCGCGGCGGTGGAAGCCCCGCTGGAAGTGCTCACCCAGGTCTGGTACAACCCGGACCTGGTCAGCGCGTATTTCATGATCCCGGGCGTGATCGGAATGATCCTCCAGGCGCTGACTTCGATCTTAACCGCATCGGCCATCGTCCGGGAACGGGAGCGCGGCACGATCGAACAGCTGATCGTCACCCCCATCCGCCCGCTGGAACTGATCATCGGCAAACTCCTGCCCTACGTCCTGATCTCGTTCTTCAACACCTTCGAAGTGATTGCCCTCGGCCATTGGTGGTTCGGCGTGCCGGTCCGCGGCGACCTCGTGCTGATCGCCCTGCTCTCCGGCCTGTTCCTGCTCTCGAGCCTCGGGATCGGGATGCTCGCCTCGACCATCGCCAACACCCAGCAGGAAGCCATGCTCACCGTCTGGATGACGTTGCTTCCCAGCCTTTTTCTTTCCGGATTCTTCTTCCCGCTGGAAGCGATGCCGCCGGTTCTCCAAGTGTTCTCCTATTTCACCCCGCTGCGGTATTACCTGATCATCATCCGATCCCTGATGCTCAAAGGAGTCGGTGTTGAATCGCTTACCCAGGAAATTTTCGCGCTCGCCGTTTTCGGCGTGGTGATCATGGGGATCGCCGCGCTCCGGTTCCGCAAACGCCTGGATTAACCTTGCCTCCTACCCCCTCCCCGCTTTGGGGAGGGCCGGGGAGGGGTTTACATGTCAGTCGAAAGAGGTGAAACCATGAAAGAGAAGCTTCGCCGCATCCTGCCGGTCATCGTCATCCTTGTCCTGGCCGGCGCCGCGCTCGGCTGGTACTTGCTCACACAGGCCGCTCCCAATGCCAACGGCGCGATCACCGCTTCGGGAACGGTTGAGGCGGTGGAAGTGGTCATCTCTCCGGAGCTGTCGGGCCGGGTGGCGGAGGTCCTCGTGGCGCAGGGGGAAACCGTCGCCCAAGGCCAGCCGCTGTTCCGATTGGACGGCGCGCTGCTGCAGGCCCAGCGGAAATCGGCGGAGGCCGGCCTGGCCGCGGCGCAATCCGGATTGGAGACCGCGCGCGCGGCGCTGGATACGGCGCGCACGCAATTCGAGCAGGTTTTGGAAACCGCCCGACTGGCGGAATCCCCCGCCCGCTCCGCCGCGCTCGGATCTTCGCAGCCGGCGGATTTCGACCAGCCGATCTGGTACTTCACCAAGGAAGAGCAGATCGCCGCGATGGAAGCGGAAGTGGAGGCCGCCCGCAAGGCGCTCGATGACGCGCTGGAGGAATTAGATGCGCTTCGGAAGGATCCGGCCTACGCGGGAATCCTCTCCGCCGAGACGCGCCTGGCGCTGGCGCGGGCGTCGTATCTGACGTCGCAGGATGCCTTGAACCGGGCGAAAGCCTCCGGCGACGCGGATGTGATCGATGCCGCGCAGGAGACGTTCGACGCGGTTCAGACGGAACTGGAGGATGCCCAGCAGGCGTATGACGAATTGCTGGCCACCGACCAGGGCCGGGAATTGCTGAAGGCGCGGGCGCGGGTCCGCGCCGCGGAGGACCGCTATCATGCCGCCCTCGACCGCCTGGCGCGGCTGCACACGGGCGAGGATTCGTATCCGGTCAAGCTGGCGGCGGCGGCCGTGCGGCAGGCCGAAGCGAGCGCGGCCCAGGCGGAAAAAGCCGTTAACCAGGCTCAGGCCCAGCTCGACGCGCTCGATGCCCAGATCGAAAAGCTGACGGTGTTCGCACCTTCCGCCGGCACGGTGATCGAACGCAACATCCAGCCGGGCGAGGTGGCCGTCGCCGGCTCCGCCGCCCTGATCCTCGGGCAGCTCGACCGCCTGACCATCACCGTCTACATTCCGGAAGACCGGTACGGGGATATCCGGCTGGAGCAGACGGTCGGGATCACCGTCGATTCCTTCCCCGGCTTGGTCTTTTCCGGTTCGGTCACGCGGATCGCGGACCGCGCCCAGTTCACCCCGCGCAACGTCCAAACCGAGGAAGGCCGCCGGACTACGGTCTTTGCCGTGGAAATCACCGTGGACGATTCGGAATCCGGAATGAAGCCGGGCATGCCGGCGGACGTCGTGTTCGAATAACCGCTCGAATCCACGAAGAGCACCAAGAGCACCAAGAATTATGGGTTTTCTTTTTCTTCGTGCCCTTCGAGCTCTTCGTGGAGAAATTAATCCAAGAATTGCGGTAAGAGCCAGTGGTGTATGGAAGAAAACAGTCGGCCTGTGAAAAACGCAATTGAGATCGACCGGGTGGTGAAGGCCTTTGGCGCCGTCCACGCCGTCGATTCCCTGACCCTGCATGTGCAGGAAGGGGAGATCTACGGCCTGGTCGGCCCGGACGGCGCCGGGAAAACCACCGCCATGCGCCTTCTGTGCGGCGCGCTCGCGCCCACCTCCGGCCGGATCAAAGTCGCCGGGTATGAAGTTCCGCGCCAGGTGGAACAAGCCCGGGCGCGGATCGGCTATCTGCCACAGCGCTTTTCGCTTTATGAGGAATTGACGGTCCTTGAAAACCTGCGGTTCTTCGCCGAGGTCCGTTCCCTGACCGGCGCGGACTGGCTGCCGCGCAGCATCGAGATATTGAAGTTCGTCGGCCTGGATGAATTCGCCGGGCGCCGCGCCGGAGCGCTCTCCGGCGGGATGAAGCAAAAACTCGGATTGGCCGCCGCCCTGGTGCACCGCCCGCGGGTTCTGCTGCTGGACGAACCCACCACCGGGGTGGACCCCGCCACGAGGCAGTCCTTTTGGCAGCTGATCATCCGGCTGATAGCCGAAGGGCCGCTCTCGGTATTTGTCAGCACGCCCTACATGGACGAGGCCGGCCGCTGCAACCGGGTCGGCTTCCTGCAATCCGGCGCTCTGGTGGTCGAAGGCCCGCCCGGCCGTCTGCGGGAAATGCTCGCCGGCCGCATCCTCGAGGTGGTCGGCCGGCCGCTCATGCTGCTGCGGGACGCCGTGCGCACCGATCCGGACGTGGAGGATGCGCAGATGTTCGGCGACCGGCTGCACCTGCGCACGCGCGAAGGCACGCGCGACGCGGTCGGCAGCCGGGTCTGGGTGACCGCCGTGGAAAAAGGGATCTCCGTCGAAAGAGTCCGCCCGGTTCAAGCCGGATTGGAGGACGTTTTCATTTCGCTCCTGGAGGCCAAGCCGTGAACCCGGTCGTGCGCACCGATGCCCTGACCAAGCGGTTCGGGGAGTTCACCGCCGTGGACCGCGTAAGCTTTGAAATCCCCGCGGGAGAAGTGGTGGGATTCCTCGGACCCAACGGATCCGGCAAGACCACCACCATCCGCATGCTGCTCGGGCTGCTGCAGCCGACCTCCGGCGAAGCCGAAGTCCTCGGGTTCGACATCCGCAAAAATCCCGAGCAGATCCGCGAGCGGGTCGGATACGTCAGCCAGAAATTCGCGCTGTATTCGGATCTGACGGTCGAGGAGAACCTTCAATTCTACGCGGGGGTCTACGGGGTCGGCGAGCGCGGCAGGATCCGCGAAATGCTGGAGCTTGTCGGGCTGGAACCGTTCCGGCGCGCGCTGGTGGGCGGGCTCTCGACCGGCTGGCGTCAGCGGCTGGCGCTGGCCACCGCGATCGTCCACAACCCGAAATTATTTTTTCTGGACGAACCCACCTCGGGCGTGGATCCCACCGCGCGCCGCGCCTTCTGGGATCTGATCTACCGGCTGGTCGAGGGCGGCACCACGGCGCTCGTCACCACCCATTACATGGACGAAGCCGAATATTGCAGCCGGGTGGGGATCATCAGCGACGGGCGCCTGTTGGCGCTGGATTCACCGGCGGCGCTCAAACGCGACGCGCTGCCCGGCCGCGCCTGGGACGTGTACGCCGAACCGCTTCTGCCCGCGCTGGCCGCGCTCGGGGAATGCGCGTGCGTGCTGCGTGTCGGGCTGGCGGGGGATCATTTGCGCGCGGTCACACCGCCCGAAACGGTTGAGGCGGATTTGCTTGCGGGCCTCGGCCGGGACGGGATTCAGATCCATCTGCTCGAGGCGGCGGAACCCACGCTGGAAGACGTGTTTTTATCGCTCACCGCACGGAGATCCCCCGCGGCCTGATCCTCACCGCCCCGCCCCGAACACGCGCCGTCTTTCATGCTATTATGGAAAAACCTTTCCCCCTCCGGAAACGGCCCGGGGGAATCCGCGCTTTCCTCATGGCTGATCGGCATATCATCCGCCCGTCTTTGCGGAGGTCTTCATGAAGAACCGCAAACCGCCCCCGCGGAACCGCCCCTCCCCCGCCCGGAAAAAGCCGGCGGCGGGCGCGGCCGCTTCCCGCAAACCAAAAACCAGCCCGCCGGAGGATTTATCGCCCTTCTTCGATTCGCCGCTCGACTTGCTGTGCATCGGCGACCGCCGCGCGATTTTCCAAAAACTCAATCCGCAATGGGAAGCGGTCCTCGGGTTTCCGCCGGAGGAGATGGAGGGAAGGGATTTTATCGAATTCATCCACCCGGACGACCGGGCGGCCGCCTTGGAGGCGTTCGGGGAGATCGAACGGCGGAAAAACGTGCAAACGCTGACCAACCGGGTTCGTTCCAAAAACGGCGCCTACCGGTGGCTGGAGTGGAAATACGTGCTGCGGGGGGAACATATCTACGCCGCCGCGCGCGATATCACCGATCATCAGCAGGCGGAGGCGGCGCTGCTGGAATCGCGCCGGATGCTGGAGACCATCCTCGACACCATCCCCGTCCGGGTGTTCTGGAAAGACCTCCATTCCGTGTTTCTGGGCTGCAACCGGCCTTTCGTCTTGGATGCAGGTTTTTCCTCCCCGGCCGAGATCATCGGGCGCGATGATCATCAGATGGGCTGGGCACAACAGGCGGACCTCTACCGTTCGGACGACCGGATCGTTATGGAAACCGGCAAAGAAAAAATCGGGTATGAAGAACCGCAGACACGGCCTGACGGGAAACAAATCTGGCTGCGAACCAGCAAGAAACCCCTGCGAGACTTGGAAGGCAACATTCGCGGCGTCTTGGGAACCTATGAAGATATCACCGAGCAGAAAACGGCCGAGAAAGCGCTGCGCGAAAGCGACGAGCGATACCAGCGGATCTCCCGGACGATCACGGATTACATCTATCATGTGCGCGTGGAAAACGGGAAGGCCGTGAAGACTCTCCACAGCCGGCGCTGCCTGGCGGTGACGGGATACACCGTCGAGGAGTTCGAATCGGATCCGGACCTCTGGCTGCGCATGGTCGATCCCCGGGACCGGCCGATGGTTGAGGAACAGGCGCGGACGGTGCTTTCCGGCCGGGATACTCCGGTAATCGAGCACCGGCTGCGGCGCAAGGACGGCATCCGGCGTTGGGTCCGGAATACGCCCGTGCTGTATTGCGATCCGGGTGGACGGTTGGTCGGTTACGACGGATTGATTCAGGATATTACCGAGCGGAAAGAAGCGGAACTGCAGCTCCATACCCAGCATGAGCTCGCCCTTGCGTTAAGCGCCACCTTTAATATGAAGGAAGGTTTGCGCGTATGCCTCGAAACGGCCATGCGGGCGTCCGGGATGGAGGCCGGCGGCGTGTATCTTGCGGATCCCGGCACCGGCGCGATGGATCTGGTCGTGGAGCAGGGCTTGCCGCCCGATCTCGCCAACCTCGTCCGGCATTTGGAACCCGACCGCCCGGAAGCGCGCTGGATGATGGAAGGAAAGCCCATTTACACGGATTTTAATAATCTACAATCGCATATGCCATTGATCCCGCAGGCCTACGAAGGATTGCACGCCTTGATCGGGCTCCCCATCCGATGCGAAAACCGAATCATCGGATGCTTGAACCTCGTCTCGTCCACGGTGGATGCCATCCCCCCCGCCATCCGCGAAACGCTGGAAACCATAGTCGCCCAGATCGGCAGCGCCATCGGCCGGCTGCGCAGCGAGGCCGAGCTGCGCGAATCGCAGTTGATGCTGCAAACGGTCCTGGATACCATCCCCGTCCGTGTGTTCTGGAAGGATCGCAGTTCCCGCTATCTGGGATGCAACCAGCCCTTCGCCCGGGACGCGGGCTTTTCCTCGCCGGCGGAGACGCTCGGAAAGGACGATTTCCAAATGGGCTGGGTGGAACAGGCGGAGCGGTACCGATCCGACGATATGGCGGTCATCGAAACAGGCCGGGAAAAACTGGGCTACGAAGAGCCGCAAACATGGGCCGACGGGAAACGCATCTGGGTGCGGACCAGCAAAGTCCCCCTGCGCGACTCGGACGGCTGGATCCGAGGAGTCCTGGGCACATACGAAGACATCACCCAAAGCAAACAAGCGGAGGAGGAAATCCGCAATCTCAATGCGGAGCTCGAACATCGCGTGGCGCAGCGGACCGCGCAGCTGGAGGCCGCCAACAAGGAAATGGAGGCGTTCGCGTATTCGGTTTCGCACGACCTGCGCGCGCCGCTGCGCGCCATCGACGGATTCACCCGGGTCCTGGAGGAGGATTACGGACACGCGCTGGATGCAGAAGGAAAACGCGTATGCGGCGTCATCCGCCGCAATACCCTCAACATGGACAAATTGATCGACGGTCTGCTGGCGCTCTCCCGTCTGAGCCGAGCGGAAATGGAGTATCAAGCCGCCGACATGGATGCGATGGTTCAATCGGTCTTTCAGGAACTGGTCCCGCCGGAAAGCCGCGCGCGGATCGATTTCCGGACCGGGCGCCTCCCCACGGTTCACTGCGACCCGGTCCTCCTCCGCCAGGTTTGGATCAACCTGATCTCGAATGCGGTTAAATTCAGCAACAACCGGGAACCGGCCAGCATCCGGGTCGAATGCCGGAGCACGCCGGAGGAGGATGTCTTTTCGATCCACGACAACGGCGCCGGGTTCGACATGCATTACGCGGACAGGGTGTTCGCCGTTTTCCAGCGCCTGCACAATGCTTCCGATTTTGAAGGAACCGGCGTTGGGTTGGCGATCGTACAGAGGGTGATCCACCGCCACGGCGGCCGGGTATGGGCGGAAGGCGAGGTGGATAAGGGAACCACGATCCGCTTCTCTCTGCCAAAACCATAATGCGCGGGGACGGGAACACACCGGGGGATCCCCCGATGTAGATTACCAAATGCTCGCGGGCGGCACCGCCCCGTCAGCGCAACTTCGCGAGGACGAGGACGATCAGGACGGACACCAGCGCGGATATCAATCCCAGAATCAGCATGGATCGCCGGAAATTGGGCGGCAGCGTTTTATGCCGCATCTGGTAGATCGTCGACACCCCGCTGCCTGCAATCACCAGCGCAAAGAGATCCCAGGGGGCTTGGTTGAAAAACGCGCTGCGGACCGTGATATCGACAAGCAGGCCGAAACAAAGAATCATGAAACCCGGCTTGTAGCTGGCGTGCTCGATGCTTCTGGTTCGCTCGTCCTGGATTACCGGTTGATCCTTCATGGTTCATCTCCTTCGAGGCGGAAAAGGTCTTCCACCCGCTTGTCGAGCCGTTTGGCGAGCAGAAACGCCAACAGCGCCGACGGGCAATACTCCCCGCTTTCGATCGATCCGATGGTCTGACGGGTCACCCCCGCCAACTTGGCAAGCGCTTCCTGCGATAAATCCTTTTCCGCTCGGGCGACTTTTACCCGGTTTGCGAGGTGGAGTTTGGCCATGGCTGGATCCTCTCAAATAGAGTATCAGAAGAGGTTTGTAATGTCAAGTATTCTATTCTTTTTGTGTAGTTGTCTTTTCTTTATGTAAATTATAATATTCAATAAATTTTAGGACTTGGAGAAAGTCGATCAAAAAACCACCTGAAGGAAACGGCTTCCTGCCAGGTGGTTTTTTCTACCTTTTTCGCGGGATCCGGCCCCCAACCGGATCAGCCGCTCACCTTCCAGATAGATGCTCTCCCCCGCGATTATCCGGCTTGACGGTCGGAAGGAGAACCCGTAATCCGGTGCAGGTCGTACGGCGTGTTTTCATACACGTGGTAGTTCAGCCAGTTCGCGAAAAACATCGCCGCATGACTCCGCCAACGGACGACCGGCAGGCGCGAGGGATCGTTGTCCGGAAAGTAATTGACCGGAACGCGGATGGGCAGCCCCCGGGCAAGATCCCGTTCGTATTCCTGCTTGAGCGTCAGCGCGTCGTATTCCGAGTGCCCGGTGACAAACGTCCTGCGTCCGTCGCGCGCCGCGAGAATGTGGATGCCCGCCTCGTCGGATTCCGCCAGAATGGCAAGTTCCGGCACCCGTTCGATATCCGCGCGGCGGATCTCCGTAAGGCGGGAATGCGGGGCGAAGAACTCATCGTCGAACCCCCGCATCAGTTCGTGGCGCGGCTCGAGAGTCCGGTGCGGAAAAACCCCGAACATCTTTTCGGCCAGCGGATACTTCGGGATTCCATAGAAATGGTGAAGCCCGGCCTGCGCCCCCCAGCAGATGTAGAGCGACGTGAACACGTTCGTCTCGGCCCAGTCCATGACCTGCACCAGTTCCGGCCAGTAATCGACCTCCTCGAACGGCAGGTCCTCGACCGGCGCGCCGGTGATGATCAGGCCGTCGAACTTCTGGCGCCGCACTTGGGCGAAGGATTTGTAATGGTTGATCAGGTGCTCCTCGGAGACATTTTTGGACCGGTGGGAGGCCATGTGCAGCAGGGTCATCTCCACCTGGACGGGGGAATTCCCGAGAAGCCTGAGGAATTGGGTTTCGGTGACGATCTTGGTCGGCATCAGATTGAGCATGGCCACCCGCAACGGGCGGATATCCTGGTGGCGGGCGCGTTCCTCCCCCATAACGAAAATATTCTCGCTCTCCAGGACGGCGCGGGCGGGAAGGGTTTCCGGTATTCGAACGGGCATCTTGCCTCCATCCTGCGGGTGCCGGCCGTACCGATCCGCAGCATCGATCGGCACAAAGGCGGCCGATCCTGAGTAACCGGCGCCGCGGTCCCGGCGCTTCGGCGGTGCATCAAGAAAACACCCCTTCCGGTTGAGAAGGGGTGAATGGGAAAGACATCACTTGGCCTCTCATCTTCCAGAAACATCTGCCGGAATTGGCACCTTGGTTTTCGCCAGGTTGCCGAGGCTTCATCGGGCCGGGCCCTCCGCCTCTCTGGATAAGAGCATGCGCACTTTGGATTGTGAACAGCCGTTTTTATACTACTCCCGGACGGGCATGTCAAGATTATCCGCGGCTTATTGATGAGATGGAGGTGTCATCCGGAGGCTGCAATGCCCGCAGCCGAAGGATCTGCTTCTTCCGTCTCGCGGGATCCATCGGTCGCGGTTGAAGGGCGAGTTTGTATTCGCCACAAAAGGCCCAAAGCGCATAAAAAAGGAAAAACTATTTTTGTCTTTTGAGCTTTTTGTGGCAATTAATTCTGTGCCATACAAGAACGTGCGGCTCAGGTTAATCGTATGGGAGCGACGACGGTTTTTTTACTCGTCGGGGGTCTGGGCGACGAATTCATCCAGCTTGAGGCTGATCACGGTCGAGGCGGAGTCGGAACCCATCGAGACTCCGTAAATCACCTGCGCGGCCTGGACGGTGTTGCGGTTGTGGGTGACGATGATGAACTGGGTCTGCCGGGAAAGTTCGAGCAGCAGGTCGCGGAACCGCCCGACGTTGGATTCGTCCAGCATCGCGTCCACTTCATCCAGGACGCAGAACGGGGTCGGAGAAACCTTCAGCAGCGAGAAGATCAGCGCGACGGCGGTCAGGCTGCGCTCGCCGCCCGAGAGCAGCGCCAAGCCCTGCGACCGCTTGCCGGGGAGTTTGGCGGTGATGTCGATGCCTTCGCCGCTGCCGTCGCCCGTATCGGTCAGGGCGAGCTTGGCGGATCCGCCCCCGAACAGGCGGACAAAAATCTTGGGGAACTCCTCCGCCACGGCGGTGAAGGTCTTCTGGAAGGCGTTTTGCATCATCGTATCCAGTTCGGCGATGACTTCGCGCAGCTGCACTTCCGCCTTCTGCAGGTCCTGGACCTGGGCGGTCAGGAATTCGAAGCGTTCCTTCACCTCGGTATATTCGCGGACGGCTTCCGGGTTGATCGCGCCCATCCGCCGCAATTGGCCGCGCCGTCGGTTGACCAGATCCTCGATCTCCGGGGCTATTTCCGCCACATGCGGAAGCCGCTCGACCAGATCCGCCAGCGGCAGCGGGTTGGGGCCGGTCACATCGCTGGCATATTCGAATTCGACCAGCCCGAAATCATCCTCGATCCGGCGGCGCAGCCCCTCCAGTTCCTCCTGCCGCCGGGCCAGGTCCACCTGCGCCTGGGTGTATTGCCGCTCGGCGGAATGGAGCTTCTGCCGCTCTTCGGCTTCGCTCTCCTCGAGCGCGCCCTGCTCGGTTTCGGCTTCGGCCAGCTGCTTTTCCGCCGGTTCGATCTGGACCTGGGTCTCATGGATCGATGTGGAAAGCCGGGCTTCCTCCTCGCGCAGGGAATGCAGCGAGGCCTCCAGCGCGGCGCGTTCTTCGTCCAGCGTCCGGATGCGTTCCCGGCGTTCTTCGACCCCGCGTTCCGTCCGTTCGAGCGCTTCCTGCACGTCGGACCGCCGCGCTTCCAGAGAGCGCACAGCCTGGTCGGTGAGCGCAAGTTGGGTCTGCCAGTGGGGGATGTCGGCGCCGGCGTCGGCCGAGTCTTCCGGTTCGGAAGCGACCGCCCCGCCGCGCAGCGTTTCGCGCGCGCTTCCGATCTTCGCGGCAAGCGTCTCCATCTCCCCGGCCAGGCGCGTTTCCTCTTCGGCGATGGCCCGGCGCTCGGTTTCGATCTCGGCCCGGCGGATTTCCTGCCAGCGTGCTTCCTCCTCCTTGGCCGCTTGAACCTTGCGCGCTTCCTCGAGCCGCTGCCGCGAATCCTGTTCGGCCTGCTGGGCGTCGGCGAAGGCTTTGGCGCATTCTTCCGAGCGCCCCATTGCGGCCCGGTAGTTCTCTTCGCTTTCATTCCATTCGCCTTCGGCGCGGGCGGAGGCGGCTTGCGCCGCATGGAGGGCTTGTTCCAGCTCGCGGATCTCGCGCGCCCGGGAAAGGGTCGACGATCCTTCCCCGCGTCCGGCCAGCACCGGACCGGCGGGATGGAACACCTCGCCGGCGAGGGTCACCACCTTGGCATGCGGGGGCAGCTGGGCGGCGAGGATCCGGGCCGCGCCGCGGGAACGCACGACCACCACGTTCACAAGAAGCGAATCCAGCGCCGGGCGCAGGGCGGCGGGCGCGCGCACCAATTCGCTCGCCCGGCCGATGATCTCCGCGTCCTTCGGCAGGGAAACGGGTTCGGGCGGAATAAGCCCCGGCAGCGCCAGCAATCCGGTGCGGCCGGCCGCGGCGCCCGCCAGGCTCTCCAGGGCCCCCTCGAGCGAATCCAATTCCTGGAGCAGGACCGAATCCTGAAATTCGCCGAGCGCGGCGGCGATCGCCGCTTCGTAATCCGCCTTGACCTCGAGTTGCGAGGCAAACGCGCCGAGCACGCCGTTCAATCCGCCCTGCTGCGAGCGGCCGACCAGGTGCCGCAATCCGCCGCCGTACCCGAGCAGTTCCTTTTCGGCCTGGGCCAGCACGTCGCTGCGGGTGCGCAGGCGGATTTCCTCCTCGCGTTTCTGGGAAAGCGCCTGGCGCATCCGTTCGGCTTCGGCCTGCAGGGCGGAGACGGCTTCGGCGGCGCGGCCCTGTTCGGCCCGCGCCTGTTCGAGTTTCTCCCGTTCCGCCTCCCAGGCCTTCGCCTGCGCATCGCTTTGGGCGGCGCACGATTCGGCTTCCGCGCGCGCGGCGCCGTGCGCCTGGGCCACGCCTTCCTCGCGCTGCGCGAGTTCCCCCCGGCGCAGGGCCAGTTGCGCGGCCCGCGCTTCTGTGCGCATCCGCTCGGAATCCATTTCCTGCACTTCGGCCTGCAGAGCCTGGAACTTTTCCTGGCGGGTCCGGCGTTCCGCCTCGAGCGCTTCCCGCGCGGATTCGGCGCGGGCCAGTTGCGCGAGGATCTCTTCCCGTTCGGCGCGGATCCGTTCCAGCTCGCGTCCGTGTTCCGCGGCGCGCTCTTCGAGCGCGGCCTTTTCCGTTTCCGCTCCGGTGAGAGCGGCGGAGGCTTCCGCCTGCGAACGCTCGAGCTGCCGCAGTCGTTCTTCGTTCACCGCCAGTTCGCGGCTCAGCGCCTCGCGCGTGCGGTGCAGCTCGGAGGCCTGCCGGTGCCAGGAGTTTAATTGGGCGCGCAGCGCGCCGAGCGTGGTGCGCACGCTGGCGAAGCGGCTGTCGGATTTTTCCTGCGCTTCCTGCAGCGCCGCGAGCGTTTTCTCGGCCGCTTCGGCCGTGACGCGGGCGGCGCCCGCTTCCTCCTGCGAGAGGCGCCAGTGGTAACCGTGCCATTGCAGCAGGACGTCCTTCAGTTCTCCCCGGACGGTGTCGAATTCCGAGGCGCGCTTGGCCTGGCGCCGCAGGCTTTCCACCCGCGGCTGCAGTTCGGCCAGGATGTCCAGCACGCGTTCCAGGTTGCGTTTGGTGGAATCCAAACGGCGCAGGGATTCCTCGCGCCGCGCGCGGAACAGACCGATCCCCGCCGCTTCCTCGAACAGCCGCCGGCGTTCCTCCGGCTTGAGCGAGAGCGCGCTGTCCACCAGCCCCTGGCCGATGATCGTATAGGTGCGCTCCGAGAGGCCGCAACGGCCCAGCAGTTCGTCGATATCCTTGAGGCGGACGCGCGCATCGTTGAGGAAATACTCGTTCGAGCCGTCGCGGTATGCGCTCCGGCCGATCGACACCTCGGAAAATTCGATCGGCAGCCCGCCGTCGGCGTTGTCGAAAGTGATCAGGGCCGAGGCCATGCCCGCCCGCGGCCGCTGCTCGCTCCCGGAAAAGATCATGTCCTCGGTTTTTTTGCCGCGCAACAGCGCGTAGGCCTGCTCCCCGAGCACCCAGCGGATGGAATCGGCGACGTTGGATTTTCCGCTTCCGTTCGGCCCGACGATCGCGGTGATGCCCTCCGCGAATTCGAATCGGGTTTTGGAGGCGAATGTTTTATATCCGTGGAGTTCGAGATATTTCAGATGAGACATGGGGAGATTTGCCGAATGGCGCAAGATGCCCCGTCCTTTGCGGCCGGGGCAACGGGATTATAGCATATCTCTCCGCGCGCCGGGTCAGGGTTGGCAAAGGCGGGGAGAGAGGATATGATTAATCCATGAGATCCCCGGAGGCGTCGGAATCGCTGGAACGCACCACCATCACCATGCGCTGGGCGATGCTGGTCGCGCTCGCGATCCTCGCGCCCCTGACCACCCCCCTGCCCCTGCTGTCTCTGTTCGCGCTGATCCTTTTATTCCTCCTGCAGCTCGGGCTGAGCATTTCCAGCTACATCAATTTGCGCCTTCCGAAGATCGCCTGGGTCGGCATTGGGATGCTCGACGCGCTGCTCATCCTGCCGATCTACCTGCAAAACGGCGCGTCGGCGGGGGCCATCTTCTGGATCGGCCTGCTCCCGACCGCGACGTTCTCGATCTTCTTCGGCGCGATCTGGGGTGTGCTGACCGGATGCCTCCTCGCGGTGGTGCAGATCTTCCTGCTCCTGCCGGAAGCCAGCGTCACACCGGCGATCCTCGCGCTGGCGGAGAGCATCCCGCTGATGATCATTGCCGGCGGCGCGGGCAACCTCGCCGGGCGGCTGGATTACCGGATGATGCTGGCGCGCCGCAAACGCGACGAAGCCTTCAACCAGGAACTGGGCCGGCTCAAGACCCTGGTGCGTTCGGTGTACCGCATGGCCAGCGCGATCACCGGCAGCCTCGAACCGCTGCGCATCCTCGACACCGCGCTGGACCTGGCGTCCGAGGGCGGCGGCGAGAAGGGCTCGACCGGCCGGCTGATCAGCATCGCCCTCCTGCGCGATCAAACCGGGTTCTTCATCGCCACCGCCCGCCGGCTGACGCGCGCCGACCTGCGCGCCGCCTTCCCCGGCGAGGGCGGCGGCCTCTCGCGCATCCTGCGATCGCGCATGCCCACCCGGGTGGATTCGCCCGGGCAGGATCCCGAACTCTCGCAGGTGGTCACGCTTCACGCCTGCCATGCGGGGATCCTCCTCCCGATGGTCGTGGACGACGAAGTCCGCGGCGCGCTCCTGTTCGCACACCCGGATCCGCACTTCCTCGAAGGCGACTTCCTCGAACTGGTCGAGGGCCTGACCAAACAGACCGCCTCCACCCTGCGCAACGCGGAGCTCTTCCAGGCGCTGCGCGAAGAACGCGACAAGCTGGTGGAAGTGGAGGAAGCGGCGCGCAAGAAGCTGGCCAGCGACCTGCACGACGGGCCGATCCAGGCCACCGCGGCGATCGCGATGCGGGTGAATTATGCCCGCCGCCTGCTGCAGCGCAAGCCGGAAACCACCAGCGAAGAACTATTTGAAATCGAGGAACTCGCCCGGCGCGCCACGAAGGAAATGCGGCACATGCTCTTCACCCTGCGCCCGCTCGTGCTCGAGACCCAGGGCCTGGCCGGCGCGCTCCGCCAGCTGGCGGAAAAAACCCGCGACACGTTCAATCAGGATATCCTCCTCGATATGGAACCCACCGCCGCCGATACGCTCGACATCAACCGCCAGGGGGTGCTCTTCAACCTGGTCGACGAGGCGATCGGCAACGCGCGCAAGCACGCCAAGGCCCCCCACATCTGGATCCGCATGCACCGCGAGATCGACACGCTGTTCCTCGAGGTGGCGGACGACGGGGTGGGGTTCGACCTGGCCGAGGTCGAAAAGCATTACACCGAACGCTCAAGCCTGGGGCTGGTTAATCTGCGCGAACGTGCCGAGCTGGCCGGCGGGAACCTCCAGATCGTCTCCGCCGCCGGGAAGGGAACGCGCGTGCAGGTCCGCATCCCGCTGCAGCTCGCCTCCTCCAGCGAAAAAACCGCCTAGAACCAAATGGCCACGAATCCATTTCTTCCCGGCCTGATCCTTGCCCTGGCTGCGTGGATCCTGCCGCTTGCCGTCCGCCTGCTCCCGGCGCGGATCCTCTCCGGCGTGCATTCCCGCGTTCCGATTCTTGCCGAATGGACGCCGTGGATTCGCAGCATCGGGCTGCCGTATCTCGGCCTGCTGCTCGGATGGCTCTCCTCCCGGGATTTCGGATTGACCGGTCATACCGCTCCGGAGTGGATCATCGGCGCCGCGGCGGCGATCGTCCTGGGAATCCTTCTGGGAAGGGTGTGTCTCCGGCTTTCGATCGGGATCGGTTGGGGAGTTATCGGCGATGAAGCGCGCTGGACGCTTTACCGCGCAGCGGTCTGGCCGTGGGTGACCTATTTACCGCTGGCAGTTGCCGCGGCGCTGCTTGCCACGTGCGCGGAATTTGCGCTTGCGCGCAAGTTTGGCGGAGAGAAGGTGATCGACGAGGTGGGAATGCTGTTCCTTGCGCATGCCGCGGGTTCGGCCGTCTTGTTCCTCCTGGCGCATAATTTTTTCCTGGCGATGCTGTTCTACCTGACCGCGAAAATCGCATCCTCTCCGGACATCCAGTTATCTCTTCGGACAATACTGGAAAAAACCATCAGGAAATAACAGACGGGATTTACAGGATTATTTTCAGGATTGACAGGTTTTTTTCTATCTGCTCAACATGATAGTACTTGCTGCGATGCGAAACTTTTTTTACCCTCCCAAAAAGAAGTGCTTTTTGTCTTCATGTCTTTCTAGTATTGAAAGCACTATCACCACCAAGTCACAAAGACACAAAGCGAAAAGAACAAATACTTTTCGTTTCTGCTCAGGCCTGAAAAAGAGTACACGGATTACACCGGAAAGGGCCGATTACACGGATTTGGAAACTATGGGATTGTGGAAAAGGCGGGGGGTCAGGATGAATCTTCAAGAATTCTCAAAATAAGGCGCGGTGTTTTCGGCCCTTTTCGGCGTTTCGGTGTACTGGAACGAGAATTCGGGCTGGGCAGTAACTGCTTTTCCAATATAAAAATAATCCTCTCAATCCTGTCTACGTCTTTCCTCTTCCGGAATAAAGGTCTCGCAATATCGGCACCGCCGCCCGCGCGGCGCGGGCTCGGTGGCTCAGCTCATTCTTCTCCCCCGGAGGAATCTCCGCCATCGTAACCGCGCGTCCTTCCAATTGAAAAATCGGATCGTATCCGAATCCGTTCGTCCCCCGTTCGCCAAAAGTGATCTCCCCGCGGCATTCGCCTTCGGCGTATTCGACGGCCCCATCCGGCGCGGCGATGGCGATCACGCACACAAAGCGGGCCCGGCGCGGAGCCGGAACGCCGAGCAGCTTCCCGAGCAGGAAAGCCCTGCGCTTCGGATCGTCGGCGCCCGGGCCGGCATAGCGTGCGGAACGCACGCCCGGTTCGCCGCCGAGCGCGTCCACCTCCAGGCCGGAATCGTCCGCCAGCGAAATCAATCCCGACGCCCGCATCAGCGCCCGCGCTTTTTTGACCGCGTTCTCGCGGAAGGTTGCGCCGTCTTCTTCGACCTCGAGCATGATCCCCAGCTCGTCGGGGAAAACGATTTCGGCCGGCACGTCTCGGAGCAGCGCGCGGTATTCGCGCTGCTTGCCGGGATTGGTCGTGGCGATCAGCAAACGGGATTTTTCGATCATGCGGCTTCCTTTCCTCCGATGGTACAATCCGAATCACATTCTACACCGGAGAGCGTACATGAAGCGCTGGCAGTTTTGGGTCGGGCTGCTCATCAGCCTCCTGTTCCTGGTCTTCTACTTGCTGCCCCAGCAGGATTGGGCCAAGCTTTGGGAATCCCTGCGCAGCGCGCAGTACCTGTGGCTGATCCCCGCCATTGCGACATATTTTATCGGAGTCTGGTTCCGCGCGGAACGGCTGCACTACATGATGCGGCCGATCAAGCAGGTCCCCGCCCGCACTCTCTTCCCGATCGTCTGCATCGGATACATGGGCAACAACATCTATCCGGCCCGGATGGGGGAAATCCTGCGCGCGTATGTGATCAAGCAGAAGGAGGGGGTCTCGATCAGCGCCTCCCTCGCGATCGTCCTGATCGAGCGCATCTTCGATGCGGTGGTGATGATGTTGTTCATCTTCGTCAACCTGCCGGAACTCGCGAAGAAAGGAAGCGTCGAATCCGGCGTGGGCGGAACGATCCAGGATGTCGCAATTATCGGGACAGTGTTATTCTTCGGGGCGCTGCTGGTTTTCATGCTTGCGGCGATGTTCCCTGCGGTCACTTCGCGGTTCGTCGCCTGGGCGATCGGCCACATGGTCCCCGCCCGATTCCGGCCGAAAGTGGAAGGCATCGCCGGAAAGTTCCTGGAAGGACTGGCCTGCCTGCGGTCCCCGAGGGATGCGCTGATGATCCTGGCGACCTCGATTGTGATCTGGTTGTTCGAAGTGGGAAAATACTGGTTCCTAATGCACGGGTTCGCCTTCACCGTCTCCTTCTTCGCGCTGATGCTGATGAACGGCATCGCCAACATTATTACCAGCATCCCGGCCGCTCCAGGATACATCGGCACCTTCGAGGCGGCCGGCGTCGCCGCGCTGCAGGCGTACAACGTCGGCAAGGAAGTCGCCACCGCCTACACCGTCGTCTTGCACGCCGCGTTGTGGCTGCCGATCACGCTCCTTGGCGCCTATTACATGCTGCGCATGGGTCTTTCGGTAAAAACGGTGCGCGAAGAAGTGAAAGAGGAAACGAAAGCGGAGTAATTCATGAAGGGCACACTTTCGTGTGCCCTTCATGCCTGCAAACTGTAGACCTTCCGATAAATCCTATCCCAGCACTTCCATTAGAAAATCCAAAATCACCTGCAGCGTGGATGGTTCGGATTCCGGAACCAGCAGAAGGTTGCCGTGGTGCCCGTTTGCGATCTCGACCATCCGGTACTTCGCATTCGCGGATTCCGGAACGGTTTTACAGATTGAAATTTCACTGGGATCGGCAAGGCACCAGGCCGCCCTGGGATTATCCCCTTCGCCCAGGTCTTTTACCGCATCCGCATACGGCACGTCCAAAAAGCCGCCCGGCGAAAGGGATAACGCGCCTTGGCAGGAATCCGGAACCTGCTTGTTCCACCAAGCGCAGGCGTCCACCGCGGCATCCGCGCCGATGCTGGAACCCATCGCCACAATGCGTTTTGGATCGGCTCCTTCGAGTTCGGAGGCTTTCTTGAGGGCGGCTTGCGCATCGAGCAGCCATTCGGCCGGCTTCCATTCCGACGATCTCTCGCACGGCTTGTGGTCCCGGAAGGTGAAGAGAAACACCCCATAGGATTTTCCGGCGGGAACCGCGGGGAACCAGGAAGGATCCCACCATTTGCCGGATTCGTCCTGGCAATTGGGATAGGTATTGTCATATCCGGTGTTCTGCAGCCAGGGGGCGATCTCGTTCCAATCCGTCATGTCGCCGTTCACCCAGTGCATCAAAACGACGACCGGAGCCGGACTTGCAGACGCCGGGTAGTAGCGCCCGTGTAATTCCTGCCCGTCCGAGGCAAGGAACGTGATTTCCTGCGGGCCGGCGGGAGCAAGATCCTCCGGCGTTTCGGTTGACGAGTTCGTTTCTGCGGTCGGGGAAGGCACCGGTTCAGCCGAATTACCCGGTGGTGCGGCGGCGGCCCCGGTTGCCGTCGTTTGGGCCTGGCAGCCGGAGAAAAGCAGGGATGCCAATAATAGACCTGGCCATAATACCGGCTTTATCCTCATATTCCACCTCCTAAGCGGAAAAGCGATGAGAATTTCCCACGAATGATGGACACTGCCGCGCCGCCAATCCATACAGCGGCATCCCGGCTGGTTGTGGGGAATTATACAGAAAAACACGGCCGACGGTCTGGAGGCAGCCTCGTCGGCGCAGTGGCTGGATAGTTGCATCCAATAACTGACCTCATCCATTCTGCTCAGGACCCCGGCCATATCCGCCCCAGCGGGTTTTCCATCGCTCGGTCGCGACGCGGTGGATACTTTCCTTTTTTTGCAAACGGGTGGTGGAAAAGATTATGGTAGCTCGGGTTTTATTGGGAGGATTCCAATCCGGAATATATCGCCACGGAATACACAGATTTGCATACGAATTTCACGGATAAAAAATATCTCGCGGAGATAAACTCTTTTTCATCCGTGCGATCCGTGGTTTCCCCTACTCGTTCAGCTCCGCCTCGATCGCATCCCGGAAGGTTTCATACGGCTGCATCCCGGAAATAAACCTGTCGTTGACGAAGAAGGCCGGCACGCCGTTCACGCCCAGCTTCTGAGCGTCCTGCATGTCGATCTCGATTTCGCTGTTGTATTTGCCGCTGGCGACGCAGGTGTTGAACGCGGAGACATCCATTCCGGCTTCCCGGGCATAGGTCTGGTACTGCGTGCTGCCGAGCCCGCGCGGATCGCCGAAGAGCAGCCGGAAATAATCCCAATACCTTCCTTGGGCGTTGGCGCAGTTGGCGGCGATGGCGGCCGATTGCGCATTGGCATGAAAGGAAAGCGGAAAATCGCGGAAGACGAAGCGCACTTTTCCGCCGTAATTGGAATATAGTTTGTCGTACACCGTCGCGTACCATTGCCGGCAATAGACGCACTCGAAATCCGCGAATTCCACGATCGTCACCTTGGCGTCGGCCGGACCCCAGGAAGGGTCGTCTTTGGCGCCGGCGCCGGCCGCGGCGCCGCTCGAACTTCCGGTGATCGCGGGCAGGTCCCGAACGGCATATCCCACCGCGATCCCGGATGCGAACAGGACGATCCCGAGGATGATCTGCCGGATCGGCCACTGGTCCGAATTGTACATATTGATGTTTTTCTTCATGCGGGAAATTGTAACACGGGACAACGAAGGGCACGAAAGGAAACCGGAAGAACACGAAGAGAACGTACATTCACTTCAGGTCTTCTTCGTGTACCGGGGATAAAAAAAAAAACACCAGGACATCCTTGATCGTCATGCCCGCGCCTGCCCTCGCGCAGCGGCTGTGTCCTCAGCTGGCATCCACTCCTGAAAACCCTGGATCCCCGCGAAGACCACCTTTGCTCCGTTTTCGCGCAGGTTCTGAGTGCAAAACCGAACCTGCGCATTCTGCGAGGGCGGGCGCGGGAATGACGACCAAACCAAAGCAAGGTAACACCCAAGCCAACCATTCTTCCACTTTGTGGACAGCCCCGCGGGTTTTATGGATTGAGACGGTATAATCCGTCCAAGCGGCAATCCTGCATGCCCCTCGGAGAAAGAAATCCCATGGGAAAAACAATCTACCTGATCGACGTTACCAACCGCGACGGGGTCCAGACCGCGAAACTCGGCCTGGCCAAACTCGAAAAGACGATGATCAATTTCTACCTGAACGGGCTGGGCGTCTTCCAAAGCGAATGCGGGTTCCCCACCACCCGCCACGAGAGCAACTATCTGAACGCCAACATGGAGCTGGCCGAGCAGGGCGTGCTGAAGCCTATCATCCTGTCCGGCTGGCTGCGGGCGGTCGTCGCCGACGTGGAACTGGCCTTTCGGCTCACCCGCGTGCGGGACCTCAACCTGTCGATCTCCACGTCGGAACAGATGACGGAGGGAAAATTCCAGGGCCGGAAGACCCGCGAGGACGTTTTACAGGAAATGGTGGACGCCCTGCGGCGGGCCCGGGAACTCGGCGCCGGGATCGTCGGCGTGAACGCGGAAGACGCCTCTCGGACCGACATGCCGTTCCTCGTCCGCTTCGGCCGCGCCGCAAAAGAAAACGGCGCCGACCGGCTCCGCTATTGCGACACCCTCGGCTGCGACAATCCCTTCTCGATCTATGAACGGGTCAAACAGCTGGCCGCCGAGACCGGCATGCCGATCGAACTGCACTGCCACAACGACTTGGGGATGGCCGTGGCCTGCTCCCTGGCCGGCGCCAAGGGCGCGGTCGACGGCGGCGTGGACGCCTACATCAACACCTGTGTGAATGGGATCGGCGAGCGGGCGGGGAACGCCGACTTGCTTTCCGTCGTCCTGGCCGTGGGCAAATCGTCCGGATTCGCCGAAAAGTACACGCTTCAACCCGGCCTCCGCCTGGCGGGTATCTGGCGCCTCGCCAAATACGCCTCCTACGCTTTCGGCGTCCCGATCCCGATCAACCAGCCCGGCGTCGGCGACAACGCCTTCGCCCACGCATCCGGTATTCATGCCGACGGGGTGCTGAAGGACGAGCGCAATTACGAGCTGTATCACTTCGAGGAACTCGGGCGGGGCGAGCCGGAGATCATCGAAACCGGCCGCCAGATATGCGTCGGCGAATACAGCGGCATCAAGGGATTCCGCAATGTGTTCGAGAAGATGGAAATCGAATTCCAAAGCGACGACGAAGCCCGGGAAATCCTCGAACTTGTGCGCTACGCCAACGTGCTGAAACAGAAGCCGCTTGTCGCCGACGAATTGCGGTTCATCGCACAGCATCCGCGGCAGGTGAAACAGCTCCTGACGGTGACGCCCTGACGTGCAAAGAATACTCTTTTTGGGGTATCTGCTCAGCTTTTGCTGTCCTAACCCCCACACCCCGCCTTCACCTCGAAGAACACCGAGGTTCAGGCACCCTCCCCTCGCTTTGCTCGAGGACAGGCTCTCCCCCTTCCCCGTAAGGGGAAGGGGGAGAGGGGTTGGGGGAGAGGAGGTTAGGACAGTGTATCTTCGGAAGCTTGAGCAATTACTTTTCAGGATCGTTTGAGATTACCGATTCCGAAGGACCATCGCAGTTAGGCGATAAAGAATAGCCGCAAAGAGCACAAAGAAGTTAATCGAACGAAAGGTATTTTTCTTCTATGTGATCTTTGTGCTTTTTGTGGCTATTATTCTCCTGCATTTTTTCCGTCCTATTGAGACCAATTCATTTTCCTTGTATGGTAATTCCCCGGTGCCCGCGACTTCCCGGCTGTATAATTCCCGGATATGTCCGACATGAATAATTGGCGCACCGCACTCGACCACACTCGCCGCGCGGCGTTCGGCCGGCTGTCCGCACTGCTCGGGGCGTCCGAGCTCACCCCCGCCTTCTGGGAAGAGATGGAAAGCCTGCTCCTCCAGGCGGATCTCGGCCCAAAGCTGACGCAGCAGATCATCACCATGCTCCAGCAGAAATCGGGCGCCGAAGGCATCATCCGCCGGGCGGAATTGAACCGCGCATTGCGCGAATTCCTCGGCTCGCAGCTGGGGGACTCCGTGTCGGCCGCTTTTACGGAGACGCCGTCGGTCCTGCTGGTGGCGGGCGTGAACGGCTCCGGCAAGACCACCAGCATCGCCAAGCTCGCGCACCGCTACCAGCGTAACGGCAAACGGGTGCTCCTGGCGGCGGCCGATACCTTCCGCGCGGCCGCTTCCGACCAGCTCGAAGTGTGGGCCGGCCGTCTGGGGATCGAGGTGATCGCCGGCGCGCCGGGCTCCGATCCGGGCGCGGTCGCCCACGACGCCGCCCAGGCCGCGCTGGCCCGCAACATGGATCTGCTGATCGTCGATACGGCCGGCCGGCAGCATACCAGTTACAACCTGATGGAAGAGTTGAAAAAAGTACGCCGGGTGCTCGGCAGGGTCGTGCCCGGCGCACCGCACCACACCTGGCTGGTGCTGGATGCCGCCACCGGGCAGAATGCGCTCGCACAGGCGGCCGCTTTCCGCGATGCAGCCGGGGCGGACGGCGTGATCCTGACCAAGCTCGATGGATCATCCAAAGGCGGGTTCATATTCCGGATCCGGAGCGAATTGGGGCTGCCGATCCATTTTGTGGGGTTGGGCGAAAAGATCGACGACCTTGCGCCGTTCGATCCGCAGGCGTTTTTGGATGGAATATTCGGAAGATAGAATAGACAAGATGGACAGGATTTATTCAGGATTTATAGTTTTTATTACAATAAGTAAATCCTGATCAAATCTTGCAAATCCTGTCTATTACAGGTCGACCTTGAGAATCCACCACCTCAACTGCGGCACGATGCGCCCGTATGGAATCCCCCGCAAGGACGGAACCGGCGGATTCTTCGCGCGCGGCGAAGGGATGATCCACTGCCTGCTGGTGGAAACCGGCGAGGGGTTGGCGCTGGTCGATACCGGCTGGGGACTGGGCGATTATCTGGAACCATCGTTCGCCGTCGGGTTTTTCATGGATTTCTGCGGATTTGCGCGCGACCCGGAGAAAACGGCCGCGAGGCGGGTCGCGCGGCTGGGGTGCGATCCGGCGGACGTGAAGCATATCTTTCTAACTCACATGCACTTGGACCATGCCGGCGGGCTACCCGATTTTCCAAAGGCGATCGTCCACCTGGCCGCTCCCGAACTCAAGGCCTGCTTGGATCCACAAACAATAATGGAGCGCTTCGCCTACCGGCCGGAGCACCAGGCGCACGGCCCGCAGTGGCAAGCGCATACGCTTTCGGGCGGGCGCTGGTTCGGATTCGAGTGCGCGCCGCCCATCCGGATCGGGGAGGCCGAGTTCGTGATGATCCCATTCGCCGGGCACACGCGCGGGCACGCTGCGGTCGCCGTGCGCACGGATGACGGGTGGTTGCTGCACTGCGGCGATCTATATGTATATCCGCCCCAGGTCGAGCCGGCCCGGCCGTACAAGTATCCAAACGGCGCGTTGATGGAAGCCATCATCACAACCGGGTTCCACATGCCCCGGCGGCACTGGGCCACCCTGCGGGATCTCCTGCGGGATCATGGGGACGAGGTGCGGGCGTTTTGTTCGCATGCGGTCTGGTAAAGCACAGACAGGATTTACAGGATTGACAAGAAAAAAATCCTGAAAAATCCTGTAAATCCTGTCCATGCTTTTTTCCAGGAAGTATCCGATTCCTCGCCCCGTAAACGGGGCTCGGAAAGACCTCCTCTGCGGATTCCGTTTATAATTCCCCATCAAAGGAACCCGCCATGTCCGTCTTCGAAGAAATCGCGCAACGCCTGACCACCGCCAGCGAAAAACTCCGCCACCTTTTGGAGAGTCTTTGACCTCCCCTCACGGGAAGACCGCCTGAAGCTGCTGGAAGCCCAGGCCGCGGATCCGAACCTCTGGAATTCGCCCGACAACGCAAAAAAACTGATGCGGGAACTCACCCAGGTGCGGGATGACGTCGCCGCATGGCGCGGGCTCGAACGGCGCGTGAACGACACGCTCGAGCTGGCCGCCCTCGGCGACTTGACCCTGCACGCCGACCTGGAAAAGGAAACCTCCGCGATCGAAGCCGAGGTGGCGCAAATGGATCTTGCCGCGCTGCTTTCCGGACCGCACGACGGCGCCGATGCCTTCCTCGCCATCCACGCCGGAGCCGGCGGAACCGACAGCCAGGATTGGGCGGAGATGCTCGAGCGGATGTTCCTGCGCTGGACCGAGCGCCGGGGATTCGAAACCGAAATCCTCGACCGGATGCCGGGCGAGGAAGCCGGGATTAAGAGCGCCACCATTTCGATAAAAGGCGCGCACGTCTACGGCTACCTCAAGGCGGAAAGGGGAGTCCACCGGCTGGTGCGGCTTTCGCCGTTCGACTCCGCCAACCGCCGGCACACCTCCTTCGCGCTGGTCGAGGTCTACCCGCAGATCGAGCAGTCGGAGGGGATCGAAATTCCCGCCTCGGACGTGAAAATTGAAACGTACAAGTCTTCCGGCGCCGGCGGGCAGAACGTGCAGAAGAACGAAACCGCCATCCGCATCACCCACCTCCCGACCGGAATAGTCGTCACATGCCAGAACGAACGCTCGCAGACCCAGAACCGCGAAAATGCGATGCGCGTCCTGCGCTCAAAACTGCTGGATATCCAGCGCGAGACGCAGGCCAGGGAAATTGCGGATATCAAGGGGGAGCATATCAAAGCCGAGTGGGGCAGCCAGATCCGCTCCTACGTCCTGCACCCGTACCAGATGGTGAAGGATCACCGCACCGAACACGAGACCGGAAACACCGCGGCGGTGCTGAATGGCGAGATCGATGAGTTCATCGAGGCGTACCTGCGCTCAAAAATCGGGGAAGAGAAGTAGCCCGGAAAATCGAAACGGGGATGTGTATTATCCGGACGAGCTCGGTTTCGTCCGTCATCCCGGCGTGCTTGAAGCCGGGGTCCAGTGTTTTCGCTGTTCATGGATGCCGGCCAAGTTCACCCCCGCTTTGCATTCATCCCGGCTCATGAACCAGAAGCGAGCCGGGACGCGTCGCGAGGTCAGGCGCCGGCATGACGATTGCCGGGCTGAGCGATTACCAGGCTCCTTTCATATTCCTTTGCCCTTGACCCTTTCATGCACTTCGTGCTCTTTGTGGAAAATAGACTCTTCCTAATCCTGAAAAACCGCTATACTCGACTATGGAGGTCTCATGACCAAATCCGCCGCCCCTGATCCGATGGAAGCAGTCCGCCGCAGGGTGGACACCCTCAAAGACAATCTGAAGGAAGTGCAGGAGAAGGCGCTGCTTACTTCCGTCCGCGATCAGGCCGAGGACGTGGAGACGCAGGCCAACCGGGTATCCGACTTGGCCCGCTCGGTCCGCGAACGCGGGTTTGCGTGGGAAAAAGACCTCGAACCCAAATGCCTGGATTTCCGGAAACGTTGGGCGGAACTGAAGCCGGGCGTGATGCAATCGATCGTGCGCGAAACGGCATCCCTGAAGATGCGCGTCGCCCAGGCCGAAGCCGATGTGGCTCAGGCTGCCGCGCGCGCCACCAGTCCCGCCGCCGCCAACGCAGTGCTCCCGCCGGTGGAGCAAACGCTGGACACTCTCAAAGGCGCCTCCGAGGCCGCCGAGAAGGCGGTCTCCGGCATGTTCGACAAACTGGCCTCCGACCTGGGGACTCTGGAGAGTAACCTGACGCGGATCTCCTGGATGATCGATCAATCGGCCGCGGCGAAAATCGATTGGCTGGCGGCCGAAACCGGCGTGCTGGCGGTCAAAGCCAAATGGGACAAGGACGGCAAGGACGACCCGAAGGGAATCCTTTACCTGACCGACCAGCGCCTGGCGTTCGAACGGAAAGAGGACGTGGCGACCAAGAAGGTTTTGTTCATCGCAACCGAAAAGGAGAAGGTCCAGGAAGCGATGCTGGTCGTGCCGCTCGCGGATGTGGCCGGCGTGACGGCCAGCAAGAAGGGCCTGATGGGGCACGAGGATCATCTGGATTTCGAATTCACCTCGGCCGCGCCGGTCCGCAAAGCCCACTTCCACATCGACGGCCAGGATTGCAACCATTGGCAGGCGACCATCGGTCGGATAAAGAGCGGCGAGATCGAAAAAAGCCGCATCGCCCCGGTCTCGGAGGAGGAGAAACAACGGCTGCGGAACGCGCCGACCAAATGCTCCTCCTGCGGCGGCGCCATCAAAGCCGCCATCCTGCGCGGTCAGACCGAGATTAATTGCACATATTGCGGGGCCGTGACGCGGTTTTGATTCCACGAATTGCACGGATGATTATTGCAGGGGCGACCCAATGGGCCGCCCTTACGTTTGCATGACGCATCTTCTGGGGCGGCCCTTGTGGCCGCCCTTTGTTTTATGAGGGCGACCCAGTGGGTCGCCCCTACGTTTTTATCGATATGAGGGCGACCCTCGTGGGATTGCCGGCGGTTTACGCCGCCGGCAATTCTTCCGCCGGCGCATCCAGCAGGTAAAAATCCGGATCGTACTTGCGGGTGAGCTCGAGATACCGCCGGCTTTCCGCTTCATTCCCCCGGCGCTTTTCGGCGGCGGCCAGGTGGTATGTATCCGACGCTTTGCCGAGTTTATCCGGATGCCGCTTCAGGGCGTCCTGGAGCAGGAGGATTCCCTCATCCGGACGACCCATCTCCGCCAGCACCGCCCCGCGGGTGCCGATGATCGCGGGTTCCCATCCGAGCTGGCGGATCGCCTCCGAGGAGTAGCGGTCGGCTTCCGCCAGCATCTCCGGATCCTTGAGCAGCAGGCCGGCATAGGCGATATTGTTATACAGCAGATACTTGAGGTACGGCTGCTTCGCCTCCGCCGTGGAAAGCATCGCCTCGTATAACGCGCGCGCCTCGGCAAACCGTTTTTGTTTGATGAACGCATTCCCCTTTAATATCCGCAGGGACGGCTGCCCCGGCTGCAACGCCAGGCCGAGATCGATCCAGCGCAGGGCGGCGGCGGGATCATTGCGCGCCGAAGCATCCATGGCTTCCAACAGGTAATACGCCTGGTTTCGATTGACCTCCTCCTCCGGTTTTTGGAACAGCAAATGGAGCAGTTGAAATCCGTCGGTGCCGAGTTGGCCGAAGGACACCCCGGATTTCGACGGGATGAGGTTATGGATCAGGAGGATAAGATTAAGGAAAAGGAACAAGCTCGTCCAGTGCAGCCAATCCGCAACGTCGGCGCCAAACCATTCCTGAAGGACAATCAGAAAAACCTGGAGCTTTACCGCCGCGGCGATCAACACGCCGTGCATCGCGGGGCCCGCCAGAACCGCTCCGAAAAACCGCGCCCGGCTTCCCCCCTTGGGCGGGCAGGCCATCACCGTCCCGCCGCCGAAGGGCCACAAGCGCAGCTCCCAATCGGTTCCGGCGACGCGCCGGGAAAAAAGCAGCCGCCCCAAGCCGATGGTCACCTTAAACACCCGCACGCCCAGCGCTTTTCCGGCGGCGGCATGCGCCAGCTCGTGCGCTGCGATGATGGGGTAGTTGACCGCCACCAGGAACAACAGGTCGGCGGCGATACGGATCACCCCGCGGCGGAACGTGTAGGCGTCCAGGAACGCGAGGATTAGCGCGATCAGGAGAACCGATTCCAGCTGCTCACGGATAACCACTTTCTCCATGCAGCCCGGGCAATAGGCATGCTTCACCAGCCCGGCCCAACGCTTCCGTACCAGGAAAGCTTCCTGAATATCGGATTCCAATCCGCAACGGCTGCATTTCATACGGGGCTGCCCTCCGGTGGTCCGGCCGAACACATCTTCCTGGAACCGCCGATCCATTTACAAAGACCGGCCGCGAGGATGATCGACAGCGCCAATCCGGTCAACAAGGCGCCCGCCTGGAAATCGAGCGGCTGGTAGAGGTATTCGACCGAATGTTTTCCCGCCGGCACGCGCACCGCCCGGAAAACATAATCCGCCTGCAGGACGGGCACACGCTCCCCGTCGAGGAACGCACTCCATCCCCGGTCGTTCATATCCGCCAGGACCAGGTACCCGTCGGCGGGGAATTCGACCACGATCCGGACGGCGTTCGGGTCACCGCCGGCGGATGCCGATACCACCGGAGCGGAAGGACAATCACCCCCCTCCGTCCCTCCTCCCAGTTCGAGGATCACCGTCCGGGCGGGATCGAATCGCGGATCCATCACCGCCTGCCAGGCGTCCTCCGGGCTGATCATCCACTCCGCCCGGCACACCCCCCAAACCCGCGCCGAACCGCCCGGCAGATGGCGCAGCGCCGGATCGCCGGCGCCCTCCGGCCATTCCCACACGGCGCCGACGTTCATCATCCGGAGGATCGTATCCCGCTGCGCGGTGGGGAGGGTCTCCAGCCCTTCCATCAGCACGGCGTACCGTGCCGGGACGAAAGAATCGAAATTATTCGCCGAGGGGATGCCGTCGAGCACGCCGACATTCGGAAGTTCCCAGCGCCGGATGTCCATCCAATCCGAAAGCCCCTGAAACGTCCGGAACACGAACGCCCGGTCGTACATCAACCGGTAGCGGATATCCTCGGGCATGTAAATGCGCCGCCCGTCCAGCCCGGCCGCAAGCTCCGCGGCCTCCGGATTTTCCGCGCGGTAAAGATCCGGCGTCGTGGCGGGGACCAGGCCCCGCGCGGCAAACGCAAGATCGAGCGCGACCAGTACCGCGGCCGCGGCCGGGAAAAGCCGGGCGGCAAGCGGCCGGCGCGGCGCGGCGTATTTAAGAAAACCCAGGCCGGCGATGAGCATGCCGATCACCCCGGCGGCCGCAATCGAACTTGAAAACGAAGGATAGATGGATGGGATGAACCCGGCGCCGATCCCGGCCAGCAGCACGCCCGCCGCCGCGACTCCCAACCGCGTCGGCCCGGCCGGCGAATCCGCGGCCGCATGCATCCACTCTTCGGCGCCGGCCGCGGCCAGCAGGCACAGGGCAAAGACGAACCCGATCATGATCCGCGCCGGCGCCTGGAAAAAATCGAAGGTCGGCGCGCGTTCGAAGAGAAACGGGAAAACCGGCGTGTTGGTCCCCAGGGCGAGGATCAGGCTCAGCGGTAAAAGGATCAGCAGGTACCCGTGCGGGAACCCCGCCGCGCCCTTGCGGCGCAAGCCGCGCACGGCCGCCGCCGCGGCCAGCCCAAGTGGCAGCAGGCCGATGTAGATCGCATCTTCCCAATAATTGGCGTAGCCCCAATAATCCCCGCGGGCGGGATTTCCGAAAAAGTCTGGCGCGGCCAGCGTGAGTAAATGCCACGGCCAGAAGGAATACGCCAACGCCGCCGCCGGATCCACCCCGGCCGAGCGCTGCGAGTGCAGCCAGTAGGCGACAGTCGGGACGAATTGCGCCGCCCCGAGGAACGCGGCGAACAGGCTTGCGCCGAGCAGCCGCGCTCCCGAAAACGCGGCTTGCCTCCAAAATGGACGCGCGCCGAATGCGCGCACCGCCATCCACCCGGCGAGGATCAGCCAGGTATACCAGGCGGTCTGCCAGTGCCCGGCCAGCCATTGCAAGCAGAGCGCCAACGCAAGCGGCGCGGAGAAGAGGCCGCGCTTCTGCCGGCCGGCGTTTTCCCCGGCCAGGATGATCCACGGCAGCCAGGCGACCGACGCATTAATGGTGAGGAACCAGGCGCGCGCCACCAGGTACCCCGAAAGCATGAACGCCAGTCCGCCCACGGCCTGCCCCAGCCGGCCGATCCCGAGGCTGCGGACGAGCTTGGCCATCCCGATCCCGGCCCACAGCAGGTGCGCCACCATCAGCAGGCCCTGGCCGTATTCGACCGGGACGGCGATCAGAACCCAATTCGGCGGGTAAAGCAGCGCGGATTGCGCATTGGCCAGAAGCGGCGCCCCCATCCCCAGCATCGGATTCCAAAGCGGCAAATATCCGTCGAGGACCGATTGTTTGGCGAGCTCGTGCCAGGGAAAAAATTGAAGCAGGGGAAGCCCCCAGAAGATTGTTTGCATGCCCGCGAGGACCGGCGCGAAGAGCAGGAGCAGCGCACCGGTCAGGACGGCATATACCGGATCGATTCCCCAAAGCAGCTTTTTAATGCGGAAAAGGAGACTGCCCTCGGCCATGGGGCCGTGTATACACTGTTTCCATCGGGCAGGCAAGTGGCTGGGCGGTTAGTACTTGACCGGACTCTCCGTAGGGGCTGTATAATCCCGATAATCCCTCACGCGGCGTGAGGCACCGTCTCCCCGTTGGGGATGCCGTACCAGCGATTAAAAATGGAGGATCCCATGTCCAGTCAATTCACCGCAGGCTGCTTCTGCCTGGCATTGGCTGCCGCGCTTTCCGCCTGCGGCCCCACGGCGACTCCAGGCTTGGAAAAAACCTCCGTCATCGAATCCCTTTCCAGTCCGACGAATACACCCGCCGAAACGGCCGCCGTAACCGATGTGGTCGGCCCGGCGGTCTCCCCGACCCCCGCGGTCGCGGATCCGCTTCCGGGGCTGGTGTACACCGCGCCGGTTCCGGACAAAGGGATGGCCGGGCCGTTCCTGGTCGAAGCGAACGGCGAGAGCACCCAACTCAGCGACAAAACGGCGCCCGCGCTTTCCTCCGACCGCAGCCGGTTGCTGTATTTGAATAACGATGATATCTGGATTCTGGATCTCCAAACCGGCAAGACGCGCAACCTCACCAAGACCAACGACCGCCTGGAACGGTACTACCAGTGGTGGCCTTCGCATCCCGACCTGATCGTTTTTCATTATCAGCCGGCCGACGATCCCGGACCCGATGCGGGATATTTGGCGTCGATCAAGCCCGACGGGACCAATTACCTTCTCCTGGACGAGGAAGCCCGTTCCTTCTCGCCGGCGGCGCTTTCCCCAGACGGTCAATCGATCGCATACGACCGCGCGGGCCAGCCGTGGGTGTATCACTTCGCGGCGGGCAAGATGCCGATCTTCCCGAAATCCTTCACCGGTTTCCATCTCGCCGTCAATCCAGCCTGGTCGCCCGACAGCCGGCGGATCGCCTGGCAGCTGTTCGGCATGCCAACGGAGCAAGACAGCGGAAGCGCGGTAGGCATCCTGGACCTCGATGCGTTGACGGTCACCGAACGCCACAAATATTCGATCCTCGGCGGCAGCGGCATCGGTCCGGATCATCTGGCGTGGAGCCCGGACGGAAAATGGCTGGCGATTGCGAACCAGGCTGAATTCGCCGAAGACGGCAAGATCTCCCTATGGGTGATCCAACCCGACGGAAGCGAAGAACATCACCTTGGTTCCGGCGATCTGCCGATCTGGAATCCCGACGGCACAATCCTGCTCTACACGAGCGCCGCGGGGACGTTTGCGGTGAAAGCCGGCGAGTGGGTGCCGCGCCGTATCCTGCTGCCGGAGGGCGCGCAGGTGATCGATTGGGTGGAACTCGAATAATCCACCGGCCCGGGATCTTTTTCCGGCTCCCGCCCGTCGCGGAATGCGGCGGGGAAAATCCACACGCCGCCTTGTCCCGGCGCATTCATAGACACTAATAGATCCGGACTTGCGACGGCCCCCTGCCTCGCGGTAAAAAAACTTCCACGGGGAGAGAATCATGAAAATCCGGAAATCTTCAGCCTTCTGTCTGATTGGAATGGCGTTCCTGCTGGCGGGGTGTCAATCCTCCGCGGACTCTCCATCCGGCAAACGGATCATGCGGGTCGGATATTTTCCGAACATCACCCATTCCCAGGCGCTGATCGGGATGGCGCGCGGGGATTTTCAGGCCGCGCTGGGAACCGAGGTCGAGATCCAGGCGACCCAGTTCAACGCCGGCCCCTCCGCCATCGAAGCCATCTTCGCCGGGCAGATCGACCTGACCTACATCGGCCCCAATCCCGCCATCAACGGGTTTATCAAATCCGGAGGGAAGGCGCTGCGGATCGTATGCGGCGCGACCAGCGGCGGCGCGGCCCTCATCGTCCGTCCCGCGGCAATGATCCGATCCGCCGCCGACCTGGCGGGCCGGAAGATCGCCTCCCCGCAGCTTGGCAACACCCAGGATGTCGCACTGCGCCGGTATATCCTGGATAATGGATTGAAGACCCTCGAACAGGGCGGAACCGTGGAAGTCGTGCCGACCGATAATCCGCTGATCCTGGATATGTTCCGCCTCGGAACGATCGACGGCGCCTGGGTGCCCGAACCGTGGGCCAGCCGGCTGGTGGTGGAAGGCGGCGGCGAGGTGTTCCTGGATGAGCGCGACCTGTGGACGGATACGAACGGCGAGTTCGTCACCGCCCACATCATCGTCAGCGCGAAATTCCTCGCCCAGCACCCGGACCTGGTCAAGGCCTGGATCCGCGCGCACGTCGAGGTCACCCAATGGGAATTGGATAATCCCGTCGAAGCCCGGGCGCTCCTCAACCTGGAAATTGAAAAGCTGACCGGTAAAAAACTTGCCGCGGAAGTGCTCTCCATGGCGTGGGGACGGATGACGGTATCGTGGGATCCCATATCCGCATCCTTGTTCACCTCCGCCCAATCCGCCTTCGAGGCGGGATTCCTCAAGGAAGAACCGGTCCTGGACGGGATATACGATTTGACGTTATTGAATGAGGTGCTTCAGGAGAAGAGCCTGCCGGCGGTGGAGTAACGGAAACTGGCGACAGGATTGACAAGATTTGGAACAGGATTTACGTTTCTGATACTTCTTTTGTAAAAACATCATGTAAATCCTGATAAAAATCCTGTCAATCCTGTCTATTATCTTTTTACCGGCTGCTTACCAATAATCATGAACGGACGGCTTGATTTTTTCATCGTACAGGGATTGGATTTTTTCCATCACCTCCGGCGGCAGAGGCGGCAGGTCGGCCGCGGCGGCGTTTTCCTCTACCTGCGCCGGACGCTTCCCGCCGGGAATCGCGCACGTGACCGCCGGAAACATCAGGATCCAGCGCAAGGCCATCTGCGACAGCATCATCCCTTCCGGAACGAGCGGCCGCAGCCGGTCGACCGCCTCCAACCCCAGCGCGAAATCCACGCCCGAAAATGTCTCCCCCCGGTCGAAGGCTTCACCCTTCCGGTTGAAAGCGCGGTGATCCTCCGATTCGAAGGTGCTCTCGGCCGAGAATTTTCCGGTGAGCATTCCGGAGGAAAGCGGCACCCGGGCGAGAATCCCGACCTTGCGTTTTGCCGCCTGCTCGAAGAAAAGATCCGCCGGACGCTGGCGGAAGATGTTGAAAATGATCTGGATCGTCTTGACGTTCGGGAATTCGATCGCCTTGAGCGCTTCTTCGACTTTCTCTACGCTCACTCCGTAATGGCGGATCTTGCCGAGGCGGGTCAGATCGTCCAGGATGCCGAACACCTCCGGCCGGTAATAGACCTCCGTCGGCGGGCAGTGCAGTTGCAGCAGGTCGATCGTATCCACCGCGAGGTTCTTCAAACTGCGGTCGACGTAGGCGGTGAGGTTTTTCCGGTTGTATCCGGCCGCGGTGTGCGGATCCAGCCGGCGGCCGGCCTTGGTGGCCACATGAAACTCCTCGCGCCTCTCGCGGCGCAGCCGGGCGAGCAGCTTCTCGCTGTGCCCGTCGCCGTACACGTCGGCGGTGTCGAAGAAATTGACGCCCAGGTCCAGCGCGCGGTGCAGCGCGGCGAGTGAATCCGAATCCTGCACCGCTCCCCACGTGCCTCCGATCGCCCAAGCGCCGAAACTGATGGTGGAAACGTTCCAGCCCGTTCGTCCCAGTTCGCGGTATTGCATGGTGGTCTCCTTGGAATTCCTTGTTATTCCATTGTTCGTCATTCCCGCACGGTCTCAGCGGGGATCCAAGCGGTTGCTTGCGAGTTCATCATGGATGCCCGCCTAAACCACGCGGGCATGACAATCATTTTGTCATCCCGGCGCGCTCCCATGTTCGTCATTCCCGCGTGCTCTTAGCGGATATCCAGAGGCAATTTTATCCGTAACCCCTGGATCCCCGATAAGAGCGCTCGGGGATGACGATCCAATGCAAGGTTCAACCGTAAAACGAAAGACCGGTTATTTTCTTTTCAAATACCACTCGTGGATCAGCAGGACGAGCACGCTGGCAACCAAGCACACCCCGATGATCAGCCAATACAGCGGTTCCCGGAAGATCAGGAAACCGGTAATCACCCCGGCGTAGGCGCTGACAGCCCCGGCGGTGATGATGAACGTGCCAAACACCCAGAAGCGCATGAGCTTGCGGACTTTGACTTTGGGGTCTGTCGGTTTGGATTCGGGTGCTTTTTGGTTTGTCATGTATCCTCCTGAGGCAGCGTGGCGGATTTGTTCTTCGGTCTAATAATTCTATACCCGGATGGGAAAAGGGCAAGCAAAGTCGCCGTTAAAAATACATCACCCTGGATCTCCGAGTAGAACACTCGGGGATCCAGGGTGTTTTTTTATTGAGCCGTGCTGGATTCCTGCTACGAATATGCGGGCATGACGGTCTTCCGGATTGCCGTCATTCCATCACCTTCCATACTTCCCATCCATCCTCGCGGTAGACGAGCTCGCACCCGGGGAAGCCCGCGCCGGGGCGGGCTTGCTCCCCGGGACCCGCCAGGATGTACTCCGCGCCGCTTTGCGCAAGCGCGCCCAGCCGGTCGTCATCCGACCTTTTCCCGTCCATGATCGTATCCACCAGAACGAGTTTTTCCGGATTGGACAGCGTCTCGGGTCCATGGCCGATAAACGCGGTCAGCCCGGTCCAGGCCGGCAGGGCATTTCCCGTGTCGTACCCGCTGAGGACGACCGCGCCCGGTTCGGCATTCGCATCCAGCCAAAGCAGGGCGCGGACCCCGGCCTGCGGCAGAAAGGCCGGCGCGGCGGGCTTAACCGCCGTCGTGCACGCCCAACCCCAGAACAAGGCGGCGGCCGGGAGCAGCAATCCGGTCGCGAGGATGAACGCCGGCCGCCGGATTCGATCCTCGGTTTTTCTTTCGACCAGCAGCAGCGCCAGGACGATCAGCGCCATCCAGAAACCTTCGGAGAGGCGGCGCTGGATCGAGACCGGCAGATACACAAGCACCGGAATGATGATCATCCACGCGACGGGCAGCAGCCAGCGTTCGTTTTCGCGCCGCGTCAGCCACGCCCCCGCCAGCGCCGGGAGGAGAAGAACGCTGTATGAAATTATATAATCCCAGACCGGCGGCGCCGGCAGTGTGTTCTGGGCGGCCCATTGCCGCAGCACCGGATCCAGCGAAAACGATGCTGCGGAATACAGCAACAGCGGAACCGTAAAAGCGGCGGCGACGAGCGCGCGGACCAGGGAAGCCCGCAGGGAAACCGGCGCCGGCTCGCGGCGAACACGGGTCCGGACGAACCACAATCCGAGGAACGCGGCGATCACCGCCCCGCCGACCACGAGCATGAGCGGCTGGAAAAGCCAGCCGAGCGCAAGCGCGAGCCCGATCTTAACTCCCGACCGGCCCGGTTTCTCCCCCGCGTCCGGCGAGATCATCCATGCCAGGCTAAGCAGCAGCAGCGCGCGGGCCGCGGCCAAATGCGGAAGTCCCAACAGAGACAGGAACCCGAACGCTTCGGGGGATGTGAATTCGAGCGGGTACGCCCCTTTGGCGAGCAGGATCCAGCCGAACCCTCCCCCGAAGGCGGCCGCGACAAGCCCCCAGCGCCGGAGCGGAACACTTTCGAAGAAAGCCGCCAGGAAGCGGTAGCTCGCCATGAGCATCGCGATCCCGGCCGCGATCCGCGCCAGGTGAAAAAGCGCAACAAGCTGTTCGTGCATCGCCGCGCCGCCGGCCAGCTTTCCCAGCAGCAGGAACGGCAGGTAGAGCAGCGCGCCGTTCTGCGGTTCGGTCGTGTACGGAATGCGGAACAGCCATGCGCCGTCCGCGCCCTGGCGCATATCGGCGATGTAGGAGTTGCCATCCTCCACGCCGAATAGGAATCCGCTGAAGCGCCACTCCCCACCCTGCGCGGAGAAGGCCGCCAGATACGGGAGCGCGAGCAGCACCGATGCGGCAGCCGCGAAGATCAGAACCCAGCGCCATTCCGAACGGGTTACGCGTCCCATCGTCTCAATACTCCATACGCCGCAAGCGCCAGCGCGGCTGCCGCCAGCCCGATTTGGAAAAGGATCGGATCATACGCCATTTCCACGGTGTGTGCGCCCGGTCCGATCGCCACTGCGCGCCACCAGCCGCCGACGGCTGACATCTCGGCCGGTTTTCCATCCACCATCGCCCGCCAGGCCGGGTACCAGACTTCGGAAAGAACGACGATCCCGGGACCGGTTGCGGTCAGGCGGATTTGGTTCGGGCTCTCGAAATCGATGCGCGCCTCGCGGCCGCGAACCGAGGTATCCCAGGAATCGGGATCCTCCGCCACCCAAACGCGCGCGGAAAAGTGAAGGCTTTTGCATAAATAAATCCCGCCGATTTGTTCGCATCCGGCGAGCATCGCGCTCTGAATTGGGCAGGCCGACGCAATGTAACGAACATTCAGCAGCCCCAGCAACTGCAAATCGGGGAAAGCCTCCCGGTTGTCGGATTGCGGATTCCCCGTGGCAAACGCCGGAAGCGTCACGGAATAGCCGTCCAGCGGAACGCGCGCCGCCCTGGAAACGGTCTCCGCCGTCGAAGCGAGAATCAGCGGGGCGACGCCATCGAGCGAACGCAAACCGTTTTGCACGGCGGCAAGCTGCGGAATACTGGCCGAGGGGGAATACACGCGGTAGGCATCGGCATCCGCCGATATCATCCGCGCCACGGTGGCTGCGTCGGCGGAAACCGGATCGGCCGGATTCGGATCGATCATCCGCCCGTCCGCCACCGCCAAGTCGATCACCGCCAGGCAGAGCAGAGCGGCGTTGACCGGCGGGTTCCAGCGCCGCGAGAAGAATCCGACGAAAAGGATCAACCCCAGCGCGCCCCACATCAGCGCATCCTGCCCCAACACCGCGGGAAGATCCATCGCAAGCGCGGTGGCGGCCAGGATCAACCCGCCCGCCGCCAGCGCAAAGGCCGCCTTCTTAAAAATCCCGCGCCCGTCCACCAGGGATTCGAGCCGCGTCAAACCGCGCGCGGCCAGCATCGCCAGCGCCAGGCCGGCGAGGAACATCCAGCGCGGAGGAACGCGCAGCAGGCCCGCGGCGGGAACCGCATCCAGAAGGTTCGATACTCCGGGAATATTGGATCCGAGCGAAAGGAAAATCGAGGCGAGAAGGAGGATGAACCAGAACCACCCCTCGCGCCCTCGCTCCCCCTCACCCTCATTCCCCAGCCCCTTCTTCCGGTATCCTTCCTCACCCCCTACCCCCTCACCCCCCGACCCCCTCTCCCAAATCACTTTGGGAGAGGGGGAGAAAAGGAGCGAGGCGAACGCCAGCGCCAGAACGACCACGCCGGGATACACGACCCATTCAATCGAGCTTCCGATTCCCGCGAACAGCAATCCGAGGAGCGCGGAAAACGGAAGCGAAAGGACGGTGCCGTCCGCACCGGAAAGATACGCGCGCGTGGATAGGGAGACGAACTGCCCCATTGGCAAGGCGAGGACGGCGGCGATCGCCGCGGCAAAGACCGCAAACACGGCGAAATGCTTGACCCAATTCATGAGCAACCGTCCGCGCGGCCGCGTCGGCATGCCGCTTCCACAGAAAATGGCGTACCCGGCGGCAGCCGCCGCGGAAGGGATCACCCAGCGTGGATCGATCAGGAAGATGATGCCCGCCATCACTCCAGCCAGCGCCCAGCGGCGGGTGCTTCCTTTGCATGCGGCTTGGCGCGCGGCGAAGAGCAGCCAGGGAGTCCAGGAGACAGCCAGGACAAGCGTCAGATGTCCGGCCGCCGCATGCGCGACCAGTTTCGGCAGTCCGCCGAAGGCTATCCCTGCCAGTAACGATGCCACCTCGCCGGCGCCTTCCTCGCGCGCCAGAAAATACGCGCCGAATCCGGCAAACGCCAAATGCAGGAAAAAGAGGATGTTGAATGCCAGCGGCGCCGGAAGGATGAGGGCGAGCCACAGCGGAGGATAATACAATCCGGACAGCGGATCCGCCGCGAAGGGCGTCCCGCCCAAGGTATGCGGATTCCAAAGGGGAATTTCTCCGAATTGAGTGATGGATTGGCGGATGAACTCGGCGCTCGGCCAGTGCGCCACGACCAGGTCGGAATACTCCGCGCCGGGGGCGGAATGGACCGAGGCGGGATCTCCCAGGAACGGAGCCAGCCAGACCAGGGGGAGGAGGAGAAGCAGCCACAACAGGGAGGGACGCTTCATTGAGAGATGAGTATACCCCGAGAGAAAGAGGTGGATTCCCCCTCCCCGCCGTTTTTTGCCGCGCATCTGATATAATCCGGCCTTGCCCGGGCGGTTAGCTCAGTTGGTTAGAGCACACGGTTGACATCCGTGAGGTCGTAGGTTCGAGCCCTATACCGCCCACACGCGCTCCTATTCGGGAGCGCGTTTTCTTTTCAAATAAAAAACGGCTATACGGCCGGATTCCCATCTTTGTTCCTAATCCGTACCCTTAACCCGGACACCGGATGGGATATGATTAAGCTGACGGGCACAACGCAATACCAAAGGACCCACATTCGCCGCCGAGGCATCCTCCAACAAATGGCTTAGGAGGAAAAATCTCCCTTTCTCCCGAAATCCCCAACCGCCCGGGCGCCGGAACCGATGACCGAGCTTGACAGCAGAGCGGTTTCCTTAGCGCGCAGCGCCGTATGCCGCCAGCCCGCCGAGCGTGCCCGACACTGTCACCATCCGGTTTTGGCATCATGTCGCCGGGTACTCCGCAGGATCTCCGCCGGGTTGAGGCTGGCTGCCGTTTCCGAAAGCGCTTTCCGCACGGCTCCGCGCGGCGCAGTGGGTGGCTGTTGGGCTTTTCCCGGCGGCCGCCGGTTTTGCTTAATCGTATGGGGCACATGCTGCCCCAAGGCGGGCAAGGCAAATCCCTCCGCCGTCTGAGCAAAAACCGGTGAAAATTCTCCGTGATCCATCCCGCCCCGCTCGGGGCTCGGGTTATATCCGGCGGCACCAGCAGCGCTCTCCTCGGTTTCGCGCAGATCCGTCGCATGCATTCCGCCGAGCCTCCATCCACGGGGAGGCGAAGCCGGACTCATCGATCCGTGTACTCCGCTTATGAAACCATGCCATTATCAACAGACCATGATGCCAGGCGGGCTCACCCGAAGGAAGCCGCCTTCAGAATTTTTTCCATCACGCCGAATGGCTTTATGGCCTGCTTCTTGGACGGGATATCTGCTTATGGTTAAGCTCCCAGTCCCACATGGCGTCATTCCCGTCGATCCGGGTGGCTGCCCCGGACTCTATGCTTGATCCATTCGACCCATGGACCGCAGCCCTCGCCGGTTTCGCAGGACAGCGCGAACGTGGTCAACCCGGGATTCAACGCCTCCACCCCCCGCCGGAAATATTCCCTATCGAACCGGACATGCGGCAGCAAATCCATCTTGTTAATAATCAGCACATCCAGGCCGCGGTAGATTCCCGGATATTTATACGGCTTGTCATCCCCCTCGGGGATCGAGGCGATCAGGATATTGGCGTGCGTGCCTAGCTTGAAGGCCGCAGGGCACACCAGGTTGCCGACGTTTTCGACGATAATCAAATCCAACCGGTCCAGGGGAAGTTCGTCCAGGGCGCTTCGTATCATCACGGCGTCGAGATGGCAGGCTCCCCCGGTGTTGATTTGGACGGCCGGCATCCCGGCCGCCAGCACCTTATCCGAATCGATCGTGACCGATGCGGTGTCCCCTTCGATGACGCCAAGCCGAAGATCTTCTCCCAACCCCTTGATGGTTTGCAGGATCACGCTGGTCTTCCCCGCTCCCGGGGAAGCCATGATATTGACGGCGTAGATTCCGGCCGCGTCAAGGCGCTTCCGATTCTCCGCCGCCAGCCGGTCGTTTGCGCCGAGGATGTTCTCGACCACGGTAACGGCAGGCATGTTTCAGCCTTTCTCTTTCCGGCAGGCCGGGCAGAGTCCGAAAAGGATCAAATGGTTGGTGGTCAGTTGGAAATCAAAACGCCCGCCGATGGCTTCGAACAACGGGCGCAGCGCGGCGTCGTCGATCGTAACGGTCCGGCGGCATTGCTGGCAAACCAAGTGGTGATGCAGCGGTCGGGACACCCCGGCGTAGACGACGGCACCGGTTCCCATGTCGGATACGGACACCTGCCCGCCGTGCGCCAGCCGTTCGAGGGCACGGTAGACGGTCGAGGCATTGAGCGCGGGCAGGCGCGGCTGCAGCCGCTTGAAGATGCGGTTGGCCGTCAGGTGCCCGTCCTCCTTTTCCAGCAGCGCCAGGATTAATTTATCGACCGAGCTTGTACGCATATTGCCTCGCATGGATTATAAAGCAATTTTTTGCATTAGCAATATCATGCACTATAATAGCCCCTGCCCTTGGCATATTCCGCTCCCGGTACGCCGACGGAAGGGCAAATCCGAAAGCCGATATCCAAAAAGGACGCCTCATGAGAGTTTATATCACAGGTATCAGCGGATTTCTGGGGATCAACCTAACCCGATATCTTCTGACCAAACGGACACATGCGGAAATATCGGGACTGGATCTCGTGAGTTTCGCCTACCCGGAACACAGCCGGATCAATTTCTTTCCAGGGGACATTCGCGATCCGAAACGGGTTCGGGAAAGCATGGCGGGAGCGGATGTGGTCGTCCACGCCGCGGCGGCCCTGCCGCTCTACCCGCCCGAAGACATCTTTTCGACCAACGTGGAAGGAACGCGGATTGTTCTGCAGCAGGCGTTGGAGCTCGGGATCCCCCGCGTGGTGCACGTCTCCTCCACCGCCGTGTACGGCGTTCCGGATCATCATCCCCTGATCGAAACCGACCGCCTGACCGGCGTCGGCCCGTACGGCGAGGCGAAAGTGCAGGCCGAAGCGGTTTGCGGGGAATACCGGCGCAAGGGACTGTGCGTCCCCATCCTCCGGCCAAAATCTTTCGTCGGGCCCGAACGTCTGGGTGTATTTGCGATTCTTTACGAGTGGGCAAGCGAAGGCCGGAATTTTCCCATGATCGGTTCCGGGAACAATCGCTACCAGCTGCTTGACGTCGAGGATCTATGCCAAGCGATCCTGGCCTGCCTGGAGTTGAAAGCCGGTGTTGTCAATGACACCTTCAACATCGCCGCCACGGAATTCGCAACCATGAGACAGGATTACCAGGCGGTGCTGGATGAAGCCGGCTTCCGGAAACGCATCATTCCCTTCCCGGCCGGGCCGGTGACTTCCGCATTGAGAATCCTGGAAGCCCTTAAACTCTCCCCGTTGTACCCGTGGATTTACGAGACCGCTTCCAAGGATTCCTTCGTTTCGGTCGAGAAGGCTGAACGGCTGTTGGACTATAAACCGGAACACTCCAACCGCGACGCATTGGCGCGCAATTACCGGTGGTACTTGGGAAACAAGGAACGGTGGAACAGCGCCGAAGGTGTGACTCACCGCCTGCCGTGGAGGCAGAAAGCACTGAAGCTCGCGAAGCTGTTCTTCTGATGAAGAAGGATTATGACGATTGACATTTCCTCGGTGCAAGCGTTTCACGGTCATTTATGTCCCGGCTTGGCCATCGGCATCCGGGTGGCGGAAAAGGCCCTGCTGGAAATGGGCGAACGGCCCGGCGACGAGGAGGTGGTGGCGTTCGTGGAAACGAACAATTGCGCCGTGGACGCGATCCAGTTCATCACCGGATGCACCTTCGGCAAGGGAAATCTAATTCACCTGGATTACGGCAAGAACGCCTTCCGCTTTCTTCGCCGCTCGGACTTGAAAGCCATCCGCATCCGGGTTCGTCCGGAAACCTGGGATCCGCCCCCACCGGAGGAAGGCCTCCGAACACAGCGCATGCGCTCCGAACAGTCCGCCGAGGCGGATAAAGAGAAAGCGACCGCGCTTCGCCGGCGCCGGATGGATTGGATACTTTCCGCCCCGCTTGCGGATCTGATCGAAGTGCAACCCATCGAGGCGGACCTCCCGCCGCGCGCCCAAATATACAGTTCCGTCGTCTGCGCGCGATGCGGCGAAAGGACGATGGATATCCGGCTGCGTATGCTGGAGGGGTAACTTCTTTGTCCGGAGTGTTTCGCGAAAACCGCCCTCCGCGGCCGGTGAATCGGGAGATGCGTATGGAACTTACACCGATCGGCGTAGTGCACCGACTTTCCAAGGACCGCGGGGAGGCGCCCCGCCGGGAAGGGTTTGCGGACACCGCACAAACGTTGGAACTGTTTCCGGAATTCACCCCGGGACGCAAAACCATAGAAAAGACCGCCCGCCCGATTGTGCTGTATTGGGAGGACAGGGCCAATCGCGACCCGTTGCAATCGAACACGCCCTTCTCATCGGATCCGATCGGAGTCTGCGCCAGCCGGTCGCCGAACTGTCCGAACCCCATCGCCTTCTGCGTGGCGGATCTTGTTCACCGGGAAGGAAACCGGCTCATTGTGCAGGGCATGGACGCCTTGGATGGCAGCCCACTGCCGGATTCGAAGATCTACTCCCCGTTCCTGGATTCCTTTCCCGATTCGACGCCAGTTCCGCCGCATTCCGATAATTTATCAGCGGCAAAGGAACGCTCTCCGTATGGTTGAGAAAACACCCGCCGCCGTCCTTCCCGTTTCCTCGACGGATGCCTTTCTACAATCCTCCGCCCGCAAACGGCTCATCCTCCTGGAGCTGGCGATTCTCACCTTGCTGCTGGCGGTCTTCGCCCTGCATGCCGGAGCCGCGGATACCAGCCCGTTGCAGGTCCTGCGGGCGTTGCTGCAGCTCGACACGGGAATCTCCAACGTGGTTATCTGGAACATACGCCTTCCGCGGATCCTCGCCGGAATCGCCGCCGGAGCCGGGCTGGCCGTCGCCGGGTGCGTCATGCAAACCAGCCTGCGCAACCCGTTGGCTTCTCCCTCCACGCTGGGCATATCCCATGCGGCCGCCTTCGGCGCAAATCTGGCCATAGTGTTCTTCGGCGCCGGCACCATCCACAGCAGCACGCAGGACGCGGTGCTCATCGGCAATCCGTATCTTGTCACCCTGACCGCCTTCGCCTTTTCGATGGTCGCCATGACCCTCCTCCTGCTCTTGGCGCGGCTGCGCGGCTTCTCGCCCGAATCGGTGGTTCTTGCCGGCGTGGCCTTCGGCTCGCTGTTCGCCGCCGGCTCCACGCTGGTACAGTACTTCGCGGAGGATGTGCAAGTGGCGGCGATGGTCTTCTGGACCTTCGGCGACTTGGGACGCGTCTCGTGGCAGGAGGTCGCCATCCTTACGGTGCTCCTCACCGGCGCGTTTCTCTATTTCCTGCTTCACCGCTGGGATTACAACGCCCTGGACAGCGGCGACGACTCCGCCGCCGGACTGGGGGTGCACGTGGAGCAGATCCGCTTCCGCAGCATGCTGGCGGCCTCGCTGGTCACGGCCGTCGCGGTTTCCTTCATGGGCATCATCGGTTTCATCGGTCTGGTCGCGCCGCAAATCATGCGCCGGGTGCTGGGTGTCGATCACCGCTACCTGATCCCGGCTTCGGCCGTTACGGGCGCCGCGCTGCTGCTGTTTTCCGACACGCTGGCGCGGACCATGATTTCGCCGGTCGTCCTTCCGGTCGGCGCTATCACCTCCTTCTTCGGCGCGCCGATGTTCCTTTTTCTTCTGGCCAAGGGATATTCGAAACGATGATCCTGAGCGTGAACCATATTCGGTTTATGTATCCGAGCCGACCCGTCTTGGACGACGCCAGTTTCTCGGTGAACCAGGGGGAGTTGTTGGCCGTCCTCGGCACCAATGGCACCGGCAAGACGACTCTGCTCAAGTGCATCAACCGCATCCTGCAGCCGGCGGCCGGTTCGGTGCTGATCGGCGGCGAGTCGGTTGACGCCCTCGGCCGGAACGCGCTCGCGCAAAAGATCGGCTACGTGGAGCAGCAGCGGTCGGGCTCCCGCGCCACGGTCTTCAACGCGGTGCTTCTGGGCCGCAAACCGTACATCCGTTGGGATATCACCCGCCACGACGCGGCCGTCGCGGACGGCGCACTGGAAGCGTTGGGGATGTCCGGCCATGCGTTCCGTTTTCTGGACGAACTGAGCGGAGGCGAACTGCAGAAAGTGAATATCGCCCGGGCCCTGGCCCAGGAACCGGAGGTTTTGCTGATGGATGAACCGACCAGCAACCTCGACCTTAAAAACCAGCTCGAAGTCCTGAAGCTCATCCGTCAAATCACCCGGGACCGGGGAATCGCCGCCGTCATGGCGATGCACGACCTGAATCTGGCGCTGCGTTTCGCCGACCGGTTCCTCTTCCTCAAAGGCCGGAAAATCCACGCGGCGGGCGGACCGGATGTCGTGACGCCTGAAATCATCGAATCGGTCTATTCCGTACCGGTGACGATCGTCTCGCACAGCGGCAACCGGATCATCTATCCGTTGTAAGCCGGATAGCAACATCTTCTTACTCCCGTGGAGGCTTTGCATGAATAGAATTTTCCCGATCGTACTCGTCTCGTTGGCGCTGAGCGGGTGCGGAACCGCCGCGCAGCCCGCCGACGTCTTGTTGGCAATAACCGACCTGTTAGGCCGCCCGGTCTCCGTCCCCGCGGACGTCACCCGGGTAATCGCCATCGGCCCGGGCGCGTTGAGGCTTTATGTGTACGCGGGCAATTTGGACTTTGTCGTGGGCGTGGAGCAGATGGACACCGGCGATGTCAGCGGCAAGCCGTACATGCTCGCCAATCCGATGCTCGCGCAGCTGCCGGTGATCGGCCTCGGCGGGCCCAACAACGCCCCGGATCCGGAAAAAATCCTGGCCGTCGAACCGCAGGTCATCTTCAGCACGTACGCTCTTGACGCCGAAACAGCCGATGAGTTGCAGGCCCAAACCGGCATCCCGGTCGTGGTCCTCAGCTACGGGGCGCAGGGATTTGGGACGACGTCCATCTTTGGCCAACCGGTGCAGGATTCGCTGCGGCTAATCGGCCGGATCATCGGGCAGACTTCCAAATCGGAGTCGGCGATTGCATTTCTCCTACAAAGCCGTCGGGATTTGGGGGATAGAACCCAAGCCATCCCCGATGCCGAAAAGCCCACGGTCTATATCGGCGGACTGGGGTCCCTGGGTTTGCACGGGATTGAAAGCACACAGGGTCATTATGCGCTGCTCGATGCCGTCCACGCCAAGAACGTCGTGGATGAAACCGGAAGAAGCGGTTCGGTGATGATCGATAAGGAACAATTGCTGGAATGGGATCCGGACTTCGTTTTTATCGATCTGGGCGGATATGCGACGGTCAGGGAGGATTACCGGAAAAACTCCGCTTTCTACGACTCGCTCTCCGCGGTCAGGAGCGGACAGGTTTTTTCCCAGCTGCCGTACAACTACTACTCCACCAATCTCGACACGGCCATCGCCGACGCCTACTACCTGGGGAAGATCCTCTACCCCGAAGCCTTTGCGGATGTCGACCCCGCGGTGAAGGCTGACGAAATCTACCGGGCGCTACTGGGGCAGCCGGTGTATGCACGGATGAGTGAGGACTTCGGCGGATTCCGAAAATTGCCATTGGGGGATTAACGGATGGCAGAACCCAAAATGGGAGATACCGGAAACCCTCCCGGCATCCACCTCCTGCCTGCAATGGTTCTTGTGGCTAAAGCGGACAACCCGTAATACAGCCGCAAGTACGGTGCGCTCTCGGCCGAGTCCGATTCCGGTCGGGATGAGGATTTCACCCGCGCCGGGATCGCGGACGGGGCTTGGACCGCCTTCACCGGTCAGGAGTAAAACCGGCGTGATCGTCGGCCCTCTGTTTCTATCCGGTTGACCGAACGCGGACCTGCGCCTGCAGGCGGGCAGCTCAGCCCGGGATTCGGCGCCCGCGGATTTGCTTTCAGGATTGCCGCATAAAAACAACAAAAAAAGCTTCAAGGCCCGGTTTATCGGCCGCAGTCTTAACCTATCCCCGACCTGCCGTTCCAGCCTGCCGGAGTGAGTTCCGCCTGCGATTCTTCACCCCCCGATTCACCCAGACCCGGCCTTTCCCGTCATCCATTTGCGTTTATTCCCCCCATCTCAAACGTCAATGCAGTTTGGACAATACGATAAACATGGACAACCCCACTCCGGCCAGAAAAGCAAAGCTGGAATGTTTTTCTTCCTCCGCTCTTGCTTGCGGCAAAAGATGGGAAGCCGAGATATAGATCAGAACTCCGGAAACGAAACCCAGGATCAATCCCAGATGGCCTTGGCTGAAGTTATGAATAAGGGGGTATGCCAAAAACGCACCCAAGGGCGTAGTTAAACCCGCCACCAGGATGGCATATAGCATCGCCGTTCTTTCTTTCACTCCCGCCTTGAGGAACACCGTATAGGTAATGATGCCTTCGGCAAACTCGTGGATGACCAATCCCATGGCGGCCAAAAAGCCCGTCAGGATGCTGATGCTGAATGTTACCGTATAGATCACTCCGTCGATAAAGGAATGAATGCCGATACCCTCGGCCGCGACGATCCCAAAGGCAAGAGCTTCCGTCTGAGTCCTTTTCTTGATCAAGTCATTGGAAAAAAACATAAACAAAAAGCCCAGCAGGGCGGACAATCCCGCATAACTGTTTTTCTGGATGGCCTGAGGCAGAGCAAGCATCAAGGGGGTCGAGATCAATACACCGGAGGCAAAACACATAAATAGGGTTTTAACCCGTTCCGCCCAGCTTCTGTGGAAATGCAGTAAAAAAATACCGATGCCGTTTACGAGAGCCGAAAGAACCGCAAACACGGCGATCCAGAGAAACGTATTTTGTTCGACCGCCATCGCATCCTCCCATTTGGAATATCGTGTAGAACCAGTGCGCAACCTGAACCGGACAATATCCTGCTTCCCGGGGAATCAGGCCGCTTTCCTATTTTCCTCATCCATCCGCAGACCAGCTTCTTCCGTCCCGCGACCGGGAAGGGATTGTGTCAAACAAGCGCTGCGCAGGAACCCTTCGGAAGACCGTTTCCGGCAGCGGTGAAATCCGCTTCCATCAGCGGTGCTTATGCCTCGTTGCGGCACACCGGGCACAGCCCGGAAAGCTCCAACCAATGCCCCTTTACCACATATCCGGTGCGGCGCTGCACGGACTTAATCAGTACATTGAGATCACAACCCTTGAATTCCATCACCGCCCGGCATC
>JAFGCU010000095.1 GCA_016932475.1 Anaerolineales bacterium
AGGGATGGGGGGAGCGATCTCGGGGGGAGGGGAACCGGGAAGGCTGCCCGGCAACGATAAATAACCGGCAGGAGTGCACCTTCCAGGCGCGACGTTCTAAAGCATGCCCCGTCGTGATTGTAGACGGGGCCACCGTCTTTGGCGGTGGTAATTTATTGGGTTAGACAACCACTGCCTCCGGCAGTGAATAGAGTGAAAAGGTTCTACCGTTGAAGTGGCAATTATTTTTAGTCTGAATAATCATGTGACAATCGGGCTGATGTGTTCTCAAAGGATACAGGGAAAATTCCGCATCACAACCCGACTACCCTTCCCCCCCAGGGTTCCTCCATTTCAGAGGATGGTTCTAATCCCCCCATCCCGAAGGGATGGGGGGAGCGATCCCGGGGGGAGGGGAACCGGGAAGGCTGCCCGGCAACGATAAATAACCGATAGGAGTGCACCTTCCAGGCGCGGCGTTCCAAAGCCTGCCCCGTCGCGATCGCAGACGGGGCCGCCATCTTTGGCGGTGGTAATTTAGTTATCGCCGTTCCAAAAAACCAACCATTACGGGCCGCCCGGCCGGCGGCGCAGCGCCCTACCCGATCCCCTTGGTTTTATAGTTGTACACCTCGTTGATGCTCGAAACGAGGTCGTTCAGGCGGTTGACCTGCTCGTGGATGTCGGAGCGGATGCGGCCGGCGCGCCCGGAGTCGGCGTCCTGGGCCTCGATCAGCCCGACCTGGCTGTTGACCGTGGCCAGCGCGGCCAGGCTCTGCTCCAGCTGGATCTCGGCTTTCTTCATCGTGAAATCCAGCGCCTGAAGCGCATCCCATTGTTTTTGGGTGCTGGCGATCGACAGGTCTGATTCCTTCTGCAAATCCGCGTTCTTTTCCTGCTGGCGCCGGGTGCGCCGGTTGGCCAGGGCCTTGGGCACATTCGCGCGCTGCATGGCGAGGAGCTCATCCCGCCGGTAGGCATCCAGGCGCAGCGAAAGCTGGTAAATCGTATCGATCCAATCTTCGAGCTGATTGGCGGTCTCCTCGGGGCTGTCCCAGAGGATGTTGGATTCCTTATTGCGAACGCGGTGTTCGATGCGGCGCTGATACTCCATCGACATTTCCACGTCGCGGCGCAGTTCGGGGTCGCGGATGAGGGCGGGGTTGAACTTTCCCTGGAAATCGTCGAGCAGAAGGCGGTGGGCGATGGCGGGATTGGTGAGGCTGGCGCCGGTGACGGCCGCCGTGCCGAAGAAGGCGAGCGCCAGCCAACCCCAGGCCGGCCACCAGAGAAACGGCGCCGGGAGCAGAAAAGTCAGCAGGCTGCCGCCCGCCAGGAGGACGGCATTCTCCCAGCGGAACAACGAGTACTGAAGCAGGATGAGCTTCTTCTTTTTCGACAGCCTGGTGAAAAAATCCGACATGAGCGGATTCACTCCGGGTGAACGGACGGTCCGGGAGCGCGGGCTTTCACGTCACCCCCTCTGCCGCAGATCTTCGGCGCGGCAGAGGGGATGCGAACCGGCGGGTTATTTCTTTCCGGGCCCGAGCAGGAGGCGGCGCTGCTCCAGCTGGCCTTCGATCTCCTTGCGCCCGAGGGCTTCGTCGATCTGGTCGTCGAGCGTCGTGGAGCGAATCTCGATCGCGGCCGAGGCCTTATCCAGCCGCGCGTAAATACTGTTGGCGATCTGGGCGACGTCGCTGTTGCCCACGCCCTTGAGCGCATCCAGGGTCTTCATGGATTTGGCGGCGAGTTCCTTGCTCTTGGCCAGTTCCAGGAGCGCGATCAGCTGGCTGCGCTGGGTCTTCATCGTCTCGAGCCGGGAATCGAGCTTAACCTTGGCCTCGAGCATGATCTTGTATTCCACTTGGATTTTTTCCAGCTGGACTTTGTAGGTGTCGATCAGCGCATTGGAGCTGTTGAGGCGGTTCTGCGCGGCGGCCGCGGCCGAATCGTTGCCATCCCGGAGGAAGGCGTCCACGGCGCGATCGAGCTCGGCGGCCTTTTCCTCCTGGTCCGCCTGCGCGCGCTGGATGCCTTTGATCTGCCCGCCGATCGTAGCCGCGGCGTCGGCGAGTTTGTCCATCTGGTCTTCGACCTGGCGGATGTATTCGTCGAAGACGGCGATGCTGTTGTTTTGCAGCGCCTTGTCGACCAGGGCGTGCAAATTCGCCGAAAGCAGGGTGGTGACCTTGTCGAGTAAGCTGGCCATGGGTGTTCTCTCCTTTGGAATGATCCGCCTCGGAACGAGTGCGGATGAAACTCGGGCGCTCATCCCGCCCGGGCGGCGGAGAGCGGAGGTTCGTGCCGCGCGCTACCGGCCGATGCCGGCGCTGCCGCCAAAGGATGCCGACATGTCGCTGTAGATCTCGGCGATATTGGCGGTCGTGCCTTCATAATACCGGCCGTTGGTTTCCAGCGCCAGTTTCGAAAGCTGGTTTTTATCCGCGTCCGAACCGTAGGCGATGGTGTAGACCATCGTATCGTGCGCGGCCGCGAGCGTAAAGAGCCCGTCATCGAACTTGTACCGGCTGCTGGCCGTATCCAGCCCGTCCGAGAGGACGATGATGATGTTCACGGCGCCGGAAGACCGATGGCGCAGGATGACATCCGAGGCCGCCGCAATCGCATCGTACAACGGCGTGCCCCCGTCGGCCGTCAGGGAGGCGATCGTATCGGTGATATTCCGGCGGTCCGTCTTCAGGCTGAGGTGCTCCAGCTTGAGGAGGATTCCGGTGCCGGAATTCGTGTTGAACGTGATCAGCGAGAGATAATCGGTTTCCCCCATGTGCTCCACGAATTCCACGGCCGCCGCGCGGGCGGATTTCAGTTTCTCGCCCTGCATGCTGCCCGAGGTGTCGAGGATCATCACCAGGCTGACCGGCTTGCGCGACACCTGCCAGAGCGACTGCGCGGCATACAGGCTGGCCACGCTCGGCGGATCGAACACGACCTGCGGCTGGGCGAGATCCACGCCGTGGGCCGCATCCAGCGGCGCGGCGGCGGGCACGGCGGGGTTGACCGGGCGCAGGCCATGGGCGACGGCCAGCTTCTGGGCCTTCTCGCCGGTCAGAAAATCGCGGAACAGGCGCGCCGCTTCCCGGGTTTCCGGATTGGCCGCCGCGTTCACGCAGGCCGGGTGGGTGGCCACGAACGTGCCCTCCGAGGGATACACGGACACAATTCCCGGATCGCCCTGGCCGTATTCGACCACGGTATTCTCGTACAGCACCGCGGCTCCCAGGTAACGGACACCGCGATCCCGCATCGTCCGCCCGAGTTCGTCGGTCGAGGTGCCGAACGACGAAACGGCGGATTCAAACGCGCCGACGGAGGCCTGGACGACGGGTTTCTGAATATCCTCGACGGTCACCGCCGACTGCATCGAGCGCGCGGATTGCACGACCGCCAGCAAGGTGCTCGCGCCGGACCCGGAAAGGCCGGGGTGGGTGTGCCCCAGCCGCAGCGACGACCCGAACTGGCCGCCGCTGTAGTAGGACCAGGCGGAAGGATCCGCCGCGAGGCTGCCGATATCCAGCCATCCGAGCGGACGGCCGGGCCAGCCGAGCGATTCCGCGATCGGCCTCCACAGCGCGATGATGAGCGGCGACTGCGCCGTGCCGGCGCAATCGGTTGTGAAAGCGGCGTTGCCCTTATCCGCGAGCACATCCGCCCAAACGGGTGAATCCGGTATCCACAGGGCGGGGTTGGAGGCGCCGGCCAGGATATCGGCGACTTCCTGCCCGGCTTCGGCCGGCGCGAGCGTGACGCCGAAGGATCTGCCGCCGGAGGTCTTCACCCCCGCGCGGGCGAATTCCTCCGCCGCATCGGTCAGCCAGGGCATCAGGCTGGTGTTGGCCGCGACCTGGATGGTGAAATCCTTTTGGGACGCGCAGCCGGCAAGCCCCGCCAGGCTCAGCCCCAGTACCAGGAACCACGAAAACAACATTTTCCGTTTCATGACCGGTTTCCTCCCGGGCCTACCGCCCGACCGTGATCAGGCTCATCTCGACGTACCGGTCCTGAGCCTGGATTTCCGGATCCTCGGTTTCCCAGTGATCCTGGGGCGGCAGCGCCGCATCGACCAGGAACCGGGCCGGGTCGATCCCCTTGGAGACGAGGTAATCCACGACCGATTGCGCGCGGCCGAGCGCCACTTCCAGGATCTGATCCTGGGTGTAAGTGCCCTTGGGGCCCGGCCAGGCGGAGGATCCCTTCACGCGCAGGTACAGCCCGACGCTCTGGGTGAGCGTGGGGAGCACGCATTCATCCAGCACCCGGTGGGATTCCAGCGTGAGGGTCGTGGATTCCGGCAGGAAGGTGAACCGGTTGCAGGGCAGGACCGCGAGCGTGACCGCGTCCGCATCGTTGATCCCGGACAGGTTGGGTTCGGTGGTCAGCGAGAACGAGTCGTTGACCGGATGGCCATTGGGCTGCAGCGCGGATTGCGCGGCCGCGCGGGCGATGAAGCCGGAATCCACCAGGCCGTTGACGTCGTCGTTGGGGACGGCGGCGCCGGCCGCCGCCCAGACCCGGCGGGCGATATCGAGGCGGTTGAGGATCGGGGTGGTGTCGCGCATGACGAAGGCGTTATCGCCGAGATCGGCCTGGGCTACGTTCTCCAGCCACAGCCGCAGGTCGTCCGGGGCCGTCTCCGGATACACGAAGCTCCAATCATTGTGCCCCCAGGCCGCCACCTGCGCGGCCGCCTGATCGAAGTTCTCCACCTGGTCCTTGAGCGTGTCGAACCATGCATCGTGGAAGGATTGCACCAGCTGGGCCTTGTCGGCGATCGACTGGCGCGAGGTGACGACCACGTCCATCGCGATCCGGAGCTGGCTGGAACTCAGGAGGACGGTTCCGCCGCCGTTCCGGGCTTCGTAAATATCCGGCTCCCAGCCGGAGACGGCGTCCGCCTCGTTGTTGTTGAAGGCGGCCACCGCGTCGGTCACCGAATCCTTGGGGACGAGCGTGACATCGAAGCGCGGGTTGAGCCGGGCGATCGAGAGCACGTAGTAGGTGAAATACTCGCCGACCGAGCCGCGCGAGAAGGCGATCCGCTTTCCGCGCAGATCGTTGACGGTGGGGATGTTGCGCACCCAGAACTGGTCCGCGTCGGCGCTTTCATCGATGATCGCGGTGATGACGCCCGCGCTGGAAAGCGAAACGGCGTCGAGGGTGGTGAGCAGGCAATCCCACTTGCCCGCGCCGAGCAGCCCGTTGCGCTGCTCCTCCGACATGTCGTAGGCAGAATCCCCGTCCAGCAGGAACGGGACGATCCCCAGGTGGAAGCCGTGGGCGGCGTCTTTGCCGGACATCTGCATCTGCTGGAGCGTGAAGTAGGACCCGAACGCATCCGCTCCGCAGATGTAGGCGGGAAGCGCATCCGACCCGGGCGCGTAGCCGGCGGCAAAGACGGGGTCGGGCGAGGTGAGATCCGCCACCGGCGTGAAGCCGCCCGGTCCGCCGGCCACGGCGGTGGGGCGGCCCTGATCAATGTAATTTTTCAGCGCGTTGTAGGCGGAGCCGGCGCAGATCAGGGACAGCGCAATAGCGACGATGGCGATGAAAATCCAGCGGGAACGATCCAGTTTAGACATGGGAGCGCCTCCTTTTTTTGCGCCTGCGTATCAAAGGATATACGAAAAACCGGGGGTGGAGGATGTATCTCACTTAGGCAGCCGCCCTGAGGGCCCGCCCCCGCCCCGCGCGGGTCATACGTCGCGCTGATACCCCAGCGTGCGCGCGATCTCCCATGAATTCTGGCCGCGGTTGAGGCGGTAGTGGAAGGTCCCGTCCGCGCCGTGCTCGATGATCAGCTCGTCCGCTTCCGGGATCATGCAATGCTTGACCCCGCCCATCCCGCCCAGCATTTCCTGATAGGCGCCGATTCCGAAAAAGCCGACGTAGAGGTTTTCGGCATCCACCGGCAGAAACAGCGGCGACGCGCTGCCCTTGGGCGGATACACGTCGTCGCTGTCGCAGGAAAGCCCGGCCAGCTGCACGCGCCGGAAGGGGCGATCCAGATTGGTTACGGGAAGGACCGTAAAGTGCTCCTTGAGCGCCCAGGCATCCGGGAAGGAGGTCATGATCGAGCCGTTGAGGATGTACCAGGGGTATTTGGATTTATTTTCCTTCACCAGCCCGACTTTGAAAATCTGGGCGCCGTGTTCGGTCACGGTGTAGCGGCCCACCTCTCCCATCACGTCCGGCTCGGGCACGCGAAAGCGCCGGCAGTTCTTCTGAATGGCGGTCAGGAGCAGGCGGGCGAAGGCGGGATAATCGAAGCGGAACCCGAGCGCCATCGCGGATGGAACCCCTCCGCCGAAGTTGAAGATGGTGAGGTCTGGGTGGCGCTGGCGCAGCTTGGCGAAGATTTCCATCGGAGAGCTCAGGCGCTCGACAAAATCGGCTTCCTGTTCGATCTGTCCGCCGACCATGGCGTGGTAGATGCGGAGGGTGAGGTTGGGGGCCTCCTCGATCCGCGCGGCGGCGCGCGCAACGTCGGTCAGCTGCATTCCGAACTGGGAATTCACCTCGTTCATTTCGGCCATGTCATCGTGCCGGCCGTAGCTTTTCTGGCGGAGCCCCACTTCGAAGGCCTGGCCGGAATACTCGAGGAAGGGGAGTTCGGCCAGGCTGTCTATCACCGGGATCACGTTCCCGTGGGCCTTCTGCAGCGCAAGAATCCGCTCCGCATACGGGGACCCGGACGGCTTGAACCCGTTGCAGAGGATCATCTGCCGGGAGGTCACGTAGCCGCGGGCGATCATGATTCTGATCAGATCCACATCCGGATAGGTGGATATTTCGAAATGCGCGCCGGTCTGCAGCGCGGCGCGCACGACTTCCTCGGCCGCGTTGGCCTTCGAGGGGTAGGCGTAGAGGAAGCGGCCGCCGTACCCGGTTTCCGCGATCGCATCCGCGAACACCGTTTGCAGCGCGGCGATCTTTTTCGGGATCAGCGGGAGATAGACGATTTCGAGCGGGCTGCCCAAAGGCCCGGAGAGGCCTTCCGGAAGATCCGACCCGAGGACGAGGCGGGTGAGGTCGAGATCTTCCAGGAACAGGCGGCCGCCGCGGACGCTCAGGTAATGATTGAGCGCGCCATCCGGGATGGGTGTTTCCCGCTCCCAGCCCGTCACGGCCGGAGGTTTGAGGTGCATGGGGGACGCCGATTTTTGGTCCATTCAGCCCCGTGTGACAAACGCCGCAGCAACAGCCTGGAGGCATTATCGCCCGAAAGGGCGGAGCATGCAAACGCGCGCCCCGCCTCGCCATCCGGCAGTGGTAAAAGGCAAAGCCGAACCGGCGCACTTCCCCGCCCGGCCGGATCCGCCGCATCCAAAAAACAAGAGGCGGCGGAACGCGCGGGGCGGGCCTTTCCGATAATCCCCGGATCACCCGATGCGCGTTCCCGGCTTAAGATTGGTCGATGGGACTGCGCACGGCCAATCCGCCGCGATTCAGGACGTGGGTGTAGATCATGGTGGTTTTGACATCCGAGTGGCCGAGGAGCTCCTGGACGGTGCGGATATCGTAACCGGCTTCCAGGAGATGGGTGGCGAAAGAGTGGCGCAACGTATGGCAGCCGACGGCCTTGGGGATGCCGGCGGCGCGGGCGGCGCCGCGCACGGCTTTCTGAAGGCCGGAGGGATCCTCGTGATGACGGCGGCTCAACCCGGAGCGCGGATCCACGGAGAGGCGATCGGAAGGAAAGGCATACTGCCACTGCCACTCGCGGGAAGCCCCCGGATATTTCCGTTCGAGGGCGAAGGGCAGATAGACGCCCGCAATCCCCCGATCGAGATCCGATTGGAAAATCCTCCGGATGCGTTCCAAATGAGCTTGAAGAGGAGCGTGCAGGCAATCCGGGAAAACGGTAATGCGGTCTTTGAAGCCTTTGCCGTCTCGGACGAGGATCTGGCGCAGATCGAAATCCAGATCTTTGACGCGCAGGCGGAGGACTTCCATGAGGCGGAGCCCGCCGCCGTAGAGCAGTTTGGCCATCAGCAGATGGGTGCCGGAGAGATGCGCGAGCAAAGAAAAGACCTCGTCCTTGGAAAGGACGGCGGGGAGGCGCAGGGGGCGTTTGGCGCGCACGAGCTGGAACGGGGAATCCAGATCCTTTTCAAGGACATGGCGGAAGAAGAAGACCAGCGCATTCAGGGCCTGGTTCTGGGTGGAGGCGGCGACTTTATCACGGACGGCGAGGTGGGTGAGGAAGGATGAAATCTCCGGTTCGGCCAGAGCTTCCAGCGGGAGGCCGGAATGGAATGACAGGAAGCGGGCGGCCCAATCCACATAGGTTTGCTCGGTGCGGATGGAATAATGCCTGAGGCGGATGGAGGCGCGGAGGCGTTCGATCAGGAGCGAAGCGGATGGAGATGCCGGTGCATGCATAAGTCTCCCCCAGGCGGCCGGAATGGCCGGACGATCGGGATTATTATACAATATGTGGAAATGCGAAGATTGGGGAGGGGGAGATGAAGAGGAAGATGAAGACACTGCTGGTGCTGCAACCGGGGCAAAGGGGGACGCGGAAGCTGCTGGCGGAGCACGGCCAGCGGATGGTGTGCGTGCGATACCGGTACGATGAGCGGTTAAAGAGACGCTTAAAGACGGTGGAATTGATCATCAGCAATGTGGCCTGGGAGCCGGGAGTGCCGCGGCCGGGCACAAAGGTAAGCGTGCGGATCGGGTATGACGAGGCGGACCTGCGCCGGAAAATCAAGGCGGCGGGGGGGAAATGGAACGGGAAGACGCGGGTTTGGCGAATACGCTACGACAAGGCGGTCGAACTGGGGCTGCGATCGCGGATCGTCGGGAGGGAATGCATCTAGCGCCAGATGCATCAGAAAAGCATATAGGGATAGATGCATGCATATAGAGGCAGATGCCTTTTCCGACTAATACCATGTTGGGCGCACTGAAGAACGAGTGTAACCGTCGCATGCCAGAGGCGGTTATTTTGCTTAATGGTAAAAATGTAGTGATCTCCCCAATATGCTAGTAATCTATAACAAGTATATTGGCACGAAGGGTAGGGGACTGTAATCCTGCCCGCCAAGAATGGGAAGAGAATGGTTACATAAGTGAAAGGAAAAAGCTAATAGTTATCATGCCTTCACACGCATTCGTCGTAAATTTTCAACGTAAAAAAAGTGCGCCCA
>JAFGCU010000096.1 GCA_016932475.1 Anaerolineales bacterium
GATCATAAAAAGCTCCACGCGAAGACGCCAGGACGCAAGAATTATTTCACTATACTTTGCGCCTTTGCGCCCCCGCGCCTTTGCGTTAGAATTATTAATGAATTTCCAAAAGGGGGAAACATGAATGAGAATGAGATCAGTAAAATCATCGTAGAGGCGGCGATTGAAGTTCACCGGACTCTCGGAGGGCCCGGTTTGCTCGAATCCGTGTACGAGCACGCCCTGGAGATGGAACTACGCCAAAAAGACTTGGCTGTGGTGCGTCAAAAAGAACTCCCGGTTATCTATAAAGGGGTTCTTCTCCCTATCCCTTTGCGCCTCGATTTATTGGTTGAAAAGCTGGTAATTATAGAATGCAAAGCCACACTGGATCATCACCCGGTTTTTGAATCGCAGCTGCTCACGTACCTTCGAATTTCTGGTTTGCGGCTGGGGTTATTGATAAACTTCGGTTTCCCGATCGTAAAAAGGGGGATATCACGGGTTGTGAACGGGTTTCCGGATGATCAGCGGATTAACCCATAAAAGGCTTGTCGCAACGACTTTGGGAAGCAAAGATGCAAGGATAATACGGAAATGGTCGTTATTCTGCTTTGGAGTCTTTGCGCCCCTGCGCCTTTGCGTTAGAATATTTTTGAATTTTACCGAGGAGCGGGATATATGCGAACGTACCGTCTTGCAATCATCGGCTTTGGCAATGTCGGCCAGGGATTGGCGCAGATCCTTGGAGAACGCGGCGACGTGCTCCGGGAACAATATGACGTGGACGTGCGGATTACGGCCGTCAGCGATCTCAAGCTGGGCAGTCTTTACAATCCCGCCGGTTTTGCCCCGCGCGCGCTGCTCGAAGCCGCAAGGAAGGAAAAGTCACTTCAGCGCGTCGACGCGCCCCAGCACGGATGGGATTCGATCCGCACGATCCGCAGCACGGATTCGAATGTCGTCATCGAGCTCAGCCCGACCGACCTGCAAACCGGCGAGCCGGCAATCAGCCATATCCGCGCTGCGCTGGAATCCGGAAAACATGCGATTACGACAAATAAAGGCTCCGTGGCGCTCCGGTATCAAGAGATGTCGGAGCTCGCCGCCCTGCACGGCGTGGAACTTGGCGTGGAAGGGACCGTGATGAGCGGCACGCCCGCCTTGCGGCTGGGGACGGAACTGCTTTCCGGAGCCGGAGTCGTCAAATTGCAGGGGATCATCAACGGCACCACCAATTACATCCTGACACAGATGCAGGACGGAAAACCGTATGCCGATGCGCTTGCGGATGCGCAGGCCATGGGGTACGCCGAGGCGGATCCGGCCGGGGATGTGGAGGGATACGATGCGGCGGGTAAACTCGTCATCCTGGCCAATGTGCTGATGCATGCCCCGATCGGTATGGCGGATGTCGACCGCGAAGGCATCACCCATCTACAGAAAACGGATATCCGCGAAGCGGAGGAGGCGGGCGACGTGTGGAAACTGATCGCGACGCTTGAGAAAAACGCGGCAGGCGTAGTGGCGCATGTTCGTCCGGAGCGGATTCCGCGTACCCATCCGCTGGCGTCCGTCCGCGGAGCAACCAATGCCATCACTTTCACCACCCGCCTGCTCGGCGATGTCACGCTGATCGGGCCAGGCGCCGGCCGACTGGAGACCGGGTACGCCATCCTGTGCGACCTGCTGGCGATCGACCGCCACCGGGCCTGAGCCCCTGCGGAGCGCGCCATCCAACCACCCGTCTTCACCATCGGAAAATGTCCGGTTCGCGGCGACTTGGTCCTCGCGCCGATGGACGGATTCACCGACTGGCCCTTCCGGGTGATATGCCGCGAACTCGGGTCGGCGATGTCGTACACCGAATTCGTCAACGTCGATGAAATCGTCCACTCCCGCCATGCGCAAGATGCGGTCCGGCTCAAACTGAAATTTTCGGAAATGGAACGTCCGGTGGCCTTTCAGATCTATGGGCACGTGGACGAACGCCTGGTGGAAACCGCTCGCACTCTGCAGGATTGGGGTCCGGACATCATCGATATCAACCTCGGGTGCGCGATCCGGAAAATCGCCGAACGCGGCGCCGGGGCGGGGATGCTCAAAGATCCGGCGCGGCTGGGGAGGCTGTTTGCTGCCCTCTCGGGCGCTGTGCGCATCCCGGTGACCGCAAAAATCCGCCTGGGATGGGATGACCGCAGCCGGAATTACCTCGAAGTCGCCCGGGCGCTCGAAGAAAACGGATGCGCGCTGATCGCCGTGCATGCGCGCACCAAGGAACAGGCGCTCTCCGGTCCGGCGGACTGGTCCGCGATTGCGGAGATAAAATCCCGGGCGCGGATCCCCATCCTTGGAAACGGCGGCGTGCACACCGTCGCCGATATCGATGCGATCAAGCGGGAGACGCGGTGCGACGGGGTGATGATCGGCCGCGGGGCGATCGGCCACCCATGGATATTTACCCGGCGCGAAAAGGAAAGCGTGTCGCTTTCGGAAAGCGTCGACATGGCTCGCCGCCATCTCGCGATGATGACGGAATTGTACGGGCCGCGATACGGCTGCCTCATCTTCCGTAAACATGCCGTGCGGTATGTGCATCACCTGGTAAGCGTGGGAAAGCTGCGCTCCCGCCTGGTGCTGTGTTCGAACGTCGCGGAATATGAGTCGTTGTTTGCGGAAGCGATCGCCATTGAAAAATCGGCGCGATCGTAGAGAATAGAAAAAAACCAAAAAGGTCTATACCGCAAAATCGCAGAGTCGCAAAAGCGTAAAGTGGTGTAAAAAAACCTCGCGTCTTAGCGTGTAGATTCTCGGATTCCCCTCATGGAAAAATCCAATACTCATCCGGAGGTGGAATCGAGCAGTTCAAGTATTACTCCCAATTCCTTCTCCGCTTCGCAATACACGTAGCTGCCGCCCTCAAAAACACCGCTTTGAACGGGCGGGATGCCGTGCGTGGATAGCGCATCCGCCGTTTCCTTGGTGGATTTCACCGTGAACGCGATGTGATGCACGCCGTCGCCGTGCTTGTCTAGGAACTCGCGCCACGTGCTGGGGCCGCCGACCGGTTCGATGATCTCCAGCGACACCTGCCCCAAATTAAAGAAATACAGTTTGGCGGTCGCCTGGGTGGGATTTCCACGGTACTCGGTGCGGGCTTTTTCGAAACCGTCGGTAATAACCGGCTCCGGGGCGGGCAGGCCGGTGATTTCCGCAAGTTTTTGCGCCACCCGGCCCGCATCCCGGGCGACGAATCCGATTTGGCAAAGCGTCGCATTCTGCAGAGGAGGAGATATTTTTTCGGACATCGCAACTCCTGTAAAGAAGGTGGGGTCAAATGGCTTTCTGGTAGACCCGGTATCGGCGAAGGAACTTGGCGCCGAGATTATCCAATGCGTTGTTCATCGGATAGTTGTCTTCGAGAACGTAATTAATTTCAAGCCGCACGTCCCGGCGAGAAAGGATTTCGTAAAGTTTCCGGTACATAAGCGCATCCACCGCTTTCCCTTGATATTCGGGGATCACGCCAAGCGCCCACATGCGGTATTCACGGATGCGGGGGAGTCCGTACAGGAGCTTAATCCATCCGAAGGGGAAGAGGCGCCCGTTCAATCCTTTTAACAGCGTGTTGACATCCGGAAGCGCCATCGCAAAACCGATCGCTTTGCCATGCTCGTCTTCGGCGAAAAGCAGCAATTTCGGATCCACAATCGGTTTCAGGTCGCGTGCAATGGCTTTACCCTCTTCCTCGGTGGCCGGGTAAAATCCCCAATTATGGGAGATTGATTCATTGGCCAGGCGGACGAACGACGCGACTTCTTTTTCAAGGTTTCGCATATCCATGGATCGGACATTTATCTTCCATCGATCCTGGATGCGGGTGGTTAAGCGAATGTATTTTTCGGGGATAGTATAGCCTTCGCGAGTGTCCACATAATACACAAGCAGATCCTTCACCTTGGAAAACCCGAAGCGTGTCAGATAACCGTTGTACGCAGGCGGATTGTACGGCGCCATGATTACGGGGGCGGGGGTAAATCCATCCGCAACCAATCCCCATTCCTGGGAAGCGAACGACCAGGGACCGCGCATCGCGTTCATCCCGCGCGCGACAAGCCACTGCTGCGCGGCGCTCAGCAGCATTTGCGCGGCGGAATCATCGGCGACGCATTCAAACGATCCGAACAGGCCGATCGGTTCCTTCCACCAGTCAACCGCCAACCGGTCGATGAAAGCGGATACCCGGCCGACCACCTCGTCGCCGTCCTGCAAGAGGAACAGAGCATATTCGCAATGGCCAAGCATCGGGTTGCGCTTGGGGTCGAACTGATGCCATTGGTCGCTGCGAAGCGGGGGCACCCAAACGGGATCCCGGCGGTATAAGCGGTAAGGCAAATCGATGAAGCCGGCGAGTTCCTTTTTGGTGCGAACCGTTCGGATTTCCAAGAGGCTCCTCCAAGTTCGTGGGGGTGCGCAGGAAATGGATGCGGGTATTATACGCGGATCGGTCCTCCATAGAGTAGAAGAATCGGAAGGACTGCGAAACCCGTAAAACGCGATTACTGCCCGGAAAATCGGCGAGCGGGAAAAATTTTTATGCCGCCTTGAGCATGCGCCGGATGTTAAGCGCCAATTGCGCCGCCAGCCGCGTATCCGGGTTGTCCAGATCCAGCCGTGAAACCGCCGCCAGCCGCTCCATCCGGTACGTCAGCGTGTTACGGTGGATAAACAACGCCTCCGCAGTTTGCGACAGATTGCCGTGATGGGCGAAGAATTCCTCGAGCGTGGCGAGAAATTCATCCGCGTTCTCATGATTGAGGATCGGGCCGAGGGTCTCCTGGACGAACGCTTTCAGGTCGGGATGATCTTCGAACTGCAGAAGCAGCCGGTATACGGAAAGGTCCATATAGTACAGCGGCTTCCGTTCTCCCAAACGGCGCGCCATATCCAGCGCCTGCCCGGCCTGCCGGAAGGAGAGCTGCCAAGTCCCGAGATCCACCGCCGGGGTTCCGATGCCGCAGCGCACGACGGCTTCGGGATATTCCTTGGCGGCCAGATCGATCACTGCTTGTGCCAGGGAGGTTGCGGCGGATGGCCGGCCCGCCTCACGCGGACCCTCGCAAAAAGCGATCACCTCGCCGCTCAACGACGATACGATCACCGGCGCTCCGGACCGGGCGATCTCGCCGTTGACGAGCGTCTCCAGACGGCGGAGAGTCGGCGAAGCGCCTTCCCACGCCAGCCGCACCGCCGTATGCTGCTGTTCCAGATCCAATCCCATGTTTTGCGCCCAGAGATGGGCGTCGCGCGCGGATAGATTCTGATGCAGCAGCGCGGATAGCAGATCGCCATGGAGGCGTTTTTCCGTCTCACGCACCGCTTTGGCGCGCGCCATTTCGATCGCGCACACCAGCGCACCCTGTTCGATGACCAGCCGGTCGGTTTGATCCAACTCCCCCAGCATCCCGACCGCCGTCAGGTAGCCGCGCGCCACGTCCCCGACGACGATCGGCGCGATGATCCGTTCCAGCCCGCCGGGCATTGGTTCCGACGAGACGGCCGGAGCCTCGCCCGCCTGGCGGCGGTCACGCAGCGTCTCGGGCAGGGTGGACAGTTCCGATAACTGCGTGACCAGATCGTTCCAAACCGAGCGCAGGTCCGTGCTCGGGCTGGAAGCCAGCGGGGTGAGGCGCTTATCCTGAACGAGAATACCGTGCTGGGTCATCTCCCGCATCGCCCCCGCCAAGCCGGACAATCCATCTCCGCGGGCGGCAATCTGGGTCAGGCGGGTTTGAATATTGGCGCCGCGCTCGAGGAGCAGGGATTTTTGCGCCATCAGCGCTCGCAGCAGGCGTTGATGGATTTCGCGGGTTTGATCTTCGGTATCCTGATCCGCGGACGGATCGGCAAAGAACCGGATAAGCGGTTTTCGGGCGGGGTTGTCACAGTCAATTTCGCCGCCGCCGATCACCCCGACTGCGGTTGCGGCTCCGTGCAACGCGGTTTCCAGTTTTGTGTTATCCAATTCACTGCCGGCCAGAAGCAGCAGATCGCCGCTTTTGGACGATGCGGCGCTGCACGAAATCCAGGCGATGAGCGTCGATGGCTCGGTCTCGGCGCTGGAGATCCATTCGTATGTTTCCGGAGGGATCAGGTCAAGCAATGTGAGAAGCGGTATGGGTGAATTGAAAGGCATGTTTTTACCAAAATATGGACAAATATTGTCCTAATAGGATCGTGATTTCGATCGACTTGTGCATATTGTACAACAATATTGGGTAAAATTTATGAATCATGCAAATAGACAGCTTTTTTATATTGAGTTAGAATTATCGCTGGAAAGATAATTATTTCATGGCTATTATTCTCCTGGTTGTCGTTATTGCGAACCTGGTTCTCGTCCTTGACGGGAACCATAATTACGCATGGGCAGCCCTTGGAGAGGCATCGTAACAAAACAGGAAGCAAAAAGAGAAGAACGAAGCGAACCCGGGCTGCCAGAAAAGGCAGCCCTTTTTGGTGGTTCCACAGAAAGGAAGGAGAAAAAATGCGATCCGATCTCATCAAGAAGGGTTTTGAACGGGCGCCGCATCGATCTTTGCTGCGCGCCATGGGCGTGTCGGAGGAGGATTTCGGGAAGCCTTTTATCGCGGTGGCCAATTCCTACACCGACATCGTTCCCGGACACGTCCATTTGCAGTCGTTCGGGCGGCGTGTAAAGGCGGCCATTCGCGCCGCAGGGGGAGTGCCCTTCGAGTTCAACACGATCGCCGTGGGCGACGGTATCGCCATGGGCCATGCCGGGATGAAGTACAGTCTCGCCTCGCGCGAATTGATCGCCGATTGCGTGGAGACGATGATCGAGGCGCATGCCTTCGACGGGATGGTGTGCATACCCAACTGCGACAAGATCATTCCCGGGATGGTAATGGGCGCGCTGCGGGTGAATATTCCGACGATTTTCGTAACCGGCGGCCCGATGCGCGCCGGCAAGACGCCCGCCGGGGAAACCCTGGACCTGATTTCGGTGTTCGAGGGTGTCGGTGCGTACAAGGCAGGCAAGATCAACGAAAAGCGGCTAAAGGTTCTCGAGCGCTTCGCCTGCCCATCGTGCGGCTCCTGCTCCGGCCTGTTCACCGCCAATTCGATGAACATCCTGCTGGAAGTACTCGGCCTGGCGCTCCCCTACAACGGAACCGCCGTGGCAAAAACCGCCGAGCGCAACGCCCTCGCCGATCGGGCCGGGTCTCTGATTCTGACGCTGGTTAAAAAGAATATCCTCCCGCGCGATCTGGTCACCATTGAAGCGGTGGACGACGCCTTCGCGCTGGATATGGCGATGGGCGGCAGCACCAACACCGTCCTGCATACGCTCGCCTTCTGCGACGAGGCGGGATTCGAGTATCCGCTGGCGCGCATCAACCAATTGGCGGAGAAGATCCCGCACCTGACCAAGATCAGCCCCTCCGGTCCCTGGCACATCGAGGACCTGCACAAGGCGGGCGGCATCCCGGCGATGCTGAACGAAGTGGCGCGCAAGGAGGATTCGCTCCTGCACCTGGACCGGCCGACCGTGACGGGCAAAACGCTGCGCGAGAATATCCGCGGCGCCGCCGTCAAAAACCATGATGTGATCCGCCCGGTGGAGAATCCGCATTCGCAAACCGGCGGACTGTCGATCCTGTTCGGCAACCTGGCGCCGGACGGAGCCGTGATCAAGGCGGGCGGAGTGTCCGCGGCCATGCGCAAGCACAGCGGCCCGGCCCGCATTTATGAAAGCCAGGAGGAGGCGTTAACCGGCATTCTCGCCGGGGAGGTTCAGCCCGGCGAGGTGGTGGTTATCCGCTACGAAGGGCCGCGCGGCGGACCCGGGATGCAGGAGATGCTCTCGCCGACCTCGGCCATCATGGGCATGGGCCTGGGCGAAAGCGTCGCGCTCATCACCGACGGACGATTCTCCGGCGGAACCCGCGGCGCATGCATCGGGCATGTGTCCCCGGAGGCGGCCGCCCGCGGACCGATTGCAGCACTCAGGCCCGGCGATGTGATCGAGATCGACCTGGAAAAACGGTCGATGACTGTACGCCTGCCGGACGAGGAAATCCGCTCGCGGATCGCCGCGTTACCGCCGTTTGAATCGCGCATTAAGAGCCGCTGGCTGAGGCGATACGCCAGGTTCGTCACCAGCGCCAACAAGGGCGCAGTACTCGAAAGTTAATTCCCCATCCAGACTTTCTCCGTTGAGGAAGACCATCGGCGGAAGGAAAGGAGGGGTCAAGGAGAGAAGAGATGAAAAAGACAGGTGCGGAAGTACTCTGGGAATCCCTCATCCAGGAGGGGGTGGATGTGATGTTCGGAATCCCGGGTGGGGCGGTTATCCCCGCTTTTGATGCCATGCTCAACTATCCGAAACTGCGGTTTATCCTGACCCGCCACGAGCAAGGCGCGGCGATGATGGCCGACGGGTATGCGCGCGCGTCCGGGAAAGTCGGCGTGGCGATCGCCACCTCCGGCCCGGGCGCGACCAACCTGGTAACGGGAATCCAGGTGGCCTATATGGATTCTTCGCCAGTGGTGTTCATCACCGGCCAGGTGGCGAGCAACCTGCTCGGCACCGACGCCTTCCAGGAGATCGACATGACCGGCATCAGCCTGCCGATCACCAAACATAATTTCATGATTACCTCCCCGGATGAGGTCGCGCGCACGGTCGCCGAAGCGTTCTACATCGCCCGCAGCGGAAGGCCGGGACCGGTGCTGATCGACTTCTGCAAGGATGCTCAAGTGGCGAAGACCGAGAACGTCGATCTGCCGCAAATCAGCCTGCTGGGGTATAACCCGCCGTTGCATGCGCCGCAGCCGAAACTGGAACGGGCAGCGGAGCTTATCCGCGCCGCTAAAAAACCGGTGATCTTTGCCGGGCACGGCGTGGAGCTGTCCGGCGCGACTTTGGAAGTGCAGAAATTCGCGGAACGGAACAACATCCCGGTGGCCATGACGCTCCTCAGTCTGGGTTCCATCCCCTCCTCCCATCCGCTCTCACTGGGGATGATGGGCATGCACGGCGAGGCGTACTGCAACCTGGCCATCCAGAATTCCGACCTGATCATCGCGCTGGGGATGCGTTTCGACGACCGGGTCACCGGCAACCTCAAGACCTACGCCCCCGGCGCAAGCAAGATCCATGTCGATATCGACCCGACCGAGATCAATAAAATCGTGATGGCGGACGTTTCGCTTGTCGGCGACATCAAAACCGTCCTGGCGGACATTGATCCGATGGTGCCCAATGCGCGCCACGACGATTGGCTGGGCCAGATAGCGGAATGGCGGAAGGAAACCGACAATCGCGACATTGTCGCCCAGCCGAACAACGGCAAGCTGCACGTGCCGCAGATCATCAGCGAAATATGGAAGGCCACCAAGGGAGAAGCGCTGGTCGCCACCGACGTGGGCCAGCACCAGATGTGGGCGGCGCAATACTATCAGCCGGAGAGGCCCCGCAGCTTCATCACCTCCGGCGGAGCGGGCAGCATGGGCTTCGGTCTGCCGGCCGCGATCGGCGCCAAAGTCGCCATGCCGGACCGCGAGGTGTGGGCGATCGTCGGCGACGGCGGATTTCAAATGACACAGATGGACCTGATCACCGCCGTGCATCAGAAGGTCGAGATCAAGATCGCCTTGATGAACAACCACTTCCTGGGAATGGTGCGCCAGTGGCAGGAGTTCTTCTTTGAAAAGCGCTATTCGTCGGTGCAGCTGCGGAATCCGGATTTCGGCAAGATCGCGGAAGCGCATGGAGCGGGCTACCGGCGGATAGACAAGGCGGGAGAAATCCAGGCCGCCATAGAATTCGCGCGCAAGACGCCTGGTCCGGTCCTCCTGGATTTCCAGGTGGAGCAGGAGGAGGCCGTCTACCCGATGGTTCCGACCGGAGCGGATCTGCATCAGATGATCCGCCGTCCGACCCAAGCAAAAAAGGCATAGGGAGGCACCGATGCAACACACACTGATCGCTCTGGTGGAAAACCGCCCCGGCGTGTTAAACCGGGTGGCGTCTCTGTTCCGGCGTCGCAACTACAACATCGAAAGCCTGACCGTCGGGCGAACGGAAAATCCGGCCATCTCCCGCATGACGATCGTGATCGAGGGTGAACCGATCGAGACGGCTCGGATCGAGGCCAACCTGGTCAAGCTGGTCAATATCATCGATGTCCAGGACGTCACCGGCCAGCCGGCCATCGCCCGCGATTTGGCGCTGATCAAGGTCAAAGCCAAGCCCAATCAGCGCGCGGAAATCACGGCTCTGGCGGAAATATTCCGCGCGCGGGTCGTCGACGTGGCGCCGGAGAGCCTGATCATCGAGATCACCGGGACCGAAGACAAGATCGAAAGCCTGAACGAACTGCTGCGCCCGTTCGGGATCGTCGAGATGGTGCGCGCCGGCCAGGTGGCCATGCTGCGCGGAGGCGCGTCCGGAATACGGCACACGCCCGGTTTGGAAGCCAAGGTCTTATAGCGGCGGTCAACCCGAAAATCCTTTCCCCGTTTAGGCGGGGATCACAATCACCGAAAAGGAGAGGTCATCATGGCAAAAATCAATTTCGGCGGCGTCGTCGAACAAGTGGTGATGCGCGACGAGTTCCCGCTCAGCAAGGCCAAGCAAGTGCTGCGGAACGAGACCGTCGCGGTCCTGGGGTACGGCGTGCAGGGGCCGGCCCAGGCGATGAACATGAAGGACAACGGGATCAATGTCATCATCGGCCAGGCCAAGGAAGACAAGTTCTATTGGGATAAGGCGGTCAAGGACGGCTGGGTCCCCGGTAAAACCCTCTTCCCGATCGAGGAAGCCGTCCAGCGCGGCACGGTCATCCAATACTTGGTCTCCGACGCCGCGCAGAAAATCCTCTGGCCGAAGGTCAAGGCGAACCTCAAGAAGGGCGATGCCCTCTATTTCTCGCACGGCTTTTCGATCGTCTACAAGGACCAGACCGGCGTCGTGCCGCCGGATTACGTCGATGTGATTCTGGTTGCGCCGAAGGGGTCGGGGGCAAGCGTGCGCACCAACTTCCTGGCCGGATCGGGGATCAACAGCTCGTTCGCGGTCTTCCAGGACGCGACCGGGCGGGCGGAGGAACGGACCATCGCGCTGGGGATCGCGATCGGCTCGGGCTACCTGTTCCCGACCACCTTCGAGAAGGAAGTCCACTCCGACCTGACCGGCGAACGCGGGGTGCTGATGGGCGCGCTGGCGGGGATTATGGAGGCGCAATACAACCTGTTGCGCAAGCACGGGCATTCGCCCTCGGAAGCCTTCAACGAAACGGTCGAGGAACTGACCCAAAGCCTGATCCGTCTGGTCGACAAGAACGGCATGGACTGGATGTACGCGAACTGCTCGACCACAGCCCAGCGCGGAGCGCTCGACTGGCGCCACCAGTTCCGCAAGGCGGTCGAACCGGTCTTTGACTGGCTGTACGAAAGCGTGGTCTCGGGCGAACAGACCCGGATCGTAATCGAAGCCAACAGCGCCAAGGATTACCGCCAGAAGCTGGAGAAGGAACTTAAGGAGATGCGCGAATCCGAGATGTGGCGGGCGGGCGCGGCGGTGCGATCCCTGCGGCCAGATAACTGGAAGAAAAAGTAGAAAAACAATTTTCGCTCCCCCTCATCCGGCCTCCCGGCGCCCGACCCCGCGAAGTGCGCAGGTTCGGTCTGCACTTTAGCCCTGCGCGTTTGCGAAACGGGGGAAAGCTGGGGGAAGGAAGGGATGAGGGGGAGTGAGAATATCGCGGGTTTGATCCCTGAGCGGTTTCCCGGTTGAAGGAGAACACAATGGATAACTATGTGCGGATTTTTGATACGACCCTGCGCGACGGCGAGCAATCGCCGGGCGCGAGCTTAACCTCCGGGGAAAAGGTGGAAATCGCCCGGGCGCTGGCCCGCATGGGGATCGACATCATCGAGGCGGGCTTCCCGGCGGCTTCGCCGGACGACCTGGAAGCGGTCCGCCGGATCGCAATCGAAGTCGGCACCGGCCCGCAGGCGCGATCCGAGGATGCCGACACCGCGCAGAGCGTGACGCAGCGCCAACCGCCGATCATCTGCGGCCTGGCGCGCACCACAAAATCCGACATCGATGCGGCCTGGGAGGCGGTGCGCCACGCGGCGCGGCCGCGGATTCACACGTTCATCGCCACATCGCCGATCCACATGCAGTACAAACTGAAGATGTCGCCCGGGGAAGTCGTCCAGCGCGTCCGCGAGATGGTCGCCTATGCCCGCACATTATGCGCGGATGTGGAATTCTCGCCCGAGGATGCCGGCCGGAGCGAGCCGGAGTTCCTGTATACAGTGCTTGCGCTGGCGATCGAATGCGGTGCCACCACCCTGAACATCCCCGATACGGTCGGGTATACCACCCCGGAAGAATGGGGCCGGCTGATCGAGGGAATCATCCGGAACACCAAAGGGATCGAGAAAGCGGTCGTGTCGATGCACTGCCACAACGACCTGGGCATGGCCACCGCAAACACGCTGGCCGGGTTAAGGGCCGGAGCGCGCCAAGTGGAAGGGACGATCAACGGAATCGGCGAACGGGCCGGAAACGCGTCGATCGAGGAAGTCGTTATGGCGCTGCACACCCGGCGCAACCTGTTCCACCTGACGACCGGGATCGACACCACCCAGATCTCCCGCGTCAGCCACATGGTTTCCACCTATACCGGCATTCCGGTCCAGCCCAACAAGGCCATCGTCGGCGCGAATGCGTTCGCGCACGAGGCGGGGATCCATCAGGACGGGATGCTCAAGCATCACACCACGTACGAGATCATGCAGCCGGAGATGATCGGCCTGACGCAATCCAGCCTGGTGCTCGGCAAACACTCCGGACGGCACGCGCTGCGCGTACGGCTGGGCGAATTGGGGCACGAGCTCACAACCGAGGAATTGGATCGGGCGTTTGAGCGCTTCAAGGAACTGGCCGACAAGAAAAAGAGCATCGCCGACGCCGACCTGGAGGCGCTGGTGGCGGACCAGATCTATCAACCGCGTGAGATATACGCCTTGGACGGGCTGCAGGTGGCGTGCGGCACGATGGGAATGCCCACCGCGACGGTCCGGCTGCGCTGCCCCGACGGCTCGCTGCAGGTCCAGGCCTCGACCGGGACCGGGCCGGTGGATGCGGCCTACAAGGCGATCGACGGGATTATCAACGCCCCGAACTCGCTTGAAGAATTTTCCATCCGCGCGATCACCGAGGGGATCGACGCGATCGGCGAAGTGACGGTACGGCTGGAATCCAAGGACGAAGCCTTGGCGCCGCGCGAAACGGCGCAGAACGGTCGAAAGCGAACGCGCTCCTTCGGCGGGCACGGGGCGGACACCGACATCATCGTTGCCAGCGCCAAGGCCTACCTGAGCGCGATCAACAAGCTGTTGGTGGCTTCCGGCCGCGCGCCGGCGGCCGCGCCGGTAAGCACGGCCAAACCTTGATGAACATGCAGCGCGTGGAGGACCACTTCAACCAGGATGCGTCGGATTACGACAGCCACATCGTCAAATTTGTGCCATATTACCGCGAGCAGAATGAGATGATGATGGAGCTGCTCCCCTTCGAGGGAACGGCCCGCCCGCGTGGGTTGGATCTCGGCGCGGGCACCGGCGTGCTGGCGGAGGGTATCCTGCGCCGCTACCCGCTGGCCGAGGTGACGGTCTTCGACCTGTCGGACAACATGCTTGCCGCCGCTCGGGAGCGTCTGAAAAAATTCGAAAACCGGACAACTTTCCTGAAGGGTGATTTTTCAAAGGATGATTTCGGGATCGGCTACGACCTGATCCTCTCCGGGCTTTCGATTCACCATCTGACAAATCCGAACAAGCAGAAGTTGTTCCGGCGGATCTACCTGGCCCTCAACCCGGGCGGCGTGTTCCTCAACCGCGACATCATCAAGGGGGCGACGGAAAGGCTGGACGGGATCTACATCCGCCTGTGGCGTGCGTACGTACGGTCGAATGGCCAGGACGACGCGGGTTTGATGGAGCGGTATTACGCGGAAGACGTCCCGGCTTGCGTGGAAGACCAGTTGGAATGGATGCGCCAGGCCGGATTCGTGGACGTGAGCTGCCATTGGCAGCGGACCAATTACGCGATCTACGGCGGTCATAAATACACTACGGATAACGAATCATGAGCGAACCCACAACCCTGTTCGAAAAAATCTGGCGGACTCATCTGGTACGGGAGGAATCCGGCCACCCGTCCGTGCTTTACATAGACTTGCAGCTGGTCCACGAGGTGACGTCACCGCAGGCTTTTTCGGATCTGCGCGCGCGCGGGTGGAAGGTGCACCGGCCGGACCGGACGATCGCGACGATGGATCATTCCATCCCGACCACAAGCCTTACCCTGGCGGGCGCCGATGATGCCGCCGTCAAGCAGCTGCGCCAACTCGAATCCAATTGCCGCGAGTTCGGCATCCGCTGCATGAAGATGGACGATCCGGGGCGGGGCATCGTCCACATCATCGGGCCGGAGATGGGAGCGACCCAGCCCGGCATGACGATTGTATGCGGAGACAGCCACACGGCGACCCATGGAGCGTTCGGGGCGCTGGCTTTCGGGATCGGAACGAGCGAGGTGGAGCAGGTCCTCGCGACCCAATGCCTGCTGCAGAACCGTCCGGAACGGACTCTTGTGAATTTCCGGGGAAAGCTCGCGCCGGGCGTCGGCGCCAAGGATATGATCCTTGGATTGATTGCGCAGATCGGGGTGGGGGGCGGGACCGGACAGGTTTTCGAATACGCCGGTCCGGCCGTAACCGCGCTCGATATGGAAGGCCGCATGACGCTGTGCAACATGTCGATCGAAGGCGGCGCCCGCGCCGGATTGGTTGCTCCGGACGACACCACGTTTTCGTATCTGGCCGGAAGGGAACTGGCGCCGCGGGGCGCCGCCTGGGATGCGGCGATCGCGCGATGGCGGGCGTTGGCCTCGGATCCGGGGGCGACGTTCGACAGAACGCTCGACGTCGACGCCTCGGCGCTCCAGCCGATGATCACCTTCGGCACGAATCCCGCGATGGGAATTCCGGTCACCGGAAGGATTCCGGACCCCGCCGCCGAGGCGGATCCGCTTAAGCGTTCGGCACTCGAAAAGGCGCTTGGGTATATGCAATTCTCACCCGGTGAACCGGTGATCGGCAGGAAGGTGGACGTGGTGTTCATCGGCTCGTGCACCAACGGCCGGATTTCGGACCTGCGGGCGGCGGCGGGGATCTTGCGCGGCCGTAAGGTAGCCGCGGGCGTGCGTGCGCTCGTGGTTCCGGGATCCGAGAAAGTGCGCCGGGATGCGGAAGCGGAAGGTCTCGATAGAATTTTCCGCGATGCCGGAGCCGAATGGCGGTATTCCGGATGCAGCATGTGCATTGCGATGAACGGCGATCAGCTGGCACCCGGCCAGTACGCGGTCTCGACCAGCAACCGAAATTTCGAAGGCCGCCAGGGAAAAGGCGGACGGACCATGCTCGCCAGCCCCGTCACGGCGGCGGCGGCGGCCCTCTCGGGCAAAGTTGCCGATCCGCGCCCGCTGCTTGAGGAAGGTGCTTAGTGGAACCGATACGGAAGATCACCTCAACGATCATCCCGCTTCTGGTCAACGATGTGGATACCGACCAGATCATCCCTGCCCGCTACCTCAAGGTGACGGACAAGGCCGGCCTGGCCGAGGGATTGTTCTCCAACTGGCGTTACCTTCCGGACGGGAGACCCAACCCCGAATTTGCGATGAACAAACCGGAATACCGCGGGGCGAGCATCCTCCTGGCGGGGGATAATTTCGGCTGCGGATCCTCGCGCGAGCACGCCCCCTGGGCGCTGCAGTCGGGCGGCATCCGCGCCGTTATCAGCACCTCGTTCGCGGATATCTTCCGCAGCAACGCGCTCAAGAACGGAATCCTGCCGGTGGTCGTGAATGAATCGATTCATAGAAGCCTGGTCGACCTGGTCGAGGAAGCACCGGCGGCGCAGGTGACGATCGATCTGGAGAATCAGAAAGTCCTTTTGCCGGGCGGGATGGAAGCGTCGTTTACGGTGGATACGTTTTCGAAAACCTGCCTGTTAAAAGGCAAGGATGTCCTGGAATATCTGGCGGAATATTTGCCTCAGATCCGGGCATACGAAGTGCGCCATGACATGGAGTTCGCGGCGGCCGGAAAGGCGGGGGCATGATGGTTGAAGTCTACGATACCACTCTGCGCGACGGCTCCCAGCGGGAGGGGATTTCCCTCACCTGCGACGACAAAATCAAGATCGCCCGCAAGCTCGACGAGCTTGGCGTGGCGTATATTGAGGGAGGCTGGCCAGGGTCCAACGCCAAGGACCTCGAGTTTTTCCAAAAAGCCAAAGCCATCCACTGGCGCACCGCAAAAATCGCCGCGTTCGGTTCGACCTGCCGGGCGGGCAGCCGCCCGGAAAACGACGAGAATATTCAGGCTTTGCTCAAGGCGGGGACGCCCGTATGCACCGTGGTCGGAAAATCATCGGTCCTGCATGTGTCGGAAGTTCTGCGGACCTCGAAAGAAAACAATCTGCGGATCATCGAAGAGAGCATCGCCTATTTGATATCCAGGGGCCGCGAGGTGCTTTTCGACGCCGAGCACTTTTTTGACGGCTTCAAGGCGGATTCCGATTACGCGCTCGAGACGCTGCGGGCTGCCCGGCGCGGCGGCGCGCAGATCCTTGTGCTGTGCGAGACCAACGGCGGCGTGATGCCGTGGGAGGTGGAAGCCGTTTTCCGCGCCGCGCGCGGCGCGGTCGACGCCCGGCTGGGGATCCACGCCCACAACGACAGCGAATGCGGCGTCGCCAATTCGTTGATTGCGGTCCGCGAGGGCGCGGTCCAGGTCCAGGGGACGGTGAACGGGTATGGAGAGCGCTGCGGCAACGCCAATCTTTGCTCGATCATTCCGAACATCGAACTCAAGATGAACAAGCGTTGCCTGCCCAGAGGGAGGCTCAAGCATCTGTTTGAAGCGGCGCATTATGTGGCGGAAATCGCCAACCTTTCCCCCGACGAGCACATGCCGTTTGTCGGAAAATCCGCATTTGCGCACAAGGGTGGAATTCACGTCGCGGCGATGCGTCGCAGCGCGGTTTCCTACCAGCACATCGATCCGGCGCTGGTGGGCAATGAAATGCGCGTGGTGATCAGCGAACTCTCGGGCAAGGGAAACCTGCTCCACAAGGTCGAACAATTCAGCCTGCAGGCGGATGAAAAAGCGGTCGGGAAAGTGCTGGCCGAGATCAAGGAATTGGAGGCGCGGGGGTTTTCCTTCGAGACCGCCGAAGCGTCGGTGGCGCTGATGCTCAAACGCCACCATCCGCGCTACAAGCCGCCGTTCGAACTGATCGACTTTTTCTGCGTGGTGGAGCACCGCCGGGGAAGGGGGCTGCTTTCGGAGGCGAACGTCAAGATCCGGGTCGGCGACGAGATCATGCATACCGCCGCCGAGGGAGACGGCCCGGTGAATGCTCTGGACATCGCGCTGCGCAAAGCGCTGCAGCCGCGCTACCCGCAGATCAAGCTCTTCGAGCTGGTCGATTACAAGGTGCGCATCCTGGATTCCAACAGCGGGACGGGAGCCATCGTGCGGGTGTTGATCGACACCCAGTGCGACGGCCGGCGGTGGAGCACGGTCGGCGCCAGCGAGAACATCATCGAAGCTTCCTGGCGCGCGCTGACGGATGCGATCGAGTACGGCTTGTTGATGAAATAAAAACGGCCCCTCCTCCTACCCCCCAGCCCCTTCCCCCTCCCCGTAATGGGGAGGGGGAAGGGGAGTCTAAACAACGAGTGAAACGAGGCGTTTGGACGGGGTTGGGGGAGGGGTAAAAAAAACCAAGGAGACTCTATATGGCAGGCAAAACGTATCGCATTGGCGTGATCGGCGGAGACGGCACGGGACCGGAGGTCATCCGCGAGGGCCGCAAGGTTCTCGAGGCGGCCTCGAAAAAATTCGGTTTCGGGATCGACTGGGCCGATTACGACCTGGGCGGAGAACGCTACAAGCGCACCGGGGAGATCCTGCCCGACAGCGTCACCGCCGAACTTCGCAAACTGGACGCGATCTACCTGGGCGCGATCGGGCATCCGGAAGTCAAACCCGGGATATTGGAGAAGGGATTGCTCCTGCGCCTGCGTTTCGAACTGGACCAGTACATCAATCTGCGGCCCGTGAAACTCTACCCGAACGTGGATACCCCGCTCAAGGATAAAACCCCGGACGACATCGACTTTCTGGTCATCCGCGAAAACACGGAAGGATTGTATACCGGGGCGGGCGGCGTGCTGCGCAAGGGGACTCCCCACGAAGTGGCGGTTCAGGAATCGATCAACACACGGATGGGCGTTGAGCGATGCATCCGTTACGCCTTCGAAGCCTGCCGGAAGCGCGCCAAGCGCAACAAGCTGACGCTGTGCGGAAAAACCAACGTCCTGACCTTCGCCTTCGACCTTTGGGAACGGACCTTCTACGAAGTCGCCAAGGAATATCCCGGGATCCAGACCGATTACGCGCATGTGGACGCCACGACGATGTGGATGGTTAAAAACCCGGATTGGTTCGACGTGATCGTGACCGACAACATGTTCGGCGACATCATCACCGACCTGGGCGCAATGATCCAGGGCGGGATGGGCATCGCCGCCGGCGGCAACATCAATCCGGAGGGCGTCTCGATGTTCGAACCGATCGGCGGTTCGGCGCCCAAGTACACCGGCAAGAACGTGATCAACCCGATGGCGGCGATCTGCGCCGGCGGCATGCTGCTGGATACGATCGGGGAAAGCGCCGCCGCCAACGCGGTCGAACAGGCGGTGATCAAGGCGCTTTCCGGCGGAAAGATCAAGAGCCTGGCCGCAGGCAAGATGGGGCTTTCCACAACCGAGACCGGCGACCTGATCGCCGGATTGGTGTAGGCGGATGAGCCACGCGGACATCATTCTCCTGCCCGGAGATGGAATCGGCCCCGAGGTGCTCGCGCAAAGCGTGCGGGTTCTTGAGAAGGCCGCGGCCCGCGGCGGGCATACGCTCGGTTTTCAGGAACGGTTGATGGGCGGTTGTTCCATCGACCGGCAAGGGGTTGCTCTATCGGACGAGGTCCTTGCGGATTGCCGGGCGGCGGACGCGGTTCTGATGGGTGCGGTGGGCGGACCGAAATGGGACGATCCGCGCGCAAAGGCCCGTCCGGAGCAGGGGATGCTCGCGCTGCGCAAGGGGTTGGAAGTGTTCGCCAACCTGCGGCCGGTTAAAGTCCGCGCGGCGCTTCAGGATGTTTCCCCGATCAAGCCGGACCGGATCGCGGGCGTGGATTTTTTGGTCGTGCGGGAGCTGACCGGCGGTTTGTACTTCGGGCAACCCAAGGAACGCGGAAAAACCGCAGACGGCCATGAACGCGCCGTGGATACGCTGGAATACTCCGACTACGAAATCCGGCGGGTGGTGGAATTCGCTTTCCGTTTGGCGGCCTGCCGGCATCGCAAAGTCACTTCGGTGGATAAGGCGAATGTCCTCGAATCATCACGCCTGTGGCGCCAGGTGACGGTCGAGGTGGGCGCGCAGCATCCCGAGATCGCGCTGGATCATCTCCTGGTCGATACCGCCTCGATGCGCATCATACAATCGCCGCGGGATTTCGACGTAATCGTCACCGACAATATGTTTGGCGACATCCTCACCGACGAGGCCTCCGTATTGGCGGGGTCGATGGGAATGCTGCCGTCGGCTTCCCTGGGTGACGGCGGGCCGGGTCTGTATGAGCCGATTCACGGATCGGCGCCGGATATCACCGGCAAGGGGATCGCCAACCCGGTAGCGGCGATCCTGAGCGGCGCGATGCTGTTCCGTTATTCGCTTGGTTGGGAGCGGGAAGCGGAGGCGATCGAACGCGCGGTGGACTATGCCCTGGATGCCGGCAACCGGACCGCGGATCTTCAACCGGCAGGCAAACCGCTTACCACCAAAGAGATGACGGATTGCGTACTGGGAGGGCTGGAATAGGTTCGTCATGCCGGCGTGTCCTTGGCCGGCATCCATTTACACCGTCAAGAAAATGGGATAGGTTCGTCATGCTGGCGTGTCCTTGGCCGGCATCCATGCTCTTGACTTTCGTGGACCCTGGCCTAAAGCACGCCGGGGTGACGAAGTAATCCGAGCACGCCGGGGTGACGAACTTGTGATCGTCATGCCGGCGTGTCCTTGGCCGGTATCCATGCTCTTGAATTTCGTGGACCCCGGTCTAAATCACGCCGGGGTGACGAAGTAATCCGAGCACGCCGGGGTGACGAACTAATCCGCACGCCGGGGTGACGAACTTGTGATCGTCATGCCGGCGTGTCCTTGGCCGGCATCCATTTACACCGTCAATAAAAAAGCATCCCGTCCAAAATCCCGCCGGGATACCGATCTCGAAATTCACCGTAAATATTCGAAAAGCGCAAAAACAATTTTGATTACGAGCCTTTGCGGCCTTCGCGGCTTTGCGGTGAAAAGGTTTGCTTCTTCTCAGGACGGATTCTGGCAGTCGTGCACGATCTGATTGATCCGGTCCGGATTCCCGAGCACCCCGACGACGTCGCCGGCCAGGATCGTATCAAAACCGGATGGATGCCATTCCATCCCGCCTCGGCGTTTTAGCAGCACCACGCTGATATGGTAGAGCTGTTCCAGATCGTGCAGGGTTTTCCCCTTGGCGTCCGCGCAATCCAGAAATTCAACCGTCCCAAAGCACAGGGGATTACCCTCGACCATGATCAGCGGCGTGATATTGGCGCCTGCCGCGGCCGCGGCGAACACCGGCGAGGCCATCCCGGTGGCGCTGATCGCGGTAAACCCGAATTGCTTCTGCAGCGCGGCGGCAAAATCATCGTCGAAGATGCGGATGACGACATGGATCGATGGATGGATGCCGCGGGCCTTAACCGCCATCTGCAGGTTCAGGCTGTCGTTCTGCGTGCAGAGAATGATCGCCCGCGCGCGGCGGATGCCGGCCGCCTCGAGCAGATCTTCTCTGGTCCCGTCGCCGGGCAGAACGGGAATATCCAGCCGCCGGGTGCTGGCGACCAAATCGGCGGTCTGGCTGAGTTCGATCGCCACGACGTCCTGTTCCATCTGATGAAGCTGGTTGGCGACGCGGAAGCCCAGGTGTCCCAATCCGACCAGAATGATATGGTTGTCAAATGTGGATGCGACGGCCATCTCCCACTCCTTCGCCCGCGCGCAGCGGTTGAAAAACAACGTTCCAAAATCGGCCAACCCGTGAGCCAGTGTTCCCACACCGATCACGGGCATGATGAAGTGGAACATCTGCAGCACGGGCGCGTGCGGAAAATCCCCCAGGGTTTCGAGAAAGGTCGCGGCCAGAACGAGAAACACGGCCTCGACCGGGTTGGAGAGCGGTTCGCCGTACCGGGCCGCCAAGGCGTAATACAACAGGCCGCTGCCGACGATCGCCGAAAGAAACAACAGCAACGGATCCCTGAACTCCCGCAGGAGCAGGAACGAATCGCGCCAGCTTGCACGCCAGCTTCTGGAAAATAATCCCGATTGTTTTTTCCGCATGCTCATCCGCGATGGAAGGATCCGAAAGGCTGCCGCCAATTACCATCGGGCCGTCTCTTCACCGCCCGCGTGGCATCCGATGCCCTCACCGGCGGGTATTATACATAAATCCCGGGCCGGTTCCGCCGAAGCACGCGGGGCGGAAAATCACCCCGCGGCGATCCAGTATGAAAATTATTGCCGTGGTCATGGGAAAATGCTACAATTCCCGGAAGGAATCGAGCAAGGAGAGCTTCGGCGATGGCAAGGGACTTCAGCCAGGTACTGCAACAGGCGATGGAATTCTATGTCGCCGGCCAGTTTGTGGAAGCGAGGGCGCTGCTTCTGGATATCGTCCGCGCCGATCCAACGCTGGAAGCCGGGTGGATGTTCCTTTCCTATGTGCTGGATGAGCCGGTCCAGAAGGCGGATTGTCTCCGCAAAGTACTGGCGATCAATCCGGAGAACGCCGAAGCGAAAACCGCGCTGGCGCAGATGCTGGGTGCTTCTCCTTCCGAACCGCCTGCGGCAGCGGCCAAAGCCACCGCGCCGGTAATGCCGCCTCCAGCACTGGCAGCCGTTCCCGCTCCGAAAAAACCGCCGGCGACGGAACAGGTCTCCGCCGCGCCGGCGGTGACGTCATCCAAACCGCCGTCGGAAACTGCACCGGCCGCACAGACTGCCGCCGCACCCGCAATATCCGCTGCGCCGACGCTGGTTCACGCCTCTCCATTCACCGTCGATATCGATTATGCCAATGACGAATCCGCCGTCATTTCCGAACCGGTGTTGCCCGCGCCCGGCGCGCAGGAAGAGCGGCCGGCCCAGCCCCCCATAAAACCATTTCCCCCTCAATCGGTGTCTCGTGTTCAAAAAACGGGAACCTCGCCGTTGCCGGGCCAAAGACCGGCTCCCTCCGCGGGGGCGGGCGCTCAAATACCCGCACCGGAACGAAAAACCGGCCAACTCGCCCAGCCGGCGGGAGAACCTCCGGTAAAAAGGACAGGTCAACTTGCCCAACCGGCCGGGCAGCCCCCGGTTCGAAAAACCGGCCAACTTGCCCAACCGGCCGGGCAGCCCCCGGTTCGAAAAACCGGCCAACTGGCTCAACCGGAAGGAAAGTCTCCGGCGAGAAAGACCGGCCAACTTGCCCCGGCAGCCGTGAAGGAATCACCCCCGCCGAAAAAACGGAGCGCGGGCTGCACATGCCTTGTAGTGATCATGATCCTCGCGTTGATTGCAGCCGGGATCGGCGTGGGATTGTATCTGACGGGGAATCTGCCGGATGTGTTGATCGGCGGGAACAATTCCGCGGTTACGGGACCAGCGGTCGCCGCGGATACCCCCACGCCGTTCAACCTGCCGCCGCGGGCGACGGATACGCCGACACCGACCCTCACCCGAACAGCGACCATCTCACCGACGCCTACTCAGACCCTCACACCGACTTTGGCGCATCCGGATGCGACAACTCAGGCGGACATGAACCGGTTAATGGAAGAAGTGGAAGACATCCGCGGCTTGACGATGCAAAGCACCGTCCCCGCGTATATTGTCGACCGGTCCCAGGCTGAATCCATACTGCAGAACGAATACGACCGGATCGGATACCGCGAAATTATCCAAAACGAAGCCAAAGCGATGGCGGCGCTCGGATTCATCAAACCGACATACGATATGGCCAAATACGCGCTGACCCGGTTGGCGGACGGCGTGATGGGGTTTTATATGCCCGCGAATCCGGCGATCTACATTATCGGCAACCGATTCGCGGGAATGGAACGTTGGACCTTCACCCACGAATTCGATCATGCGCTTGTGCACAGCCATTTTTCGGCGGTCGGCATCATGGAAGACGATCCGATCTGCGCCAACGATTCACAGCGCTGTGAGGCGATCCGCGCCTTGGTCGAAGGGGATGCCATGCTGGTGATGGCGTTCTGGCGGGAGCAATATGCCAGCGCCTACGACGAGCGGGATATCGCGCTGTATCCCTATCCATTCCTGCTGCCCCTGGAGCAGAACACCCCGCCGTACATAACCCCGATGATCGAATTCTCATATTATGGGGGATTGATCTTCGTGTACTCGCTTTGGGAAAAGGGGAATTGGGCGGAGGTTAACAAGGCTTATGAGGAACTCCCGGTCAGCACGGAACAGATCCTTCATCCGCAGAAATATCTGGACGGGGAAAAACCGGCAACGATGAGGATCCCGGATCTGGGGCCTGTGCTCGGGCCGGATTGGTCGCTGGTCAAATCGGACAGCCTGGGAGAATTCATGAGTTATCTTCTCCTGACCTACAACGCGGATGTTACCTCGCAAATCTCATCCGATACGGCCGAAACAGCCACATCCGGCTGGGGCGGAGATCATTATCTGGTCCTTTCCTCGTCCGATGGGGAAAAACTGGTTCTTGCGTCCGAATGGAACTGGGATACGGATGCGGATGCCGCGCAGTTCTATGCCGCCATCCAGGAATACGTGGATAAGCGTTTCCGTGGAGAAACAACCCCGTCTTCTTCCGGATTCTGCTGGGCTGTAAATAAGGAAACGACCTGTCTGTTCCGTTCGGGGAGGAATATACTTTGGGTTCTGGCGCCCGATCTGGATGTCGTCACACGCATCCGATCGGCATACCGGATTTACTGATCCGCAGGAACGAAATTCGGACGGTTAAAAATCCCCCGCGAACGAAAAAACGCCCGGCGCTCGCCGGGCGTTTTTCATGATCTCCTCACCGGTATATTTTCAACACTCGCTGAATCCGCAGGAATAGCACTTGCGGCAGCCTTCTTCATTGACTACGGCGGCTTCGCCGCACTGCGGGCAAAGATCTCCGATTTTCATTTTTATTTGGGCGGAGGAAAGCGTGTCGACATCCAAAGGAGGCAGCTTTCCGTTTTTCTCGGTTTCCCCCTCGGGAAGCGGGCCTTCCAGATAATCCGCCAGCACGTGTGCGACGCCGTCCGGAAGCGAGAGCACGCGGTTCGGGCCGAACCCGAGCGGACGGCCTCCGCCGATTCCCGCCAGCTGGCGCACCACTTCGAGCAGCCGGTCCTTGGGCGGAACGGGGGAACCCAGCCGGAGGATGTACGAGATCAGCCTGCCGAGGGCTTCGGAAACGGCGGCGGTTTCCGAGCCGGCCTTGGCGGTGGCGATGAACACTTCGAACGGCTGGAAACCGTCGTTTTCATTTACGGTGACAAAGGCCTTGCCAAGCGGAGTGTCCACCTGGAAGGTTGCTCCGGGAAGCCGGCGCGGACGCGGTCTTTTGGTTTCATACCACAACGGGATCGGCTGATCGCTGGATGGGATCACGGTCGGGATCATGGTGACGGGGTGGGGGACGTCCTCCGCCGCCATGGATAGGATCGAGACGTCCTGGCCCTTGTTCTTCGCCGTTTCCGCCGTCTCCAGGACGACCTGCTTGCGGGAACCGGTGATAAAGACCGTCAACCCCTTGCAGCCCGATTCCCAGGCCAGTTGATAGGCGCGCGAGACGTCCGCCTCGGTGGCATCCGGGGGAAAGTTGATCGTTTTCGAGAGGCTGTTGTCGACGAACGCCTGCAGGGAGGCCTGCATGCGGACATGCTCTTCGGCGGTGATATCCTGCGAGACGACAAACCGTCTGCGGATGGTCTCGGGAATCTCGGCAATATCCTGGCAGGATCCCTGCTGGATCACTTTCTCCACGGTCTGCTGATAGACCGCCTCATCCAGTTTCAGGTCCTTCAGGGCCTGGTCGAACATGGGGGATACGTACGGCAGCTGCAGATCCTTGCCGTTGTCGTTTACGTGGCGGATGTAGGCCAGGGCAAACACCGGTTCGCAACCGTACCCTTCGCAGCCGGCGACCGTCGCGATCGTCCCCGTCGGGGCGATGGTGCACTGAGCTGCATTTCGCAAACCGTGCGATTTGATCCCGCGCGCAATTTCCGCCCAATCCACCTCCGGACGGTGAAAATCCCGGGTGTGGGGGAGGATCGGTTTGGGAGGTTCCCATTTCAAATCCGCCGGATCGTATACACTGCCGCCGATGACCGGGAAGGCACCGCGGTCCTTGGCGAGCGCCACGCTGGTCTTCATCGAGTGGAAGCGGATGAATTCCATGACCTGGGATGCGAATTCCTGGCCTTCCTCGGACCCGTAGCGGATCCCGGCGTGGTACATCAGGTCCGCGAGGCCCATCAACCCCAACCCGATCCGCCGCGCGCGCGACGCCGCTTCCTTGAGTTGCGGGACGGCCGGGACATACGCATTCATCGTCACAACATCATCGAGGAACCGGGTGGCGAGGGCGGTGTCCTTGCGCATTTTTTCCCAGTCCACCTTGCCGCCGCGGCCAAAATGGCGGGAGAGGTTGAGGGATCCCAGGCAGCAGTTCTCGTACGGGCCGAGCCATTGTTCGCCGCACGGATTGGTTGCTTCCAAGTCGTACAGGTGGGAGACGGGATTGTAGCGGTTGGCGGTGTCCAGGAAGAGCATGCCGGGTTCGCCGTTGTGGTGCGCCTGATGGACGATCTTTTCGTACAGGTCGCGGGCCCGGACCGTGCGGTAGGTGCGGATCGGGACTCCGGCGCGCTCGGCCTGTTCCAAAGTCCCGTGGAATTTCCGGTATCCCGGCGCGTACACATCCGGGAATCGCAGGTTCCATTCCCTGTCGTCGCGGACCGCCTCCATGAAGGAATCCAGAATCCCGACCGAAATGTTGAAATTGGTGATCGCGTTTTCCTGGGTCTTGCAGGTGATGAATTCCTCGATATCCGGATGGTCGATCCGGAGCACGGCCATATTGGCGCCGCGGCGGGTTCCGCCCTGGGCGATTTCACCGAACGCCTTGTCGTATACCCGCAGGAAACCGACCGGTCCGGTGGCCTGGCCGGCGGAGGAGTTCACCAGCGCGCCTTTGGGGCGGATGCGCGAAAAGGAGAAACCGTTGCCGCCGCCGGTTTGCTGGATTAACGCCGCGTTGCGCAAAGTCTGGAAGATGCCGGATTCCTCCCGGCCCATATCGTCGGAGATGGGGAGTACGAAGCAGGCGGCCAGCTGTCCCAGCGGGGTTCCGGCGCCGGTGAAAGTCGGCGAGTTGGGGAAGAAACGCAGGCCGGCAAGAAATTCGTAAAACGCCTTGGCCGTTTCGGTGACGTCGCCGCCGTATTCGGATTCCGCTTGCGCGACATGAACCGCAACGCGCCAGAACATTTCCTCCACCGTCTCGGCGGGCTTCCCGTCCGGTCCGCGCCGGAGGTAGCGTTTTTCAAGAATGATCCGGGCGTTGGGCGACAGGATGACCGGCTCCAGGGAAGGACGGCCATTCCCTTTAATTTTCGATTTCTCCGAAACGGGTGCGGAATGGGTCATGCCATCCTCCTGAAAAAATGCAGGGTCTTTCGCCGGGGCCGGATCAGCCGCCTTCGCGCAGCAGGGCGTTGATTTCGTCGCGAATGGAACGCAGGTCGTCGAACCGAAGATAGACGATCGCAAACCGGATATACGCGATATGGTCCAGTTCCTTCAGCGACGAGATCACCATATCCCCGATAACCCGGCTTGAGATTTCCGGTTTGTTCATTTGCTGCAAAGCGGCTTCCACCTCGCCGACGATGCGGTCGATCTCCGATGCCGGAACCGGACGTTTGGCGCAGGAGATCCGGATTCCGGCCGCAAGCTTTTCGCGGTCGAATTCCTCACGGGTTCCGTCATGCTTGACAACCAGCGGGGTGGATACGATCGGCCGTTCATAAGTGGTGAAGCGCTGATGGCAATCCAGGCATTCCCTGCGGCGTCGGATCCCTCCCCGCACATCATGGGTCGTATCTATGACCTTTGCGTCGTCCTTGCCGCAGAAGACACAGCGCATTAGAACATTTATTCTACGCCAAAAATGGCGATTCGCCTGTTTCCTTCCCGATATTTTCGGTAGGACTGCATTTTATCATCCCGATTGGCCGGAATCAATGAGTTAGTTATCCACAAACCTTAAAAAATTGTGGATAACTAAACCGATCTATATTCGAATGGGCGATGAACCTGCTATTGACGGAATACATTATGAAAAAAATCACAAAAAATCAATAAGAATAGGAGGATCGTACCGGCGGGTTGATTATCCAAGTTCTTTCGGATTCTGAACATAAACTTCAGCTGTTTTACGAACGGTTACACCGGAAAAGTTATTCCGGCGACGGGTTTCCCATGATGCATGACCGGTGAGCAGCGCTCCAATCTTTCGGTGGGTTTCAAAGGCGGGAAAAATCCCTTCATTACGCGTGTTACGCTTTTGGTCCCGTGCTTGTATTAAAAAAAACCGGCCATGGAATGCGGCAAAACATTGAGCCGCATTGCCATGGCCGGCGGTTTTCCAACAAATCAAATCTATTTCTTGGCTTCCTTCGACTCCTTGGCATCCTTGGCAGGGGCGGGAGCGCCCTCTTCCTCTTCGCCCTCTTCCAGTTTCTTCCCCTTTTCGATGACTTCCACTTCTCCGGGAACCGCGGCAGCCACGGGAGCTACCACTTCCTCTTCCGCCATCTGGGCGGTAACAGTGACGATCGTATCATCGGCGTCCATCAGAGCGCGGATGCCGGGCGGGAGAGTGATATCCTTGATGGTGATCGAATCGCCGATCTTCTCCAGCGGGGCGAGGTCGACGGTAATGCCGCTGACGAGATCCTTCGGGAGACATTCCACCTCAAGATCGCTCAGGACCGGAACCAGAATTCCGCTGAAATCGCGAACCGCGGCGGAGATGCCGGCCAAGTGCAGCGGAACCCGGACGCGGATCACGCGATCGGTCGGGACCGCATAGAAATCCGCATGCAAAATCGTGCGCCGGATGGAATCGCGCTGGATATCGCGCAAAAGCACCGAGTAGGTTTTCTGGTCGACCGACAGCTTAACCAGAGTCGATCCGGTCAGTCTGTTCAACGTCTGAACGGTGGTCTTCGCTTCCAACTCGATCGGGAGCGCATCCAGGCCGGGGCCGTACACGACGGCCGGGATTTTTCCCGAAGTCCGCAGCGCAAACAATCCTTTCCCGACTGCGGAGCGCACCTTCCCTTTCAACTCAATGTCACTCATAACAACCTTCCTGGGAGCGCCTCTAGCCGTGCAACGGCTACCTTCGCTCCATTTGAATTTTTCCCAAATTTCTCTTGGGAAAGCCGCGCGATTCTACCGGCTAACGGGGACTACGTCAAGAAAGCGGTGAAATCGCTCGCCGGCGGGTTGACCGATCCGGTTAATCACAACGTACGTGATCGCTGATTAAAAAAATCGCAGAGGATGGATGATTAACTCCCCGCCATAATTCGGACTATAACAGTCCCAATACTTGATTTCTCTTTATTTATGTGCTATTCTCGCGCATATCCCGATCAAGGAACACACATCGGTTTGGAGGCTTGGCATAATGTTAAGGGAGCGAATCGCCGAAGACGTCTCTTTTTTCTCCAGCGACCTGTATGCCCAGGTTTGCGCCGGGGTGATTGGGACGCCCGACGGAGCCATCCTGATCGATACCCTGGCTTTGCCGGTCGAAACCCGTGAAATCCGGGATTATATCGAGCAGAGGATGAACACGCCGGTTCGGTTTGTGATCAACACCCACCATCATGCCGATCACAGCGGCGGTAATTACATGTTTCCGGATGCGCAAATCATCTCGCAGGAGACCTGCCGCTCCCTGATGGAGACAAAAGGCCGTAGGGCGCTGGAAGCGGCCAAGCAGGAAAACAAGGACCTGGGCGATGCGCAGGTCGTCCTGCCCAATGTGACATTCCGGGACGGCTCCCTGTACTTCCTGGTCGGCAAGCGGACGATCCGGATATTCCCGCTGCCCGGACATACCCCCGACGGAATCGGAGTCCTGCTGGAAGAAGAGCGGATCCTGTTTGCGGGCGATGCCATGATGCCGCTGCCGTACTTCAGGGACGGGGACCTCGATACCCTGACCGCCACGCTGAAAACGATCAACGGGATGGGCTTGGAGAACATCGTCCAGGGGCATGGGGATGTCATTCTGCGCGGGGAGATCGACGAGATGATCTCCTCCCACCTGGTTTACCTGGACCGCATCCGCAAGGAAGCGTTGAATGCGGTCCGCTGGAACTGGTCGATCGAGGATTTGCGCCAGATTCCCATAGAAAAGTGCGGAAAAAGCCGAATCCTACTGAACGGGCTGGCGCCGGACCTCCATTTTCAGAACCTGTCGGCGGTGTTTCAAAAGATCCGCAAGGAGGAGGGGGCTGCGCCGGAGAAACGGAAGCCCGCCGGACGATGAAACGCGAAACGGAAGAAAGCCGTACGTGTTAATGATGAAGGAGCGTAGGCCTGCAACCCCGGATGGAGGGCAGGGCAAGGACGAAGCGAAGCTGATCGCCAGGGCAAAATACGACCGCGAGGCGTTCGGCGAGTTGTACGAAAGGCACCTTCAGAAGATATACACCTACCTCTACTACCGGACGGGCAATCACGCAGACGCGGAGGACCTGACCTCGAGGGTGTTTCAGAAAGCCTACGTTCATCTATCCGGGTACGAGCATCTCGGGCTACCGTTTTCGGCATGGCTGTACCGGATCGCCCACAACATTGTGGCCAACTGGTACCGTGATCAGAGCCGCCGGAAAGTGGTGGGGCTGGATGAAGCGGTCAGGCATTCCTCGGAAGAAGACCCGGGATCGTCCGCGGAAAAGTCGGATGAGCAGGAACGGCTGCTGCAACTTATCCGCAAGCTTCCGGAAGAGAAGCAGCAGGTGATCATCCTGAAATTTACCGGGGGATATTCGAACGCGGAGATCGGCGAGATCCTTGGACGCTCAGAAGGCGCAATCAAGAGTCTCTACCATCGTACTCTACTCACCCTGAGGGAAAAATGGGTACAATGGGAATAGAGAGAAAGGAAAACGGAAGATGAATACGGAACGGGCCTTGGAGGCCAAACTGCGCAGCGTGCTGGTACCCGTCTCTCCCCGCAAGGGATACGCGAGCATGCTGAAAAATAAAATCCTCGCGAATTCGCGGATGCCGGTGGAGCTGGAAAAGGCTGGCCGGGCAGGCGAGATTGCCACGTGGACGACGCTCGGATTGGGGGCCGTGGCGACGATCGCCGCGGTCGCTACGATCGGGGGCATGGTCGCCGGTCTGTTCGGATCCGGTGTACTGCTCCTCGGGGCGGCCAAACACGGGATCGGCCACAAGGAAGTCAAGGCGCATTGTTAAGGCCGGTTTTTCGTCCAACACCCTTGGCCTCGGCAATCGGGGCCTTTTTTGTTGTGTAACTTGACCATGGAATACGGGTGAAAGCTATCGTCCATGGTCCAGGGACAAACAAAAAAAAAAGAGCCCTCGAGCGGGATGCTCGAGGGCTCTTTTTTTTGTTTACGCAACCCGCCAACGCGGCGCTTCTCCGCGCAGAACGGTGAGGATCTCTTCGGCAATATCCCGGGCGGCCCGTACCTGCGCCTCGCCGGTTTGGGCGGCTACGTGCGGCGTGCAAACGGTCTTCGGGTGCTTGACCAGCGGCGAATCGACGACCGGCTCGACGGCGAAGACATCCAGCGCCGCACCGGCGATCTGGCCGGAATCCAGCGCGGCAAGCAGGGCGGCTTCGTCGATCACGTTGCCGCGCGCCGTGCAGACGATATAGACGCCCTTCTTCATCTTCGCGATCCGCTCGGCGTTGATCAGCCCGCGGGTCTCGGGTGTGAGCGGGACGTGCAGGGTGAGGATGTCGGCCTGTTGAAGAAGGGCATCCAAATCCGCCGGCTTGGCGCCGCGTTTGGCAACCTCGTCCGCAGAGATCAGCGGATCGTATCCCACGCAGGTCATCCCGAATCCGGCCGCCCGGGTGACGACGTGCGCGCCGATCCGTCCCATGCCGATCACCCCCAGGGTTTTCCCGGAGAGTTCGAATCCTTCCAGCTTCTTCTTCAGCCACTCCCCGCGGCGCAGGCCGGCATCGGCCAGCGGAACCTGGCGGGCCAGCGAGAGCAGCAGGGCGAAGGTGTGTTCCGCGACGGCGACGCTCGTGGATTGCGGCGCATTTACCACGATCACGTTCCTGTCCTTGGCCGCCTTGAGGTCGATGTTGTCGACTCCCACTCCCGCGCGTCCGACAACCTTGAGCTTGGAAGCCGCGGCAAATACATCGGCGGTGACTTTCGTCCGGCCGCGCACGATCAGCGCGTCGACGTCCGGAATTGCCTTGATCAGATCGTCGGCCGAGATGTCTGGTTTGTTCTGGATTGCGGCGGTTTTTTCCATAATGGCGATGGCGGAAGCATGCAATCCATCGGTGATCATTATGGTCCAGGAAGCGGGGCTGGCTTTGTTGGACATTGGAACCTCCGGGAGGGGACCGGCGGATTGCCGGAAGGATGGCCGGGAGTAGGACCGGTGCCCTAGATCCCGGATGGCGCGATTTTTACACGCCACAGTAGATTGTAATAATAATCACAATCAATTGGTTTGTCGAGGGTAAACCGAAACCGGCCATACAACCCATGGGTCAGCTTTTTCGCTTTGCGCCGGATTCGGGTTTGTCCAGCAGAGCTTCCATGGCCTTGGCGGCGCGCCGGATAACATTCACCAATTCCAGCTGACTGGGTGTCAGCGGGGTTGTGGGAGGACGGGAGATCATCTGCAGAGCCATAAGGATGACGCCAAGATGCATCCGTAAATCGTGGTCGCGGGTCGGCGTACGGCGCCGCAGGGTCACTTCTCGTCCTCGCGCTGGCGCAGGTGCGGGTACAGGATGACCTCGCGGATGGTGGGCTGGTTGGTCAGGAGCATCGCCAGGCGGTCGATCCCCATGCCAAACCCGCCGTTGGGCGGCATCCCGTAGCGCATGGCATTCAGATAATCCTCGTCCATCGGGTGGCGGTCTTCCTCTTCCTCGGAATACGCCCGGCCCATCTCCAGGAAACGCTGTTCCTGGTCCAGCGGATCGTTCAGCTCCGAGAAGGCGTTGCACAATTCCATTCCGGCGACGAATCCTTCGAAGCGCTCGACCGTCTGCGGCTGGCCGGGTTTGCCCTTGGCGAGCGGGGAAATGTCGCGCGGGTAATCGAACAGGAACGTCGGCTGGACGATGCCGGGTTCGACGAAGTGGGAGAGCAGCCCCTCGATCAGCTTGCCGCGGTTGGTTTCCGCCTTGGGGGAAAGCCCCTTGACGCGCATCGCGGAAGAAAGGCTCTCGGCCGTGGGGTGAGCGTCGATGTCTATGCCACCCAGCTCCAGGATGGAATCGCGCAGCGAGATGCGGGTCCAGGGCGGGGTCAGGTCGATGGTGTGCCCGCGGAAGTCGATTTTGGTTGTCCCGGTGACCTCCCGGGCGACGGTCGAGATCATCTCTTCGGTGAGGGCCATGATCTGCCGGTAATCGGCGTAGGCCATGTAGAATTCCAGCTGGGTGAATTCTGGGTTGTGCTTGAAGGAAACGCCTTCATTTCGGAAATCCCGGCCAATCTCATACACCCGCTCGAACCCGCCGACCAACAGCCGTTTGAGGTAGAGCTCGAATGAAATCCGAAGATAAAGATCCTGGTGCAGCTGATGATGACGGGTCACAAACGGTTTTGCCGCCGCGCCGCCGTAGACCGCCTGGAGCACCGGCGTTTCCACTTCGAGGAAACCGCGCGAGTCGAGGAACCGGCGCAGCGCGGAGATCATCCGCGCGCGGACCCGGAATATCTCGCGCACCTCCGGGTTGACGGCCAGGTCGGCGTAGCGCTGGCGGTAGCGCGCTTCCGGATTGTCGAACGCGGAATGGACCACCCGCTCGCCGCTTTCCGCCACCGTCTCCTTGGAGGCCGGCAGCGGCGTGATCGCCTTGGAAAGCATGGCCACGTGCTCCACCTGGAGCGTGATCTCGCCGGTGCGGGTCCGGAACAGTGATCCGCGCGCCTGGAGGATATCTCCCAGGTCGAACAGGTTGCGGAATGCATCCAGGAATTCCTTGCCGAGGATGTCCGCTTTGAGGAGCAGCTGGATCTGTCCTTCGCCGTCTTCGATATGGGCGAAAACCGCCTTGCCCATGGCACGGATCGACCGCAGGCGGCCGGTGAGCGTCGCGGCGACCGTTGCGCCTTCCGCAGCCTGTTCGAAGGCCTGGCGCGCCTGGACGCTCGTGTGCGTACGCTCGGCGTGCGCCGGGTATGGATCCATTCCAGCGGCGAGCAGGAGTGAAACCTTCTGTTGGCGGTTCTTTTCGAGGTCGGTTAATTCACGCATGGATGGAGTATCCCGGAGCGGAGGAAGATCCGCGCCCGCTTCCGCCGCGGGATGGGGTTTTATTTCACCGACAGCACCCGGAATGTGAGTATCCCGGCCGGAGCCGTCACCCGGACCTCGTCCCCGGACTTGCGGCCGAGCAGCGCCTGCCCCAGCGGGGACTGGTTGGAGATGCGGCCTTCCTTGGGATTGGCTTCGGCCGCCCCGACAATAACGTAATTTTCCGGGGGATTGTTGCCTTCCTGAAGGGCCACTTTGCTCCCGACCCGGACGACGTCCTGCGGACCGCCCTCCTCGATGATGATGGCGTTGGAGAGCATCGTCTCCAGGGTAAGGATGCGTCCTTCAACAAACGCCTGTTCGTTCTTGGCGCTTTCGTATTCGGCGTTTTCAATCAACTCGCCGCCTTCCATCGCATCGTGCAGGCGTTCCGCGACTTCCGCGCGGCGTTTGGTGCGGAGGAGTTCTAGCTCCTCCTCCAATTTTTTATAGCCTTCCTTGGTGAGGAAAACAGGTTGGTCGCTCATGCGTCATTCCTTCTCCGACCGACAAATATAGGATGGGACAATCCCGCTTGGCCCACCCGGCGAATTTCTTTTCCTGACGATTGGGTCGGTCGAACGGCAATCGGACGTCCCGGCGATATGCAGGAACACGATCATGGGCACCCTGCCGCTCGACGCAAAAAATCATAGCATATTCCCCCGGGGTTGACAAGAAAGGGTACCGCGGCGCGGCGTTTTTTTCGCCGTCGATTCTCTATGGGCGGATTATCCTCTAGGGTATACTTGGCGCCATGAAAAAGAAACAGATTCTTCTGAGCGCGATTTTCCTTGTGATCGGGCTGCCGTCGCTGGCGTTCGGCCGCCCGTATCAGGAAGGCGTCTCGGAAGATGTCCTGAGAATATTCAATCGCCTGACCGTCGAAGAAAAAATCGGCCAGTTGTTCATGGTCACATTCCAGGGCAAGGATCTCACACCCGCGTCCGACATCCACCAATTGATATCCGACAGCCATATCGGCGGAATCCTGTTGAAGCGGGAAAACGCCAATTGGCGGAGCGGGGAGGGGGAAGCCGCCGCGGTGCTGGCGCTGAGCAACGGATTGCAGCAGATCGAAGCCGACGGCGCGATCGCGGAAGAATCCGCCGAAGGCGGGGAATATATCCCGCTGTTCCTGGCCATCCCCGGAGGCGGGGACGGGTACCCGGATACGCAATTGGCGGCCGAACTGACGCATATCGCGTCGGAAATGAGTATCGGGGCTACCTGGCAGCCCTCTTTTGCGCGGGCGACCGGCCATATCCTTGGTCAGGAACTCGCCTTGCTGGGGATCAATATGTACCTCGGTCCGTCTCTGGATGTGCTCGAATCCCCCAATCCCGGAACAACCGGCGATCTGGGCGCGCGGACATTCGGCGGGGACCCATTCTGGGTCGGGAAAATGGGGCAGGCCTACGTGCTTGGGATCCAGGAAGGCAGCGACCGCCAAGTGGCGGTGATCGCCACGCACTTCCCCGGAATTGGCGCTTCCGATCGCAGTCCCGAGGAGGAAGTCGCCACCATCCGAAAAGCCTTCGGAGATCTCCAACTGATCGACCTGGCCCCGTTTGCCAAGGTGGCGGCGTCGGCCCCCGGATTGTTGGGAATAGCCGACGGATTCATGGTTTCCCACATCCGATACCAGGGGTTACAGGGGAACATCCGGACCAGCACGCGTCCGGTCAGCCTGGATCCGCAAGCGTTGAGTCTGGTCATGGCGCTTCCGGAGTTCACCGCTTGGCGGGAAGGCGGCGGGATCACCGTAAGCAGTTCCCTCGGCGCGCAGTCCATGAGGAAGTTCTACGAGGCGACCGGCCAAACCTTTTCCAACAAGGGCGTCGCGCTCAATGCTTTCCAGGCGGGGAACGATATTCTGCAAATATCCAATTTGGCCAGCCTGGAAGGGCAAACCGAGCTGCAGGCGGCGATCGAAACGATAAAATATTTTCAGCAATCATACGAGACCAATAGTGAATTCGCGGGGAAGGTCGACCAGGCGGTGCTCCGGATCCTTGCCCTGAAAAAGCGGCTGTACCCGGATTTCTCGATTGCTTCGGTCCTTAAACCGGATACCGGCCTTGCAAACTTAAAATCCGATACCGTCACATCGGCCGATATCTGCCGGGCGGGGGCTACGCTGATCAGCCCGGATCCGGCATCGACGGGCGGAATGGGGATCGAACCGCCCACTTCGGCGGACCGGATCGTGGTCCTTACAGATTCACGCGCGGTCGCGCCTTGTCCGTCGTGCGCGACCGAATTGGATATCGCGCCAACGGCGTTCGCGGATACGATTCTCAGGTTGTACGGACCTGGGGCGTCCGGATTGATCGCGCCGACTCGCGTGCAATCCTATTCGTTCAGGGATTTATTCGGTTATCTGCAGGGGGTGGACCTGCCGGATTTGGAGATCGCGCTCGCCAATTCGACGGTGATCGTGGCCCTGATACGGACACCCTCACCCAATCTGCCGGAATCGTACGCCTTCCAGACGCTGCTGTCGGACCGCGCGGCTTTGATCCGGAATAAGAATATTTACGTATTCGCCCTCGGAGCGCCGTATTACCTGGATTCCACCGATATCAGCAAGGTTTACGCGTATTACGCGCTGTATTCCAAACACCCAAGCTGCCTCGAAGTCGGCGCGCGGATTTTACTCGGGGATATTTCGCCCGTCGGCGCATCCCCGGTCAACATCGAAGGGACAGGCTACGATCTCCTGACCGTGCTTGCTCCCGACCCGAACCAGCTTATCCAAATATCGGCCGAACCGTACGGCGCTCCGGCTTCGACGGCGACGCCGACCGGCCTCATGATGCAGACCCAAACCGTTTCTCCGACGCCGATCGGCTTTATGCTCGGCGACCATATCACTTTTACCGCCGGTCCGGTTGTGGATCACAACCAGCACATCGTCCCGGACGGAACCGGTTTGAGTTTCCAGATCGATTTCCCCGAAGGCGACATTCCGCCGCTGCTGCTCGTCGCCGAGACCGTCGACGGAATGGCGCGGGTGGATTATGTGCTCAACCGGGAGGGGGTGATGCAGGTATCCGCATTCAGCGAGCCGGCGAAAAATTCGACGGTCATCCGGCTGGCGGTGGGTGAGGAACCGGGATTCGTCACCGAGCTTGCCCCCACTGAAAATCTCGAGCCGACTCCCTCGCCGGAAATCACGCCGACCGCAACGAACTCGGGAACTCTCAGCGGGAATGGAGGCAAGGTGCGCGCAGGCTGGGATACGCTTTTGTTGATGATCCTGATCCTGGGAGCCGTTTCCGCCGCCATTCTGTATCTCGCCGGCCGGTTCGGATATACGGCATGCCGTTGGCGGATTCTGTTGAGCAGCCTGGTCGGCGGCCTGGCGGGATACGATTTGATCGCGATAGCCTATTCCGGAGCGAACAGCATGGCGGTGTGGGGCGGACGCTGGCTGAGCGTGCTGGCGGGGACGGCCGGCGCCGTTTTGGGAGCCGCATTGGCCTGGGCTTCGATCAAATGGAGGACCGAAATCGAGGCGGGGCTGAGGCGTCTTTTCCAATAATTTTTCCCACGAAGAGCTCGAAGCCCGTCCTGGACCGCACAGACAGGCCAGGGAAAAACCCAACGTGTGTTTCAGATCTTCTTCGATTTATTTCGTGGAGTTAGGGGACGATGCTGGCCAGCACCGCAATGATGAAGAGGGAAGCCCCGATCACGGCCAGGACACGGTCCGGCTGCGACAGCGGAAGGATCGGTTTGGGAAGTGACCGGACATAGCGCGCTGCGGGAGCGGTCGGAGTGGGGGGCGCATTGTCCCCGAACAGCGCTTTGCGGAAATCCCCGACCGTCGCGGGACGGTCATCCGGATGCAGCGCCATCGCCCACAACACCGTCCGCTCGATTTCCGCCGTCACCATCGGGTTCTGATGACGGAGTGGGATGAGCGAATCCGGATTGAGGAAACGCTGCTTGGCTTCGGGGGGCGCCTGTCCTGTAAACAGGTGGTATAACGTGCAGCCCAGGGCGTAGATGTCGCTGCGGATGTCCGTGTGCCCCGTATCCCCGCCGTATTGTTCCAGCGGCGTGTACAAAGCCGTTCCGCGGCCCTGCATCACCGTGATCGTCATTTCATCCGGAATCAGGACCTTCACCAGGCCGAAGTCCACAAGTTTCACCAGGCTGTTGGGAGTTACGCGGATGTTGCCGGGTTTGATGTCCCGGTGCAAAATGGCGGGCGATTGATTGTGCAGATATTCGAGCGCATCGCACAACTGGGCGGACCAGCCGAGGATGTCGCCCGCGTCAAGGAATTTTCCGAGTTGACGGGCGTCTTCCACCATGCTGCGCAGATCCTGTCCCGGGATGAAATCCATGACCAGGTAATCGCGGTTGCCGGAAGAGAAAAAATCTGATACTTTTGGCAGGTTGGGATGGTCCAGGCGGGCAAGAATGCTGGCTTCCCGGTAAAATTGTTCCCGGGCTTCCTGCTGGAGTTTTTCCGGCAAACCGGGATCTTGCTCCACTTCCTTGACCGCGCAGTTCCGCCCGGTGAGCCGCTCGTCGGATGACAGGTAGATGGCACCCATTCCGCCGTGGCCGATGACGGACAGCACGCGGTAGCGGTTCTTAAGCAGGTGATTTACGCTTAGCAGTTTGGGCATAAGGTTGCCGGATTTTCCATTCCTCCGGCGAACGATCATTCCGCGGAAGGGAGGAAATCGAAATCCTCTTGGATTTTCGCCGCATGGGAGCTTGATGGCATGCCCCGGCGTTATGCGGACGATAAAAATATTATAACCCATGGACTCTACCGCAGAATCCCCCGTTCTGATTGGGCAATCCGGCCCGGTTCAGGGAAGCCGATGGATCATCCCCCCGGCGGGCATCACCCTCGGCCGGGATAACGGCTGCGAGGTCGTCATCGACGACCGGCAGGTATCGCGCCGGCATGCCAAAGTGGACCGGCGCGCCGGAAAAACCTACATCACCGACCTCGCCAGCAAGAACGGCACCTGCGTCAACGGAGTCCCGATCAAGGACGAAGTCGAACTGAAGGACGGCGACCTGGTCCAGATCGCGCTGGCCGCCGGATTCGTATATGTCGCATCGGATTCGACCGTGCCGCTGGAGTACGACGGCGCGGCGCCGCGCCAGGGACGCATCCGGCTGAACCCGGTCGAGCATTCGGTCACGGTCAACGACGCGCTGCTGGATCCTCCGCTTTCGATCCACCAGTACCGGTTCCTCGAAATGCTCGTGCTGCGGAGCGGGGGGCTGGTGACGCGCGAGGACGTGATCGGGACGGTCTGGCCGGGCGAGGATACGGAGGGGATCACCGACCAGGCGATCGATGCGCTGGTCCGGCGGCTGCGGGACCGGTTGAAGGAGGCGGATCCGGAACGGGAATACATCCTCACCATCCGCGGACACGGCTTCCGGCTGGATGTAAACGCGTAAATCCTGACAATCGATAATAGACCATCGACCATCGAAACCACCGCAGTTTTTCTTCAATGGTCGACCTTCGATGGTCTGCCCGTTAGGAATCCATAATCTTTTTTGCGATACGTTTGCTCTGTTCAAAGCCACCAAGGCCGGATATAATGTCTGCTTCCGGGGCGTAGCGCAGCTCGGCTAGCGCACCTGCATGGGGTGCAGGGGGTCGGAGGTTCAAATCCTCTCGCCCCGACTAGAAGCGACCAAAGGATCGGTCGCTTTTTTCGTGCACCGACCGGAAAGCGCAAAGCCGGTTCAAGGCCGCGCTCCCCAAACGCGGCGCGAACCTGTTTTATAATCGGGTCAGCGTCCATTCAGAAAAGTGATCCGCCGGGAAAACGGACTCCCAAGGTCCGGCGCCCGGACCGTCGGAGATGACGATGAAGAAACCAACCCCGGTAAAAGGCACGCGGGATTACTACCCGGCGGACATGGCTTTCCGCAACTGGCTGTACGGCCGCGCGCGGGAAGCATCCCGGAAATTCGGGTACCAGGAATTCGAGGCGCCGTTCCTCGAAACGCTCGACCTCTACGCGGCCAAATCCGGCGAAGAACTGGTGAAGGAACAGGCGTTTGTATTCCAGGACCGCGGCGGGGATGAGATCACGCTGCGGCCGGAGCTGACGCCCTCGCTGGCGCGGATGGTTTCGGCGAGGATCGGCCAGCTGACGTTTCCGGTCCGCTGGTGGTCGTTCGGGCCGTTCTGGCGCTACGAGCGGCCGCAGAAGGGGCGGACGCGCGAGTTTTTTCAATGGAACCTCGACCTGATCGGGGTGGACAATCCCCAGGCGGATGCCGAGATCGCGGCCGTCGTCTGCGAGTTCTTCCGCTCGGTCGGGCTGGCGCCGCAGGATGTGAAGCTGCAGGTGAACAACCGGCGGTTGATGGAAGAGGCGCTTGCGACTCTTGGCATCCGCGAGGAAGCCCGCGCCACCGCCTTCCGGTTGATCGATAAAAAAGAAAAAATGGAAACGGCGGCGTGGGAGGCGTATGCGCTGGAATCCGGTCTATCCGCGGACCAGGTCCGCGGCCTGCAGGGCCTTCTGGCTGACCTGGAATTATGGAAGCAGTCGGGCGAGTTGCAGGAATTCTTCGCCGCGATGGAGGCGCTGGGCGTGCGCGATTATGTGGAATACAACCCCTCCGTCATCCGCGGCCTGGATTACTACACCGGAACCGTCTTCGAGGCGCGCGATGCCGCGGGCGAGTTCCGCGCGATCCTGGGCGGCGGCCGGTACGATAACCTGGTGGCGGATGTCGGCGGCGGGAAGCTTCCCGGCGTCGGCTTCGCGATGGGGGATTTGATCATCGGATTGGTCCTGAAGAAATCGGGAAAAGAGCCCTCCCTGCGGGTCGTGCCTGCCGATGTGCTCGTTACGACATTTTCCGCGCAGGAACGGGACGCCGCGATGAGGACCGCGCAGGAGCTGCGGAAAGCCGGGATCGCCGCGGAATGGTACCCCTCGGTGGAACGCCTGCCCAAGCAACTGAAATATGCGGACGCATTGGGAATACCCCTGGCGGTGATCGCCGGGCCGGACGAGATTCGCGATGGCAAAGTGACGTTGAAGGATCTGACGGCGCGGGATCAGGCAACGGTCCGCGCGGAGGATCTCGCGCAAGAAATCCGCAAAAGGCTTGCCGGAAGACAAACCGGATGATAGAATTTTGCGCTTCATGACGGCATGGTGGCTGTAGCTCAATCGGCAGAGCGCTGGACTGTGGATCCAGCTGTTGCGGGTTCAACCCCCGTCAGCCACCCCTAAAACCCAATATCACCGCAAAGCCGCGAAGGACGCAGAGGGTATATTTAAAAAAACAATGCGAGCTTGGCGGTGAGTTTTTAATATTGCGTGTAGAGTGAAAGTCGGTTTTCAGGAATTCTCTCCCTCGTTGTTTGGGATTTGTTTTGGTTTCCTCTGGATCAGCCGTTCGGTTTCCGTGATCCTGGAGAGGTTGGGTTCGGGCGCGTAGATCTGTTTGGTGATGACCGGGGTGGCGTGCCCGAGCACGGATTGGACGTCTTCCAGTTGCGCGCCGGCGCGGATGAGCGACTGGGCGTGCCAATGACGAAACGCATGCGGGGAGATGAACTGGGTCGTTTTATACCCGTAAGCCTGGCGCCCGATCCCGCGGATGATTTCCCAGGCGGTTTTGGTGGAGATTTTCGAGCCATAGCCCTTGATGGAAGCCCGAAAAAACTGGCTGGTGCCGGTACGCGGTTTTCCCGTCCGACCGTGCTGTATGAACACCCAGGGCGAGGCATCGGCGCGCGCTTTGAGATAGCGTTCGATGGCGGCGATGGCGGGTTCCCCGATCAGGCAGTGGGCCAGCGAGCCGGTCTTTTGCATCGGAAGCGTGAAATACCCGTCGCGGGCTTTTGCATTCTGAAAATCACCGCGGGTGAAGCGGCAGGCATCACCGATCCGCAGCCCGGTGGCGCGCAGGAAATGGACCAGTGCGATCGAGCGCAGGACCGTCAGGAGGGCAAGACGGTTTTTTGTGGGTGGCAGCGGCTGCGAATCCGCGGTGGCCGCCATCTTATCCCCAAAATCCTCCGGTACTCGTCCAACCCTGACAGAACCGGCAGAACGCTTCTTTTTGGACTGTATGCGCATAGCCGATCTGGCTTCTTTTTCTTCATCGTTGGAGAAGTCGATCCAGCCCTTAATCCTCCAAAAATTGACGGCTCTTCGCAGCGCGGTCTCGTAAATATTCTGGGTATCTTCGGTCAAGCCTTTGCCGGTCAGCCATACGCCAAAACGAGTAACAATCGAAGAATCCAAACTTGAGACTTCCTTCATTAATATGTGGACATCATCCGCGTATTGAAGGAACTTATTCAATGCGGATTGATACGTACGTCTGGTGTTCCTGGATTCTCTGGGGAAATGAAATTCACCGAAAAAAACTTCAACGGCCTGTTGTATTTTCATATCCCTTTTTTAGCTCCTCATTATGTAATATAATAACCATTAGCTTACATAATAATATCACGGAATTACCAAATTTCAAGGGGATGTTTTCTGGATAATTCCCGCCCCACCCGCCGCGGGGATTTTTTTTTTGGTTGAGAGAGGGAAAAAGCTGCCGGCTGGGAACCGGATGGTTTTACCCGGTGAAGCGATTATTTTATTTTCCCGCTGTGCAAACGCTCCCCCACCCCGAGTGCAAGCCGCCGCCAGCTGGAGGCCATTGGAAAACCCACCTCGACCGGTTCAATCCCGCTGCCGATAAGATGGACCAGATGCGTGTCCGACATCTCCACCAGCGCGTAATAGCGCATTTCCTTGCGGAGATAGATGCATTCCAGGATCTTGAAACTGGCTTCCGTTCCGAATGTATTGGTGACAAGAGAAGTCACGGCTTCCCGGCGCTCGGGGATGGAAGGCACGCCGAGCAGCCCGGTCGCGGATGTGGAAAGGTCGATCGGTTCGCGGGCGGCGAGCCAGCTTGCGCCGGTAAATTGCAGTGCCAGATCCGCGAGAGTCATCCCGGCGACCGGGTAACAATGAGGGGATCCGATATTGATGACGAAATAGGGCTCCTCCAGTTCGAACCGGAATACGTCCGGATCACCCGGACCCGTTGCGATCCGGCCGACCGGCATCAGCACAAACGGCCACGAATCCTTGGCCGGGCGCGTGCCGCCGTCGCTGTCGATCCCGAATTCCGAGATAAGGAATTGGTTCAGCTTCTGCTGGATTGCGCTAATTCCCTCGCCCATATTTCTCCCGCGGCCGTTTCCGCGCCGGATGAATCTCAGGCCGTTCGCATTTTCCACTCTAATTATACCCACCGCCGGTCCCGGCGGCGAATGCCGCCGCATGCCGCCATGGCGCCGTTTTTCCGATCCGAATTCCCTTGGAGAAAACCGGATCACGCTGTACAATGACACCGGTTTAAGGCTGTTTTTCAGCACATACTTTCCCCCAGGAGGAGTTCGGATATGGCACCGAAGTTTAAAATCGGCATTCTGACCGGCGGCGGAGACGTGCCCGGGCTGAATGTGGCGATCAAAGCGGTTGTGACGCGCGCTCAGGAAAATAACATCGAAGTCATCGGTTTGCGGCGCGGCTGGATGAGCGTGTTGCGGATCAATCCGGATGATCCGGAATCAATCAGCAAGTACTCTTTCCCCCTGACGCCCGAAACCGTCCGCAAGATCGATCGCACCGGCGGCACATTCCTGCACACCTCGCGCACGAATCCTTCCAACGTCAAACCGGCGGATGTTCCGGAACACGTCCGGACCGAGGACCGGGTCAACAACGCCAAGGGGACGGTCGACTGCACCAAGCACGCCATCCGCGTCCTGGAGGCACTCGGGCTCGAGGCGATCATTCCGATCGGCGGCGACGACACGCTCTCCTTCGCCAGCCGGCTGCACCAGGAGGGTTTCCGCGCCGTCGCGATCCCCAAGACGATGGACAACGACGTCTTCGGCACCGATTACTGCATCGGCTTTTCCACCGCCGTCACCCGGTCGGTGGATGCGATCACCAACTTCCGCACCTCCGTCGGCTCGCACGAGCGGCTTGGCGTGGTGGAGCTGTTCGGCCGCAACTCCGGGGAAACTTCCCTGTTCGCAGCCTATCTTTCCCATGTCGACCGGGCGATCATCTCCGAAGTCCCGTTTGACATGGACAAGCTCTGCAAACTGCTCGTCGCCGACCGCAATGCCTCCCCCTCGCATTACGCGATCATGACCATCTCCGAGGGCGCCACGGAATCCGGCGGAGGCATCATCCAGCGCGGGGAAGAAGACGCGTACGGCCACCAGAAACTCGGCGGCATAGGCCATTACACATCCGAGGAAGTCAAACGCCGGACCGGCGTCAACATCATGTACCAGCAGCTGGGGTATATCATGCGCTCCGGCGCGCCCGACGCGCTCGATCGAATGGTAGCCAGTTCCTTCGGCAACCTTGCCTTGGACCAAGTGGCACTTGGCCATACCGGCCGCATGGTGGCGCTCCAGCAGGGCATTTACACCACCGTGCCGCTGGATATGATCATCCAGGGAAAGAAACGGGTGGACGTCTCTGCCCTCTACGACAAGGACAACTACCGGCCCCGGGTCAGCGACATGCTCGGCAAACCGATGTTCCTGTATTAACCCGGAGACCGGCACCCCCGCCCCCGGCGGCTGTCCGCCAGCGGATTTCCGCGAGGAGAGTGGATCATGAACCGAATGGACGAGATTCTCAGCTGGTATTCCTCCGAGAATCCCGGAGTGCGGACCAACCTGTACCGCATCCTGAGCCATGGCAAGCTGGCCGGCACGGGGCGGATGCTGATGCTGCCGGCCGACCAGGGAGTCGAACACGGTCCCGGACGCTCCTTCAGCAACAATCCGGCCGCCTACGACCCGCGCTACCACATCGAACTGGCGATCGAAGCCGGCTGCAATGCCTATGTAGCGCCGCTGGGGTTCCTGGAGGCCGTGGCAGCCGATTACGCCGGCCAAATACCGTTCGTCCTGAAACTGAACGGCCGCGATCTGTTGCACAATGATCCGGACCCGATGCTGGCCCAATTTGCAACCGTGGAAGACGCGTTGCGGCTGGGCTGCACCGCGGTGGGTTTCGGCATCTATCCCGGGACCAACAACCGGCGCATCCTTTATGAGCAGTTCCGCGAGGTGGTGCGCCAGGCCAAAAGCGTGGGTTTGCCGGTGATCTGCTGGTCGTATCCGCGCGGCGCCAACATCCCCAAGGAAGCGGAGACGGCCGCCGATATCACCACCTACGCCGCCCACCTGGCCGCCCAGATGGGCGCCCACATCATCTACCTCAAACTGCCGACCGAACGGATAGAACATGCGGACACGCGCATCCTGTACGAAAAGCATGGGGTGAAGCTGGGGACCCTAGAGGACCGCATCCGGCATGTGTTACAGGGCGCCTTCCAAAGCCGGCGAATCGTGCTGTTTTCGGGCGGCCCGCGCGGCGACGCCGACATTATCCTGCAGGAGGCGATCGCGATCCGCAACGCCGGCGCCGCCGGCCAAATGATCGGCCGAAACGCGTTCCAGCGTACGCGGGAAGCCGCGCTGGATCTCTTCGAAAAATTGATTCGCGTTTACCAGGGCGCGGACTAATCTGATTACGATGTGAACTTACCGAAATAGGCTCGGCTTCTATCCGATGCCGAGCCTATCGCTTTGTTTGGCGGCCTTTTTTTCGGCCTGAATTCTATGGAAAACCGCTGCTATGCGAATAAGCCGCCCGGAAGGGGTTTTCAAGGCGTATTCTTGCTTTGGCCGCGTAAGCATTGACACGCCCTCCCGCGGTCGTATAATCCGGCTTCGTGCCAGTTACCGGTTGGAAAGGATCGCATCCGGATGCCGATTTTCCGCGATCCCGACATATATTCTGAAGGCATGGGGATATAAAATTCTGTTACCGCAATCGCGGATCACGGCCGGCATAAACCCAAGGGCTCGGCGCGATCACCGATCGCGCCGCACAAGAAAATGGCAGGGCACAAATGGCGGAACAACATTATTCCTCTCTGATCGATAAAACGACGGAATTCCTTCATAGGGAATATACCGTCCAACAGCAGTTATTCGACGCTCAGCCGCCCATGTTGCAGCGCTACTTTGAGGCGCAGGCGCGATCGGTGGCGGAAACGCTTCTGCAAAAACCCTCCCAGATCCGATTCTCTCTGCCCGACAAAGTGGTGGTTGACCCGAAAACCGGCAGGACGGAAACGGTTCCGGCGGAGGAGCGTGAGCAGATGGCCGGCGGCCTGGTCGACCGGCTTACCCGCACCGACCTGACGGTTGTCCTGCGGGCCCGCTTCAAAGAACTGGAACAGCATCCCAAGCCGGGCACCGCCGTCGCGGCCGGAGTCTTGCGCTACGCCTCGTGCCGGCACATGATCAGCAATATGCTTCCCGGCGGCCGAACCGTAAAATATGTCGCGCTCGACGAAGAAGAGATTCCCTCCGAGCCGGACCCCGCGGCGCCCGATGTCGGCTCCGCCATCACGGAATCGACCGATGCCATTGTCGAAGAGGGCGGCGCGGAACAGAACCGCGGCGCCCTGCAGGTTCCCTTTGTGCCGTATGCCAGGCGGTTTTTCCTGCCGCAGTGGATCGCCTTCGACAAAGACGGCAAGCTGCTGGTGGGCGGCGTGGCCGAAGCCGAAGCCGACATCGCTTCCATGCAGCATTTCCTGCAGGTTCTGCACACGTCGGTTGGGCTGGCGGCGTACTTCGTGGCCGACAAGGAGTATCAACGCAAGCGGTATGGAATTCTCGGCCAGCTGGTCAACCAGGGCCGGGCGCTTGCCATCTATCAGACCCGCGAGATCATCCAGACCATAAAACGGCGCGCCGCTTCCGGGGATTTAAACCGGGGCCTATCCATCTCCCTCCCCTATTTCGACGATCAGAGCCTGAAGATGAAGGAATATCCGTTCGAAGTCATCCCGGCCGGAAGGATCATGTTCGTCCCGGCCTTCGTCGTCCGGGCCGCGCAGGAGGAAGCGGTCAAAATCGCCCAGGACACCCGCCTGAGCGCCTCGACCCGCAATCACATCCTGGCCGAATTGTGCACGCTGGAAGACGCATTTCACTCCGCGCGGAAGTAGGCCGCGGCTTCAAAGAGACTTCTCAAAAAAAGAAGAAAAGCCCACCCAATGATACCCATTCTGATGTTGATCGTTTTTCTGTTTATCGCATACCGCCTATCGCCCCGCGAGCGGCAGGAGGATGCGCATGTTCATGGCGCCGGGCAGATCGGATTGCTGGCGGCGGTGGCGCTGTTCGGCGTGGATTATTTCACTTCGTATTACTACGCCACGGGCGAAATGATGGGCGCGCTGCATCCCTACGGCCTGCAACAGTACGGGTACATCGCGGTGATTTTCATCGCTTCGGCCAATTTCGTATTTGGCGCGCTGTATATGTTTTCCCTCGGCGTTTTCAACGAGGGCGGCGGATCGTTCACCGCCGCCATGCGCTATCTGGGCCCGTCCCTCAGCCTGATCGTCGCCGTCGTCCTGATTCAGGATTACATTTTCACAATTGTCGTTTCTTCCTTGTCGGGAGTCGATCAGTTGCTTTCCCTTCGCGATGCCACGGGCATCCCATGGATCTGGCATGTGCTGATCGGTATCGCCGTTGTCGGCATCACCTGGTACCTCACGATCCGCGGACGGGGAGAATCGGCTCAAGTCGTTTTCATCATGCTGGCGCTGTTTGCCATGCTGACGTTGGTGATGGCGATCGGTCTGTTCGTCGCCCATTCGGCCGGCCAGGCGGCGGTGCCGGACCTGGCGGCCCCCAAACCGGTTTCCCTCCTCGAGGCGATGTATCACATGCTGACCGCATCGATGAAGGGGCTGGTGGCTCTGTCCGGATTGGAAGCGATGTCGAATGGAATTCAATTCGTCATTGACGACGATGCCGGTTTTGTACGATGGGGGAAGAAGTATTTGCCGAAGTTAAAAGCACTCTGGAAATTTTACAGCGGCAAATCCGGCATCGGCCGTTTTGTGCAGACTTCCTTCCTGTTCTACGGAGGATTGACCACCCTGCTGCTGGCCACCTTTTCCATCCGGTTTAATGTTTTTGACGGCACGAATGGGAGGAGCCTGGTCGGCAATCTCGCCCTAATCGGCTTTGGATTTGTTCCCGACGGTACGGTTTTATTCTGGGCGTATCAGATCCTAGCCGTGATTCTTCTGGCGGCGGCTTCGATGACCGCGTATCAGGATCTGCAGGCGATGGCCTGGCGGAATGTCGCGATCGGTGAGATCCCGGAAATTGTGGTTTATCGGAATCCCAAGGGAACGTTTACGCGGCCGGTTACCGCAGCAGCTATTGTGGTCATCCTTATTCTGTTTTTGGTGCAAGGCCGGGTCAGCTTGGCTGTTCCGTATTACGGCGTTGGAGTCTTTTTGCCCATCATGGCCATGGGTTTGGCCATCCGGAAGCACATCCTCGCCCATTTCACGGGACGGCGCAGGAAATGGGGAAGTCTGGCGGCCGGGTGCGCGGCGGCATTATCCGCCCTGATTTTCGTCGGCCAGATTGTCGGGAAGTGGACCGAAGGCGGCTGGGTCGTCCTGATCTCTTTGGGCGTTTTGGTTCTTATCGCCCATGCGATTCTCATATCGCCGGTCGGCTACCGGGATCCGGAACAAATTCACCGGATCATCCGGGAAAAATCCCGCGTTCAGGGACCGATGGGCAACATCGTCGAGTGGCAATCGCTGCGGGCCCAGGAATACCGGTACAATCTGCTTGTGCTTATCAGCCGGTTTGCGGAACTCTTCGGCGTGCGCCGGCCAGCCCGATTTGAGAAACCGATCATCGCCGGAGAATTCGAGGAAGCCCTTCATGGAGATACCGGGTCGGGATCCTCGTTTCTCGATCAATATCTGGAAAGCAAACCCATGGCCGAACCGCGTGTCGGAGGCAAGCCCAAGGAAACTGCGGGGTCCGACGACGATGCCTAGCGTCCTCCACCGCGGATACCCATTTCCGCGACTGCCGCGACCTCCTTCGTAACGGTTGTTATGCCTTCGGCGCCCATCTACTCGCTCCGCCCGACTGATGTCTATACCGCTTTGGAAACCGGTCCGGAAGGCTTATCCGCAGCGGAAGCCGCCTCCCGGCTCTCCCTCTATGGAACCAACCGCCTGCATGTCATAAAACCCGCCGCGCTCGATTACCGGCGTCTCTTCTCCCTAATTTCACATCCCATGGGACTTTTGTTGCTGGCGGCAGGCTTGATCGCCTCCGTCAGCGGCCGCCCGCTCCTGGGAGGCGTGATCTGGGTCGTGGTCGTGGTCAACGCCGTTTTCTCCTTCTGGCAGGAATACCGCGCGGAACAGGCGATCTCTTCACTCGAAAAATTACTGCCCGATTATGCGCGGGTGCTGCGCGAGGGCCTGGAATCCAGCCTGGCGGTAACGGAGATCGTCCCGGGCGATATTCTGGTTCTGGCCGAAGGAGACAACATCCCCGCCGACGCGCGCGTGGTTGAGGAATTCGGTCTGCGGGTGAACAACGCGGCGCTGACCGGCGAGGCGCTGCCGGTCCGCAAATCCGCAGAGGCCTCTCCCCGTCCGGACCTTACCGAAGTGGAACGGCCGAACCTGGTCTTTGCCGGAACGTCTGTCGCATCCGGGACCGCCCGGGCGGTGGTCTATTCCACCGGATCGCTGACCCAATTCGGCCGGATTGCCCGGTGGACACAGGAGACTCCGGCGCAGGATAGCCGGCTGCAGAAGGAGATGCGCCGGATTACGCGGACCTTCACGCTCGCAGCCCTCGGCATCGGCGTGCTGGCCTTCGCCTGGGGCGTTTGGCAGGAAGGGATACCCTGGCTCAGCGCCTTCCTGCTTTCGATCGGAATCATCGTCGCCGTCATTCCGGAAGGCCTCGTTCCCACGCTGACCCTCTCGCTCGCCATTGCCGTTCAGCGCCTGGCGCGGCATGGCGTCCTGGTGAAGAGCCTGGCGATGATGGAGACTATCGGGACCACGTCCGTCATCTGCACGGATAAAAGCGGAACCCTTACCCAGAATCAGATGACGGTCCGCGAGGTGTGGGCGGGCGACCGCCGCTACCGGATCACCGGCTCAGGCTATAAACCCAAGGGGGAATGCATTCCCGCGCCCGCCGGCCCGGCCAAGGATGACCTCCGCCTGCTCTTCACCGCCGCCACGCTGTGCAACAACTCCCGGCTCCTGCCCCCCGCTCCGGAACGGACAAAATGGTCCTACCTCGGCGATCAAACGGAGGCGGCGCTGCGTGTCCTGGCGCTTAAGGCAGGCATTGACGAGGCCGATGCCGGGGCGGCGTTTCCGCGCATCCATGAAATCCCGTTCGATGCCCGCCGGAAACGGATGAGCACGATACACCGGCGCGGCGACAACCAAGAAGTGGCTTTCGTTAAGGGCGCCCCGCGCGAGGTTCTGCATCTTTGCACGCATATCCGCATCAACGGGGAAGACCGAACGCTGGATCAGGATTTGCGGACGCGGATCCTGGCGGCCAACGACGGGTACGCCCGCAACGCGTTGCGGGTGCTTGCGTTCGCGAGCCGCAACCTGCCTGCCCGGACGGGCGCGGGATCGGATTATTCCTCCGAATCCGTCGAAGGCAACCTGGTGTTCTTGGGGCTGGCGGCGATGATGGATCCGCCCCGCCCGGAAGTGGCCGAGGCCGTCGAACGCTGCAAAAAAGGCGGCATCCGCCTGGTGATGATCACCGGGGATTACGGGTTGACGGCAGACTCGCTGGCGCGCCGGATCGGCATGTTGACAACCGACAATCCGCGTATTCTCACCGGCGCGGAACTGGACCAGCTCAGCGACGCCCAGCTGCAGGTTCTGCTGCGCGAGGAAGTGATTTTTGCGCGGATGGCGCCTGAGCACAAGCTGCGCCTGGTGTCGGCTTTTCAGGAACGGGGGGACGTGGTGGCGGTGATCGGCGACGGCGTAAACGACGCCCCCGCCCTGCGCAAGGCGGATATCGGCGTGGCGATGGGGATCAGCGGGACGGACGTCGCCCGCGAGGCCGCGGATCTCATCCTAACCGACGACAATTTCGGCGATGTGGCCCGGGCGGTCGAGGAGGGGCGCGCGGTATTCGACAATCTGCGAAAGTTCTCCACCTACATCTTTGCCAGCAACATCCCGGAAATGGTCCCGCTCATCCTGGCCGCGCTGTTCGATATTCCCATGGCGCTGACCGTCGCCCAGATTCTGGCCATCGATCTGGGAACCGATTTGCTCCCGGCGCTCGCCCTCGGCAGCGAACGGCCGGAACCGGATGTGATGGAGCGCCCGCCGCGGAAACGGAACCAGCCCATGCTGGACCGGGATGTGCTCGGACGGAGCCTCTGGCTCGGATTTCTTGAGACCGCGCTGTGTTACGGGGGATTCTTTTTCGTGTATTATTGGATGGATCCGGCCGCTTGGCAGGATCTGGTAAACCCCCTCTGGCTTCCGTACGGGGAACTCGTCCGCACGGCGCCCGGCCGGACGTACATCCTGGCGACAACCGTGTTCCTCGCCGGGGTGGTTTCCTGCCAGATCGGAAATGCGTTCGCCTGCCGGACGAGCCGCGAGCGCGTGAGCGAACTGGGATACTGGAGCAACCGGTGGCTCCTGGTCAGTGTTGTCCTTGAGATCATATTGATCCTGATTCTGGTGTATGTTCCATTTTTCAACAACCTGTTCGAGCTGCTGCCGATTCCGCCCGCCTTCTGGGGGTGGATCGCGCTTTTCGGTCCGACGGTGTACATCCTGGAAAAAATCCGGAAATCCGCGGTTCGCCGCGGTTTATTCTCGCGGAGCCGGGAGATGCTTTCCCCTTCGCGGTCGGCAGGCGAATAGACAATCGCCGCAAGGCATTGGAAAGGACGGCCTGATGAAAACCATCATCATGGGATGCGGAAGAGTAGGCGCGCAAGTCAGCCGGTTGATGTCGCAGGATGGGCATGATGTCACCGTCATCGATTGCGACGAAAATATCGGCGAAAAGCTGGGCCCGGAATTCCGCGGGAACATTGTCATCGGCGTGGGATTCTACCGGGACGTGCTGATCCGCGCGGGGATCGAACAGGCGGATGCGTTCGCCGCCACCAGCGATTCCGACAATGCCAACATCGTGGCGGCGCGGATTGCGAGGAACATTTTCCACGTGCCGCGGGTCGTTGCCCGGCTGTTTGATCCGCAACGCGCGGAAATATACCGGCGGCTCGGGCTATCCACCATCTCCTCCACAGCCTGGGGCGCGGAAAGGATCCGGGAAGTGCTCACCCATTCCGAGTTGGACGCCCGCCTGGCCTTCGGAAGCGGAGAAGTCGCATTGCATACCCTCGAAGCCACGCCGGCGATGATCGGCCGGACCGTCAATGCCATGGTGGCCCCGGGTGAGATTTGCGTCGCCGCCATCACCCGCAAAGACAAAGCGTTCATCCCCGTCCTGGGGACGGAAATTCGCGCGGGCGACATGCTGCACTTCGCCGTTTTGGCCGCGGCCATGGACCGGTTCGAGCAGCTTCTTGGGATCGGAGAGGGAGGTCAGCGATGAACGTCATCATCGTCGGCGGCGGAAAGGTCGGGTCGCATCTGGCGGATTTCCTGTTGCAGGGCGGCCATACTGTGCGGGTGGTGGACGACCGGCCGGAGGTTCTCGAACGGCTGAAAAAGGAACTGCCCGAAGGAACGGTTGTCTTCGGCGAGATGAGCTCTCCCGCCACGCTCGAACAGGCGGGAATCGCAAAAGCCGGGGTCTTGGCGGCGGTGACCGACAAGGATGAAGCCAATCTGGTGATCACCACCCTGGCCAAATTCGAGTTCCATGTGCCGCGGGTGATCTCGCGCGTGAACAACCCCAAGAACGGATGGCTGTTCACGCCGGAAATGGGCGTGGACGTGGCCATCAGCCAGGCGGACATGATGGCGCGCCTGATCGCGGAGGAAATGTCGCTGGGCGACATGATGACGCTGATCAAGCTGCGCAAAGGCGCATTCTCGCTCGTGGAAGAGAAAATCCATCCGGAATCCGAAGCGAATGGGAAGGCGATCCGGGATCTCGGCCTTCCCACCGAGTGCGTTCTGGTGGCCATCATTCGCAAAGGCGACCTGATCCTTCCGCACGGATCCACCGTTTTGCAGGAATCCGACGAGGTGCTGGCGGTCGCCCACCAGTCGACGCTCGACACCCTGGCGTCCAAACTGGGGAAAAAGAAAAAATAATCCTTCCACGAAGGCACACGAAGAAGATCTGAAGGGTTACGAAGAAGAAAACTAATATTTTTGGCAACTGCTCCGCCAGCGATCGTCATGCCGGCGCCTGCCCTCCGAGAGATGAGCGCCGGCGGTTTCCCGGTGCGAAGTTCTCGCGAGCGGGGGACGCATCCCGGCTTGCTTCTGGTTCATGAGCCGGGATGAATGCAAAGCGGGGGTGGACTTAGCCGACATACATTAATTCGCAGAAACACACTGGATCCCGGCTTCGAGGACGCCGGGATGAGGGACAACACCAAGAACGCCTGTGACGCTACGTTGAAAATAATCCGTGAAAATAACGGCCCAAGCTGTTACTAATTTCTTGCTGCAGCGTGTACTTCAGGTTTTCCCCCAGCCCGCCGCGTTCCGGGACGGGCTTTGTGTTCTTCGTGAAAGTATTTTTAACTTTCGGAATCGCCCAGAATCTGCATGAACGTACGGACCACCTCCGGGTCGAACTGCCGTCCCGAGGCTTGCTGCAGATACTTCGTCGTATCCGCGGCGTTCCACGGAGCGCGGAACGGCCGCCGGGCCTGAAGCGAATCCCATACGTCGACCACCGAAAAGATGCGCGCGGGGAGCGGAATATCGCTCCCCGCCAGCCCATAGGGGTATCCGCCGCCGTCCCACCGTTCATGATGGAATTTCGGGATGTCCATCGCCGAGCGCAGGAATTCGATCGGCGCGAGAACCTGCTCGCCAAGTTTCGGATGCTGGCGCATCAGCTCCCATTCTTCCTCGGTGAGGGCCTCGGGCTTCCAAAGAATACGGTCGGGGATTCCGATCTTGCCGATGTCGTGCAGGAGCGCTCCCCGGCGAAGCGCCGGAATCTGATCCTGGGATACTCCCATCTTCTCCGCGGTGCGGATCGAGAGTTCGGACACCCGCAGGCTGTGGCCTTCCGCTTCCCGGGCGCGCAGATCGACGGCACGCGAAAAGCCCTCGATCATCGAATCGCACGCCATCGACAGCTCCGATTGAGTCCGCTGCAGGTTATGATAAGAATCAGCGCAATCGATCGCGATCGCCGCCTGCTGGGCAAGCGAATCCAGGAGATCCATCCGGGCGGAAGCCGGTTCGGCGGCGGTCCGGTGAAAGACCTCGAGTATGCCGCGCACCCGCCCGTGCGCGATCAGCGGCGTTGCGGAGTACGAGGCAAACCCCTCTTCCTTCATCAGCGGCTGGTTGTCGAGCGCCGGATCGCCGGGCTTCTCCGCCTCCACCGAAACCGTTTTCCGCTCCAACCCGGCCTGGGTGGCAAGGGTGTGATCCGGGCGAAATTTGGAGTGCGGGCGGCGATCTCTTCGGAATCCCCTGGAAGCCGCCACCGCCATCTCGCGGCCGTGCGCTTCCATCAGAAGGACGGAAGCAGCGTCCGCGTGCAGCTGCCGCAGGACATGGTCCAGGAATACATTCAGAGTTATGGAAAGGTCCATGCTGCTGGTAATCGCGCGTTCCACCGAGCGCATGGCCTGAAGTTGGGAATTCAGATTTTCGGATTGCCGGATCAGGCGCCAATGAAATAATTCGCATCCGAGGATATCGGCGATCATTCCGGCGATCCGGCGTTCCTGCGGGGAATAATCCCGCGACAAAGCTGATCTGCGCCCCAGCCACACCGAACCGAGGCTCCGGTCGCGGACTCGCAGGGGCGCGGTCCACATCCGGAGCGGGTTGTTCCCCGCCTTTCCGAGCGCATCGTCCAGGGGCAACCCGCGCATCCGGCCGACCGGGTCCGGACGGTTCGGTTGCGGCTCAAGTTTGATCGCGTCCCTGGAAAGGGATTTCCACACGCCGCGGGCATGCAGGATCTCGACCGTTTGTCTCTCCGCGGGATACCCAAGCACGAGCAGTGAATCGGACGGCACCAACCGGCCAAGCAGGTCCACGGCGAGTTCGACGATTTGTTCCTGTGTGGAAGAGGTCCGGCATTCGGCGAGGAGAATCGAAATCCGATCCAACACGTCTGAGGGAAGGGAGGCTTTGGTGCGGCGACGAATCAGGCGCATGGGTGGTCAGGCTCCCAAGAAAGGATTCCCCCTGACCCCTACGACTTGCGATGATTTGTACGTGACGGGCGGGATTTCGCAGTTCCCGCATTTCCATGGCAAGGCGCTGACCCGGTTGCGCGGGATGCGTAATACTCCGCAGGTGACGGGTTGCAGATTCCGCTGATCGAAAAGCGGCGGCCAATGGCCAACCGGTTTCCCCGCGGCGGGAATTTACTTTCCCGCCGCAAGCAGAGCGCGCGCCTCCTGGACCTTGGGCAGGATGTGCCGGTCCACATCCGCGTCATTGGACGGGACGGGAACCGAATCGAAGAGGAACCAATCCTCCCAGTGATCCACCGACTGGCCGGGATCCAGCCGGACCATCGGTCCGAGGGTTTCGACCTCAAGGATCTCCCCATTGGTAAAGAGCTCCGCGGCGGAACCCTGATCCGGGTATTCGGCGCCCGGTTGATATGAATATGTTTTGAGGAAAAAATGGTTGGCGCGGCAGTACCCGGTCCAACCCTCGCTGCCGAGGATCCCGAGTTTCTGGGGATGCGCAAGCTTGGGATCCTGGCGCAGGAGGATATATTTCTCCCCCCAAATCCAGCGCGGATCGGTCATATCGGTGTAGGACCAGACCGCCAGGCGGCTGGTCGGCAGGAGGCTTTCGGCATGCGGACGGCGGGGCGGGAACGGGAGTATCCCGACGCCGCCGGGTGCCATGACGCTGATGGCCCACGGCGCGAGCGGCACCGGCCATAGCCCCGAATTGGTCAGGCGGTGACGGATCCGGACATGCGGCTGCGACGGGAACAGCCGGACGAGCCATTCTTTCCGGATCCCGGTCGCTGCTTCCGCTTTCGGAAGCAGTCGCACGCCCTGCGGCGTATCCTCCACCTCGACGGGGTCGTTATCCGGCGAATACGTCCGCGGAATCGATTCGGGCGCATGCCAAAGACGGTGGCCGCCGTATGAGTGGAATTCGTCATCGCCGGATTTGCCGACCCATGCTTCATCTTCCGAAAATTCGTTTTCCCCTCCGGGCAAGCCGAACCGGATGGCCCGCGGGCCGACGTCGGCGGTCAGGATCAACTCGATGGATTTATTGGCGAGCCGGATGGCGTTCGTCCAACCTTTGTAATTTGTTTTTTCCATGGATTCTCCCAAGGTGGAAGGATACAGGCCGTCCCGCGGGTAATAGCCGGACGATCAAGGGGCGCCCCGATTTAAGGCAATTATATCCCGGGTGGAACGGATTTGGGGATAGGAAAACCAAAGCGAAGTAACTTCCAGCGCGCCCGTTTTCCCCCCGCCCGGATCAATGGCGAAGGGCAGGATGGCAACCGAATGGACACCGCTCCGATCGACGTTCGCCCAAACGAGGGTTCCGCGCCGTGCCGGGGCCGGTTCCTGTTGATCGAAGACGGTATTTCCCAGACTGTACAAAACAAGCGCTCCGTCTATCCACGAGATCTCCTGAAGAACGTGCGGGTGATGGCCCCAAAGGATGTCTGCCCCCGCTTCCACGAGCCGGTCGGCAATCTGTTCCTGCAGCAAGTCGTGCCCGGATTGATATTCCAGCCCCCAATGCAGGGAAACCACAACAAGATCTCCGGCCTTATGCGCCCGCCGGATACTCCGCTCAAGATCGTCGGCTGCTTCCGGCGGCGAGTCCCCGACCAAATCCAGCGCCAAAAAGGAAATCCGCAAGCCGTGTATGTTCTTCCCGACCGGAGTGGAAAAGGAATTTAGCGCGGCGATTCCGAGCCTGGAAAGCGTTTCGATCGTGCATCGGCGCCCTTCGGGGCCGGCGTCCAGCGCGTGGTTGTTCGCGGTGGAAAGCACATCCAATCCGGAGGAGTCGAGCGCCGCGGCGGCTGCGGGCGGCGCCGCAAGCGAGCGCGGATCGGATCGCAGGAGGCTGTCGTCGCACCCGATCGGGGATTCCAAATTCGCCAGCGCCAGATCGGCGGCGCGGATTGCGGGTTGCAGGGAATGCAGAACCGCCGCCCAATCTCCCCCGGCGTGCGCTTCCGCCACTCCCCTGCCCAGCATGATGTCTCCCAGCAGGACGATGCTTGCCGACGGTTGAAATTCTCCGGCGGAGAGGAAGGCCGCCGCGCTGATCGAAAAGAACAGGCAGCGCACCGCCATGGCGGTGCGCTGCCTGTTCTTGGAAGAGGCGTTTATCGCGGAGGGCTGCATGCGGGATGTATTTACCTTCCGCAACCCCGTGGGGTTTTACGGGATGATGAACAACGAGGTCCATTCCGGTGCGGGAGGCGCGCTGCCGCCTTCCACCATCGCCTGCCAGGTCTCATCGGTCATGCGCTCGGACGGCGGTACCGTGAACTCGTAATAGGTGAACACGGCGCCGAAACCGATGCGCCACGGCGAATCCGGGAAGATGACGATGACCGGCGTGGGTTGGCCGACTCCCTCTTCGAGGACGACCAAATTGCCGTTTGCATCCAGCCCGGTGGCGACGTCCGCGACCAGCGCGGCCTTCTGGTCGGAAAGATCGCGATAGTCTCCACCGCCTTCACGGTCGGAGGCCGCAAGGGTGAACGCTTCCAGCGTGCCCCCGTAGAACTGGATGCGCAAGTACTCATCCCGGGTGAGTTCCTGCCCGGCAAGCTCCCGTTCTGCGGCGGATTGCAGGAACTCCAGCAGATCGATCAGGTTTTCCAGGTTGCCGCGGGTGGTTTCCGAGAGCAGATTGCGGGCTTGCAGCCCGGAGCGGGTCATCATCGCCAGCGCCCGCAGGCGGGCATAGGCTTCCGGATTGGGTTCGACGTACCCATGCGGGGGTTCCGGCGGCCCGCCGCCGCCCATCTCGGCCATGACCTGTTTGGCGTAAAGGATCGTATCGTGCTTGAGTTCGGTCCAGGAAGCGAGCGCGGTATGCAGGTCCTTGCGAGTCCACGCCTGCGTTTGCATGAAGGCGGGGAAGCGCGCGTCTTTGGCCGCGATCAGCGGCTCGAAGGAATACAGCCAGGCGTAATACAGGTTCTGGGTCCAGGTATCCGCCTGCAGCGCGGCCACCTCCCCCTGCACCTTCGTCATCTGCTTGTCGAAGTTTTCATACTGGTCCTCGCCCATCCCGCGCAGAAGCGAGAGCGCTTCCCCGGAACCGAGCGCCGCGAAGAAATCCAGCGCTTTGGGAAGGCCGCGCGGTTTTTCAAGCGTCCCGACGTTGCGCCAGATCATTTGACCGAAGACGTATTCGTCAAGCGTGAAGCGCTGGCCCATCAGCCGGAACCCCTTGGTGGCATCGGTCTTGTCCTCCCAGATCCAGACCCACATCGAGTTGATCTGCGGCGGCGGGAGGGCCTTGGCGGCCTCCATGAACTCGGCGATCCCGTCTGCATCCGCATAGGCGGATATCGGCGCCCCGGCGCCGAACACCGAATCCGAAAGCGCGCCGTATTCGGTGAAGGAAAGATCGTCCGCCTTGCCGACGATGAAGACGGTCGGTTCGTAGATGTTTTTCCACAGAGACTCGGCCGATGCGCCGTCCGGAGCGGTGCTTGTGCGCAGAGCCTGGGTGGCCAGCAGCGCGCGCTGGGTCTCGAACGAATCCCGCAGGCGGAAGGTCAGCCGGCCGTACCACATCATCGCTTTAAAATACTGCTTCAGTTCCTCGCTCCTGGTGTAGTGGCCGCGCGGGATGTACTGACTGTAATCCTCGATAAGTTTCTTATCCTGCGCGAGGTCCGCGCGGTCCCAGACGGGCGAGATCTCCGGCCCGGCGGCGGCGTGGATCAGCGCCAACTCGGCGGAGACCAGATCGGCGGCTTCGGCGGGAATGGCATCCGGCATGCCGAGGAGCACGCCGGCGATGGCGAAGAAAGCGACGTTGCGGCGGGCCGGCTCTTCGAGCGCGGTCCCCTGCGATTGCACAAACTGGTCGTGCGAGGCGGAGAGGAGCGTGGCGGTGAGCGTTTTGAGTGCGGAGATGAAATACTCGCGCTCCAGGTCGCGGAGCATTTTATCGAATATCAGATGGTAGACGTGATAAACGGAATCGGTCGTCACAAAGACCGGCTGCTCGTCGTAGCGGAGGGACTCATACAACTGATAGAACTCCTGGAACCGGCCGGGTTCCGGCGGGGTGACGACAAATCCGTTTGACGCCAGCGCGCTTTTTTGGGCCGCGCTCAGGGTGTGCGAATCCACACCCTGAACCTGGGCGAGATCGACCGGGAGCGAGTACCCGCCGGTAAAGGCGTCCGGGAGCGCGACCGTGATCGCGGGGTACTCGGCGAAGGCGGCCGGATGCGCATTGGCGGGAGGGGTCATGGCAGGCACAGGCGCGGTGCCGGTGGCGGCGGTCGCCGCCTCGAGCGTGGAAGAAACGGGCACAAGGTTGCAGGCCATGGCTGTGGCAGCGACGAGGACGAAATAGCCGGCGATGGAGGGGATACGTTTTTGGTTCACATTATCTCCTTGTATCGAATTGCCCGCTCATAGTATCCAGCAGCACGGCTGGCAAACCGTTCTCATCCAGCAGCAGGACGAACCGGCCGGGGCCGGTGTTCCGGCGGTCCACGAGCGAGAAACCGAACCCGTTCCATTCCCACAGGGCAAGCGCCCTGCCCAGCGCGGGAGTATCGTACGTGCTTTCCACCGTCATCAGCTCGTCGCGTCCGTCGCCATCCCAATCGGCGGCGAAAAACGCCAGAACGGGTTCCGCCATCGCGGACCCAGCCCATAACTCACGGAAACGCGTTTCCCCCCAACCCCAGAGGATTATATGACAAGAACGATTTTGCGAATCCTGAAACCCGGCGATCCGTCCGCCGTGAGGCTGCCAGGCATCGACCGGCCAGGGTTGGAAGGGCCGCCATACGGCCATGACCACTTCCGGACGGCCATCCCGATTCACATCCGCCATTTGCGCCGCGGAAACATCCCACTCCGGCGGACTGATCCACAGCGGATCGGCGCCGCGCAAGACGCTGATCCGGCCGGCGGAAATCGTGATCCGTTCGATCCGGCCGTCCGCGTCCAAATCCGATTCGCGCGTTGGAATGGCCGGTCGGGAGGGACGGGGGGATGCCGCAACCCATCCCCCCCGCTCCCAATGCACGAGGTCCGGGGGGGAGCGGAATGTTGCCAGCTGTGCCAGAAATGCCAGGATGAGGAGCGCTTTCCGATTCATCAGGGACCGCGGGTATTGTACAATTGAGATCCGGGAAGAGCAAAACGGGCGGCCGGCCGATCCGGCACAAGGAGGAACCGATGAAGAAAATCACCAATTCCAATTTGCAGAATGCCTTTGCCGGTGAAAGCCAGGCCCATATCCGCTATGCCAATTTCGCGGAACGCGCCCAAAAAGACGGATTGCCCAACATTGCCCGGCTGTTTGAAGCGGCTTCGGCCTCCGAGAAGATCCACGCCGGCAATCACCTGAAGGCGCTGGACGGCGTTCAGGATTCTCCGTCCAATCTGACGTCCGCGGCCGGCGGCGAGGATTTTGAAATCGAGGAAATGTATCCCGCCTATATCGCGATCGCCGAACAGCAGGCGGAGAAAAAGGCTCAGCGGACGATGAACAACGCACTGCAGGCGGAGAAGATCCACCTCGCGCTGTACCGCCGCGCCGCCGCCGATCTCTCAGCGGGCAAGGATATCGGGACGGTGGATTATTACGTCTGCCCGGTGTGCGGGTATACGATGGAAGGCGATCCGCCGGACGTCTGCCCGGTCTGTGGCGCGAAGCACGAGACTTTCAGGAAGTATTGATAACGACCATCGACCATCGACCATCGACCATTGACCATCGCAATTACTCGTTTGGGAATCGATTGTGCGCGGCCGATATTCACCATCTTATGGGGATTGTTCAAAACAATAGACGCGAGCAAACGGTCCTCGCACGATTTTCGGCGATGGTCGATGGTCTATGGTCGGTTTTCCCGCGACTCACTCCTCGAAACTCTCCACATGATAAATCGATACCTCCAGCTTTTCCCTTCGCCACAGGTCGTAGTCAAAGCCCATTTTCTCGCACAGCATATCCAGGAACGAATACGGATCGGGGATCTGATCCCATACCTGCGGTAGGAAGGTGGCGCGGCGCATGCCGCGCGCGAGGATGATGCCATCCTGACCCGGATGAAGAAGCGCGGGTAGCGCCTCCGGGTGGGAATAGGGCAGCGGGACCGGGGCGCTCAGGACGGATATTTCGATGTGCAGGTCGTCCAGTTCGGATTGCGTAAGGGGCGGAAAGCGGAAATCGCGGAAGGCCGCGTCGCCGGCGTGTTCGTGGACGTCCGCGGCGAGCGGCTGGCGTGCTTCCAGACTCCCGATGCAGCCACGCAGGTTACCATCGCGGGTCAGGGTCACAAAACTCGCCCCCGGAACCTGAAGCTCCGGGGGAAGCGATTCGAGATCGAGGCGGGGTTCGATTTTGTCGTTAAGCTGCACGGCGATGGAATCCCGGGCGATAGCCAGCAATTTGCGTTTGCATTCTTCCGACAGCATCGGGGATCCCCTTTCGTTTCCGTCCGCGGTATGGCGGGCGGTTACCCTTTTCCCGCGGCCACCGCCGCGCCGCACGCCGGGGTTTCCGCCACCCCGTCCATGACTTCGAGGACATCGCAGCGGACGCCGTTACGTGACTTCTCGCCCATGGCCCGGGCGCTTCCCGGCATCCATTGGAAGGCTTCCTGCCGGGCCTATCCGCTGAAGATCGCGGTATGGCCGCCGCAAAGCGCTTGGAGCCCGCCGGCGAAATTCCTCAATATGCCGCGGGACCGGACGGCAGTGCCGCACGCCCCGTGATTGCGGACGATGCGGCATCCCTCGATGGGGAACGCGTTGTGCTTCTCATGGACGAGACCATTGGTATCGCAATTAATCGGTTTTCCCGGACCATTCGCCTGGAAAAGCCTGCAGCGCGCGCTCGGCGGCATTGGCGATGTTCTGATCCTTGTCGTACCGGCGCATGCGGAGGACGTCCTGGGCTTCCTTTGTCCGGAATTCCACCAGGGCGATAAGCGCCAGCAGCCGAGCGGGCCCGTTCGACCCTTCTTGAAGATTCCCGTCGACAACCAGGTACCCCTGACGCGGATTTTTAAGGATCTCGATCAGCACCGGGATGACGACCGGGTCCTTGATTTTCACCAGCCTCTGAACCGCGGCCTGGCCGCTATCCAGCTCGGCGGCGCGCACGGCCCGGAACCGCAGGATCTGGACCAGGGTGCGGATGGCGACATCCGAGACCACCGGATCTTCATCCTGCATCGCGACTTCAAGCTCGGTGAGAATCGCATCGTCCTGCGCCATCCCCGTGCGGTTGGAAAATTCCACCGCCGCTTCCTGACGGACCCTGGACCCGCCGCTGCGGAGATCATAAGCGCTCTTCGCGCGCTGCACGAGCCTTCCCACCGGGGTGTTGGAGGTGGCGGCGGCAGCCCTGTTGAACAACGCCGCTTTCTCTTCCGGGCTCATCGCCATGATCTTTTTTGCGCGGTTTACGGCTTCCACCACTTCCGCATCCCCGCAGCCGAGCAACTCCTCCAGCGTGTTCAGCATCGTTTTCTCGCCCGTGGGATTTTCGATCGCGCGCAGGCGGTCGCGCCAGACATTCACCTGCTCCGCCATGACCAGTTGTTTTTCCTTCAGGGTTTCCTGCTCCTGGATGATCCGCGGGCGCTCGGTTTCTTCCTCTTCCACCCATTTCCGGCGCAAGACGGCCAGTTGATCCGCGAGCAAGGTGAATTCGCGCTGAATGGCGGTCACCTTCCGTTCGAGCACCATGGCAAGATCTTTTAATTCAAGGATGACCAAGTCTGACTCTCCGCTGGGGCCTTTGCGGCGGGTTTGCCCGGAGTATTGGCAGTCCTTGAATCATAGCACTGGCATAAAGCGCGTCAAGTGGATCGGGGAAGCGGGGTGATACAATTTTCCATGAGGGAGGAAGCGTATGGGTGTTCCCCCGGTGGATCTCCGCAATCATTCCCGGCAGACCAAACGGCGCCTCATGGCCGGAGGGCTGGCGCTGTTTTTCGTGGTCGGAACCGTTTTCATCGCCGCTACCTATGGAACGCCGGCGGCGGGATGCGGGCTGGCGTTCTTCCTTGCGGCATTGATGCCTATCGGCCTGATCGGCCTGGTTCTGGCCGGGTTGCAGTGGGTCTTGGAACGAGCCGGGCGGGACGATACCGAAAGCGGAAAAAAGGAATGAACCCGCGAAAGATCGTGCTTCGCGTTGTTTCCGTCCTGGCAGGAGCGGCGCTCGTCGTAACCCTGGGAATCGGCGCGGCGTCGGTTTTTGCGCCCCACACCGTTCCTTCCCAAACGGCGCCGCAGACACCCCGATCCGGATCGTCCACCGACCCGGCCCTGCCGGCTGAGATCATTCCGCTGCAGGCTGCTCCGGTTCCTTCCGGACGGGAAGCCCTCTCTCTCTCCAACCTGGACGCGCTGAAGGAACTCGGTCATTTTGGACGCGGCTGGCCGGCCGCCGCCGATTATTCGCCGGACGGAGTACAACTGGCGATGGGGACCTCGCGCGGTGTGGAGATACTCGCCACAGCCGATTGGACGTCCACCGCCTCCTATTCCTACTCTTCGCCGGTTCTGGCGGTCCGGTACTCTCCCGATGGGAAATGGCTGGCGGCCGGTATGCAGGACGGAACGGTTGTAATCCTCGAAGCGGCGTCGGGAAAAACGGAGCACAGGTTTCTCTGGCATGCGCGTCCGGTTCGCGGCCTGGCTTTCTCCGGTTGGCAACAAACGAGCAGGCCCTCGGCGTTTCTCGCGTCGGGCGCCGAGGATGGATCCGTCGCCGTTTGGGATCTGAATTCCGGACTGGCCCGCCAGCGGTTCACCAACCCGCTGCTCGGGTACTGGGGATACGGCATCCGCAGCCTGGCTTTTTCCCCGGATGACACGGTTCTGGTGACGGGCGGCGACCAGGGGTACCTCTCCCGCTGGGATCTGGCGACGGGGGAGGAGCTTCCGCATTGGCAAACCCAATTCGGGCTGCTGTTCGGGATCGCCTTTTCGCCGGATGGAAACCGGCTGGCTTCCGCCTGCGGCGACGGCACGGTTCAAATTTGGGATTATCCCTCCGGGGAACCGCTGGCGCTCCTGGCGGGGCACGCCTACGGCGCGTGGAGCGCCGCCTGGAGCGCGGACGGAAGCAGGATCGCCACCAGCGCGGGCGACGGGACGGTGATGCTCTGGGATCCGGAGGCGGGAACACTTATTCGGAAACGGGCCGCCACCTTCACGAAGATCGACTCGCTGCGATACTCGCCCGACGATGCCCGGCTGGCCGCGGTATCGATCGGTGAGCGGGCGATCATACTGGATGCGCTGTCGCTGGAGGAGGTCCGGATCTTCCCGGAAATGCTCGGCGGCATCCGTTTCGTGACCTTTCATCCGAGCGGGGATTGGGCCGCGCTGAACGCGGAAAATGGATTGACCTACCTGTGGCACGTATCCGCCGGGAATGTTTTCCCGGTCGGTAATCCGCGCCCGGCCAGCACGGCCGACATGTCCGCCGCATTTTCCCCCGACGGCAGGATCCTCGCCGTCGCGGATGGATTGCCCGGGATAGTGCGCCTGTTGGATCTGGAATCGTTCGCCTCCCGCAAGGAGTTCCGTGTGGCCGGGGTGAGGTCGATCGCATATTCCCCGGATGGAAAGATCCTGGCCGCCGGCGGAAACGGCGTGCTGCACATAACACATTTGGAAACGGGAGAAAGCCGGTCGATCCCCGTCCCCTCCCGGCTGACCAGCCTTGCCTTCGTGCAGACCGGTGAAGAATCGAAAACGCTCCTGGCCGGCGGTCTCGGCGACGGATCCATTCTGGTCTGGAATCCGGAGAATCCGGAATCGCCGGAGCAACTATCCGCAACCGGGAAGTCCGCGGTGTGGTGTCTGGCCGTCAGCGGATCGCTGCTCGCGGCCGGTGACGACCGGGGGGATATCCGGGTCTGGGATCTGGCGGATGGATCTCTGCTCCGGACCCTATCCGGGTACATGAGTTCGGTTTTCGGACTGTCCATCTCGCCGGACGGATCGCTCGTGGCGGCCGGGGGTATTCAGGGGGCGATCCGCTTCTGGTCTTTGCAAAATGGGACCCTGATCCGGGTGATCCCCGCCCACAACGGCTGGGTGAACGGGCTGGCGTTCTCTCCGGACGGCCGGTCGCTGCTGTCGGGAGGATCGGACGGCGTGGGACGCATTTGGGGAATCCCGGCATAATACTTTTCCGCGAAGAACAGAAGAGAAATAAGCAGGACGGAAAAAATGCAATCGGAGCTTCCGGTTTTTTTTCGCCAAAAATGATTTTTGGGTCAGGTTGGATCGGCGCATGGTAAAATCCCTTCCGCGTTTGTGGATTTTTTAAAATCACCGGCCAAAACCTGTGGCCGACCGAACGGGAGAGAACCATGGAGATCGCGCTGGGATTCGACCACGCCGGTTACCTGTTAAAACCGGTCATCGTGGAAACGGTTCGCAAGGCAGGCCACCAGGTGCTGGATGTTGGGACGGATTCCCCCGCTCCGGTGGATTATCCGGACATCGTCCGCAAGGTCGGCAGGGAGATTCTGGAAAAACGCGCCGCCCGCGGAATACTCGTCTGCGGGTCCGGCGTCGGCGCCTGCATCGCCGCCAATAAAATCAGAGGCGTTTACGCAGGCGTGTGCCACGATGCATATTCCGCCCATCAAGGCGTCGAACACGATGACATGAATGTCCTGTGCCTGGGTTCGCGGATCATCGGACCGGAGCTGGCGCGCGAACTGGTGCAGGTGTTTCTGGCGGCGCGCTTTTCCAAAGACGAACGTCACCACCGCCGGGTGGGGAAAATCCGCGCGCTCGAATCCGAAGCCGCGGGAAAGGTTGGCCAATGACAGAAAATCCGCTTGTCCTCCTGAACCGGATGGGGCAATCCGTGTGGTACGACAACATCCGCCGCGGCCTGCTCGAATCCGGCGAGATGGAGCGCATGGTCCGCGCCGGCGAAATCCGCGGCGTCACTTCGAACCCGACGATTTTCGAGAACGCGATCGCCCGTTCGGGGGAATACGATTCCGCGATCCGCGGGCTGACCGGGAAGGCGTACACCCCGGAACAGGCGTACGAGCGGCTCGCCCTGGAGGATATCCGGGCGGCGGCGGATATATTCCGCCCGGTGTGGGAAGAGAGCGGCGGCGTCGACGGATATATTTCACTGGAAGTATCCCCCACCCTCGCGAACAATCCTTCCGCCACCATCCGCGAAGCCGTGCGGCTGTTTCAGGCCGTCGGCAAGCCGAACCTGATGATGAAAATCCCGGGAACCTCGGCCTGCCTGGATGCCATCCGGCAGGCGATCGGCGAGGGCATACCGGTTAATGTGACGCTGCTCTTTTCCGTCGAACGCTACCGAATGGTGATGGAAGCGTACCTGACCGGATTGGAGGAAAGGCTTGCGCGCGGCCTGCGCATCGACCGGGTCGCCTCGGTGGCCTCTTTCTTCGTCTCCCGGGTGGATACGCTGGTGGACCGGCTGCTGGACCAGATGTCATCCGAAGGCTCGATTCCGGAGGAAGCGCACCGGTCGCTGCGCGGGAAGGCCGCCATTGCCAACACGCGGCTGGCGTATCAGGCTTTCTCAGAATTCTTCCGGGGCCCGCGCTGGTTGAAAGTCTCTTCCTACGGGGCGCGGATTCAGCGGCCGCTATGGGCGTCGACCAGCACCAAGGATCCCGCCTATCCGGATACGTACTATGTCGAAGCCCTGATCGCCAACGACAGCGTCAACACAATGCCCCCCGCGACCGTCGCCGCCTACCGCGATCACGGCAATCCGGCGCTGCGGATCGGCGACGACCTCGAGCAGGCGCGCGCGCTGTCCGGGATGCTAACCAAGGCCGGGATCGCCATGGAGCAGGTGACCTACCAATTGGAGCTGGAAGGCGTGCAGGCCTTCCAAAAATCCTACGAATCCCTGCTGGCTGCGGTCAAAGAACGGCTGCCCGGGCAGGACTGATCCCAGTCATGCCGTGCGCCGAGCGGAGGGAGGGGCGAGGAATCGGTATCTTATTTATCCGATTCCTCGGGGCCGGAAGGCCCCTCGGAATGACATCCCATATTCGCTCATAAATAACGGTTACCGAAGAGGTATTCGTCCGCTCAAAATGGATGTTACCGAACGGCGAGGTTCCAGAAGGC
>JAFGCU010000097.1 GCA_016932475.1 Anaerolineales bacterium
GCTCACCATGCGCACCCACGACCGCAAGCCGATCCTCTTTGCGGAGTGGGGCTACCTGGGCAAAGGCAAGTTCCAGCGGCGCGACTTTCACCTCACCACCCTCACCCTTTCGTCGACCTTCAGCGCGGAGGGTTCGCTCTTCGCACAAATGGGGAAGCACGAGCTCTTCACCCCGGCAAAGACTTATAAGCCGATGACTGCGGGCGAGCTGGCGTCCCTTTACGATACTCCGAAGGAGGCCAAATGAGCAACCAGGCCGGCTTCGTGCTGCGCGGGCGCAACCCGGATATCCTGACCTGCATCGCCAACCTCTCCAACGACGAGGTCTTCACGCCGCCCGAGTTTGCCAACCGAATGCTGGATACGCTGACCGAGGCATGGGCTGCCGAGCACAGCGGCGCGAACCTGTGGGCGGATAAGTCGGTGAAGTTCCTTGACCCCTGCACGAAGTCCGGAGTGTTTTTGCGCGAGATCACCAGCCGCCTGACTAAAGGCCTGGCGGACGAGATTCCTAACCTTAAACAGCGTGTTAATCACATTCTGACGAAGCAGGTTTTCGGCATCGGCATCACCCATCTCACCAGCCTGCTGGCGCGCCGGAGCGTGTATTGCTCGAAGCACGCCCAGGGCAAGCATTCCATCGCCAAGTCGTTCGCCAGTGATGCGGGGAACATCTGGTTTAAGCGGATGGAACACATGTGGGTGGAGGGCAGGTGCGCGTACTGCGGCGCCAGCCAAAAGACATATGACAGAGGCGAAGAGTTTGAGACACACGCCTATGCGTTCATCCATACGGACGAAGTCAAGACTCGGAATGCCGAGTTGTTTGGAGGAAATATGCAATTCGACGTGATTATTGGAAATCCGCCATACCAGCTATCAAGCGATGGTGGAACTCGAGACGTTCCCATCTACCAGATGTTCGTTGAGCAAGCGAAGAAGTTGGAGCCGCGCTACTTGACCATGGTCATTCCCTCCCGATGGATGGCGGGTGGATTGGGGCTTACCGAATTCCGTCAGACCATGCTCGGAGATACACGAATTCGAAAGCTCGTCGACTACCCAAATGCCGCCGAAGTATTCCCTTCCGTAGGGATCAACGGCGGTGTATGCTACTTCCTCTGGGACGCGGCACATGATGGCCCTTGTAGTATTACAAGTGTGAGAGCAGGCGAATTGAATGGTCCAAACAGTCGCAATCTCAATGAGTTTGATGTACTGGTAAGGGATAACCGTGCACTGGATATACTCCGGAAGGTGCTAGCGCACAATGAGGCGCCAGTGAACACGATTCTTGCCCGCGACAAGGAGTTCGGCTGGACCTCGAACTTCGATGGATTCCATGAAAAGCAATGCAAGGGCGATCTCCCACTCTACTACATCCGCACGATGAAACGAGCTGTGGGCTACATCGCGCGCAAGGAAGTGACTAAGAGTGAGCACCTAATCGATACTTGGAAGTTACTGGTACCAGCGGTTGGCTCTGGTCGTGAGCGCGAGCGGAGTGGGGTCGATCTAGTTTTGGGACCGTCTTTGATTGCGCCATCACCATCTGTTTGCACTCAGTCTTTTCTCTTTTTCTTCGTGTCGTCTCGAAAGGAGGCTGAGAGTCTTCAATCGTACTACACGACCCGGTTCTTTAGGTTTCTAGTCTCACTCCGGAAGATCACCCAACACGCCACCCATTCGACCTACTACTGGGTGCCGGTGCAGGTATGGAACAGGACTTGGACTGACGCAGCCCTCTACAAGAAGTATGGTATCAACGAAACAGAAAAGGCCTTTATCGAATCAATGATCCGCCCAATGGAGTCAGAGGAATGACCAAGTCAATCGAGGAGATTCTTGCGCCCAAGCCGGAAGCCCGGCCGCGCATCTACGCCTACTCGATCGACGATTCGGCGCACAAGGGTCTTCTCAAGGTGGGCCAGACCGCGCGCGAGGTGAAGCGGCGCGTGGCCGAGCAGGTCAAAACCGCAGCGATCAAAAACTACACGATCGAACTCGAAGAATCCGCCGAAGGTCCCGACGGCTCCCTCTTCACCGACCGCGACGTACGCGCAGCGCTCGGAAAAAAGGGATTCGAGAACGTCGAGCTGGAGTGGATGCGCTGCTCGATCAAGGACCTGAAGACCGCGCTCGCCGAGCTGCGCGCCGGCAAACGATTTACCGGCACCCATCACGAGACGTTCGCGATGCGCCGGGAGCAGGCCGAGGCGGTCAACAAAACGCATGCGTACTTTCACTCCATCTGGAGCGAGGATATGCATGCCGTCCCGCGTTTCCTGTGGAACGCGAAGATGCGCTTCGGCAAGACCTTCGCCGCCTACCAGCTCGCCAAAAAGCTCGGCGCCACCCGCGTGCTCGTGGTTACCTTTAAACCGGCGGTCGAGGACGCGTGGCAGACGGATCTTGAATCCCACGTTGACTTTGACGGATGGCTGTACCTCTCCCGCCACAACGACGGCGACCCGCGGAAGGTCGGCCGCCGCAAGCCGGCCGTCTATTTCGGCTCCTTCCAGGACCTGCTCGGCCGCGACGAGGCGGGCAATATCAAGCCGAAAAACGAATGGGTCCACAAGGAGAAGTGGGACCTGGTGGTGTTCGACGAGTACCACTTCGGCGCCTGGCGCGACACCGCGAAGGAATTGTTCGAAGGCGAGGAGGACGCCGTCGCGAAGACGGAGGCCAGGCTGGAGTACGGCAGCGGCCTGGAAGATATGAACGAGGACCTGAGCGAGCTATCGGTGAAAGAAACCGAGTTCCTGCCCATCACAACCCGGGCCTACCTTTACCTTTCCGGCACGCCGTTCCGGGCGCTCGCCACCGGCGAGTTCATCGAGGAGCAAATCTTTAATTGGACCTACACCGATGAACAGCGCGCCCGGGAGGAGTTCGCCGCCAAAAATCCGGGCCAATGGAACCCCTACGGCGCGATGCCGCAGTTGCGCCTGCTCACCTACCAGATGCCCGACGAACTGCTGGCGATCGCCAGCGCCGGCGAGTTCAACGAGTTCGACCTCAATACTTTCTTCGAGGCCTCGGGCAAAGGCGCGAAGGCGCAATTCAAACACAAAGGCGACGTGCAGAAGTGGCTGGACATCATCCGCGGCGGGTACGCGCCCAAGGCGGCCGAGTTCCTGAAGACGGGCACGCGGCCGCCGTTCCCCTACTCGGACGTGCGCCTGCTGCCCTACCTGCAGCACTCGTTCTGGTTCCTGCCCAACGTCGCGGCCTGCCAGGCGATGGCGAACCTGCTGGGCGAGAAACACAACACCTTCTGGCATGACTACAAAATAGTGGTCGCGGCCGGCGCCGCGGCCGGCATCGGTCTGGATGCGCTGCCGCCCGTGCGCAAGGCCATCGGGAGCGGATTCGAGTCGAAGACCATCACGCTTACCTGCGGCAAACTCACCACCGGCATAACCGTGCCGCAGTGGTCGTCCATCCTGATGCTGCGCAACCTCAAATCCCCCGAGACCTACTTTCAGGCCGCCTTCCGGGTGCAGTCGCCGTGGTCGATCAAGAACCCCAACGGCGACAATCCCAACGAGGAGGAGATCCTCAAGCCCATCTGCTTCGTGTTCGACTTCGCCCCGACGCGCGCGCTGCGCCAGCTTTCCGAATACGGGATCGGCCTTTCGCCCAACGAGCCGAACCCGGAGAACGCGGTCAGGGACCTCGTCTCGTTTCTGCCGGTGCTGGCCTACGACGGCGCGAACATGACCCAGATCGACGCGGGCGGCATCCTCGACATTGCAATGGCGGGCACCTCGGCCACGCTGCTGGCCCGCAAGTGGGAGAGCGCGCTGCTCGTCAACGTGGACAACGACACTCTGCGCCGCATTCTCGACAATCCCGAGGCGATGGCGGCCGTGGAGCGGATCGAGGGCTGGCGCTCGCTGGGCGACAACATCATCGAGACCATAATCAACAAGAGCGACCTGGTTAAGAAGATCAAGGACAAGGCCAGGGACGGATATCTTACGAAGAAGCAAAAGGAGCAGCTCAGCGAGGAAGAGAAGGAATACAAATCCAAACGCAAGCTGGTGCAGGAGAAGCTGATCAAGTTCGCCACGCGCATCCCGGCATTCATGTACCTGACCGATTTCCGCGAGAACACGCTGCAGGATGTGATCACCAAGCTGGAACCCGATTTGTTCCTGGCCGTAACCGGCCTCGCCGTGAAGGACTTCCACCTTCTCGTCCGCCTCAAGGTGTTCAACACCGAGCAGATGAACCAGGCTGTGTTCGCTTTCCGCCGTTATGAGGACGCCTCGTTGCGCTATACAGGCATTGATAGTCACGAGGGGCTGACGCATTATGGTCTTTACGACACCGTGGTCGCAAGGGAGTGAGTTTCGGCAATAAGAAACCTGCGGCAATTACCCGATTCCAGATGCGCTAATTAACGCAGAAGGCCGCCCTTGCGGGCGGCCTTCGCTGCGCTGTGGCATCGATTCTCAGACGTTCACGAGAGGAGGGATGCCACAGCGCAAGATTGGCCATATGTCTTCATCTTGGGCATCACCTCCTCCTTTCTGTAGGATAGCGCATAAAGTGGAGCGGAAGTACAGGATTAGTATCTCATATCGAAATGACGGTTGTCAAGCCGAATCCACGAAGGACACGAAGAAGACCGGAAGGTCACGAAATGGATGCCCGCTAAGTACGCCCTCTTCGTGGGCAGGCGCGGGCATGACGATTGAGCCCTTAGCGGCCGCCTGCATCCGGCGTACAATCGGGCCACATCCTTCCATCCGAAAGGATCTGCGTGGATTATCTTACTTCCCTGCGCCGGAAAACCGGGCCCGCGCTGATCCCGCTGGTCTACAGCACCGTGATCCTCCGCGACGAAGCCGGGGCGATCCTATTCCATCACCGTCCGGATTTCGGCCTGTGGGGGCTGCCCGGCGGCATCCTCGAGGCCGGCGAGAGTCCGGCCGGCTGCGCGCGGCGCGAGGCGTTTGAAGAAACCGGTTTGCTTACGGAACCGGCGCGGCTGACGGCGGTCCTGTCCAGCCCGCGGCACAATATTCTGTACCCCAACGGCGACCGGGTGCAGCAAATCAGTTTTTATTTTGAAAGCCGGATCACCGGCGGCTCGCTTCGGCCGGACCGCGACGAGACTTCGCGGCTCGCCTTCTTCCCGCGCGGGAATCTGCCCGCCACGCTGCCGTGGTACGCGGCGGTCCTCCAACGGGAGGGCGGGGACGATGTTTTTTTTGATCCGCCGGAATTCCCCGCCCCGAAGCCCTCTCCCGAACATCCGGGGGAAGGGGAATCCTCCCGCACACCGCGGGAATCCACATGGGCGTTTCTGCGAGCGCAGATCGGATCGCTGCCCCTGGTGCTGCCCGGGGCGACGGCGCTGATCCGCGATGAGGGCGGCCGGATCCTGCTTGTCCGGCGGATCGATACCGGCTTGTGGATGCTGCCGGGCGGATTACTCGAGCTCGGTGAAAGCCTGGCCGGAACCGCGATCCGGGAAACGGAAGAAGAAACCGGGATGCGGATTGAACCGCTGCGCATCCGCGGGATCTTCGGCGGGCACCGCGTAATTTACCCCCATGGGGATATTCTCTACCCGGTCTCCACCTGGTTCGAATGCGCCATCCGGTCCGGATCGCTCCGGCCGGATGGCAATGAAGTCGACCGGGCGGAGTTTTTCGATCCCGCGCATCTTCCGGATATGGTGCCCGGCGTGCGCGAACGTTTGGAGCAGCTGTTGGCGTCGCCCCGCGCCGCCGTCTTTAATTAATTCCGGGCGGACGGCGGTTCGGCGCATTTCGATCGGCCGTCTCCCCCGCGCGGGATTCATGGGTTTTTCCGGCCGAACGCAATTCATATAGGGTAGAATCCACGGTGTCTCCATCCACGGTGTTTCCATCCGCGCCGGCAATCGAGGAATGCATGAAAAAACGCGGTACCCGGAAAACCTCCTCTCCCCCCCGGCGCAGTCCGCGCGCCGCTTCCGCGCGCACAGCGGCCGCCCGGCGAACCAGCCCTCCGAAAACAACATCCGCCGCCCAACCCCGCCGAAAAACCCCCGGCCCGGCGGAAGCCGGCACCGCACCCCGGGAGAAAAAACTGCGCGTCCTGATCGTCGAAGATCTGGAAGACGACGCCATCCTGATGAACCGCGAGCTGGAGCGCGGAGGATACACAACCTTCTACGAGCGGGTGGACACTCCCCAGGCGCTGGCCGAGGCGCTGGAATCGCGCGAATGGGACCTGGTCCTTTCGGATCATTCCATGCCCAAATTCAGCGCCCCGCAGGCGCTGGCGCTGATCAAGGACCTCGGATTGGATTTGCCGTTCATCCTCGTCTCGGGAAGCATCGGCGAGGATCAGGCGGTCGCGATCATGAAAGCCGGCGCCGGAGATTATCTGCGCAAGGAAAATCTCGCCCGCCTGCTTCCGGTTGTGGAACGGGAAATCCGCGAAGCGGAAATCCGCAAGGCGCGGCTCGAAGCCGAAACCGCTTTGCGCGAAAGCGAAGCGTTGTACCGGACGCTGATCGAGACCTCGCCCGATGCGATCGTCGTCACCGATCTCGAGACCCGGGTGCGCATGACCAATCCCCGGGCGCTCCGGCTGCTGGGGGTGAACTCCTTCTCCGAGCTGGAAGGCGTGCGCTGGGTGGATTCCTTCGCGCCGCTGCAGAGCGAATCCGTTCAGCGGATTTTAGATACGCTGCGCCGGACCGAGCGCGTGGATTCCGCCGAAGTGCTGCTTTCGCCGCGCGGGCGGCCGCCCTTCTCCGCCGAAGTATCCGGATCGATGCTGGGGCGCAGCCGCGGCAAACCGGATACGATGCTGTTCGTCCTGCGGGATATCTCCTCGCGGAAAAGCGCCGAACAGCAGATCCGGATGCAGCTGGAAAGGCTGGCGGCCCTGCGCACGATCGATGCGGCGATCACCGCCAGCGTGGATCTGCGGGTAACTCTGATGGTCCTGCTGGACGAGCTGACCAGCCAGCTGCGGGTGGATACGGCGGACGTGCTCCTGCTGAACCCCCATTCCCAAACGCTGCGCTGCATCGCCGACCGCGGCTTCCGGTTCAGCCGGCCCCGGGAGCAATCCCTGTTCATCAACCATGGAACCGCCGGACGGGTCGCGCTCGAACGCCGGATGATCCTGCTCCCCGAGTGGGATATCCGCGAAGAGGATCCGGCGCGCACCGGGGCGCTGGCCACGGAAGAGTTCCACTCGTACATCGCCGCGCCGCTGATCGCGCGCGGGCAGGTCAAGGGAGTGCTTGAGATTTTCCACCGCCGGAGGCTCGATCCGGATCCGGGATGGATCTCCTGCCTGGAGACCATGGCCGAACAGGCGGCGATCGCGATCGACAACGCCATGCTGTTCGAAGACCTGCAGCGCTCCAACATCGAACTGACTCTGGCTTACGATGCGACGATCGAGGGCTGGTCCCGCGCGCTGGATCTGCGCGATCATGCGACGGAAGGCCACGCGCAGCGCGTGACCGAAGCGACGATCCGCCTGGCCCGGGCGCTGGGGATGCCGGAGGCGGAGCTGATTCACGCCCGGCGCGGGGCGTTGTTGCACGACATTGGAAAAATGGCGATCCCCGACGGGATCCTCCTCAAGCCGGGTCCGCTCGACGATCCGGAATGGGAGACCATGCGCCGCCATCCGGTTTCCGCTTTCGAATGGCTGGCCCCGATCGCGTTCCTCCGCCCGTCGCTGGATATCCCCTATTGCCATCATGAACGATGGGACGGGAACGGGTATCCGCGTCGGTTGAAGGGGGAACAAATCCCGATCGCGGCCAGGATCTTCGCGGTGGTGGATAACTGGGATGCCCTGCGTTCCAACCGCCCCTACCGCAAGGCATGGCCGGATGCGCAGGTGAAGACGCACTTGAAATCGCTGGCGGGGACGTTTTTCGATGCTTCCATCGTGCGGACCTTCCTGGAGATCTACTACCCGTAACCGTGAAAGGGTTGAGCAGGGGAAGGCCGCGGCAACCTGTCTGGACGGATCCGGCTGATGGAAAAAATCCGCAAATCCATCCTGCTTATTGAAGACGATCCCAACGACGCGGCTCTGGTCCGGCGGGCGCTGCGCAAGCTGAACCTGCCCACCGACCTGACGGTTCTCGACGATGGCGATGCGGCGATCCGGTGGTTTCAGGAAAAGGACTCCACCGCTCCGGAGCGGAAACCGGGTTGGCCCTGGATCGTCCTGCTGGATATTAAAATGCCGCGGATGACGGGAATGGAGGTCCTCGCGTGGCTTCGGCGGCATCGCCGGTTTTGCGCCCTGCCCGTCATCGCGTTCACCTCGTCGCGGGAAACCGCCGACATCGCGCAGGCCTACCGCCTGGGGGTCAATTCCTATCTGGTCAAACCGCTGTCGTTCGACCAATTAAAGGAAATCATCCGGATGGTGCATCATTACTGGATTGATTTAAATGAACCGCCGACAGTCGGCTGATCCCGGCCGTCGAGGGGATTTCCGCGCCGCTGTTCCGGCCGCGGATTCGTCAACCTGCTCGGAAAGGGAGCCGGGGTGAGCCCTTTTCAGATCCTCCTCATCGACGACAACGAACACGACCGCGCCCTGACCGAACGGGAACTGCGGCGGCAATTTCCGGATTGCCGCGTCACGAGCGTGGGAACCGATTCCGCCCTCACCCGGGCGCTGAAGGGGGCACGTTTTCAACTGGCGATCACCGATTATCAACTGCCCTGGACCGACGGGGTGGCGCTGTTCCAGCGCATCCGCCGGCAGGACCCGGACTGCCCGGTGATCCTGTACACGGGTTCGGGCAGCAGCGAAACGGCCGCCCGCGCGCTGAAAGCCGGCGTGGACGATTACGTCGTCAAATCCACGGATCATCTCCCGCAATTGATGATGTCCGTCCGGCTGGCGTTGGAGCGGACAAAACAGCAGCGGGCGACCGCGAAGGCCGAGGATCGGTACAAAGTCCTTTTCCAAACCCTGCCCATCGGCATATTGCTGGTCGGCCCTGGCGGCCGCCTGATCGACGCCAACCCGCGCATGGTCGAAATGCTGGGATACCCCGACCGGGAAAGCCTTCTTTCCGTGGAGCGTGTGCATCTGTTTGAGAATGAAAAAGTAACCAAGGAATTTCACCGTCAGCTTCGCGCGCAAAAAAACCTGAATGGATTCGAAGCCCGGCTGAGGCGGAAAGACGGATCTCTCTTATGGTGCCGTTTCGTCGTGAACCCGGTGGGGGGAGCGGACGGCGCGCCGGAATCCTTCGAAGCCGTCGTCGAGGATATCCATCTTCAAAAGGAAACCGAAGCAAAACGCCTCGAAAATGAACGCGAAACCCTTCAAATAAGCGGCCGGCTGCGGACAATTCTCGAAGCCGCTCCCACACCGATCCTCGGGGTGGATGAACACGGGAAGATCGGTTTTGTTTGGAATCAGGCGGCCGCCTCCCTGCTCGGGATGCCCCGTGATGAAGCCTTCGGCCGCGGCCTGTTCGAAATTTTGCCGGAACTGGCCGCGCATGCCGGGCGGTTGTTCCCGGCGAAAGCCATTCCTGCGGAAATCCGGGGATTGGAATTCACCTGCACCCCGCCCGGCCGGGAAAAATTGGACCTTAATATTTCCATCTCCGCGAACGTCATGAACATGGAGGGCGGCTCCGGGCGGATCCTGGTCCTGACCGATCTCACCACCCGCAAGGCGGCCGAGGACGCCCTGCGCCTGAACGAATCCCGCCTCGGGTTGGTGTTCGATTCCGTTTCCGACATGCTGATGCTGCTTGGCGTGGAATCCGAAACGGTATTCCGCGTGGTGAAGGTGAACCGCGCCGTAACCCAAATCACCGGGCGTCCGGCGGAATCCCTGATCGGGAGAACGCTTCAGGATTTTCTGACGGAACCCATCCTCCGGTTCAATACGGAAAAATTCCAGATAGCTCTCCGCTCCGGAAAGCGGACCGATTTCACACTGAGCACCCGGCCGCCCGGGCGTCCTCGCCTCAGCATGGACGTCACCCTGATCCCGATCGCCGATTCCAGCCAATCCTGCTCTCACATCCTCGTCGTGGCGCGCGACATCACCGCCCGGCTCCGCAGCGAGCGGGAAGTGCGGCACGCCCTGCACGCGCTGGGAGAAAGCGAGCACCGCTACCGCGCACTGGCCGAGGCGGCGCACGACATGATTTTCATACTCGACCGCGACCTGAACGTGGAGTACGTCAATTCGTTCGCCAGCCTGATGTTCAACCGGCCCGTCGCGGAAATCGTCGGCCGTTCCATGGAGAGCCTGTTCCCGCCCGCCGTTGCGGAGCGCCAGGCGGAAATCGTCCGGCGCCTGTTCGACGGCGGGGAGCCGGCCTACCGGGAAAATCCCTCATGGATCGGCGGGCGTGAGCTCTGGATCGGGACCTGGCTGGTGCCGATGCGCGATTCCGGCGGCCGGATTTCCTCGGTCCTGGGCGTGGCCCGCGACATCAGCGAACGGGTGCAATCCGAAAAAGCGTTGCGGGAGAGTGAGGAGCAGTACCGCTCGCTCGTTCAAACCTCGCCGGATGCCATTTTCCTGCACAGCCTGGATACGCGGTTTTCCTTCGCCAACCAGCGCGCGCTCGATATCCTCGGCTACGCCTCGCCGGATGATCTGCGCGGGACCTTCCTGCCGGAACTGGTGCATCCGGATGAACGGCATCTGGCGGAAATCCATCTGCAGAATCTGCTGCGCACCGGAACGGTCCGCAACGCCGTCCTGTCCTTCCTGCGCAAGGACGGATCGTCGGTGCCGATGGAGGTCAACGCTTCGCTCATCCTGGATTCCAACGGACGGATGAAGGGAATCACCAGCATTCTGCGCGACATCACCGAGCGCCGGAAGCGGGAACGCGCGCTGATGGAGGGCGAAGCCCGGTTCCGCGCGATCTTCGAGAAGGCCGCCATCGGGATCTTCCTGATCGGCCTGGACGGGCGCCTGATCGAGGGCAATCAGGCCATCTGCGACATTCTGGAGACGCCGCACGACGAGCTGGTGGGGCGCGCGCTTGAACAGATCATGCTCGCGGACGACACCGCCGCAAACCGCAGCCAGTTCGAGGACATCCTGAACAACCGCCGGGACCATTACCGCCAGGAAGCGCGGCTGCTTGGGAAAAACAATCATTGGATCTGGTGCCGGATGACCGTATCGGCCGTGAAAGACATCCACAACCAGCCTTCTTTCATGATCGGGATGGCGGAGGACATCTCCAAACAGCTGGAGGCCGAACAGGCGACCCGCCAGTCCGCCGAGGCGCTGCGGCGCTACGCGGAACGCCTGGAAACCCTGCACGCCATCGACCGGTCCATTCTGGAAGCCCGGACTCCGGAAGAGATCGCCCATGCGACCCTGAAGAAGATCCACCAGCTGCTTCCCAGCCAGCGCAGCAGCCTGGTGCTGTTTGACATGGAAGCCCGGACGGCGATGATCCTCGATACGCATCAAAAAAACGAATGCCGGCTGGAAAAGGGGCAGGTCGTCCCGCTTTCGGATTACGAACTGGAATTACCCTTCCTGAGAAAAGGAGAACTGTTTGCGATCGAGGATTTGCTGGCGATGGAGGATCCTCCCCCGACGGTCGAATCCCTGCGGACGGAGGGTATCCGCTCGTATCTGAGTTTCCCGCTGCTCTCGCAGGACGAGCTCATCGGAGCGCTGACCATCGCATCCGGGATTCCCGGCGCATTCACCCGCGAACACGCGGAGATCGCCTCCGAGGTAGCCGACTTGCTTGCGGTGGCGATCCGCCAGGCCCGGCTGTTCCATCAGGTGCGCCGGCACACCTTCGAGTTGGAATCCATCGCGGGGCTGAACCGGGAACTGCGGCTGGCTCCCAACCGCGCGGAAATCCCCGCCATCATCGTCCGGCAGACAGCCCAAATCCTGAAATGCGAAGCCGTGGCTTTGCTGATGGCGGACACCTCCGGCGACAATTACACCATCGAGCAATCCGCCGGAGTCGATTTCGTGCCGCCCGGATCGGTCCTCCCCGCCAAGGGAAGCATGACGTCAGAAGCCATCGCCAACGGAAAAACCTTCGTGAGGAATGCCCCGGCCGGGAGCGGGCCGGGCGCCGGGGCCGAGGACATGTACGGGATGCAATCCCTCGCGTGCGCGCCGTTGGCCTCGCGCGGAGCGATCATCGGGGCGCTGTGGGCCGCAAGAAGGCCGGGCACTTCCGCCGGCGAGATCACGCCGGATGAGTTGCGGATTCTGGAATCGATCGGCGAAGTGGCGGGCAACGCGCTTCACCGGGCAGCCCTGCATGATCAGACCGAGCAGCGCCTGCGCCGCCTTTCCGCCCTGCGCGCCGTCGACATGGCCATCAGCGCCAGCATCGACCTGCGGGTGACGCTCTCGGTCCTGCTGGACCAGGTCACCACCCAGCTGGGCGTGGATGCGGCCGCCATCCGTCTCCTGAACCCCCATTCCCAATCGCTCACCTACCTATCCGGCCGCGGGATCCAATCTCCCGCGATCATGCAGGCTTCCCTTCCGCTCGGGCAGGGTTATGCCGGCACCGCCGCGCTCGAGCACCGGGTGGTTTCCGTCGCGCTGTGGAAGGAGGAAGAGAACGCCTATGCCCGCCTGCTGCGGGAGAGCGACGACCGTTTTGCCGCGTATTTTGTCACCCCGCTTCTCGCCAAGGGCCGGATCAAGGGCGTGCTGGAATTGTTCCACCGCAGCGCGCTCCAGGCCGATGAGGAATGGATGGAATATCTGGAGACGATGGCCACCCAGGCCGCCATCGCGATCGACAACGCCTCCATGTTCGAGGACGTGCAAAAAACAAACACCGAGCTGGTCGCCGCATACGACGCCACGATCGAAGGCTGGTCCCGGGCGCTGGAGCTGCGCGACCGCGAAACCCAGGGCCACACCCTGCGGGTAACCGATATCGCCATCCGGCTCGCCCGGATCATGGGGATCCAGGAAAACGAACTGGTTCACGTCCGGCGCGGGGCGCTTCTGCACGACATCGGCAAGATGGCCATCTCCGACCTGATCCTGCGGAAGCCCGATGCGCTCACGGCCGAGGAGACGAACATCATGCGCCAGCATCCCGTGTTCGCCTACGAGATGCTGAATCCGATCGCCTACCTCCGGCCCGCCATCGACATCCCCTACTGCCACCATGAGAAATGGGACGGCAGCGGGTATCCGCGCGGATTGGAAAAGGATCATATTCCGCTCGCGGCCCGGGTGTTCGCGGTCATCGACGTGTGGGATGCGCTGCGGTCCGACCGGCCGTATTGCGCCGCCTGGCCGGAGGATAAGGTCCGGCAGTACCTCCGCGACCAGAGCGGCAGGCATTTCGATCCGGCCGTGGTGGAAGCTTTCCTTAAGATCGTCGATGAGGAACTTTCCTGATCCCGAATGACCCATAGACCGGTGTTATTCCTGTTCCTGGACGGGGTCGGCCTGGGTCCTCCCGACTCGGGGGTTAATCCGCTGCGGGCCGCCGAGATGCCGAACCTGCGGCGCCTGCTGGACGGCCGGTCGCTGGACTCCACCCTCGAACCGTTCCACGGCGCGCGCGCATCCTTCCGCCCCATCGATGCAACCCTCGGAGTGGCCGGAGATCCTCAGTCCGCCACCGGGCAATCCACGCTGCTTACCGGCGTGAATGTGCCGATGGCGATCGGCGGGCATTACGGCCCCAAACCGGATTCCCGCATCCGGTCCATTCTACAGGAACACAATCTGCTTTCACGCCTGACCCGGTTCGGACTCCGCGCCCGGCTGTTGAACGCCTATCCCGATTCTTATTTCGAAGCGATCCGCAGCGGCCGGCGCCTGCACGGCGCCATCCCGCTGGCCTTTACCCTGGCGGGGATCCCGCTCGCGACCGAAGCCGATCTGGACCGCGGCCAGGCTGTCTCCGCGGATTTCACCGGCCGCGGCTGGCGTTCCCGCCTGCAGCGTCCGGGTACGCCCGTGCTGGGCGCGGAAGCCGCGGGCAGGCGCATGGCGGAAATTGCGCTGGGCAATGATTTTTCGATGTTCGATCACTGGCTTCCGGATTATGCGGGACATTACGGCGAGATGCAGGGCGCCGTCCGCCTGTTGAAGATCCTGGACCGGGTGCTCGGCGGCATCGCCGAGTCTATGGAAGGAACCGAACTGACCGTGTTCCTTTCGTCGGATCACGGGAACATGGAGGATCTCGCCGATCCGGGCCATACCCGGAATCCCGTCCCCGCACTGGCGCTCGGTCCGCCCGAGTCGCGCAGTCGGATCCTCGAGCCACTAAAGGATCTGGCGGATGTCGCGCCGGCGATCCTGGCACATTATCAACTGGCATAATCGTTCGCCTCTCCCGAAACCATTCACCGCGAAGCCCGCAAAGGGCGGCAAAATTCATTTTTTTAAAAAGTAGGGGCGACCCAATGGGTCGCCCTGATAGAGGTCATCGTATCATATCAAGCGCGACCCAATGGGTCGCCCCGAAAGATGTCATCGTATCATATCAAGCGCGACCCAATGGGTCGCCCCGCAAGATGTCATCGTATCATTTCAAGCGCGACCCAATGGGTCGCCCCGAAAGATGTCATCGTATCATTTCAAGCACGACCCAATGGTTTGCCCCGAAAGATGCCATCGTATCATTTCAAGCGCGACCCAATGGGTCGCCCTGAAAGAGGTCATCGTATCATTTCAAGCGCGACCCAATGGGTCGCCCCGA
>JAFGCU010000098.1 GCA_016932475.1 Anaerolineales bacterium
GCAGCCTTCCCGGTTCCCCTCCCCCCGAGATCGCTCCCCCCATCCCTTCGGGATGGGGGGATTAGAACCATCCTCTGAAACGGAGGAGCCCTGGGGGGAAGGGTAGTCGGGTTGTGATGCGGAATTTTCCCTGTATCCTTTGAGAACACATCAGCCCGATTATCACATGAATATTCAGCCTAAAAATAATTTCCACTTCACCGGTAGAACCTTTTCACTCTATTCACTGCCAGAGGCAGTGGTTTTCTAACCCAATAAAATTATCCGGATCCGAACGCGGTTAACAACATCACGGTGATTTCCACTAGTGAAAGAACAACCGCGGCCGGCCAATGCTTCCTCATTTCCCCCCGCACGATCCAGAGCGGGAAATAGGTCAGAGGCGCGTATACCGCGATGGAAAGCGGAATTCCCAGCAGGCAAACCGGATAATCCATCAATAGCGGATTCCCCGTGAACGCCACTTCTATAAGGAAGATCGCCAGCAGCGTCGCGGGGAACAACACAAGATCCGGCACTCTCAATCCAAAAATAAGGAACGCGAACACCAGCGGATACCCGATATAAAAGAGTGCCAGCGCGGGACCGTATTCCCGGAAATACCCGATCCGGAACCCTCCCGCCGTGCCGAAATCCACGATGAACCACAACAGCACCCCGAGGAGGAAATACTTCACTCCGCCCGGCCGATACGCGCGCTTCTCTTCCACGGTCATCCCGGATGCCTCGCCCGGCAATCTGCGGTCCGCCCGCCGCGGGCCGGGTTCATTATACTTGGCGCGTTCTCCCAGTACCGTTCGCCCGCGCCGCACGGAGGGAAACACCTCCCAAAACAGGCAAAAAAGCGGCGGCGCCGGTTCGCGCTATGTGTGTTACACTAAAGCGCTCCCAAGTTACAAATGCGTCAATGGATCCCCCGTTGTACTTAGGCCGCCGGATGATCTTAACGCCGGCGGTCACTCAATTCACGGCCCTCGCCGTAGAAGGAAGCAGCAAATGGATATCCGAATATACGTTGGAAACCTGGCGAAATCGACCACCGAGGACGAGATCAAAGCTTTATTCGTCCAGGAAGGCGAAGTGACCACGGTCGATCTTGTCAAAGACCGGGACAGCGGCCTGTCCAAGGGCTTTGCCTTTGTCACCATGACTTCACAGGAAAGCGCCGATAAAGCGATCGCCAAATACAACGCCTATTCCCTGGCGGGGAATGAGCTCAAAGTAAATGTCGCCAAACCCCGCGTGGAACGCGCGAAGTAATTCCGGCGGCAAACAAAAACCCCGCTTCACCGCGGGGTTTTTGATTTAACAGGATGTTGAAAAATGCTGAGGATGTCATTGCGAGGAGCGAAGCGACGAAGCGATCTCCTGCTTTTTTCGAAGAGGGAGATTGCTTCTTCCTTTTTCAACAACCTGCCAATTCGCTCCCCCGCCGCTCTTTCCCTCCGCCGCGCGCAGCCCGCCGTTAAAGCAATCCGGCTTGCGGCGGTCCGATCGGAGCCGGTTCTCAGCCGGTCACGGGGTATTCAGGGGCTCTTTACTTCATTGTATGGTACACTGGTGGTCAGGCAATCAGGGTTTGCAGGTTCCTCATACCAGTACTCTTCCGGCTGGTATTTTTTTTCCTCCTCCCATTGTTCAGCATGCAGAGAGCCTGAGGCGAAGATGGCATTCCAAATCGGCGACAAGGTTATTCATGCGACTCACGGGATTGCGGATATCATCAATGTCGAATCCAAAGAGGTTTCCGGCGTTTCCTCCGAATATTATGTCGTGCAAACCCGGAGCCTGATCCTCTGGATTCCGTTGATCCAACAGCTCAAAAGCAGCCTCCGGCCGCCCACCTCCAGGAGCGGCTTTTCAAGCCTCCTCGAAATATTGCGCTCCCGCAATACGCCGCTTCCCGAGAACCGCAACGAGCGCCGGTCCCACATTCACAGCCGGCTGACGGACGGCGCGGTCGAATCCGTGTGCGGGCTCATCCGCGATCTCTCCTTCTGCCGGAAAAACAAAAAGCTCAACGACACCGAAACGTCCATTTATAAAAGCGCGGTCCTTAAGCTTCTCGAGGAATGGCAGTATTCCATGTCCGTTTCCCAGGCCCAGGCCACGCGGGAACTGAACACGCTCCTCGACGAAAGCTACGTTCTGTCGCTCCAGCCGAATTAGCCGGGGCGGGCGCCCTTCCTACCGCCTCTTCGCGACGGCGGCGAACTCGTCCGCGCCGGCGTCGAACGGATCGCCGGCGGCGTTCCCCAGGTACTCCTCGATCGTCAATCCGCTTTCGGCGAGTTCGGCCGCGATGCTTTCCCTGTCGAAATACTGAAGCCAGTTGTACATCACGCGGGTGCGCCGCTTTTCCACGATCGTGTATTTGTCGAGGGTCACCCGGGCGTCCTCGTATCGGAACGTATTCCGGAAGCCGTAATAGCTCTCGGGCGACCAGAAATTCTCCATCAGGTTCGGCGCAAAATCGGCGCTCTCCGCTTTCCGCCGGAAGGCGTTCATCTGGCACAGGTCCATCAGGATGGAGCCGCCGGGTTTCAGCAGATGGCGGAATTTCTCCAGCAGGATTTTTCTCTGTTCCGGGCTCAACGCGCAATAATCGCAGAAGATCATCAGGATCAGATCGTACGTTTCGTCCGTTTCGAATTCCAGATAATTCCGGCGGACGTAGCGGATGGGCAAGTGCGCCTCCCGCGCCCGGGCCTCGGCATACTCCAGGGAATTCGCGGAGAAATCGATCCCCGTCACGGCGGCCCGGGTCGCCGCCAAGCGCTGGGTGTACAAACCCGGCCCGCATCCGAAATCGGCGACCGACTTCCCCTCCCGGATGCCGAACCGGGAAATGATCCAGCCCGCCGACCTGTCGATAAACGGCAGCTTCCTGCTCGCCAGGTCGATCTCTCCGTTGAGATGAAACGCCAGCATCCTCCCGGATATGTATGCATCCGTCCACAGATCGGCCGCCGTATAGGCCTCGAACGGTTTGGGGCGCCGGTGGATTTCCTCAAGCTGCGCAAACACGGATCGTCCTCCTGTTTTGAAAAGCGGCGCCTTGGAATGGCGCCGCCGGCGAATTTCCCATAGGGAGTTGAAAAAGCCGGTCGAGTAGCCCGCGTTCTTTGCGGGCGTATCGAGACCCTGCGAAATATCCGGCGGTCTCGATACCCATAAACCGCCCGCAGGGCGGGCATCGAAACGAACCGGTTGCGCGGAGTTTTACAATATTTTCCTTCGTTTTTATCCGGTCCTTTCGGTGAAAATTCATGTGCATACGGGGGAATCCGGTTGAGCGGGTAAAAAAAAACGCGGCGCCGGAATAATTCACCCAACAGCATCCCTCCGGATCGGCTTCTCGTATACTCCCGTCAATCAATTTTTATTCCGGCGGTGCGCGCCTGCGCCGTTACGGCCGGTCCTGCGCGGCGGCGGTAATGGGTAAGAAAATGCTTCAGGGTGGCGAAAAATTCCGGGACGGACATGCCATAGGGCAGGCAGGTCTTCAGGTAGTACCCGTCGATCAGGTCGCCGATCCACCGGAAGACCGGGTTGGGCCGGATCTCCAGCAGCGGCCGGATGAACGGCAGCATCCGCGGATGATGGCTGAGCAGGCTGAAGAAGCAGCGCAAATTCACGATTCGCGTTTTGTCGCGTTCGCTGGAAAATTTCAATGCGGAACCGTGATAGTAATTATCGTCAAGTCTTTGCGGATCGCCGTCAAAAAATCCATGTTCGACGGCGAAGCGGGTCATCTCCAGTTTGGGATACGGCGAAAAAATGGACGCGTTGGCGACGGCCGGGCGGAGGCGGATGTTGACTCCCAGCGTTTCGGCCGCCTGCTCAAACGTCTCGCCCGGCGTTCCCAGGATGTTCTCCGTCAACAGCTTGATGCCGTGTTTCCGGAACAGGGCGGCCGCCTCCGCCATCGATTGCTCCGACATCCGCCGCTTCATGACGCCGTTGCGGATATGCTCGTTTCCGGCCTCCACGCCCGCGTACACCAGGCACAACCCCGCCCCGGCGAGCGCCGCCGTGATTTCCGGATCGATATTGTCGAAGCGCGCATTGATGCTGAAGGGGATGCGGCACAGCCGGGCGTACACCTCGGCGAACCGCAGAATCCACCCCCGGTCGATCGTGAACACATCATCCACGAAAGCCGCCATCTTCATCGGAACCCGGGATTGGACAAACAGGATTTCCGCGACGATCGAATCCGGGGAGCGCGAATGGATCACCCGGGCGTCGCCGGCCTGTTCGCGGTAAAGACGGTTGTAACTGTGGTTGAAGCAATAGGTGCACGCATACGGGCATCCGCGGTGTGCCATGAAATGCTTGATCCCATGCCCAAACAGCACCGGGGATTGCGCGTAGTACAGGTCGCGGGCCGGCCAGGGCAGCCGGTCTAGGTCCCGGATCCGGGGCCGCACGGGGTTGCGCTGGATGCGGCCGTCCTGCTTGACCCAGAAATTCCGGATCCCGGAGGGGATTTTTCCGCCGAGGGCGTCGTACGCGTCGGCCAATTCCGCGGCCGCATCCTCGCCTTCCCCGATGCAAACCAAATCCACAAAGGGCAGCTCGATCATCTCGGGGAAGAACGTGGGATGCGGCCCGCCCCATAGGGTCAGCACGCCGAGCTGCCTCTTAAGGGCGGCGGCAATTTCGAAATACCGCCGGTGACTGCCCGAGATGACGCTGAACGCAACCGCATCCGGATTGTAGGCGCGGATTGCGTTCAGCGCTTCGTCCAATCCGGAATCGGCGATAAACAACCGGACCTCATGCCCGCCTGCGCGCAGGCAGGCGGCCACGGAGGTAATTCCGAGCGGTATTGAAAACCGCAGCATGGCATCGACAAAAGCGATCCGCATGGTTTTTCCCGCGCCCGATTCCCGCCCCGCCCTGCGGGAGGAGTATGGCGGCGCCTCATGGAGCAATGCGCCGCCCTCTCCATAAATTGTATCAAAGCGGGGCGAGTGAATTACCGCCGCAGGAGGCGGCGGCTTGAGGAATATCGCACCGAGAAGGCGCCCCCATGCCGCCTCCATTAATCCGATTTCCATTCCCAATTGAGGAATATTCGCTTCGGTCTCCCTCCCCCTAACGTCACTTCCCCCCATCCATTCAGGATGGGGGGATTAGAACCTGCCCATGAAACGGAGGCACCCAGGGGGGAGGGTTATTTAGCCCGTTTACAGAGTGAATTACCGTCGTCAGAAACGGCGGCTTGAGGAATATCGCACCGAGAAGGCGCCCCCATGCC
>JAFGCU010000008.1 GCA_016932475.1 Anaerolineales bacterium
CAGGCCGTTTTTTTCACAGTTATTTTCAACGTAGCGTCACAGGCGTTTTTGGTGTTGTCCGTCACCCCGGCGTACTCGAAGCCGGGGCCCAGTGTTTTTCTGCGATTCAATGGATGCCGGCCAAGTCCACGCCGGCATGACGATCGCCGGCTGAGCAGTTACTTTATTTATTTCTTTATTCTTATCCTGTTACTCCTGAAATAATCATGTCAATCCTGTCTATGTCTTTCTTATCCTTGTCCAAATCGCCCCCACGGCCCCCGCGGAAAGCGCGGCCCCGGCCGGAAGGAGCGGCAGGTAATAGCGCTGCCACAGGATCGGAATCCCAACGACGATACCGATCAACACCGCCAGAAACCAGATCAGCGCCACGAGCCGGGCGGATTCCGGATCGCGCCGAAGGCAGCCCACCGCCGCCCATCCCAAGCCAAAGAAGGCCAGGATGGCAGCCACCACAGACCCGATCCCGCCGACCGTCAGGGAGTGGATCGGCTGAGCAAGGTAGGCCTGCTCCGCCGCGGCCGTGATTTCCGCATAGTTCGGGATATCCCAGAATGCAAGCGGCGCGATGAACAGTTCGTAGGGAACCGCTAGCAGCCGCAGTCCCGGTGTGCGCAAAACGCCGCCGGGTGTGGCGCTTTGCAGAGCAGCCAACTGCTCGCCGATCAGGCGCTGCCGTTCCGCGACGACCGCCGCCAGCGTTCCGCCGGGATCGCACCAGAAAACAGGATTGAGGATCAGGAATACGGCAAGGAAGGCGAAGATCATCACGGCGGAACGCATGATCCCGCGCAGAAAATTTTTCCGCGGGATGTTTTCCCCGGGTAGAATGAACATGCCCGCCAGCGCAACCGGCGCGAGCAGCAACCCGGAATATTTCGCGAGCGCCGCCAGCGCCAGCGCCGCGCCCGCCAGCAGGGGAACCACGAACCAGCGCTCCCCGCGGCCGGGCTCCCGCTTTTGTTCCATCAGGACGGCGACGGTCAGGATCATGCCGAACAGGAGAGCCGATTCACTCATCGCCCGGCGGGCGTGGAGGAGCACCTGGGAGTTCAATCCAAAGAGGACGGCGGCGGTGAGCGCACCCGCTCCCCCGCCCAACCGTCCGCCGATGCGCGCCATTAACAGCACGGAGAGAAAAAGCAGCAACGCCTGCGGAACGCGCGCGAGGGGTAATACCTCGTTCGACGGAACCGCCCCCTGCCGCAGATTTTGAGCCCAATCCGCGCTCCAATCCCAGTTGGATGCGGTGGCCGGCAAGCCGGCTATGCCGCGCGCGGCGCCGATGGCATAACGGGCCAACGGACAATCCCGTTCCCGTTCCGTCTGGAGCGGATCGCCTTTTCCGGCGGCGCTCCAGCATATGGAAAGCGGACCAAGGGTCACTATCCGGTCCAGATCCCCGCTCATATAAATGTAGGTGGCTTCATCCGGATGAAACGGCACCGAGGGAAGGGTCGCCAATAAATAGAATAGATAAAGGGCGGCGGAAAAACCTGCGGCCAGGCGCAATGCCCATTTCCCGGAAAACAAGGAATGCGATTCGGGCTCCTTCACGGCAGATCCTTCCGGCAATACACCAGCAGGGAACGGCTGCCGTACATATCGGATGGATACTCGGCGCATCGGCGGTACGCTTCCAGAAAACGCGCATCCATCAGCAGGCCGTTGCGCCCGTACACTTCGAGGAACACCACCACCTCCGGCCGGGCCGAAACGATCAGGTCGGGCGGGATGGCATAAATAATCACATACATCGATTCGGGCAGCGGGTAATAGCCCACGGCTTCGGGCGAGTTCAACCCCACCGTGTCCAGGATCGGGTGATCCAGGAAGTATCCGAGCACGCCCACATCCCCGGCGGCGATGGCAATCCCCGGACGAATCCACCCCTTCAAATCTTCCGCCACCGCCCGGTATTGCAGCTCGAGCTGGATATACGCCATTCCGGGCGCCGGGCGCGCCGGGCCGTGGTCCGCGGCCGTCTTCCACTCGCGCATGGAAAGCGCCAGCGCGCCGGCCGCGAGGCCGGCGAAGAGGATACTGCGGACGCGTCCCTGCCACATGCGCAGACCTTCCAACAGCGCCGCCAGCCCCAGAAAAACCGTCAGGAACAGGAACGGCAGCGGGGGCGCAAGGTACCAGCGGAAGATGAGAGGATTGGCGGCGGAAAAAACGATGAAATACACCCACGGATATGCGAGGCCGGCCGCCGCCCCGCCGCCCGGATGGAGCTTCTCCGCGCGGAGGATCCCCACGATCGAGAGAAAGAGGTAAAGCGGCGCCGTCACGATCAACGCCGCGGTCCCGAAGGTGAGCTGCTCGAAGAACGGCGTTCCATACTGCTGGATCAGGCGGATCATCCCCGCGCCGGGATCCAGCCGGTAGGCGACGCTTTTGGCGAGCATCGAATGCGGGAGCAGCGTGCCATAATAGAAAAACGCAAACACGGACCACGCGCCCGCGACAAGCAAAAACGGAAGCGCGATCCGGGCCAGCGCCCCGAGCCCGGACCGGAATCCCCCGGCCCGCAACTTGGTGATGGCGAGTTCGAGAAACACCAATCCCACAAAGATGAGCGCATCCGGGCGGGTGAGGAACGCCAACCCGGCCAGGATGCTCATGCCGATCCATCTTCCCCGCAAGCGGAAGTACAATACCAATAGGAGCAGCAGAATGAAGACGCTGGTCTCCAAACCGCCGACGGCGAACGTGACGCTCATCGGGGAGACCGCCCACAGCGCGGCCGCCGCCCATCCGGCGCCGGGCGTGCGCAGGGTCGAGCCGATCCGAATGAGCAGCAGGCAGGTCAGCGCATCGGCCAGGGCGTTCAGGACAAGCGCGATTTCCGGAAAGGGCGCTCCGGCGGCGCCGAACGGCAGCGCGGCGGCGGCCAGCGCTCCCATGTACAGCGGGGTGGTTGTGCCGAGCACCGCCTGGCCGGGATTGAACACGGGGCCGTTCCCCTGCAGCAGGTTGCGCGCGTAACGAAAAGTAATGTAAGCGTCGTCGATGGTGCGCGGGCCGGGAACCAGACGGGCGGTGACGGCCAGCAAAGCGACCAGGAGCGCCAGGAGGATTTTCGTGCGGCTCGACATACGGACGATTATACGGGAAACCGCGCCCCGCCACGGCGCGCTGATCCTCGCGATGGCGATAAGCATCGGCGGAAAAGCCGCCCTGCTCGCCCTGCAGGCGGTTCCCTTCAACGCCGACGAGGCGGTGGTTGCGCTGATGGCGAAGCACATCCTGCAGGGGGAGTTTCCGCTGTTCTTCTACGGCCAGGCCTATATGGGCAGCCTGGATGCGCTCCTGGTCGCGGTCGGGTTTGCGATCTTCGGGGCTCAGGTTTGGGTGGTTCGCGCCGTCCAGGCGATGCTGTTTGCCGCGACGCTGATCCTGTGGCACCGGTTCTGCGAGGAGGGTTACGGTTCCCGGGCGATCGCCAATACCGCGGTCCTGCTGCTGGCAATCCCTCCGGTCTTCCTTACGCTGTATACGACCATCTCGCTCGGCGGCTACGGGGAGGCGCTGTTCTTCGGGGTCTTGAGCCTGCTGCCCGCGCTGCAGATCGCGCGCGGGAAATCAACCCTCGGACGCTGGCTGGGATTGGGGTTCTCGACCGGAATCGGATTCTGGTCGTTTCCGCTTTCGCTCGTCCTGACCGGCCCGGCCTGGCTGGCCGCCGCCATAATGGCGCTGCGCCTGCCGGTGAAACCCGGCGCGGGCAACCGTCGATGGCTGCGGCTCGCGTTATTGGGCGCCGGGACAATCCTGGGCGCCCTGCCCTGGATCATCGGATGGATCCAAACGGGTTCGGCCGCGATCACGGAAATCGGAGGGGGCGCGATCGCCGGAACGCTGCAAGGCCATCCGGCGGGCATTTTATCCATCCGGCTGATGAATTTCCTTCTTTTCGGTTTTTCCACGCTTATGGGCATGCGGCCCAGCTGGGAACTGCGCTGGCTGGCGCCGGCGATGCTGCCGGCCGCGCTGGCGGTCCATTTGGCGGCGGCGGGTTTCGCGGTCTGGAGGCTGCGGTTGCGCGATGCAGCCCGCCCCGCCCGCGGAATGCTGGCGGGGTCCGTCGTATTTCTGTTTCTGGTTTATCTGCTGACGCCCTTCGGAAACGATCCCAGCGGCCGGTACCTGGCGCCGCTGGCGCTGGCCGCGGCGGCCTGGGCGGCGGAATTCTCCGTCACAGCCGTCTCCCGCTTTGGACGCACCGCATTTATGATCCCCATCCTGCTGGCCGCGTATCAGGCGGCGGGAACGATTGAGTGCGCACGGCGTACACCGCCGGGGATCACGACTCAATTCGATCCGGTCGCGCAGGTGGATCAGCGGGATTTGCCGGAGGTGATCGATTTTCTGCGGCAGCACGGGGAAACGCGCGGGTACACCAACTACTGGGTGTCGTTCCCGCTGGCATTCCTTTCCCGCGAAGAGTTGATCTTCACCGCCCGGCTGCCGTATCACGAAGATTTGCGCTACACCGATCGCGACGACCGCTATCCGCCCTACCGCGGCCTGGTGGAGAACGCCAAACGCATCGCGTACATCACGACCAAGAATCCGGCGCTGGATGCCGCGCTGGAAGAAGGCTTCGCGCGCCTTGGGGTGAAATATAAAATTGAGCAAATCGGGGATTTCCGGATCTATTACGAGTTTTCGCGCGCGGTCCGACCGGAGGAGATTACAGAGCTGCGCCCCCCTCCTTAACGCCCCCTTTTCTCCAACCCTGCCAGTCCCCCCGCCCATATGTTCCAGGCTGCATCTGCGTCGCCCCCCGCCCGACACATTGCGGCCATGAGATCACCCGAGGGAAAAACCATCCCATCCCCCTTCCCCTGCCCATGCTACGGGCGAGGGCATTTCCAAACGCAGTATGGCCGGCATGAAACGTCAGGGAGCACGGTAGGCTGGACGCGCGGAGCGGAGGGCCTTCGTAAATGAAATGGAGATTGACCTTTTCCGACAATCTCCATCCGGGACAAAATGCGGTTTTACTGAATGTGCACCAACACCTTTGCTTCCTTCCAGAAACCTTCCAGGTCGTAATACTCCCTGCGGTCCGGAGAGAGCATGTGGACGATGACCGCGCCGGTATCCACCAGAATCCAACCGCTTTCCGAGCGCCCCCGCGAGCGTGCCCTGGCATGAAATTCCTTGTGCGCGGTTTCCATAACGGCCTCCGCCAAGGCGTTCAGCATCCGCTCGGAGGAACCCGAGCAAATAATAAAGTAATCCGCAAACGAGCAGATTCCCTGGACATCCAGCAATAAGATTTCTTCCGCGATTTTTTCTTCCAGCGTCCTCACCAGGCTGCGTGCCAGCTCCAAACCGTCCAGGTTGCACCTCCGATGCCTTATGGATGCCCAAGGGGCAAAAACACCCGGCCGCGTGCGGTTCCCGGCCGTGAAATCGGCTAATTTTCCGGGGTTCCGGCGTCCGCATTTCAATTGCATCCGGCTCCCCGGCGTTCTATGCTATCCTCTTTATTGGATTATACCCTTACCAAAGGGATGAGCCCTGATGACGACGCTTACGCGGCGCGATTTCCTTAAAATAACAGCGGCGGGCGTCCCGGCCTTGGCCGGCATTCCGGATGCCGCCCTGCTCTCCCCGATCCTGCCGGTGGGACGGGTCGCCGTAGAATCCGTGAATGTCCACCAGGAGCCGGAGAGCGGGTCGCCGCTGATCCTGACGCTGAGCAAAGACACGCTGATCCAGATCCTGCGCGCAGTGGAAGCGGACGGACCGGAGGGGAACCGGCGCTGGCTGCAGGTCGAAGCTGGGTACATCCACAGCGGAGACATCCAGCCGGTATTCTTCCGCCCGCAAATCCCTTCGTGGAGCATCGAGCGGATGACGCCCGCCGAAGTCTGCGTGCCGATCGCCCAATCCTACCGGACGGTCGAGCCCGAGGAGCAAATCCTATACCGGCTGTACTTCAAATCGGTGCACTGGGTGAAGGGGGTGAAGATCGGGAAGCGGGGCAAAGTCTGGTACATTCTGTACGACCGGCAGCTGACGCGGGAATATTATGCCCCGGGCGAACACCTGAGGTTGATCCCGCCGGAGCAGTATGCGCCCCTCTCGACCGAGATCGAACCCGGGAAAAAACGGATCGAAATCCGCCTTTCCGACCAGAGCCTGACGGCATTCGAGTCGGAGGAGGCCGTGTATGAAACCAAAGTCTCCACCGGACTCGCCGGCCGCCACGACACCGCCACCCCCACCGGGACGTTCCACATCCAGATCAAAGTGGCCGGCGTGCACATGGGTGACGGACGGCTGACCGCCGATCCGCTGGCGTACGAGCTGCCGGGCGTTCCATGGGTGAGTTATTTCGAAATCGAGAACGGCGTGGCGCTGCACGGAGCCTATTGGCACAACGATTTCGGGAGGCCGCGCAGCCACGGCTGCGTCAACATGCGGCCCGAAGACGCATTATGGCTGTACCGCTGGACCGCGCCCCCCGCGCCCGAAGCAACCACCAAAGGGACCGGCGGATACGGGACGCGGATCGTCATCCGGTGAGCGGCGCGCGGTAGAGAACGGTATACACCGCCCCGCCCGGCTGAAGCACGCTCCGGAACAGGCACACATCTTTCACTTCCATCCCGGCGGTTGATTCCATGGAAACCGTTTCGACCGCGCGTCCGATCTCCTCCAACCGGACGGCGGCAACCCCGTCCTTCACCCTACCAAGAGTCAGGTGCGGCGAGAATGCGCGGCGTTCGGCCGGGAACCCGATCCGTTCCAACCCCTGCTCAAGACGCTTCTGAAGATCCCCCAGCATCGGACCGCCTTGGATGCCGGCCCAGATCACCCGCGGGCGGGCGGTGTTCGGGAAGCACCCCAGGCCATCCGCCGAAAATGGAAACGTCCGGAATGAGGGGGCGAGTCCGTCCATGACGGCACGGATTTCCCCGGTCCGGCGGGAAGGCACGTCGCCGAGGAACTTCAACGTGAGGTGGATCGCCCCGGGATCCACCCAGCGGACGGCGTCCGGCGGGAGGCGCGGGGACAGGACGGTTTTCGCCCCCTCCAGCCACCGGCGGATTGCGGGGGATAATTCGATCGCAATAAACATACGGATGCTTTCTTCCATCATCAAGTCTCCCGCCGTTTGGCCCGAGTATAGACTGCTTTTTCGAATACCGCATCTGGAAGTTGCGACTGTGCCGGTTCCAGTCGGGGTAATTTTCCAGCGCAACCCTATTTCCCCGTCTCCCGACTCGTCTTTCACGACTGTCCTAACCTCCTCTCCCCCCAACCCCCTCTCCCCCTTCCCCATAAGGGGAAGGGGGAGAGGGGGTGCCGATGAGGCGGCGTCATTCCGCCTCATCGGCGGGAGAAAGGGGGTTAGGACAGAATAACGCAACAGTCTTCTGAATCGTTCCTTCATTATGAACCTCCTCTGGTTTGGGTCGCACCTTCCAGGGAGGTTCATAATATCTATTTTTTACTTACTCACAGGGTAAAACCTTTTCATTCTACTCACTGCCAGAGGCAATGGTTTTGCATCACAATAAAAAATTCTGACGCCGACAGAATACGGCATGCTCCTGAGCCTTCTTGGCAGGATGATGAAAAAGAAATCGAAGCTCGTCTGCGGGTTGACGACGCCTGGAACCCGTCGTTATCAGAAGATTTTCCCGCGCCGTCCACCCACCCTACAAACCCCGGAGTCCCGAAAAAGGCGCGGCTGGTATTTCCAATAAAAACCTTTATAATTCGACATCTTTTTCCGGAGCGGGAGAGCGCATGGATTACGCAGCAGCACCGTCCAATCTTAAAAACGTCAAAGCGCGGGAGTGGGTGCGGGAAATGGCCGCGCTGTGCAAACCGGATTCGGTCCATTGGTGCGACGGTTCGCAAGCCGAGTACGACCGGTTGTGCGACGAAATGGTGAAGACCGGGGCGGCCATCCGGCTCAATCCGGAAAAGCGCCCGGACAGCTTTCTGGTGCGGTCCGATCCGGCGGACACCGCCCGCGTGGAAAACCGGACCTTCATCTGCAGTTTAAAACAAAGCGACGCCGGCCCGACCAACAACTGGATGGACCCGGCCGAGATGAAAGCCACGCTGATGCGGCTCTTCGACGGCAGCATGCGCGGCCGGACGATGTACGTGATCCCGTTCAGCATGGGTCCGCTTGGTTCTTCGATCTCGCGGATCGGGATCGAGCTCACCGACTCGCTCTATGTCGTGGCCAACATGTGGATCATGACCCGGATGGGCAAGGCGGTTTGGGACGTGCTCGGCGAAGCCGGCGAGTTCGTCCCCTGCCTGCATTCGGTCGGCGCGCCGCTCGCGCCGGGGGCGCAGGACGTGCCCTGGCCGTGCAACGCCGAAAATAAATACATCGTCCACTTTCCGGAAGAGCGTTCGATCTGGTCGTACGGCAGCGGGTACGGGGGGAACGCTCTGCTGGGCAAGAAGTGTTTCGCGCTGCGGATCGCCTCCACGATGGCCCGCGCCGAAGGCTGGCTGGCGGAGCACATGATGATCGTCGGGGTGCAATCCCCTGACGGCCGAAAATCCTATGTGGCGGGCGCCTTCCCGAGCGCATGCGGAAAAACGAACCTTGCGATGCTTATTCCCCCAGCCGGGTTCGAGGGCTGGAAGATCACCACCGTCGGCGACGACATCGCCTGGCTGAAGCCAGATGGCGACGGCCGGCTGCACGCGATCAACCCCGAGACGGGCTATTTCGGCGTGGCGCCGGGCACTTCGATGCAATCCAACCCCAGCGCGATGCGTACCATCGCCCGAAATTCGATCTTCACCAACGTCGCGCAAACGCCCGACGGCGACGTGTGGTGGGAAGGCATGACCAGGGAGAAACCGGCCGAGCTGATCGACTGGAAGGGCCGGCCCTGGACCCCCTCCTCGGGCGAGCTGGCCGCCAACCCGAACGGACGGTTCACGACCCCCGCCTCGCAATGCCCGGTAATCGACCCGGACTGGGAGAACCCGGCCGGAGTGCCGATCTCGGCGATCCTGTTCGGCGGTCGGCGCAGCAAGACGGTCCCGCTGGTGTACCAGGCGCGCGACTGGGTGAGCGGCGTGTACCTCGCCGCCACGCTCGGATCGGAAACAACCGCCGCGGCCGCGGGTTCGATCGGCAAGGTCCGGCGCGATCCGTTCGCCATGCTTCCCTTCTGCGGCTACCACATCGGAGATTACATCTCCTATTGGCTTTCCTTTCAATCGAAGGGCCTGCAGCTGCCGCCGATCTTTGGCGTGAACTGGTTCCGCAAGAACGCGGAGGGTAAATTCAGCTGGCCCGGCTACGGGGATAATATGCGCGTGTTGGAGTGGATCGTGGAAAGGGCGAACGGACAGCGCGACGCCGCCGAGAACCCGCTGGGATTTGCGCCGCGCTACGAGGACCTGAACTGGAACGGCCTTGCGGGTTTCCGCGAGGCGGATTTCCGGGAGATCACGACGATCGACCGGGACGCCTGGAAGGATGAGGTCCGCTCCCACGAAGAGTTCTTCGGCACGATGGGAGATAAATTCCCGGCCGAGTTGGAAACCGAACGGAAGCGTTTGGCGGACGCACTGGGGTAGGGAAGAACCGCAAACGAGTTCCGGATAATGGCAAAACCGGCCGATCCTGATTTGGATTGGCCGGTATGTTTTCCGGCCCACCCTCCCCCATTTATTTTAGGAATTGGCTTATTTTAGAAAATAGGCGCGCCCGGTTTCGTCCGTCACCCCGGCGTGGCTCCCCCGCGAAGCGGGGCTCGAAGCCGGGGTCCAGGGATTTTCGCGGTTCACGGATGCCGGTTAAATTCACCCCGCTTTGCCTTCATCCCAGCTCTTGAACCAGAAGCGAGCCGGGATGCGTCCCCCGCTCGCGAGAACTTCGCACCGGGAAACCGCCGGCGCTCATCGCTCGGAGGGCAGGC
>JAFGCU010000099.1 GCA_016932475.1 Anaerolineales bacterium
GAAGGGATGGGGGGAGCGATCTCGGGGGGAGGGGAACCGGGAAGGCTGCCCGGCAACGATAAATAACCGGTAGGAGTGCACCTTCCAGTTGCGACGTTCTAAAGCATGCCCCGTCGTGATTGTAGACGGGGCCACCGCCTTTGGCGATGGTAATTTACTGTTAACAACAAATCCTATCAATCCTGTCTACTGACTATCCTCCCTTGTCAACCAGTAATATCCGCTTCGATGTCAACTCGTGGCATAGGGTAGGCTGTTACGAAACCCCGGATGAGATATCCCGCCGGAACACCGGATAGGATTCCCCCATCTCGGAAAATCCCAAGGAGCGGTAAAGCCGGCGGGAACGGCTGTTGTCGTGCTGCGTGTTAACCGTGATGCGAATGGCTCCCCGGAGGCGGCCATACTCCAGCGCGCGGAGCAGCAGCGCGCGGGCGATACCCTTGCGCTGGAAATCCGGGTGGACGGCGATCCGGGTGATGTGCAATCCCTGCGGCGACGCCCCCGCCATCAGGTAACCGGTTATCCGGTCTCCCGTCCGGTGGACGGCAGCCTGGAGCGAACCTCCAAAGGCGGACGAAAGCGAATCGCAATCCATTTGCCACGGTGTCGAAAAGGCCGCATGATCCAGCTGCTCGACCTCGGGAAGATCGGAGGCCGCCATCGTCCCGACCGCGGAAACAGCCGCGCTCTCCGGAAGGATGCGATGCGCCGGCCGGGCATACGCGATCACCCGGCCGCGGCCGGAGAAACCGCTCTCCAGAAGCAAATCCATCAACCAGGTCTGAGCGGTCATCACCCATACGGCGGGCACCTTCATCCTCGTCAGGATGCTTTTGGCCTCCTCCCAAAGCATGTTCCACGCGGCGCGGGGTCCGGGAGAGTCGGACGCCGCATAGAGATGCAGCCACGCCACCCCGAGCCGGTCCGGAGAAACCAGAATGGCAGCGGACGGATTCCCGTCCTCGGTCCGCAAGCAGAGGGACACGGGCCGACCGATCCAATAGGCAAGCGGGTGCCAACCGATGTGGCGGAATTGAAATTTGGCGGAGGAAAGCCACCGCAGAAGAGGCTCGCTCTCCGCCGGAGTCAGCGGGGAAACGGAGACGGGGATTATAGGGTGATGTCCAGGAGCGCTTCGGCGATTTCCCGCAGCCGGCCGACGGGCAATTCACTCATTTTCATGGCCAGCCGCAAATACGGTTCATGCGTGGGCTTCCCGGCGAAGCGGCGGATGTCTGAGGGCAGTTTCTGGAATTGATCGTCGGATTCCCGGTTCAATTCCCATTCGCCCACCGGACCGTGAAATTCCAGGAAGGATCCGACTTCAACCCCCAGCGCCTGCGAGAGCGATTCCAGATCGGTCAGCGTGATCGGCCGGTCGCTGTTTTCGTAGGCTTTGATCCTCCGGACCGTGATCCCGGACTTCTTCGAGAGTTCGCCCAGGCGCAGGTTTTTTTCGGAGCGCAGCTGCCGCAGTTTTGTCGCGATCATTTTCTGGCGGATGAAGACCAGCCGGCTCAGGTCGATTTTTTCCCGGGTGTCCTGGCTGAGGAATTGGGCGTTATACAGGAAGTGGCGGATGGGGACATCGTACGTGTACGCCAGGGCTTCGAGTTCCGGCAGGGTGATGGAGCGTCTGCCCGTCTCGAACGCCGACAGCATCGAAGAGGTCATGCCGATGGACTCGGCGGCTTCGCGCACCGTTTGGTGGGAGGCTTCGCGCGCATCTTTCAGAATGACTCCCAGCATTTTGTTGCGAAGGAATTGCGGCGAATTCGGACCTGGCATGGGGTTTATCTATCCTTTCGTCGTTTTCCAAAGACTATCCGCCCGCGGGGTTTCCGGCTTTTCCGCGGCGGTGCGGCCGTTTACTTTAATTTCCCGCTCCCGGTCCTCACGATGGGGAGATCGAACATCAGCTGCGTTCCGCTGCCTTCCTTGCTTTGAATCGTGAGTTTTGATCCATGCGCGTCCACAATCTGGCGGCTCAGGTGCAAGCCCATCCCGGTTCCGCCGTGGCGGCGGGTCGCCGATCCGTCGAGCTGATGGAACGGCGTAAAAAGCTCGCCCATGCGTTGGACCGGAATCCCGATCCCGTTGTCTTCGATGGTCAACCAGACCCGGTCCGAGGAGCGTCCGGCCCGGATGCTTACTTTTCCCCCGGCAGGAGTGAATTTTATTCCATTATCCACCAACTGGAAGATCACCCATGTGATTTTCCGGCTGTCCGCCCGGACGGGGGGCAGGTCCGGCGGCAGATGCACCTCGATCCGGACATTCCCTTTTTGGGATTTTGCCGTCAGGCGCGAGAGCGTATCTTGCACGCAATCGCGGATCGAGACGACCTGCAAATTGAGGGAAATCCCGCCGCGCGAGGAATCCGAATACTGAATCAGGTCGTCAATCAGGTCGTTCAGCCGCTGGGATGCGCTGCGCAGCGTATCCATGGCGTCCCGTTGTTCCTTGGTCAGCGGGCCGAACGTATCATCCGAGAGCAGATCGATATACCCGACGATATGCGTCATCGGGGTGCGCAGTTCGTGCGAGATGTTCGCGACGAAATCGGCTTTAAGCTGGTTGAGCTCCGATAATTTTTCCAGTGCGCGCGAGAGCTCGGCCGTACGCTCCCGGACCCGTTCCTCCAGCCGACGATTTGCCAATTGCAGCGCTTTTTGCAGCTGGAGGACCATGCTGGCCACGGCCCGGTCCAGTTCTTCCGGCCGCAGCAATTTCATCTCGATCAGGATCTGGCCCAGGCGGCGGGGCGGTTTTGACTCCTGCGCGTCGCGCGCCTGCAGCTTCAGCGCCTGCTGCAGCTGTTCCGGCGTGATGACTTTTTGCGCGACGAGGCTTTCCCCAAGGCGCGGGACAAGCTCTTCAATGCTGGCAGGCATTGCGGACGGGGTGGTGCGGGCTTCCTCCAGCCCCTGGCGGATCAGGAGATCGGTATACAGGATCAGGTCGACATTGCACTCCGGGCAGTAGGAGGTGCCCGGCGGAACAGAGGCGCCGCAGTACGGACATTCCAGCGATACGGCGTTGGCGGATGGTTCGATGCTCAAGTTGACTCCTTGGATGCGATGGATAATATATCCGTTGATAGATTTCGGCAAGCCCGCCGGGGGAAAATCGAAATGCAAAGCATCCGGTCTTTGACACGACCGGTGTCCGGGGTATAATCGTCATGCTCCCGCGCCGGTTGCGGGCCGACTTTCGCGGCACTTGAGGAACTTGTGGCAGAATATCCTGCGAACCCCTCGCAATTGTGGGGCGAATCCTTCACACTCATCGACACCGATCTCGAGTTCATCAATAATCTTCTTCTCGAAGAAGGCGCTCCGATGGAATCGGAGCGTTTGGCGGTGGCCGTCATCCGAGAGCGGTTGCAGAGCGAGGCCAAACGCCGCGCCAAGCTCTCTCCGGAGGATACGATCTACCTTCCCCGCCTGGCGTACGAGCCCGGGCAGCATTTGGTGTTCCCGATGCTCGGTTTCGCCCGCGGCACGGTGCTGTCGGTCCGCCCGGGAGAAAATCCCCAGGTTGGTCCGTTCGAGGTGGTGCGGGCGCAGGTGGACGGCGCCGAACGCGAGTTTGCTTCCCGCCTGGAAAACCACCGGATCAACACCATTCCGCTGGAAACGCTGATGGGCGCCAGCGAGCGTTCGCCGGAGCAGATCTTCGCGGATCAAGGCGGGGCCGTGCTGGGGGCTCTGAAAGAGCGCTTGGCGCAAAGTCCGGACATCGCGAAAATCGCAGACCGCTGGTTTCCGCGTTCGCTGCTGGTGGAAATTTCCCGCGGGCACCTCAATCTTGCGGAAGCGGTTTTGGATGTGGCCGGCGGCGGTCCGTTGCCCACCTCGGCGCTGCTGGAGCATCTGGAATTGCCCGCCAATGTGGATCCGCGTCTGGCGTCGTTCTCACTGGAGTTCGCGCTGTACCAGGATGAGCGGTTCGAGGAAGTCGGACCCGCCGGCGAGATGGCCTGGTTCCTCAAACGGCTGGAGCCGCCGGAAGTTAATTTTCCGCCGCGGCGACTGGCCTGCGACAAAGACACATCCGCGCCGGCCGCGCTTTCCGAGCCGCTGCAGGCACTCATGCGTGAGTTGGATGACGAATGGGGGCCGGGGGAGAAGCCGGCGGACGGGGAAGCCGGCGAGGTATCCCTCATCCTCTCCTTTCCCCATTGGCGGGTCGGTACGCTCCCGCTCAACTCGCGCCTCGAGGCGATTTTCCCGCATGCCCATGAGGCGACCCGAATCCTTTTTGAATTTATCGATTCGGAATCGGGCGAACGGTTTCCGGGTTGGGTGGTCGCGCCCTTCCGGTTCGTGTTCGGGCTGGCGGAATGGTACCTGAAGAAAGGGTTGTTGCCCGGCGGGATCCTGCGCGTGCGCAGCGGCCAACAGCCGGGCGAGATCGTGCTGGACGCGGCCACACGCCGCCCGGCGCGTGAATGGGTGCGGACGGCTACGGCGTCCGGCAACAACCGGCTCACCTTCACCATGCAAAAGCAGTCGGTGGCGGTGGAATACGATGAACTCTCGGTTATTGCGGTCGACGATCCGCATGCGGTGGACGAGCTGTGGCTGCGGATGAACGAACAAAAGCTCCCGCTGGAGCAGCTGATCGCCGACGTGTTCCGCGAACTGGCCAAACTTAATCCGCAAAGCACGGTTCATGCTCGGACTCTGTATTGCGCGGTCAACGTTGTGCGCCGGCTTGCGCCAACTCCCGTGTTCGCGGAATTGATGACGCGCCCGTATTTTGCGCACGTGGGGGATCTGTATTACCGTTTCGACGAGGTGAAATGGACGGAGAGCCGGTAATCGAATCGGGCGCAATGCGCCTGCTAAAACCCAACCTGTCCACCCGATTCCACATTGAATACGACTGGTGGCGGCGCAATGAACGCGAGTGGCGGGTCTATCTCCTGAGCCATCTGTGCGCGGAGCACCGCGCCGCGCTCGAATCCGTCGCCGACGGGACCCGGATCGACTGGGTTGATCCGGACACGGCCGAGGTAAAAAGCATCGACGGGATCCAGCATGCGCTGATCTCGCATTGCAGCCTCCAGCCGGAGTACATCGCCCCGCATACCACCCTGGTGGACGCCGTGTTCCGTGTGTTCCTGGCCAACGGCAATACCCCGCTTACCGTGCACGAAATTTCCGAAAAAATCGGACGGCCGGCAAATACCATTTTGCGCACACTGTCCGGTGTGCGCGTATACAAAGGCATCCGCCCGGTCGTGGATTAGGCCAACCCCGGTTATCAACCTCAAAAAGCTTGAGCGACATAATGGAACCCCACCCGGGTTTTCATCCACGGTATGCCTTTTGCGGGCAATCCCTTATTTGGAAGCTCATTTGTCTTATGGATGGTTTGGGAATGCCTGTTGAATTTGTTAGAATATCCACATGCCCCTGTAGCTCAACGGATAGAGCATCGGACTTCTAATCCGGTGGTTGTGGGTTCGATTCCCGCCAGGGGCGCCTGTTTTTGTATCCCTCCAGCAATGTCGGCCTGGGCGAAGCGAAGGGTCTCTAGAGGCAGTAACCGATGCTTCGCTGCGCTGCGCATGACGACCTTTTTGAGAAAAATCCAATTGATCATTCGGAAATAATGGTATCGGAACGAACGAGGCGCCGTATTAAATCAAGCCGCCGCCGGAGGCGGCGTGCGGAGTTCACGGAGTTCAAGATTGGGGGTTGGGCGGGGAGAAAAAACTCCCGCGCTGCCAAAGGCCCCTCTCACCCGCTGAAGTTGTTTGACTCTCGACGTCATATGCCAGCGGTTGGCGGCTTGTATTCATATCATATTCGCTTTCGCGGAAAAATCCATTAATGCGTTATTAAATGGCAACCCGGTTACCGTCCCGTCCATGAGCCGCCCTGTGATTATCCCGGAATTAACTTGCGAAAAATCCCCATGTTGCGTTTCTTGTGCAGATTCCCCGGCTGGCGCAGAGGGATAAACAGGGAACGGAAACCCCGGAATACTTGCCGATCGCCAAAAGAATATTTGCTCTGGCCTAGCAAAAACCCGGCACGCGGATTTCACGGAAAATGGCGGATCGCGCGGATGGCGTCAAACCACCGGGGGTTTATTGTAAAAAACTGTTCCGCATCATCCGCGTGTTGTATTCTTCAGTCACATTCATATCCTTGAGCAGTCACAATGATTCATTCCATGCAATCCGCCAATTATTTCCAACAATTTCCTCTCTTGTTGGCGCAGACCGAGGGGAGGGTCGTATAATGATTTTCACACATCTGCCGGAATCGACCGAAGGAGAAAAGCATGGCCCGGATCGTCAGCGTCGAACAAATGCGCGCAATAGAATCTGAAGCCGACCGCAAAGGGATGCCCTTCGAACGGATGATGGAATGCGCCGGCGAGGCGGTGTTCCTCCGGGCTTCGGAGCATTACGGTCCGGTTACCGGAAGGCGGGTGGTGGTGCTGTGCGGGGGCGGCAACAACGGCGGAGACGGCCTGGTCGCCGCCGTGCATTTCTCGCGCGCCGGAGCCGCCGTGGAGGTGATCCTGGCTTCGCAGCGGAAGGATGATGATTCGCGGCTCCGGGCGGCGGTTGCCGCCGGATGCGCGCAAACCGATGGCACGGCGGATGCCAACCGCAGCCGGATGAGCCAGGCGTTGGAAGGCGCGGAAATTCTGGTCGACGCGGTTCTTGGAACAGGGACGCGCCTGCCGCTGCGGCCGCCGCTGGCCGGGTTTTTGGATTCCGTTCTCGCGGCGGTTTCCCGGAATGCTCACCGGCCTTTCGTTGTCGCCGTGGATTGCCCTTCCGGCGTGGATTGCGACACGGGAGCGGCGGCGCCGCAGACCATTCCCGCGGATCTGACCGTGACGCTGGCCGCCGCGAAACCGGGCCTGATTACCTTCCCCGCCGCGGAATTGACCGGCCGGCTTGTGGTCGCCGGCATCGGGCTGCCGCCGGATCTTGATTCCCTCAAGACTCCGGGCGTACAACTCGCCGATGCGGATCTGGTCCGCGGCTGGCTGCGCGCCCGCCCGAGGAATTCCCACAAGGGCACGTTCGGACGGATGATTGTGATCGGGGGATCGATCAATTATCCCGGTGCGCCGGCGCTGGCGGGATTGGGCGCCTACCGCGCCGGCGCTGGGCTGGTCACGCTGGCAGTGCCGGGTACGGTGTATCGGGCCGCCGTCTCGATCCTGCCCGAGGCGACGTGGATCGTTCTGCCGGAGGATTTCGGCGTCATCGCGGCCGAGGCGGCGGATGTGCTCGTGCTGGAAATCCTAAAGGCGCAGGCGCTGGTCATCGGCCCTGGATTCGGCCGTGAAAAACCGACGGCCGCATTCCTCAAGACTCTTCTGCGGAAAACCCGGCATGAGCGCAGAGCGATCGGATTTGGAACGGCGGCTGAGAAGGGAAATGCGGAGACATCGCACCTGCCGCCATCGGTCGTGGACGCGGATGCCTTGCGGATACTACCCGAACTTCCTGGCTGGACAGGAATGCTTCCAAACGGCAGCGTCCTCACACCGCACCCGGGGGAAATGGCCGGCCTGACCGGACTCACCGGGGAAAAGATCCGGCAGGATCGGACGGGGATCGCCCAGCGGTTTGCGCAGCAATGGAATACGATTGTGGTCCTCAAGGGCGCATTCACCGTTGTTGCCGCGCCCGACGGACGATGCGCGATTGAGCCGTTCGCCACGCCGGCCCTGGCCCGGGCCGGAACAGGCGACGTGCTAGCGGGGACGATCGGCGGATTGATCGCCCAGGGAGTGGAAAGCTGGGAGGCGGCCGTGCTGGGAGCGTATCTGCACGGACGGGCAGGCGAATTGGCGGCGGCACATGCGGGGGTCACCGATTCGGTGCTCGCCCGGGACGTGGCGCTTTTCCTTTCGCAGGCGATTGCGGAACTGCGCGGATCGGGGTGATGCGAAAGACCAAGGATGTCGTCGTAGGGGCGATCCGTTGGATCGCCCCTACGATTACGGGATTGCCCCTACGATTACGGGATCGTTCCTACGACTACGGGATCGCCCTTACTATTACGGGACCACCCTGAGGATTACGGGATCACCATCGGCGGATTTATCAGCGGATCCAGACCGGAATGGATAAGGATAAACGTCGTCTGCCCGGGCAGGATGTCGAACGTGAAGTAATAGTGCCTCCACCAAATCCACGAATCGAAGACATACGTCCCCGCCGGAAGGTCGCCGGCGGCAAAGTTTTCCTGATAAATTTCGTCGGGATGGGTGACATTGCCGACGTAGGTGTTCATTTTCCATTCCTGGAACGTCCCCTCGCGGCGCAGCCAGAAGGGATATTCCACCATCGGCCAGGAATCCACCGTTTCGATCCGCCCGGCCAGCACGCCATACCCGACCGGCGGCACCAGCCATAATTCCGGGTTCCTGGAGTTGTAGAACGAATCTTCCCCGACCCGCACCTCGAAGTGAAGGTGCGGACCGGTGGCTTTGCCGGTGCCGCCGACCAGCCCGATCTGATCGCCCACCTTGACGCGTTGCCCCATTTTTACATCGATCTGCGAAAGGTGCGCATAGGCGGTGAAAACCGGCTGGTTGCGGTATCCAAAATCGTGCCGGATAGAAACCGCCAGTCCGTAGGGGTCGTTGATGTTTTCAAAATGACCGAACAGGCCATAGCCGGTCCAATTCACCACACCGTCCGCGGCGGCGATTACCGGCGTCCTGAATTTTGCCGGGAAATCGACTCCGTTGTGCGGCTCGAATGTATCGTAATAATCCCCCCCGTAGCGGTAATCGGTATCGATCCAATTTACATAAGTGGAAGGGATCGGGCGATCGAACCAGAAATGATCCTCCTGCCGGAGCTGAAGGGGCGCCTTGTAGCTGGCCGGACGTTCGTCGGAAACCGGAGGATATTCCAAGAGGGAGGTCGGGTTCAGCGCGGGAGGCGTGCCGAACAAATCGTATTGCATGTCTCCCGCGACGGAGGTAGGCTCGAGCAGCTCCTTGCCGGCCAGCACCGGAAAAACCGGGACGGCAAGGACGGCCGCCACCATGACGGCAATCCCCGAGATCGAACAACCTTTTCTGCTTTTGGGCGTATGCATGCCAGCGCCTTCTTTAAATATATCCCGTGGTGTCATTGCTCGGCTGTTTCCTGAAAAACCGTAATCCGGTTGCTCCCTACGGTCTGAGCTCAGCGCAAGTACATCATACAGGCTTTTTGGGAGAATCCCGTTTTTATTACCAGTGTATTGTTGTTGCAACACTTATGCCATCTGCGGCATGGTACTTTCGGCGGGGGCCGGGCCGGGAGGCGGTGTTGCATGGGGGATTATCGGGTGATCGGCGTATCCCTTGGCGTGGGGGTGAGGAACAAATAGGGCGAATACAACTCGCCCATCGCGGTAATCCAATCCAATCCGTCGGCGCAGACGAATTCCCAGTAATGAATGCCGAAATAATACGTGCGCCAATCCGAATCGGATGGAAGCCGCTGGAACCCGTACTCGGCGGCAAGCTGGGAAAAATCCATGAAATAACCGGTCGGGATCTGCCCGAACAACTGGCCTCCGCTGTCGAAGGCGGAGGGTGTGCCGGATGTGCGCGCGTCGAAATCCCATGGAAATTCGCGGAGCGGTTCACCCAGGCTGCCATCCTGAACCGCCGTGCGGATGAAAAGGCGCCAGAAATCGGAGACTCCGGTCGGATCGGGAAGGACGACCAGCCAGCCCTTGGTGATCGCGGCGCGTGATATGGCGAACGCCCTTCCGGTTCGCAGCCAGGATTCGGTTTCCCTCGGCGGCATGGGGGTATCGATGTCGATTACGGCGTTGTCGAGGGTCCCCAGGAAATCCCAGCCGGATTGTTTTCTCACAGCCGTGCGCAGCGCCTGGAACCGTTGGACGACGGTGGAGCTTAATCGCGGATCGGGTGCGTTCACATCCAGATCCACCAATTGCGCCGTGAGGGGAGTGCCCGCAAGGGGCTTTGTCGAAGTGGGGGCGATCCCACTTTCGACGAAGCCGGACAGCCATCCGGGCAGGGGGTCGGGCAGAACGGAGGAGGTCCAGGCAAGATTTTCGATCCGGCCTGGCAGCCAGAAGGCGGATGGGGAGAGCACCTGCTGATCGGACGGAGAAAAGAGCAGGTACGATTGCAAGAGATCCGGATGGAAAACTCCCGCAAGCCATTTGCTGTCGGGGCTCCACTCCGGCTTGTCGCCCTGGCCGACAAGCACCGGCTGAGCGTTTCCCGCGGAGGCGATCCGGTATATCCAGGAAAAACCGTCTTTTTCCAGGCTGTACGCGATGCTGGTCCCATCCGGGGAAAAGGCGGATCCTCGTTCATCCATATCGGGCGTATTGGTCAAGTTGATGATCTGCTGAGAATCCAAGTTCAACACGAAGATGTCGGTTTGCCGGCCGATCCGTCCGGTGAAGGAAATCGCACGCGCCAGCGACGACCAGCTGGGCTCGAATGAATCCATCCCGTCCGGGCCGGGCCACATTAATGCCTGATCCTCCACGCGGCGGATGCTGATGCGCAGACGCCCGTTGACGTAGCGTTCGTACACCAACTGGCGGGAATCCGGTGACCAGGATGGGTGCGCTTCATATTCTTTTGTATCGGTCAGGCGCCGGATATCCCCGGTGGCCAGATCTTTGATGTAGAGATCCCAGCCGCCGTTGCGTTGGGAGGCGAACGCCAGGGCGCTTCCGTCAGGGCTGAAGGCGGGATCGCGGTCGTCGTATGCGGCCTCGGTGTCGGTAACCGGAAACGGATTCGACAACCCGAGCGGCCAAAGCCAGATGTGCGCATGATCGTTGCGCCGCAGGGTCAGCGCCAGCATTCCCTGCTGCGCCAGCAGAGACGGCGGAGTGAATTCGAGACCGGGCCGGAAAGTCGGGGTGAGGGAGGGGGTGCTCAAGGTGGGCGAAGGAGTCCGGGACTCCGCGCTCGGTTCGACCGCCGGTGTTTCGCCGCCGTCCGGCGTGCATAAGATCTGCTGGCAGGTGGGTGTGCGGGAGGCTGTCCCGGTTGGAACCACCGGAGATTTTTCCATATACACCGGCGTGCCGCACCCGGCAATCAGCAGGAACAGGATCGTCGTTGCCGCCGCGCGGGCGAACGCATCTCGGGTAGGCATCATCCCTGAATTATATCCCGGACACTGTGTTAAAATAAGATTGACCATGCGCAGGCCGTTTCTCCGGGCCCGGAGGGTCGATGATCGAAGTGACCGTGGACAGGATCCAGGTTAATCTTGTTTCCCAAAGCCGGGTGGTGATCCTCCGCGAAACGGGGGGCAGCCGCTTCCTCCCCATCTGGATCGGTCAGTTCGAAGCCGAAGCCATCGCGATGTTTCTTCAGGAGGTGGAACCGGCGCGGCCGATGACGCATGACCTGCTCAAGAGCGTGCTCGGGGGATTGGGCGCCACGCTCGAACGGCTCGAAATACACGACCTGCAGGACGACGTTTTCTACGCGCGGCTGATCATCCGCAACGGCAGCCAGCAGATCGAAGTCGATTCACGGCCGTCCGACGGGATCGCGCTGGCCGTCCGCGCGCGAGCGGCCATCTTTGTTTCCGAGGATGTGATGGAGCGGGCGGGCGCGGTGCCGGAGGCCGACATCCGGGAGAAGGGCGGCGATGCCGCGGCGCCGGAGGAAGGCTCCCCGGATAAACGGCTGGACGTGTTCAAGGATTTCATCCAGCGGCTTGACAAGGACGACGGTCCGCCGGATTCCAAACCTACCAGCTGACCCGCTCCGGGATTCCGGAGACGATCCTTCGCATCGCGCAGGAATTCCTGCGCATACGGTTCCCGGCACGGCCGGGACATATTTTTCCAAGACCCGACACCATGACGGATTACCCTCCAATTAACGCGGATTCACCCGCAACCTCCTCCCCTTCCGGAATCCCGGTCGAACCGCATAACCGGGAGGCCGAAGAAGCGCTGCTCGGAGCGGTGATGATCAACCCGGCGGTGTTCTACGAGGTCGCCGCCTTCCTCTCTCCGGAGGATTTCTACATTCACCGCAACGGCTGGATCTGGGAGGCTTTTCAGCACCTGGTCGAACGGCAGTCGCCGATCGACGCCCTGACCGTTTCCGAGGAATTGGAGCGGCGGGGGCGGCTGGCGGAAGCCGGAGGGGCGGCGTACCTTGCGGCGCTGATGAACAACGTCCCGACCTCGCTGCACGCGGAAGCGTACGGCAAGCTGGTGGAGGAGAGTTCCGTCCGGCGCCGGCTGCTCGCGGCGGCGAGCGCTATCGCCTCGCACGCCCACGACGCCCGTGCCACCGTCACCGACGTGGTCGGCGAGGCGGAAAAAGCCATCTTTGAAGTCAGCCAGCGCCGGCTGACCCATGACGTGCAGCCGATCGACCAGGTGATCAGCGATTATTTCGACCGGCTGGAATACCTGACCCGCCATCCGGATGAGAGCCTCGGGATCCCGACCGGATTCGAACAACTGGATCAGCTGCTTGGTGGAATGCAGCGCTCGGACCTGCTGATCATCGCCGGCCGCCCGGGTCTCGGAAAAAGCGCGATGCTGCTCAGCATCGCCAAGAACGTGGCTCAGACCCACAAGAAGCATGTGGCGATCTTCTCGCTGGAAATGTCGAACGAACAGCTCATCCAGCGCCTGCTCTCGCAGGAGACCAAGATCGACTCGCACAAGTTCCGCCAGGGGACGGTGAGCGAGGACGAATGGGCGCGCTTCACGCACGCCGCCTCGACCCTGAGCGAGGTAAAAATTTTCCTCGACGACACCCCGGCGCTCACGCCGCTCCAGCTGCGCAGCAAGTGCCGGCGGCTGCATCTGGAATACAGCCTCGACCTGGTCCTGGTGGATTACCTGCAGCTGATGGGAAGCGATTTCCGGACCGAAAACCGGGTCCAGGAAGTTTCCTACATCTCGCGCTACGTAAAAGCCCTGGCGCGAGAACTGAACGTGCCGGTGGTGGCCGCCGCGCAGCTTTCGCGCGCGGTGGAACAGCGGACGAGCAAACGCCCGCAGCTTTCGGATCTGCGCGAGTCCGGATCGCTCGAGCAGGATGCCGACATCGTGATGTTCATCCACCGCCAGGATGAACCCGGCGGGGGCGACTCCGAGCCGACCTCATCCGGCACCTGGCGGCGCAACCCGAATCCGCGCTCCGAGGCGGTCGTCACAGAAATCATCGTCGCCAAGCACCGCCATGGGCCGACCGGCAGCGTCGAACTCATTTTCTTCCCGTCACGGACCCGGTTCGAGAATGCCGCGCTGGCCAAGCAGGTCCGGGATGCTCCGCCGCCGGAGCGGCCGGAATGAAGGGATTTGCAGGCTTCCCCGAAGGCCCGGTGCGGATGACTCCGCTGCCGGCAACCTTCTTCACCGATCTGCTGCCAAGCATCGACCATCTGGGGGAATTGAAACTTATCCTGTATGTGTTGTGGCGGTTCTCCCAGCAGGAAGGGGCGCGCCGGTACCTAGCGCTGAGCGAACTCAGGGAGGATTCCGAACTGCTCTCCACGCTGAAAGAAGCGGGCCGCGGCGGGGAGGAGGTCCTCTCGGATGCGCTCGAGCGGTCCGTCGCGCGCGGCACGCTGTTGGCCGTCCGCTCCGCCGGCAAAGACGATGCCTGGTATTTCCTTAACAGCCCGCGCGGCAAGGCCGCCGCCGAGGGGTTGGCGCGCGGAGATTGGAAACCGGACGACGCGCCCTCCCATCCGCGGCAGGTGGAACGGCCGAACATCTTCACGCTCTACGAGCAGAACATCGGGATGCTCACGCCGATGGTGGCGGAAATTCTGCGCGATGCGGAGAAGGAATACCCGGCCGGGTGGATCGAGGAAGCGGTGCGCATCGCCGTCGAGCACAATGCGCGTTCGTGGAAATACATTGCCGCGATCCTCGCGCGCTGGAAGAAGGAAGGCCGGGGGGAGAAGAAAACCTCCCCCGAGGACGAGCGGAGGCGGTACATCGAGGGAGAGTATGCGGATTTTATCGAACATTGAGGAGCCGGGCGGTCCCCCGACCGGCGCCGGACGGCCGGATTGCCCGATTTGCGGCGGGGTGGGTTACCTTCGCCAGAACGTCCCGGTGGGAGACCCTAACTTCGGGCGGGTGACTCCCTGCGCCTGCGTTCGGGGCGCTCTGCAATTACAGGTCAGCGAACGGCTGTACCGGTTCAGCAACATGGACCGGCTGAAGCATATGACATTCGAATCCTTTTCCCCGCGCGGGCGGATCGCGCTCAGCCCGATCGCACAAAAATCGCTCGAGCAGGCATACAACCTCGCCCATTCCTTCGCCCAGACGCGCGCCGGCTGGCTGTTCCTGGAAGGCGGATACGGCTGCGGGAAAACTCACCTTGCGGCGGCGATCGCCAACTTCTCCTCCGAGCATGGCATCCCGACCATGTTCCTGACCGCGCCGGACCTGCTGGACTGGCTGCGGGCATCCTTCGAAGGGAACGACGATCGCTTTTCCCAGCGGTTCGAAGAGATCCGCCAGGTGCCGCTGCTCATCCTCGACGATTTCGGGACTCAGAACGCCACTCCCTGGGCGCAGGAAAAATTATTCCAGCTACTGGACTTCCGCTACCTCAACAAAACACCGACCGTGATCACCACCAATCTGCGGCTGGAGGAGATTGAAGGCCGGATCCGGTCGCGGCTGGCGGACACCGAATCGGTCAACCGGGTGCGGATCCTCGCGCCGGATTACCGCCAGCCGGTCAAGGAGCTTGGGTCGACCGAACTCTCGACCCTCAATCTGCATTCGCGGAAGACCTTCGCCTCATTTTCACCGCGCGAGAATGAGCATCTGACGCCGGAAGAGTCGAAGAGCATGCGCGTGGCGCTCGACCATTCGCGCCGCATGGCGGAGAGCCCGCTCGGCTGGCTGGTGCTGCTCGGTTCCTACGGATGCGGCAAAACGCACCTGGCGGCCGCGATCGCCAACCAGCGGGAGGCGATGGGGTTCCCGTCGCTGTTTGTGGTCGTCCCGGATTTGCTGGACTACCTGCGCTCGACCTTCAATCCTTCAAGTCCGGTTTCCTACGACCGGTCTTTTGAGGAGATCCGTTCGTCCAATTTGCTCGTCCTGGACGATCTCGGCGCGCAGAATGCCACGCCCTGGGCGCGGGAAAAACTCTTCCAGCTGCTGAACCACCGCTACAACGCGGAACTCCCGACGGTCATCACCACATCGGTGGATCTGGCGGAGATCGATCCGCGCGTGCGGACGCGGCTGCTTGACAAGCGCCTGTGCACGATCTGCGGGATCACCGCACCGCCGTTCCACGGCAGCAAGCCGGAAGGCGCGAGCGGGAAGAAAGCGCGCAGGGCGAAGGTGTAGGGCGACGACCGACCATCGACCGACCATCGACAATCGGTGATCGTCATCCCGGCGTGGTCGCAGCCGGGATCCACTCGTGCACAAGTGCGTACGTTATGGATCCTCGATACGAGCACTCGGGAATGACGAACA
>JAFGCU010000100.1 GCA_016932475.1 Anaerolineales bacterium
CCCTCCTCCCTTCCCGTAATACGGGAAGGGAGGAGGGGAACGTCCCGAGCAGCGCGAGGGACAAGGGGAGGTGGGATGGGATGGTAATAAATTTGCCGTGAGCAAATCAGTGAAAAATCGGGTTTCCTCCTGGGTCGGTGATATGGATAAACCAATGGCCCACAGCCTTCACCGCTTCCTTTTCCAAATCATCCAAACGCCAACAAGCAAAAGGTAGATCCCGTACGCCACCGCTTCGGTCAGCGAGGGATCGGCGTTGTATCCAAACAGCGCCTTCAGGATCTGGCCGGCGGCCGACTGCTCCGGCAGAATGGCTGAGAAATCCCATACCGGAGCTGCAATGGACGGGATGATCCCGATTTCGTTGAACTCATGCACCCCGTGCGCCACCAGGCCCGCGGCGAAAAGGATCAGGATGACCGAGGTGACGGTGAAGAAACCGCGGGGCGAAAGCCGGATCGTGGAGGAGAAAATCAACCACCCGGCGGCCAATGCGGCCAGCAATCCCAAACCGGCGCCCAGCAAAGTCGATAACAGATCCGTTTCAATCGAAGCGGCGGTCAGGAAAATCGACAGCTCAATGCCTTCCCGCACCACTGCGGTGAACGCCAGGAAAAAAAGCGCCAACCCGTTGCCGGCCAGGACATTCCGGATCGTCCCGCCCTCGAGATTCTCCCGGAGTGCTCCTCCCTCCTGCTGCACCCAGACCAGCACCCAGGTCAGAATTCCCGTGGCGACTATCATGGCGACCCCCTCGAACCATTGTTCCGCATTCCCCTCAAGAGATACGTGAAGTGCATTGAGCGCCCACCCCGCGAGCAGGCTGACAGCGGCAGCGGAAAATACTCCCAGCCAGACGTACCGGTTCAGATCACGGCGATCGACCTTTCGAAGCGCGCCCAAAACGATCCCCACGATCAAAGCAGCTTCAAGCATCTCACGCAATGAAAGGAAGAAGGAAGCAATCATATAATCCTCCATTTCGTTCGTCAATAATACCTATTTTGGAGTATATTTGTCGTATTTATTGTCACTTTTTATTCCAATATTAAGATTTCACCCGAAAAACAAGGCGATAGGGGGAGAATAGCGGGATTCCGCTGTTTATTGGGGACCATTTATTTTATGTTGATTCATAATCCAGCAAGCTCTTCTGGAATTGGAACACATTTTCTACTTTGCCTTCACGGCCGAATTCCGGCCGCGCAGTATTCGGCGGATTCGGATTTGCAGCAACACGATCCATATTCCCATGACCAGTGTCACTACCGGCCAGAGGATGACGAATATCCACACGTTGATTTCCTTGTATGTCAAACCGGACCATCTTGCGAGCACGAGGAGGATCTGAACGCAAGCGTCAAAAACAGCATCCATCATCGGGCATAACCTCCTTTCCGGATGATTTCAACGGCTTGCCGCGCCATGTCCGCGACCGGCACGGCCATCAATCCGTATCCGATCAGAAAAACAAGCCAGTTGAATTGTGTCGGGAGGACATTCCTCGCGGCAGCGGCACTGCTTCCGGTTGCACTGATGGAATCCGCCATGAAAACATAGAGAACCAATCCTATACCGGCCAGCGCGGGAGGCCAAACCCAATTCGGCAGGGACGCCGGACGGCCGCACCAGTCCAGCAGGATCATCAGGATTCCCCCGGCGATCATCATCAGCGAGATGCCGACCGGCGCGATGACCGGCCCCCACCACGGGAGCGGGATGAGGAACAGGAGGTCCCAATCCAGGAGCGTCGTGGGCCATCCGGTAAGCGGGACAAGGAACACATAATAGAAGATATCCCACACGCCGAACGCGAAAGCGCCGTAGGCAAGCCGGCTTCGCAGGTTTGTCCCGGCCAGCCAGCCGGCCGTCAGCAACATCACCAGCGTCGCCGCCTCGCGGAGGATCTCCGCCTCGCTCAATCCGCCGAAGTGCGGCAACGGGTCCGCCTGATACGGCTGCAGCCGGTCGACCAGCACGCGCAGGTACAGCACGACCGCCGCCTCCACCCAGGCCATCGCCACGGCGAAGATTGCCACATGGAACAATCGGGATTTGACCGTCATAGGTTCTCCTGATCGGGAGGAGGGATCCATACCTCCGGATTCGTCACGCTTCTTCCCGCTCGATAATCATTATGTGCATTCCGGTAAATATCCCAATCTTTCGAGGCGGCCCCTGCGGGCACCTGAGTGTTTGACGCTATCCGGGGAATGCAGTATGGTTCCGGGGCACCATCCCATCCCACCTCCCCTAACCCCTCCTCCCTTCCCGTGATACGGGAAGGGAGGAGGGGGACGTCCCGAACGAAGTGAGGGACAGGGGGAGGTGGGATGGGATGGCAAAACAAAGAGATGAATCCCCTTACATTGGTAATCGTCGAAGACAACGCCAAACTGCGCGACGCACTCCGGATCGGGCTGGAAGCGACCGGCGAGGTGCGCATGGTATACGCATGCGAAAGCGGCGAAGCGGCGCTGGAATACCTGATCGAAGCCGGGGAAACGAATTCGGCCGGGCCGAAGGAAACCAGCGCCCTTCCGGACATCCTGTTGATGGATGTGCAGCTGGCGGGGAAGCTCAACGGCATCCAAGCCGCAGCCGCCATCCGGCGCGAGTTTCCGCGCATGCCGGTGGTGTTCTATTCCATCCAGGACGACGACGCCTACTACCGTGATTTCCTCCGCTCGGGGATACTCAGCCACTACGCCTACGTCCGCAAATCCAATTTCCTCCTGCCGGCGATGATCCTCCCGCTCCTGCGCGATGCCGCCGCCGGAAGGAGCTTCATCGATCCGGAGATCGAGGCGCGCGTTCAGGAGGTTCGCCGCAAGGATGAAAACGATCCACTCGCGCTGCTCGAGCCCAACGAGCAGGCCGTGGCGCGGATGCTGGCCCATGGGTTGACCAACGAGCAGATCGCCGCGCGGATGGGATTCCGCGACAAGCGCACGATCAGCCGGACGAACGGGCAGATCTATGCCGCCTGGGGCCTGGCCGCGGACGCCACCGATGAGAAGGTCGCGCGCACCCGCGCCGCGCTGATCGTCCAGGCCGGGCGCCTGCTGGAATGGGACGCGGACGGAAATCCAAAGGATGCGGAGGGCGGGCCGGAGTGGAGCCTGGGCAGGAATGGATAAACGAATTTGTTCGTCATGCCCGCGTGATCGTAGCGGGCATCCAGGAATCAATGTCTACTTTTCGAATCGGATGCGTGGATCCCCGCTAAGAACACGCGGGGATGACAAACCAATGACGCTGCCTACGTTTACTCACCGATATTCATGACCGGCCATTTCCTGCTCGACGGATCCCTATTATCGGTATCGTTCTTTAACACGATCCTGATGTTGTGGCTCGGGTTGACGGTGCTCCTCAACGCCGGCCACAGGACTCCCGCGGGGCGCAGCGGCTCCTGGGGATTTTGGATCGCCGCGGCCGGCCTGATGCTGGGCGGTCTGTTCTTCGTCTTCCATTCCATCCTGCTCGGGTTCAGCCTCTCGGCGATCATCCCCGCGCTGCAATCCTGGTGGCGGGCGGGGTGGATCACGGTCGTGCTGCTGCCCTTCTCCTGGTACGTGGTGATGCTGTGGTATTCCGGCTTCTGGGAGGAGGGCGCGGAAGACCTTGTCCGCCGCCACCGCCTGTGGTTCCTCTTCTGCGCCGCGTCCGCGCTGGCCTGGATCCTCCTGGCCCTGACCTCGAATTCCTTCCCGGCCGTCGGCGAGCTTTCGCGCTACGAATTGGAGCCGCCGCCCGCCGAAAGCGGATTTCCGGGCGTGATGCTCGCGTATCCGCCCTTCATCATCCTGTACATTTCCCTCGCGGCCGACGCGCTCCGGCGGCCCGGCCCCACCACGCGGCTGATGGGGACGGACGCGCGCCTGCGCGCCCGCCCCTGGTTCTCGGCCGCTTCGATCGTATTCCTGGCCGTATGCATGCTGGTGGGCGTCGCCGAATGGTGGGTCCTGCTCAACGCAAACACGGAGCTGATCGGAGAATTTCTCACCGTGCTCGGATTGCTCGATCTGGCCATTTGCATGCTGATCGGCCTGGCCACGCTGCTCCTCGGGCAGGCGGTGGTCGCCTACGAAGTGTTCACCGGAAGGATTCTCCCGCGGCGCGGGCTGGCCCGCTACTGGCGCAACGCCGTTCTGCTCGCCGCGGGGTACAGCCTGGTCGTGGGTTGGAGTCTCGCCAGCCGGGTTGTGCCGATCTACATTCTGCTTTTGGCCACCGTGATGATGACGGTGTTCTACGCGCTGCTCGGACGCCGCTCGTACACCGAACGGGATTCCTTCCTCGAAGTCCTGCGCCCGTTCGTCACCAGCCAGCGGCTGTACGAGCGGGTCACCGCGGGCGGGGAATCCGCTCCCGGCGCGGATACGGCCGGTCCGTTCCGCATGTTGTGCTCCGAGATCCTCGGCTGCGAGCGCGCGGCGCTGATGGCGGCCGGGCCGATGGCGCCGTTGTGGGGGCCGCCGCTCGCGTATCCGGAAGGTTTTTCCCCCTCCCCGCCCTTCCCGGAAACGGCCGGTGATTCCAACCGGACGGCGGTGACGAACCTCGCGCCCGGGCGCGCCGACCGCCTGCGCTGGGCGCTGACCCTCTCGAGCCGCCGCGGACCGATCGGCCTCCTCCTGCTGGGCGAGAAGCGCGGCGGAAGCCTCTACACCCAGGAGGATTTCGAGATCGCGCAGGCCGCCTGCGAACGGTTTATCGACACCCAAACCAGCGCGGAGCTCACCCGGCGGCTGGTCGCCATTCAGCGCGAGCGGCTGGTCGGCAGCCGGATCCTCGACCGCAAGACCCGCCGCGTGCTGCATGATGAAATTCTGCCGGCACTGCACACATCCCTGCTGGCCCTCAGCGGCCGGAATGCGGGCGGTCTGGAATCGGAGAAAGCGCTCGCCGAACTGGCGCTCACCCACCGCCGGATTTCGCAGTTGCTGCTTGATACGCCCGGCTCCCCGCCTTCGGAGGATCTTTCCGCCGGGATCGTCGACGCGCTGCGCCGTCTGCTGGAAGATGATCTTCCTGGATCTTTCGATGCCGTGCGCTGGGAGATAGAACCGTCGGCCGAGACAGCCGCGCACGCGCTCCCGCCGATGTATTTGGAGGTTTTGTATTACGCCGCGCGCGAAGCGGTCCGCAACGCGGCCAAGTACGGGCGCGGCGGGGATTCCCCGCGGCCGCTGCACCTTTCGTTGACTCTCGCGGGGACCGATCCGCTGGAATTATCCGTCGAGGACGACGGAGTCGGCATGCAATCCGTCGCACCGGCCGGGGATGCGACCGGCCAGGGGCTTGCCCTGCACAGCACGATGATGGCCGTCATCGGCGGGGAGCTTGCGGCTCAGAATCGGAACGGCGGTGGGACTCTCGTTCGGCTCACAATTCCTCGGGCTGCCCCCAGTACCCCCAAAGATCTTCCACCGGCAATCGAATAAATTACTACCGCCAAAGGCGGTGGCCCCGTCTACAATCACGACGGGGCATGCTTTAGAACGTCGCACTTGGAAGGTGCACTCCTACCGGTTATTTATCGTTGCCGGGCAGCCTTCCCGGTTCCCCTCCCCCCGAGATCGCTCCCCCCATCCCTTC
>JAFGCU010000101.1 GCA_016932475.1 Anaerolineales bacterium
AATGCCCCGCGAGAGTGCGCGGGATCGATTTTGGTTTTGATCCCGCTCGTTCACGAAGCGGGGGAGCATCCCTGCTCGGTTCTGTCCTTTGAGCAGGGATGATTGCGGAGCGAGGAAGGGATGAGCATCGGCCAAATCCCGATGCAAAGTTTTCGCGAGCGGGGGTATGCCGGGAGAGGGCTAAGAGGGTGAGCACGAGGAAACAACGACATCTTTTACAGTGGAGTCACATTTACCGCAATACCGAACAAACTAACGGTTCGGGAGAAACCCGCGGACGGCCCCGCGCCTGATTGACGGCTTTCCGGTACAATAATTTCATGCAGGAAACAAATTCGTCCGCAATATGTCCGCCAAGCGCATAATGAATAATTACCCCCTCTCGCCGCTCTCCGCCGATCCTCCCCGAGTCGGCATTTCCCCGCACCCTTCCTCAACCGTCTTCCGTCCCCAATCCGCCAACATCCGACGAAGGACAGGAGGAATAATAAGGATATTCTTTTCGTGCACTTCAGATCTCCTTCGTGTATCTTCGTGGAGAAGAAAGGAGCGTGTGCCATGGACCTGATTCAATCGCATCTCGCCAATTATGCGGAACTTGTGCGCGCCGCGCGCGGCGACGCCCCGGCCGACCTGCTCCTGCAGGGCGGCCGGATCCTGAACGTTCTGACGGGCGAGATCCTGCGCGGTGATCTTCTCGTCCACAAGGGCTTTATCGTATCGGTGTATCCGCGCAATGCTGCGGCGCGCCGGACGATCGACGCTTCCGGAACCGTCGCGATCCCGGCCTTTATCGATCCGCACGTGCATGTGGAATCCTCGATGGTCCTCCCGCCGGATTACGCCGCGGCGGTCGCGGCCCAGGGCACCGGGACGGTCTTCGCCGATCCGCACGAGATCGTCAATGTGATGGGCGTCGCCGGTTTTACCATGATGAACGGGAATACGGCCGGACTGCCGCTGCGGATGTTCTTCGACGTCTCGACCTGCATCCCCTCCAGGCGCGGGGCCGAGACTTCCGGCGCCGACATCCGCGCGCCGCAGGTGCGCGCGATGGCGAGATTGGGCGGGCGCAAACTCGGCGAGCTGATGAGCTACGACGATATCGTGCGGCTGGACCCGGTGATGACCGCGATCGTCCGGGCCGGCTGGGAGCTCGGGCTGCCGCGCGATTCGCACTTCCCGATGATCGATCTGCTCGGAGGCGTGTTCACCGCGCTCGGCCCGCTTCAGAAAGCGGGCGTCTTCGGCGGGATGATCGCGGCGTCGCTCACCGGCATACGCGCGCTGAACGCGATTCCGTTCCACATCATCGTCCGGGAGTTTCGCAAATCCGGATACCGCGACCTCGACGCCTACCTGACCGCCCTCGGCCCCACCGCCGACCACGAAACATACGGGCCGGAGATGCAGGTCAAACTCGACCACGGCATGCACCAGATCATCTCCTCGCACATCTTCATGTTCGGACCGATGACCCCACTCCTCCTGGCCGGCGTGCGTCGGCAGAAATACAAGGAGATGATCGGGATGTGCACCGACGACATCTGGCCCGACGACCTCACGGCCAAGGGCGGAATGGCGGGCGTGATCCGCGACCTGGCCCGCAACGGAATCGATCCGATCGATGCGATCCGCTTCGCGACGGTCAACAACGCCCGGCGCTTGGCCGCGGCCGGGATCCCGGAGGCGGCGCTGATCGGCGCACTCTCGCCCGGCATGGCGGCGGATATCGTTCTGGTCGAGGGACCGCTGGCGCGGATGAAAATCCGTACGGTCCTGCACGATGGCGCGGTCGTCGCGGAACATGGCAAGCTGGTTTCACCGGTTCCAAAAGCGCGGATCCCTGCGCGGGCATTGAATACGGTGCGAGTTCCGCCGATCCGGGCCGGGATGTTCCGCATTCGCGCGCCCAAACCCGATGTTTCCGGCGCACGCGCGCGGATCCTGGCGATGCCCAGGCCGCCCGCTCTGCCGTTTGCGGACCTGATCGAGGAAATGGTCCCCGTAAAATCCGGGTATCTGGATCCGGTGGGGTACATCACAATCGCGGTGTTCAACCGCTATCAGAAGGCACCGGCGCCTCCAATGCTCGGCCTGATCAAAGGCTATACGCTGAAGGAAGGCGCGGTCGCGAGCACGCTCGCGCACGACTCGCACAACCTGATTGTGCTCGGAACCAATCCGGAGGATATGGCGCTTGCGGCCGCGAAGGTCGTCGAAACGAAGGGCGGCATGGCGGCCGCGCGCGGCGGAAAAATCCTGGCCAACCTCGCCTTCCCCGTCGGCGGGATCATGACCAACCGGCCGCTCCCGGAGATCGCCGCGGGCGCCATGGAATTCCGAAAGGCGATCGGCAGCCTTGGCCTGGATCCCTCGAGCCCGATTCTGCCCTTCGCGGTTTTTTCCCTCCCGGCCGGTCCCGGCGCGAAGGTCACCGACCGCGGGATCTGGGACGGGGAAAACGGCCGGTTGGTCGGTTTGCTGGTGTAGCCGCGGCGACCGTCTCTCGCAAAACGCGGCGAACCGGCGCATTGTCCGCGGAATGGGAAAAGCGGATCCGCGACTGGAGCGCGCAATCCCTCGGCGTGTTCGTCCATTTTAGCTCTGATATCGGCGGGTTCGCGGTGAAAACCGAGCGCCGGTTGTAGGGGCATCCTCGGCCCGACACCTGTCAGGTCTTCAGACCTGACAGGTGTATCGCCCCTTCGCTGTCCTCAGGGTGATATTTTCAGAGGTTGAAAAAAAATTTTTAACTGCTCAGCCCGATCTCACTTCCTGGTACACCGAAACACCGAAAAGAGCCGAAAACACAGGAATTATTTTTTTTTCGAATCCGTGTCGTCGGCTCTACTCGGTGTAATCCGTGTACGCTTTTCCCGGCTTAAGCAGATACAAAATTTTTACTCATTAACTAAACTCCCCTACCTTTTTCCATCCGACACATTGGCGAGCGGATGCAACAACCAGTTGTTGAGGATAATCAGGCCTTGCATAGCATCCGCAAGGTAAATATAGTCCTCATCCGCCGCGACGTCGACGACATTTAGATTCCGGCTCAACCACCAACCCGGAAGCAGCGTCTTCCCCTCCGTCTTCCTGACTTTCAACCCGTTCCCGGACGCCGCCAGGAAGAGGTTATCCCCCTGGAGGAGAATCCGACCGGCGAAATTCTGGAGCGAAAACGAACGCGAGAAGCGCGGTTTAGCCGGATCGACGCAGTCGTAGACTAGAACCGATGCATCCTGCATCGTGTGCGGATCGATGCCCTGGGTGGCAAGCGAGAGATCGCCCGCATCGGAATAACCGACGAAATAGGCCGCCGTTCCCGCAAAGACCACATTCGATTCTTCCGCCAGGAGCGCCGGTTCACGGCTCGCCCCGGTGGGCTTGCCGTCGGCGTCCAGCGGGAAAAAGACCGCCCCGTTTTCACCCGATCCCATCGCCAGGACTCGGTCCCCAAGCGCCAGCTCGCCGGCCGGAACGCCGGCATCGATGAAAGTCAACTTTGTCGGACGGGACGGATCGTCGACGGCGAACACGTCCACCCGATATCCTTCCGAGACGTATGCCCGGCCGTTGCCTACCGCAAGACCGATCGCGTCCGCATCGGTCGAAAGAGCTGCCAGGAGGTTCAGCCCGCGGTCGGCTCCCAATTGCAGGATGTTAAGTTGGCGGTCGCTGGTGGCGAAAACCAATCCGTTATCCAGAACCAGCGAATTCGCCTCATCGCCCAGCTTCCGCCGGCCGAGGATCCGCGGCAGGGTCGGATCGCCGACATCCACCCAGACCAATTCGCCGTCGTCCGAAAGCAGATAGGCGATGGAGGAATCCACCGCGACCCGGTGGCCGGACAATCCTTCCGGGTGATATGCCGCGCCCAGGACCGGGCCGTCCGGTCCGCTCAAGTCCACGACCTGCAGAAAATCCGCGGGGGAAGTCTCCGAAAGATACCAATAGGTTTGAATAAAACAACCCAGACCGCCAGCGGCGTTCCAGCGCTGAACCGACAAAACGGGCGCTGGGAAGGAAAACTTCTCCGGCGCGGCGGAGTTTAAATCGGACGAGACGTCCTTCCAATAAAGGTATGCGAATCGGCTGTCCTTATTCGGAAACGTGGTCAGGAACAGATACTTTCCGCCGATGAACACGTCATACCCGTCCGGAAATCCGTTCCGCCCCTGCACCAGCGCGGGGCGCTCCGGATCGGACACGTCGACCACCATAAGCGAATTGTTCCCGTTGATGAACAATCGGGAGCCAAACGCCGCCAGGCTGACGGCCTTGTCCGGCAAATGCATCGTCGCCGTTATCGCGATCGTCTTTTTCGTCGGATCCCGGAGGTCGAGGACGAACAGATCCTCCGTTCCGGAGGCATATCCGTACCCGTTCTGATACGCGAATCCCGAAACGAGGATGTTGTTCCGATCCTCCAAATCGAGCGCGGAGATCGATTTTGGTTTCAAAGGATCCTGCAGGTCATAAACCGTCAACGTTCCATACAGACCAATGGAGAATCCATATTGGCCGTCCACCTCCAAGAATTTTGGCGAATCGATGAGATCCGACCAATGGCCCGCATATCGCGGATGCGCAGGGTCGGACACGTCGATAAGGAAGGCCGCATCCACAACGTTCGAACTGAGCAGATAATGATCGACCGAAACCAGTAATTCGGTCGCGCTCGGAAGCAGGTCGGATTCTCCGATTTCCATGAGCTGGTTGGGATTGGAAACGTCGAATGATTTCAACCGGAATCCGACCGTGGCGAACACGGTTTTCTGCCGGACGGCGCAGGCCGAGACGCCGCCGCCGACCTGGCCGATCAGGTCGCTGTCCGAACCGCCGGCGACGGAAAGGGTGTTGGCGAACGAAGGCAGCACCGTCACGGCCCCCCAGATCAGACAGCCCAGCACGCAGACCACGGAAAAAATCAAAACCGCCAGCGAGCACGTCAACACCGGATGCGCAGCAATTGCTTTTCTCATCGTCAGGCTCTCCCCTTTCGGCGGATGAATTGTTGATAATCGGGCGGACATGAATCCCCGTGAATGATTCGATTTTCGCAGACTTTCCGGATTCCGGCAAATCGCGCCCGCGCCGGAAACCGATCCCGCGGGAGAAGATCCGCGCCGGGAATCCCGGCGAAAAGGCCTGTCAGGTCTTAAGACCTGACAGGTGTCACACAGCGGATTCCGCGCCTTCCCCCCACATCGTCTATAATCCCCTGCGGCCGGTTAAAACCCGTGCGTGACGAAACCCCGGGGTCGGGTGTTACTATATTGCGCCCGCCCGGCATGGAGCGGATTCATGCAATCGTTGGCCAAATTCACATACGCCTCGACCCACTACCGTCCGCGGGAGGGGATGATCGCCTTCATCCTGCACCGCATCAGCGGGCTGGCGGTGCTGCTGTTCCTTTCGATCCACATCCTCGACACCTCCCTGGTGTACTTCTATCCGAGCGGGTATGAGGATTTCATGGACGCCTACCGCTCGCCGTTTTTTATGCTGGCGGAAATCGCGCTGATGGCGGGCGTGGTCTACCACGGGCTGAACGGCTTCCGGATCGCGCTGTTCGACCTGGTCTTCCCTGCGGCCTGGACGATCGACCGCGAGCGGTTCTCGGTCCGGCTGACGATCTTCCTGGCGTTCCTGCTCTGGCTGCCGGCCGGGATCATCATGGGCGGCAATTTCATCGGCTACACATTCCTGGGATGGTAAGGGAGCCGCCATGACCGCTCAAACCGCCGCTCCCGTTCCCGCCCGCCGCTCCTGGCTGACCGTCGCCTGGGTTCTCATGCGGCTGAGCGCGATCCTGCTCGTGCCGCTGGTCTGGGTTCATGTGGTGATCCAGGACTTGCTTATCGGCGTGCACCACATCGATCTGGATTATGTGGCGATGCGCTGGGCATCGATCGGATGGCGCATCTACGACGCGGGCCTGCTGTGTTTCGCGTTCGCCCACGGGGTCAACGGCCTGCGCCAGGTGCTGGAAGACTATATCCACGGCCGGCGGACGCGGCGTGTGATTCGCGTTCTGCTTTTCGGTTTCTGGCTTTTCATCACAATGCTCGGAGCCGCCGCCGTGATCGGAGGAGTTCGTTCATGACTGTTGAGCATACGTTCGACGCGGTGATCGTCGGCGCCGGCGGCGCCGGGCTGATGGCCGCGCTGCACGCCTCCCAGGGGACCCGGGTGGCGGTTCTTTCCAAAATGTATCCGACCCGTTCGCACACCGGCGCCGCGCAGGGCGGCGTGGCCGCGCCGCTCGGAAACATGGAGGAAGACCGCTGGGATTGGTACATGTACGACACCGTCAAGGGCGGGGATTACCTGGTGGACCAGGATGCGGCGGAAATCCTCGCCCGCGAATCGGTCGAAACGGTCTTCGAACTCGAACACATGGGGCTGCCGTTCGACCGCACACCCGACGGCCGCATCGAACAGCGCCGCTTCGGTGGCCACACCCGTGAATTCGGAAAATCCCCGGTGATGCGCGCCTGCAAGAGCGCCGACCGCACCGGCCACATGATCCTGCAAACCCTTTTCCAGAACTGCATCCGTCGAGATGTGCGCTTCTTCGACGAATTCTTCGTGCTCGATCTGATCCTCGAAGGCGGCGCGGCGCGCGGCGTCGTTGCGGTGGAGATCAAGACCGGCGAACTGCACATCTTCCGCGCCAAAGCCGTGCTGCTGGCATGCGGCGGGTTCGGGCGGATGTACGCCGTCACTTCGAACGCGCATTCGCTGACCGGCGACGCGGTCGCCGCGGCCTACCGCCGCGGGCTGCCGCTCGAGGATATGGAGTTTTTCCAGTTTCATCCGACCGGGATCTACAAGATGGGGATCCTGCTGTCGGAGGCGGCGCGGTCCGAGGGCGGCATCCTCCTCAACGGCGCGGGCGAACGGTTCATGGAGCGCTGCGCCCCGACCCTCAAGGACCTCGCCCCGCGCGATATGGTTTCCCGGTTCATGTTCCAGGAGATCCGCGCCGGGCGCGGCGTGGGCGGCAAGGATTATCTCCATCTCGACATCCGGCCGGAGACGATCAACCGGCTGGGCAGCGCGCCCGGCGGCCGGGCGGTGACCGCCGCCGACCTCGAAGCCAAACTCCCCGACATCATCGAGATGATGCGCATCTACCAGGGGATCGATCCGATGAAGGCGCCGGTTCCGATCCAGCCGACCGCGCATTACGCGATGGGCGGGATCCCGACCGACTGCGACGGACGGGTCCTGCGCGCCGCGTCCGGAGCCGCACAGGCGATGGAAAATGTGCATGGATTGTTCGCGGCCGGAGAATGCGCCTGCGTCTCGGTCCACGGGGCCAACCGGCTCGGCACCAACTCGCTGGTCGATTTGCTCGTCTTCGGCCGGCGCAGCGGCCGCGCGCTGGCCGAATTCTGCGCCGGGAGCGCGCTCGAAGCGCTTCCCGCAGGGGCCGGACAAGAGGCGGCCGGGGAACTGATCCGGCTGCGGGAAAGCCGCGGATCGGAGCGCATCGGCGCGCTGCGCGCCGCGATGCAGCGCTGCATGACCGAGCATGTGGGAGTGCAACGCATCGCCCGCGGGCTGGAAAAAGCGCTCCAGACCCTGCGCGAACTGAAGGCACGTTACGGGAAAATCGGCCTGGCGGACCTGGGCCGCAAATGGAATACCGAGATCCTTGAAGCATATGAACTCGGCGGCCTGCTGGATCTGGCCGAGGTGACCGCGGCCAGCGCGCTGCACCGCACCGAAAGCCGCGGCGCGCACTTCCGCGAGGATCATCCCCGCCGTGACGATTCCAACTGGTTGACCCACACGCTCGCCAGGCGCAAAGAGGGTTCGTGCGCGAGCCTGGTCACGGACGGAATCCTTTTCGACCGGCGGCCGGTGGTCATCACCCGCTTCGCGCCCGAGGTGCGGGAGTATTAGGGCGAGTGTTCGTCATCCCGGCATGTACGTGGCCGGGATCCACTCCCTTGGTTCCTGGATGCCGGCCAAAAACACGCCGGCATGACGATCTATCACTTGTTCGTCATCCCGGCATGTACGTGGCCGGGATCCACTCCCTTGGTTCCTGGATGCCGGCCAAAAGCACGCCGGCATGACGATCTATCAATTGTTCGTCATCCCGGCGTTACGTGGCCGGGATCCACTCCCTAGATTCCTGGATGCCGGCCAAAAGCACGCCGGCATGACGATCTATCACTTGTTCGTCATCCCGGCGTGTACGTGGCCGGGATCCACTCCCTAGATTCCTGGATGCCGGCCAAAAGCACGCCGGCATGACGATCTATCAATTGTTCGTCATCCCGGCGTGTACGTGGCCGGGATCCACTCCCTTGGTTCCTGGATGCCGGCCAAAAGCACGCCGGCATGACGATCACCTGGCGATACCGGAGTTATATAAAATGCTCGTCACCCTAAAAATCAAACGCTTCGATCCGGAACGCAACCCCTCTTCCTGGTGGTCTAGCTTCACGCTCGAAGCGGATCCCGCGGACCGGATCCTGGACTTGCTGGTCCGCGCCAAGGACGAACTGGATGGCAGCCTGACTTTCCGCCGCTCCTGCGGGCACGGCATCTGCGGCTCGTGCGCGGTGCGCGTAAACGGCACCAACAAGCTGGCGTGCAAAACGTTGGTGCACGACATCGGCTCCAAGATCGTTCTCGAGCCGCTCCTCGGGCTGCGCGTGGAAAAGGATCTGGTGGTCGATATGGATCCGTTCTTCGCGTCCTTCCGCAGCATCAAGCCGTTCCTGATCAACGGGGATCCGCTGCCCGCAAACGGACGCGAACGCCTGCAGAGCCCGGCCGAGCGGATGCGCTTCGACGACACGACCAAGTGCATCCTGTGCGCCGCCTGCACCACCGCCTGCCCGGTCTTCTGGGCCGACGGGGAGTATATCGGCCCGGCGGCGATCGTCGCGGCGCACCGTTTTGTATTCGATTCGCGCGATCATGGCGCGGCCGAACACATTGTGGCGCTGGCGGAGGCGGAGGGAATCTGGCGCTGCCGGACGGCTTTCCAGTGCACCACCGCCTGCCCGCGCGAGATCAAGGTGACCAAAGCCATCGCCGAGGTGAAAGGGGCGATTCTCCGCGGAGAGGCCCGGTAGGATGGGAAAAAAGCGCCCCGGCCCGTTTGGCGAAGCCCGCGGGCGCCAATGACCCATTCGGATTATTTGACGCTTTGGACCGGCTTTCGCAACCCCCAATTCGACCAGTGGAGCGGGGAAAATTAATTGGGGGAGAATAGGTGATTGTGGAAGCCGAAGCCATCCGATATAGTTCCGCGCAATAAAACGCATTGTTCGATTGAGCCGCGACGCTCCCGAATTTCCATACCCGGGGAGCGCCTTTCATTTTTAAGTCCCGGTCACCCCCTTGGCGAGGGGGAATCCATCCCAACCCAACGTTCCGGGCCGTGATGCCCCGCGCATGATCGAGAAGCGCGGGGCTCTTTTTTGGGAGCAGATAAATGGGAATTGCGTTGGGCGTTTTCGTCGTCGCCTATCTGCTGATCGCCAGCGAAAAACTGCCGCGTCATTGGGTTGCGCTCGCCGGCGGGCTGGCGCTGCTCCTGGCGGGAGTCCTCACACCGCTGGATGCCCTGCGGTACATCAGCTGGGAGACGATCGGGCTGCTGGCCGGCATGTTCATCATGGTCTCGGTGCTCCACGAAGCCGGATTCTTCGCGTGGCTCGCCATGACGGCCATTCGCAAGGTGAATTACCGCCCGGTTTACCTTTTCTTCGCGCTGATGGCCCTGGCGGCGGTCTGCGCCATGTTCATGGACAGCATCACGGTGATCCTGTTCCTCGCCGCGCTCGCCATCCCGCTGTGCCGCCTGCTGAAAATTGATCCGGTGCCGATGGTCATCGCCATGGTATGCGCGGCCAATACCGGCGGGGCCGCCACGCTGGTGGGGGACCCTCCCAACGTGATCCTGGGAACCTCCCTGGGGTTCAGCTTCGCCGATTTCGCCGTGCATACCGGGCCGATTGCCGTACTCTGCGCCGTGGTGCTTTCCGGCTGGTTCTACCTGGCCAACCGGCGGGCGCTGGCCGAGGCCCACCTCGCATTGGACGAGAAGACCATCCGGGAGATCGAGGCCCTGCACGCGGAACCCGTGCACGCGCGCATGACCCGCCTCGGCCTCATTTGCTTCGGAGCGGCCGTGTTCCTGCTGATCCTGCACAAGTACGTATCCCCCTGGACGGGTCTCCCGATCGACGCGGCAGTCGCCGCGCTTGTCCCGGCGATGTTTGCGCTGGCCGGGCTGCCGTCCGTGGAAGTGAAGCGCGTTCTCCGCCGGGTGGATTACCAGAGCATCCTCTTCTTCGCCGGGCTGTTCGTGCTGATCGGCGGATTGGAGAAGACGGGCATGTTCGAACGGGCGTCGGATGCGATCGCGCGCGCGGTCGTCGAGCCCAACAAAATGGTCCTCCTGCTGCAGTGGGTTCCGGGCCTGCTGAGCGGGATCGTCGACAACGTGCCGCTGGCCCTCGCGATGAGCTACGTGCTCAAGGATCTGGCGGCTGTGGCGGGAATGCCCGCCCTTTCGCTGATGGTCTGGGCGCTCGCACTTGGCGTGGACATCGGCGGCAATCTCACGCCCATCGGCGCATCGGCCAACGTCGTCGCCTACGCTTCGCTTCAGCGCGAGGGGGAGCACGCGGGCTGGGAGCGCTGGATCGCAATTGCAGCGCCCGCCACGCTCGGGGTGATGGCGCTGGCTTCGGTTTTTTTGTTGATCAAAGCCGGAACCGGGTGGTATTGAATGCGCCCGTTCCTGCGCGACGGCGGGGCGCATGCTCCGGTTCCCGGATCGCCGGGGGATCGGGCGGCCCGGTTGAGGCGCTCACAGGAAAGGAGGAGCGGGATTGGATTTCCCGGGGGAATTCATTCGAAGACGGAACAGCTTCAGGCAATAATTCTTTGAAAATGGAGGAAAAGATGTTGGACAAGGAAAGATTTGCCATGCGGGCGGTCAAATGGATGCGCTGGGTGCTCCTGCCGGCGGTGGTGGTGATCGTGCTTGCCCAGGCGGCTCCCGCGCTGGCTTCCGACGGCGGACCGGATCCGCTCATACGCGGCTTGAATACCGTCTGGGTTTTGATCACCGCCTTTCTGGTATTCTGGATGCAAGCCGGTTTCGCCTTTGTCGAAGCCGGATTGACCCGCGCCAAGAACACGACGAACATCCTTTTTAAGAACCTGATCGACTTCGTGTTCGCCACACTGGCCTTCTGGGTCATCGGCTATGCCTTCATGTTCGGATCCACCGCAGGCGGATGGATCGGAACAACGGGATTCTTTGTCAGCCCCGCCGGCGCGCAGGATGTGGCCGGTCTCCCGCTGATGGCGTTCTGGTTGTTCCAATTGGTGTTCGCCGGAACCGCCGCCACGATCGTTTCCGGAGCCATGGCGGAACGGACGAAATTTTCGGCTTACCTCCTCTACAGTTTCTTTATTTCCGCTTTCATCTATCCCATCTCCGGACACTGGATCTGGGGCGGCGGATGGCTGGCCACTCTGCCCATCGGCGCAGGCTTCAAGGATTTCGCCGGCTCGACGGTGGTTCATAGCGTCGGGGGATGGCTGGCGCTGATTGGCGCCATCCTCCTCGGCCCGCGCCTCGGGCGGTTTGGATCGGACGGCAAGCCGAAAGCGATCCCCGGCCACTCCATCTCAATGGCGGTCCTGGGCGTGTTCATCCTCTGGCTCGGCTGGTTTGGTTTCAATCCCGGCAGCCAGCTGGCAGCGGACGGGCTGAACGCCGACATCATCTCGCTGGTGGCGGTCAATACCAACATCGCCGCAGCGGCGGGTGCGATTTCCGCCATGGTCGTAGTCTGGCTTTTCATCTCCAAGAAACCGGATCTTCCCGCCGCGCTGAACGGAACGCTGGCCGGCCTGGTGGCCATCACTGCCCCGTGCGCCTTCGTCACTCCCGCAGCCTCGGTCGTCATCGGCCTGGTGGCCGGCGTGATCGGCGCCTACGGCGCTCTGCTGCTGGAAAAACTCAAAGTCGACGATCCGGTCGGCGCCGTTCCGGTTCACCTGATGAACGGCGTCTGGGGCACCCTGGCGCTTGGAATATTCGCCACCGAGAACGGCGTTTCCGGGCTTATCGCCGGATCCGCGGAGCAGTTGCTGGCCCAGACCATCGGTATCCTGGCGGTGAGCGCATGGTGCCTGCTTTGCGGAATGGTTCTTTTCGCGACAATCAAGGCCTTCCACGGTCTGCGCGTCTCGCGCGAAGAGGAGACACAAGGACTCGACATCCTCGAACATGGAGCCCAGGCATATCCGGGCGACGTACTCGTGTAAGGATGGTTTTTCGGAGAGGTTCAGAGGATCGAAACACCCTGCCGGTCTCCCTGGATCTTTCCGTACAGGTTTCTCACCCGGAGGCGGTCAGGCCGGCAATCGGTGCGCCTCGACCGCCTCCGGGAAATGAAAAGGACGGAGGCGCGATTGACCGCGAAGATCAGAATGATACCCGCCAAAGATCCATCGTCATCCAAAACATATACTGCGCCGGATTCCGGCGGATTCGTTTCGGCTCCCCGCAAGACGCTCGGCCTGACCGGGATCACGCTCAAGACCATGACCCTCATGGCGCCCGGCGCGCTGGTGTGGGTCTTCTTCCCGCTCCAGGCAGGCCAGCTCGGCGGATCGGGCGATATGTGGGCCGGCACAATCCTGGCTCTGGGCATCGCGCTGATCACGGCGCTCTGTTATGCCGAATTGTCGCGCGCCTTCCCGAACGCCGGAGGCCGGGGCTCCTACTTTTTTGCGCAGATGGCGTTCCTGGACCGGGAGCGTCCGTTCCACCCGGCGATCATCCGCGCCGCCAAGAAGGTCACGGGCTGGGCCGCCCATCTGTATTACTGGGTCTATCCCGGCGTGCTGGTCGCCTTTCTGACCTCGCTGATCGTTTCCCTGCTGGAACAGTTCGGGGTGGATGTGCTCATCCCCGGAAGGATCATCCTGGCGGGGATGATCGTGGTGCTGGCCGCGATGTTGACGGGCCGCGGCATCAGCGGTTCCTCCTTCTCCGCCGTCGTGGTCAATTTATTGCAAATGCTGGCGCTCGCAGCGGTGTGCGGCTTCGCGCTGCTCTTCCGGTGGCAGAATCCGCTCGGGATCGCCGTCTGGGCGTACGCCTCCCCGGAGCGGGTGCTCTTCCCGGCCTCTTTCGCCGGCATGCTCTTCCAAGGCGCTTTCGCGATCCTGATCCTGGCGGGGTTTGAATCCTCCACCTCTCTGGCCGCCGAAGCCGTCACCCCGCAGCGCGACATTTCCCGCGGTACGGTACTCTCCCTCCTGCTGCAAGGGCTGTTTGCGTACCTTTTGGCGTATGCCGCCTTTAATTTGGCGGTCAGCGACCGGCTCACGGCGGCGACCACCGGCGGAGGGCTCCTCTCCGGAATTCAAGCCGTCGCCTCGGGAACAGGCTTGACCGGCCTGGTGGTGCAAATCGGCGACGCGCTTCTGGCCGGGAACGGCTTCGCCTTGATGATCGTTCTTTCGATCACGTGCGGGATCGTGCTGTTCGGATTGCTGCTGGCGGCGATCAATATGGGCGTCCGGGTCAGTTTCATGATGGCGCAGGACCGCGAGATCCCGGCCGTCATGGGGATACTTCATGAGGATTTCGCCACCCCGTATGCCGCCGTGTGGATCCTCGCCGCCGTTTCAGGAGTCATCGCCGTTCTGGGGACCCTGGATCCCTTGGTCCTATCCGGATTTGTGCTCGCGGCCAACGCGGGCGTATTCCTTCTGTATGCTCTCATCTGCGGGATGACCGCCGCCGCGTTCCGGGGCAAGCCGGGATTCCGATGGATTCGCCACGGCATTCTGCCCGCAGCCGGAATCCTTTTAAATTCCGGGATGATCGCGGCATGGATCATCCTGGGGCCAATGGCCGGAGGACCGTCCCGCGCTTCGGCGTTGTCGGCCATCGGGATGGTGGGCGTTTGGGGCGCGATCGGGGGAATCTTCCTTTTTATGGGGGGGCGCCGGCAGCCGCAGTCCGGACGCCGTGCAATTTATCTGGACGGAGAGGTGCGCCTGCGTCACCGGCAGGTGTACGATCGGCACCGCCGCGGAGAAACCTTCGCTTCCATCGCCAATTCCCTGCTGATCAGTCAGCAGCGAGCGCGGGAAATATTCCATCATTATGAAGCCTGGGTGGAGAGCGGAGATTCCATGGGGGAGGCCGGCGCTGCTCGTGAGCAGCGGGCTGGGCGGGCCAATTGAATTCATTCCGCCGGACGGAATCCGCTTGATGGAGATTGCGGATAAAAAAAGGCACCCGCATGGGTGCTTTTTTTATTGGAATGGAAGCTTCCGCCTCCAACTCTTCGCCGTCATCCCGAGCCGAAGGCTGCCTGTCCCGAGCGCAGCGAGGGAAGGGATCGGCGACTCTTTCCGTCAAGCGGATTGGCGGGATGGATTAAATTCCCGCTTCCTCCTGATCCTTTTTCGACCGTATCCACCCGATCAAAATCAGCGGGATGCCGGCCAAAATCGCCACATCCGCCAGGTTGGAAGTCCCGGTCCGGACCGCGCCGAATCCGAAATTAAAAAAATCGAAGACCTTTCCGAACGCCAACCGATCGATGAGATTCGAGAATCCGCCCGCCCACACCAGGCTTAACCCGGTGTACGCCGCGCCGCAATCCGCCTCGCGGAACAGCAGCACGCTGACCCAGATCAGAACCGCCATCGTGACGGCGGGCATCATCCATGCCCGCAGGTTTTCCGGCAGTTGCGAACCCAAGCCGAGGATGGCGCCGGTATTGTGGACCGCCTCCAGGCGCAGGAAATCCGCGAGGTAGGAGTACCGCGCGCCGTCCTCCAGAAAAGCCGCCGCGATCAGCTTCCCGGCGTGGTCGATGATGACGACCGCCGCCACGATCAGGACGAATATTGCAGGCCTTTTCCAATCCTTCACTCTGCTCCTCCGGGAAATTGCGAATGCAAACCGGAATATCCACCAATCGAAAAATTTATTCCGTTTTCGCGGGAGGGGAAAACCCCGCCCCTTGCGCCGCTTTCTCCATGGAGTTCAAGGAAGAAAGCGGGGCTTGCCGCATGGTTGTTTGCTCTTTCCCATCCGGCCGGGTATCCGCTGCAGGGATGGCTTGTTGGGAGTCATCCGCGAACCGCCTCGAAGATACCCGTTTCTTTTTCGATCCGAAAAGCTCCTCCGGCCCGCTCCATTTTTTCCTCCACGTACTTCGTCAGCGACGCCCTTTGTTCCGCGTCCAGCGTGATCCTTCCCGACAGAATATATTCGACAAGCGGAGCCGGTTCGGTGACGACGAGCGCATCTTCATACCGATGAAGCAACACATCGGTGAACAGCGGCGTCAACTGGGCGGCGCCGTTCTCCAGCATGAACGTATCCGCGTCCAAATGGCCGGCTCCCCAAGCATCCAGCGCCGGATCAAACCCGGCCACAAGTTCCGCCAATTCGCGCATGTGCCCGCGGCCGACCGTGGAAGCATAGAATCGCCCGCCGGGTTTCAGGATGCGTTGGATTTCCATGAGCGCTTTTTTCCGGTCCGGCACATGGTACAGCATGTGATCGGCGATCACCGCGTCGAACGTCGCACCCGCAAACGGTATCCGTTGCGCGTCGACCGCCCCAAAGCCATACGGCCGCCGGCTTTGTCCGAGGTTCCTGCGCGCCTGCCCCAGCATTCCAACGGAGGCATCCGTCAGGCGGACATCCCACCCATCCGGGATGCGGCCGTCGTTATCCATCCATAAATTTCCGGACCCGCAGCCCAATTCCAATATGCGGCAAACCGGCGGCAGGTTAAACCGTTCGAAAATCCATCGCAGCAATCCGTAAGGGTTGGTGCTGAATCGCCGGTGAATCGACATCCGCGATTTTAAATTCGACGCGTCGCGGTATTGGACCGCAAGGAATTGTTTGTCGGCCAGCCCCGTCACGCGCGCCATATCGGGTCCTTAACCGCCGTCCAGGATCCGCCATCCCCGGTCACGGGCGACGCGCTTTAAGGCGGCATCGGGATGAACGGCAACCGGATGGCCGGTAAGTTCCAAAAAAGGAAGATCGTGAAACGAATCCGCATACGCGGAACTTTCCTGCCAATCCACTTCGACCCCGAGCCGGGAAACCAGTTTCAGCGTGCGGTCCGCCTTTTCGCGGCCGATGACGACCGGCGACGATACCCGCCCGGTGTAGCGGCCGTTTACCACCTGTGTATCCGTTCCAGCCGTGCCCGCGGCCCGCAAACGGGCGCCGATGCGGTCGACGATCGGCGTCAGCCCGCCGGATGCGATCAGCAGCAGATGACCCGAGCGGAGATGCTTTTCCCAGCATGCGAGGACGCTCTTCCGGCCGGAAGGAAGGAGGAAGCCGTCCGCGACCCAATCGAACGCGGCATCCGCCTCCCGCAGGCCGTACCCCCGGATGAGCCACGCCATCCGCGCGATCGCGGTCGTGTTGAACCGCTCCCGGTTGATCAGCCCCAGCTTGGAGAACTGATACAGCGGCATGAGTGACGCGAAGTAGGCTGCGGCCTGCAGCACGCGGCCGTGCGAATAGACGTATTGAGTCAATCCCTTGCCCATGGGATTGGTAAAAAGCGTGCCCTCGATATCGAATAAGGCTGCGACCATGGAAATGATTATCCGCGGCTATTCCGGATCGGGTTTTCGATACCCGTTCAATCCCGCGCCGCATTTTGTACACGACACATCCCACCACGATGCTTCCGCCTTGCACTCCGGGCAAGACCAGCGGACCTTCATCTTCTCCAGCCAGGCGGATTTCCCTTCGCCTTCGATGATCTTCATGTATTCGTAGATTTCCCGGTGGTAGGGATATTCCGCGCTCGTCTGGAAGCCCTCCAGGTCTTTGCAGGGGTAGTCCGAGCAGAGATAACAAAAATCCAAGCCCTTGCTCCGGGCGCAGGCTTTAAGGTTGCAGGTCAGGCACCATCCCGAGATCGTGTCGCTTTTACAACCATGACAGGGATTCAGCTCCGTTCCGGCTTTGGATCCCAAGAATTTTGGGCACGCCCCGCAATATAAACCGCAATACCCGTCCAAATGGTATTCCATCCTGCATCCTCTCGATCCGCTTTTTTCCCGTGGGTTATTATTCTGCGCAGCCGCGCCCATCCGGATCCGCCTTCATTTTACCCGGACGGGACGATTTTGACGATCCGGCATGCGCCGATTGCATCCGGATGGTCATGGCGACAAACCCCGAACCCCTATCGGTTCAGGGGTAAAAAAACGATGTTGGGGATTTATTGGAAATCAGCAATACGCGTGAAGATGCAAAATCCGAGTAAGTGGTTTATTGCGTCGGGTATCCTTGCGGGGAGAGCAAATAAATGCCACCGGTATCGGAATATCCCGTTCAGCGTGCGCTGATGTATCCGCGACGACGATGATCCGGCCGAAGCGGACCGGATCATTGGTCGCGGAAAGGATGGCTTTTCATGCGAATTCTACCGACTGCATCCACGAGGATATGCCATGGATTTTTCGCGTCCGGTCTTCCGGCATGCGCCTCGCCGGCGGCATTAGCGGCGTATCACTGGAAGTCATTTCCGAAACGGCGGCATCCGGAAGTTGGAAGCCGCGCGATCCGCATCCAACTCCAGCGCTTTCCCGCGCCCAAAACGGGCGGGGAACGAAAGGGGTTTTTCCTTCCGGGGGCTTTCCGGTAGAATGAACTACTCGGCACAATGCCGCACGGCGCCTTGAATCGCAACCCGCAAGAACTGTGCGGCAGAGAAGGGGGAAAGGTATCATCCCGCGGAAGCGGAATACCGGCAGGCAACCTCATGGAACTCCAAACGATCCTCAACCGGCCCCCCAACGTGCTGATTGCGGACGACGATAAAAACATCCGCGAGATGCTGCAAGCGCACCTCGAAATCTCCGGCTGCCGGGTGATCCCGGCCGGCAACGGAAACGATGCGCTCGACGTGCTCGAGCGCGAATCGATCGACCTGGCGCTCCTGGATATCTCCATGCCGGGTAAAAATGGGCTGGAGGTGTGCCGCGCGATGCGTGCGGACAACCGCACCCGGCTCATCCCGGTGATGATCGTCACCGCCCACGATTCAGAGCGCCTCCAGGCGATCGACGCCGGCGCCGACGAATTCCTCGGCAAACCGGTGGATTCCGTCATGCTCCTCACGCGGGCGCGCTCGCTCCTGCGCCTGCGCCGGCTGCACCTGGATTTGCAGGAACGCAACGAACTGCTGGCGCGCGCGCTGCACCGCTACGTCTCGCGCGACGTGGCCGAGACGATTCTGGCCGAGCCCGACCGTTACCTGCGGCTGGGCGGCGAGAGCCGCCGGGTGACGGTCCTGTTTGCGGATATCAAAGGCTTTGTGCGGTTCACCGAAAGCCACTCCTCCGCCGAAGTGGTCGGCATGCTCAACCGCATCTTCCCCCTGCTCACATCGGTCATCTTCGAACACGGCGGCACCTTCGATAAATTCATCGGCGATGCGGTCATGGCCTTCTTCGGCGCGCCCGTCGCCCAGGCCGACGACGCCCGCCGGGCGATCGAAGCGGCGCGCGGGATGCAGCGCGCCTTCACCAAATGCGCCCCCGCGCTTGCGCTCCACCCGGGCGAGATCGCGCTGGGGATCGGGCTGCACACCGGCGAAGTGATCGTCGGCAACATCGGCTCCGACAAGGTCATGGATTTCACGGTGGTGGGGGACGCGGTCAACATCGCCCAACGCCTGCAGGAGGAAGCCTGGCCCGGGCAGATTCTCCTCAGCCAGGCCACCTACGAAGCCGCCGGAATGCCGCCGGCTCATCCCCTGGGCGACCGGCACCTCTCCGGCCGCTCCGGCCGGGTGGCGGTATTCTCCCTCGACCTCGAACCATGAACGAATTCGACGCCAAAGCCAAAGCGTGGGATTCAACCCCCGGACGAGCCGAACGCGCCCGGACGGTGGCCGACGCCATCCGCGCGCGCGTCCCCATCACCCCGGATCTGCGCGCGCTGGAGTACGGCTGCGGGACGGGGCTCCTGAGTTTCGCGCTCCAGCCCCGCCTCGGCCGGATCACGCTGGCCGACAGCTCGGCCGGCATGCTCGAAGTCCTCGCGCAAAAAATCTCCGCCGCTCGCATCCGCAACATGGTCCCGCTGCGGCTGGATCTTTCCGCCGATCCGCCGCCCGCCGAACGCTTCCAGATCATCTATACCCTGATGACGCTGCACCACATCCCGGATACCGCGGGGATCCTGCGCGCATTCTTCAGAATGCTGGAAGCGCCCGGATACCTGTGCATCGCGGATTTGGACCGCGAGGACGGTTCCTTTCACGGTCCCGATTTCACCGGGCATCAGGGATTCGACCGCGAAGCGCTCAAAACGATCGCACTCCAGGCCGGATTCGGCGACGTCGCGTGCGAAACCGTTTTCCAGGTGGCGCGGGAAACCGCAGCCGACCTGAAACACTTCCCCCTGTTCCTGATGACCGCCCGGCGGCGGGATTAGCGGATTTTTCGTTCCTCCCCTATACTTCGACCGTTTCCATTCCACACAGGAGGGATCATGATCAAAATTCGCCGGATCGGGATTTCATCATTTGGCGCTCTCTCCGGGATTTTATATGCGCTCTTTGGATTATGCGTGGGGATACTTATGACCGGGATAAGTCTCCTGGGCATCATTTTCAGCGGCTCTTCCCAATCCGCCCAATCATCGTACAGCACAATCAGCGGTTCCTCATCCATCGGAGGCGTCCTCACGGGGCTGGGAGCGGTTGTTTGCCTGCCGGTCGTGTATGGAGTCCTGGGTTTTATCACCGGGATCATCACGGCGTTCTTCCTGAATTTGGCGCTGAAGTATGCCGGCGGGCTGGAGATTGAGGCGGATGGTTTTCAGCTCCCGGCGCCGCTTAAGGATATACCGCCGAAAATCGAACCGCTCGGTCCGCTTCCCCGATAATTCGCCCGTATGTTTTTCGGCTTCAACGCCGAAACGGGCTCCATAAAAAAACCCCGTGGAATGATCCACGGGGTTTTTTCGTGCCGGCTTTCTCCGCCGGTTTTGGGCGGCGGGTCGGTATACCCGGTTAATCCTCTTCCACTTCCAACTCGCCCAGGTCGGTCTCTTTCCCCGCCTCGACCAGTATCCGCTCCGAGGTCAGGTCTCCCAGCTGAGCCCAGCTGTCGCCGGTTTGGATCGTGATGACATAATATCCTTCCGGCAGATCGGGGAACGAGAATTTGCCCTCGGCGTCCGTCTCGACGCCCTTCAAAAAGGGTTGCTCGCTGCAGGGCGTATCCCCCTGGAAGAATAATTCGAGCGATTCGACGCATACTTCGATCCGGACGTTCGCGAGCACGCTGCCTCCCATCGAGACGCTGCCGACGAGCGAACCGGGTTCCTTGGTCAGCGGCTCCGGCAGCGCCGGGCCGTTACCAACGACCGCGATGGATTGGATCTCGTTATCCACCAGGCCGGAGTTGTCCATCCGATAGTGGGTCCAGGTATCCCCGGTCAGGATGTCGATCCCGTACAGCATGCCCAGCCAGGTCCGTCCGGCCGCGTCGAAGGCGGCGGTTTGCACGCCGGTGCTGTGAATTTGCCTGTTCGAGTACGAGAGGAACTCCCAATCCGATCCGTCGAAGATCGCGGCGCCCTCATCGGCGTTTACCCAGATGCGGTCTTGCGGGTCCACGACCAGCGACCGGATCGAGAGAAAATCCTCGAATTCGTATTTCGTCCATTCGCCGTTTTCAAGCATATAGATTTCCGTGTAGCTGGTCACCCAGACTCGGCCTTTAGAATCCACCGCCAGCGCCTCGAGGCCCGAAGAATCTTCGAAGGGGAGGCCCTCTTTATACTCCGTCCAGGAGGCGCCGTCGTATTTCGCGATCGAGGAAGCGGTGAGCACCCACACCGTTCCATCCGGGGCGATCTCCAGACCGTAGATCAATCCGGAATACTCGCCGGTATCGAATTCATCGCTGGCAAAAGACTCCCATGCGTCGTCCTGGTAGCGGCCGACGCCTTCGTAATAACCGAACCAGACGCTCCCGTCCGGCGCGCAGGCCACCTGACTGGCCGAGTACTGGCCTTCCGCCATGGTGATTTCATCCCACTCCTTGCCGTCGAACGAGGTGATCCCGTAGGAGGTGGCGGCGTAGATTTTTCCATCCGGGCAGGCTGCCAGGTCCTCGATATAATCGGATTCGAGTTCCGAATTATCATCGGTATAGGTTTTCCAGCCTGCGTCGGTCAGGCAGGTCACGCCGTGAAAAACCGTTCCGAAGCAGGCGAATCCCCCGCCGCCGCTCCCGGCCGCGGGCTGCGCGGTCGCTTCGGGCTGGGCTTCCGCGGCCGCTGCTGCGGCGGTCTCGCCCGCCTTCGGGGTGGTTGCCTCAGCCGCATTGCCCGCGGCATCACCGCCGAACGAGCAGGCCAATTGCGCGGCCATGAGGACGGCCAGCGCGGCCGCCGGCCCCAGAATTAACCGCTTGCTTGCCGAAGTCTTCATTTCTCCTCCTGTGGATGTGCGGAATGGTTTGTTCACGGATTGTCTTGTGGAATTCATGGCTTCCCCCTTATTGGAATGTGGATTGTCCTGTAGAAAACGATTATACAACCATTTTTACCGGCCGGCGCGGGCACCCGCGCCAAACAACCGCCTGTTCTCGATCTGCCCCAGGTTGCCGACCGTCATCCCGGCGCCCGCGCCGAGCAGGGCATCCTCCGACTGGCTGGTGGTCACGCCGATAACCAGCCCGATCCCGGCCGCGCAGGCCGCCCGGATTCCGGAGAGGGAATCCTCAGCCACCACGCAGCGCGAAGGATCGAGTCCGAGGATCCCGGCCGCCGCGAGGTAGCAATCCGGCGCCGGCTTGCCGGGCCGGATCAGATCGTCGAACACGATTTTTTCCGGGTCGAACCACCGCTCCAGGCGCAGCTGCCGGACGAAAAAATCCACGTTGGTTTTTTCGGAGGCCGTCGCGATCGTGCGGGGGATTTCGCTTTCACGCAGGTATTCGAGCAAGTCGATCGCGCCTGGCGAAAGCCGGAATGCTTCCCCCTGCTCAAGGCACAGGTTGCGGTAATAGGTTTCGCGCTCATCGGTCATCCGCCGGATTTCTTCCGCGCCGAGCGGGTGCCCGACCAGGTATTCGAGGATGCTGCCGTTGTTGCGGCCGTACACGGTCTGCGATAGTTCCTCGGGGGTGAATTCCCGCCCGCGCAGTTGGCGCGCGCTGCGCTGCCAGCCCCGGTCGATCAGCGGCGCATCCCACCACAGGACACCATTAAAATCAAAGATTATTCCAGCGAAAGGCATTTTTCAGTACCCAAGTGAATTATCCATGGAGATTGACCATCGACCATAGACCATCGACCATCGTCGATCACAACTCTACCCCGGATAATTGCCATTGATCCATGGTTTATCGAATATCGATGGTCGGGTTTAGCGATGGTCGATCGTCGATGGTCGCTGATCGCCCTTCTTCCCCCGGCCCACCTTTTCCTCTTCCAAAAACCCCCGCAGCTCAAACAGCTGATCCCGCAGCGCGGCGGCCTTCTCGAATTCCAGATTCTGGGCGGCGCTGCGCATCTCGCGCTCCAGGTCGCGCGCCACGCGCTCGGCTTCCGCGCGCGAAAGCCCCGACCCCGATTCCGATTGCGCTTTCGCCTCCGCCGGCGCCGCCGACCGCAGCCGTTCGGTCAGGTCGCGCACCGCCTTGACGATGCTGACCGGCTCGATCCCGTGCGCGAGGTTGTAATCCATCTGGACTTTCCGGCGGCGGTTGGTCTCGTCGATCGCACGCTGCATTGAATCGGTGATCTTGTCGGCGTACATGATCACCCGGCCCTGCACGTGGCGCGCCGCCCGGCCGATCGTCTGGATCAGCGAAGTATCGGAGCGCAGGAAACCTTCCTTGTCCGCGTCGAGGATCGCCACCAGCGAGACCTCCGGCAGGTCGAGGCCCTCGCGCAGCAGATTGATCCCCACCACCACATCGTATTTCCCCAGCCGCAGGTCCCGCAGGATCTCCACCCGTTCGATCGTCAGCACCTCGGAATGCAGGTAGTGCACCTTGATCCCCAATTCCGCCAGGTACTCCGCTAGGTCCTCCGCCATGCGTTTGGTGAGCGTGGTCACCAGCGTCCGTTCCCCGCGTTCCAGGCGCGCGCGGATCTCCGCCAAGAGGTCGTCCACCTGCCCCTGCGCCGGCCGCACTTCGAGCTCCGGATCGAGGATCCCGGTCGGGCGGATGATCTGCTGCACCACCCGGTTGGCGCGCTGCATTTCGTACGGCCCCGGCGTGGCCGAGGTGTAGATCGTCTGGCCCATGTGGGCTTCGAACTCTTCGAAGGTGAGCGGACGGTTGTCGAGCGCCGAGGGCAGCCGGAATCCGTAATCCACCAGGGTCTGCTTGCGCGAGCGGTCGCCGCTCGACATCCCGCGCACCTGGGGGATGCTCATGTGGCTTTCGTCCATCACCAGCAGGAAATCCGGCGGGAAATAATCCAGGAGCACCCACGGCGCGGAGCCGGGGGCGCGCCGGTCCATGTGGCGAGAATAATTTTCGATCCCCGAGCAGTACCCCACCTCGCGCAGCATCTCGATGTCGTAGCGCGTGCGCTGTTCGATTCGTTCGGCTTCGAGCGGTTTTTCACGGGATTTGAAGTAGGCGATCCGCTCCAGTGCTTCGGCTTCGACGTCCGCGATCGCCGCCTTGAGCGTTTCCCCCTCGGCGATGTAATGCCGCGCCGGGTAGATCGTGATCGTATCCGGCTCGGCCAGGATCTCGCCCGTCACCGGGTGCAGCTCGGTGATCCGCTCCAGTTCGTCGCCGAAGAACGAGAAGCGGTAGATGGATTCGGCGTAGGCCGGCATCACTTCGAGCGTGTCGCCGCGCACCCGGAAGGAGCCGAGCTTGAGTTCGGTGTCGTTGCGCTCGTAATGGGTTTCCACCAGCTGGCGCAGGAGCGCGGTGCGGCGGTAGGTATTGCCCTTATAGAGCGTGATCACCACCTTGCCGTAGGCTTCCGGCGATCCGAGCCCGTAGATGCAGGAGACCGAGGCGACGATCAGCACGTCGCGCCGGGAGAGCAGCGCGGTGGTGGCCGCCAGCCGCAGCCGTTCGATCTCCTCGTTGGTGTCGGTTTCCTTTTCTATGTAGAGATCATGGCGCGGGACGTACGCCTCCGGCTGGTAGTAGTCGTAGTAGGAGACGAAATACTCCACCGCGTTCTCGGGGAAAAAATCCCGGAATTCGGCGTAGAGCTGCGCGGCGAGGGTCTTGTTGTGCGCGATCACCAGGGTCGGGCGCTGGACCTTCGCCACCACGTTGGCGATGGTGAAGGTCTTGCCGGTCCCGGTCGCGCCGAGCAGGACCTGGTGCTGCTCGCCCTTTTGCAGCCCGTCCACAAGCGAATCGATCGCCTGGGGCTGGTCGCCGGTGGGTTGATAGAGGGAGTGAAGTTTGAATTCCATAATCGGGGGTTGATTCTATCAAAGTGCCGGAGACCCAGGAGGGGGATTTTGTGTTGCAACCGGACCGAGCCAACCTATCGCGCCTGTCCCACCCCCCTCACCCCCCTCGCATAATCGTTCCGCCGGGAGATCACCGGCTTCACATGCTTAGGGGGCGGGCCCGGCCTTCGGCCACCTCCCCCCGCTTTGCTCGAGGACAGGCTCTCCCCCTTCCCCGTAAGGGGAAGGACATACTATGTCAATAGGGAAACCGGGAAGGAGGAATAATTCCCTCTCGGATCAAAACGG
>JAFGCU010000102.1 GCA_016932475.1 Anaerolineales bacterium
CGCCTTCTGGAACCTCGCCGTTCGGTAACATCCATTTTGAGCGGACGAATACCTCTTCGGTAACCGTTATTTATGAGCGAATATGCCCCGAATTTCCGGGATGGACCACGGATGCCATCCGAATTTCCCGTTTTTTTCCGCTGCTCAGGGTTAGAAAAGTGATTGGAATAATTGGACGCGGATTGTTGCGAAAGGGTCGGCGTATAAATATCCCAGGGTTGTTTTAAAGAGGTATTCCGTGAAACCCGCAGTGGGATTTTTTTGCCAAGATGGAAAAGTGAGACAGCAATACCCCGGGGAAGACGCGGTAGATTCTTACAACCGGTGAGACACATAAATATCCGCCTCAATCATCTTTTGCAAATCGGCGGAATAATAGGGATGGATGAAGTACAAAGTCCGGCCGTCCCCGGTCAGGTTGGGTTCACCGGCGAAACTCGAGACTATCTCCCGGCAATCCCCCCAAGAACCGTCCGCCTGCCGCAGGCAGCGGTAAACTGCCGGACCCGGTTTCCCGCTGCGGCTGGCGGAATCGAACCAGAGCTCGGCGCCGTCGCCGCTGACGAAAGGGCGGTTCTCGTCCCCGGCGGTGTTCACCTGCGGCCCGAGGTTGACCGGCTCGCCCCAGCCTTCCGCCGTCGAGGGCGCGACCCACAGGTCCAATCCGCCCAGCGAGCCTTCCCGTTTGGATGCAAAGTAGATTTCCCGGTAGCCGGCGGTGATGTGCATCTCGCCCACATCGACCGTCCCGTTCATCCACGGGCCGGCATTGGCCGCGCCGCCCCAGGCGCCGTCCTTCCAGGCGGCGTAATACCATTCGATCTCGCGCGTGTTCCCGGCCCGGATGGAGCAAAAATACAACCGGTCGCCGATCGCCATCGGGCACCCATCCAAGGCAGGCTCGCCCGGCTCCGCCATCAGCACACGTTCCGGATCGGACCACTCGGCACCCGACAGCCGGCTGACCCAGATGCCGGTCACGCCGTCGAAAACCTGCTGCTGGGCTGGAACGCCGACGTCGGGAGTGAAGAAAAAGTGCAGGGTGCCGCCGTCAGGGGATACGAACGGGCTGTCTTCGCCGCCGGCAGTATTGACGGGCCCTTCCAGTGGAACCGGTCTGCTCCAGCCTTGGACGGCCTCCGGCGGCCAGAAATCCGATTCCGGAGATACTTTCCGGTTTTCGGCGGGGATCATCTCAATCCGGCTTTTCGATGCGGGGAGGGGGGAGGCGGTGGAGGCCGCGGAGGCACACGCCAGAAGGAAGAGGAATATCCCAAGAAGCGCAATGACGCCGCGGCGGTGTGACATCGCTTTGGGGGATTACTCGCCGTCCGGGATTCGGTAAGAGGGGTGCTTCGTCTCGTCGTTGGTGGAGCGGAGTTCCATCATTTCTCCAGTCGCGAAGAACAGCGTGCGCTCGCAGATATTCGAAACCCGGTCGGCGAACCGTTCCAGGTTGTGAGCCACCCACAGGAGGTGCGTGGCGTGGTCGATCGTATCGGGGTTGGCGATCATCTGGTTCACCAGCTCGCGGTACACTAGGTTATACAGTTTGTCGACTTCATCGTCGCCGGTCGGGATCGCCTTGGCGGCCTTGGCGTCGCCGGCGATGAAGGCATCCAGCGCGCGGCGCAGCATTTTTGTGGATTTGGAGGCCATCGCGTCGAAATGGTCCAGCAGGTCGGGCGGGAGCGGCTCGGGGCCGAGCATGGTGATGATGTGCCCGATCCCCTTGACGTAATCCCCCATCCGTTCGAGTTCGGTGATCACCTCCAGGATCGCGGCGAGGATGCGCAGGTCGCGCGCCATCGGCTGCTGGGTGGCGATCAGCGTCAGGCAGTCTTCCTCGATCGCGAACCGCTTCTTGTTGATGACCTCATCGTGCGCCTCCAGCCGACGTGCGGCGGCCAGATCCCGGCGGCGGAGGGCGACGACGACCTCCAGCAGTGATTTATCGACGGAGGATCCCAATTCAAGGATTTCGTCCTGCAGGCGGTGCAGTTGCTGTTCGAACAGGTTGCGGGTCATGAAGATCTCTCCTCGCGGAAGAAACATCCCTTGCGGGCCGCGTCCATAGATTATATGACAGGCGTGCCGATTTTACATGTCGGCCGGGTGGGGACCAGAATCCCCTGTTTTTACGCTTGCAACCTTCGGCGGAGAACATCTGGATTGTCCCCCGGCCCGTTCCAGGCGGGAGGCGGCTCATATATCCAGCTTGCCCGCCCGGTGTTTTTCCAAAAGATAGGGGATTTCCGAAAGCATGTCGTCGCGCGTGTTTCGGAAGGCCGTCAGCTTTTCCACCTCCGTCCCCTCTACCAGCCCCGGGTCCGGGTATTCGTGGTGCACGCGCCGGCCCGACCCGAGCCAAACCGGGCATTCCTGCCGGGCGGAATCGCACAGGGTGACCACCAAGTCGAAGGAGGTGCTGCGGAACCGGTCGGCGTTTTTCGGTTCTCCCGCGAAGGGAATGCCGGATTCCGAGAGCACCCTGGGAACGAGCGGATGGACGGCCGCCGCCGGGCGGACGCCGGCGCTGAAGGCCTCCCAGCGGTCGGAGGCGCGGGCGTTAACGATCGCTTCCGCCATCTGCGACCGGCAGGAATTACCCGTGCAAAGGAAGAGGACGCGGTGCTTTTTCATATAAAATCCTTTCAATCACCCCCGGAGGTGGAGAATTCCATGATCTCGCCTGTGGCGGTGAAGATGGTCCGCTCGCAGATGTTGGACACCCGGTCGGCGAAGCGCTCCAAGTTGTGCGCCACCCAGAACAGCCGGGTGTAATGATCCACCGATTCCGGATGGGCCGTCAATCCCTCGGCCAGCTCATGATAGACCTCGCCATACAATTCGTCCACCAAATCGTCCTCGGCGGGGATCGCGCGTGCCGCCTGTTCGTCGCCGGCGGCGAAGGCCGTCAGCGCGCGGTGCAGCATGGAGTTCCCGTGTTCCGCCATGGAATCCAGCCGGTCGGGAAGGTGGCGTGGCAGGGGCTCCGGATGCAACTGGGGGATGATGTGCGCGATGCCCTTGATGTAATCCCCCATCCGTTCGATGTCGGTGATAACCTCGAGGACCGCGGCCAGGATCCGCAGATCGTGGGCCATCGGCTGCTGGGTGGCGATCAGCGCCAGGCATCCTCGTTCGATGGTAAAACGGTGGGTGTTGATCAACTGGTCCCGCGCCTCGATCTTCCTCGCCCAGGCGGTGTCGTGATGGCGCAGCGCGGCGACCGAATCCTTGGCGGATTGCTCCACCATGCTTCCCAAGGTTAGGACTTCCGCCACCAACTGGCAAAGCCGCTCGTCCAGCGCTGTGCGAGTCATTTTTGTTCCATCCGTTCCACGGATTATCCGAACCGCCCGGTGACGTAGTCCTCGGTTTCCTTCTTCTCCGGCTTGGTAAAGATCCGGCTGGTCGGGCCGTATTCGATCAGGCGGCCGGCCCGCTCGCCGTCGATCATCAGGAAGGCGGTGTAATCCGCGACCCGCGCCGCCTGCTGCATGTTGTGCGTCACGATCACCATCGTGTATTCCGATTTCAGCTGCTGCATCAGATCTTCGATCTTCAGGGTGGCGATCGGATCGAGCGCCGAGGCCGGTTCGTCCATCAGGATCACCGACGGTTCCACCGCCAGGGCCCGGGCGATGCACAACCGCTGCTGCTGGCCACCGGAAAGGGCCATGCCCGACTGCTGGAGCTTGTCCTTCACCTCGTCCCACAATGCGGCCTGCTTCAGGCTGCGCTCGACGATCCCGTCCAGCTCGACCCGCTTGCGGACGCCGTACAGCCGGGGCCCGTAAGCGACGTTGTCGTATATGCTCTTGGGGAACGGATTGGGACGCTGGAACACCATCCCGACCCGCTGCCGAATCGGCACCACGTCGACGCCCGGGCCGAGGATGTTCTCCCCGTCCAGGATGACATCCCCCTCGGCGTGCGCGCCCGGTGTCAGGTCGGTCATCCGGTTGAGGGCCCGCAGCAGGGTGGATTTCCCGCAGCCCGATGGGCCGATGATGGCCGTGACCTGGTGGGCGGGGATGGCCATCGTCACCTCGGCGATGGCGCGGAACTTTCCGTAGAAGATGGAGAGACCGCGGATGTCGATCTTGACCGGGAGGGTTTGTATTTCGGCAGCCTCCTCTTCCTTCGCCGGAACGGCTCCGGTTCGGACCATGGGAAGCGGACGGGAGAGATCATTGGCGAGGGTTAGCATTTTTATCCTTTCATCCGCCGGGCGCGGAATAGAATCCATAACCGGGCGAAGATGTTGACCGCCAGCACGAACGCCATCAGCACCAGAGCGGCCGCCCAGGCCTGATGGATCCGTTCCGGATACGGCTGTTGCGCATATTTCCATAAGGTAAGCGGCAGGGAATCGACCGGCTGTTCGATGATCCGGACCAGGATCTCCAGCGGGTTCATCCCGGATTCCAAGCCGGAGCGTATCAGCGACCTGAAATCGAACCACTCGTTGCCGAGGGCGGTAAACAAGAGCGGCGCCGTCTCGCCGGATGCGCGAGCCAGCCCGAGCAGAAAGCCGGTGATCAATCCGTTGCCAGCGGCGGGAAGGACGACCTGCAGCGAGGTCTTCCATTCCGGCGCCCCGAGGGCGAGCGACGCCTCGCGCAGCGAGGGCGGAACGAGTTTGAGCATCTCCTCGGTGGTGCGGATGATTGTCGGGAGCATCAGGATCGCCAGTGCGATCCCTCCCGCCAGGCCCGAGAAGTGCCCCTGGACGACGACGACCAGCGCGTAGAGAAAGAGCCCGATGACGATCGACGGAACACCGGCCAGGACATCGGTGCTGAACCGCACGGCGATCCCGAGCGGCGTGTTCGGGTAATACGCGGCATAGAACGCGGCCAACAGGCCGGGCGGAAGGGCGAACAGGCCGGCCAGGATCACCAGCAGGATGGTCCCCTGGATGGCGTTCCAAACTCCGCCGCCTTCTGTGCCGGGGGGAGTAGGCAGCTCGGTGAAGAACGCCGGAGTGAGGTATTGCCCGCCCTGGTACACGACGTATCCGATGATCCAGAACAGCGGGATGAGGGCGAGGGCGGTGGTCAGGCCGGTCAGCACCAGCATGACGGCGTTCGCCGTTCTCCGGCGGGTGTACCCGCGGCGGGCGCGGATGAAATGGGTGGAGGAAGCGGTGTTGGTCATGCGCGGCCTTCCTGCGGAGTCCGGCGGGCGACGCGCCACACCAGGAACCTGGCCGCCATGTTTACGAGCAATGTAACGATGAAGAGCAAAAAGCCGATCTCGATCAATGCCTGGCTGTGGAGCCGGCTGACGGCTTCGGCGAATTCATTGGCGATAATGCTCGACATCGTATACCCGGGGCGCAGAAGCGAAACCGCGCCGCCGATGCTGTTGCCGATCACCATCGTCACCGCCATCGTCTCGCCCAGCGCCCGTCCCAGCCCGAGGATGACCGCGCCGAGGACGCCCGATAATCCGTACGGGACGAGGACCTGCGAAATCGTCTCCCATTCGGTGGCTCCAAGCGCGTAGGCGGCTTCCCGTTGCGAACGCGGAATGGCCAGGAATACATCCCGGGTGACCGCGGAAATGGTCGGGACGATCATGATCGTCAGAATCAGCGCAGCCGCCAGGCGGCTTGCCCCGCTGGCCGGGATCGGCCCCGCAAACAGCGCACCGATCCCGGGCAAGAGCCCCAGCGTGCCCGCCAGGAATGTGCCGAGCGGCTCCACGACCTCCGGCAGGAACACGAAGATGCCCCATAATCCGAAGACCACGCTCGGAATGGCGGCCAGCAGCTCCAGCATCCAGCCGAGCGGAAGCCGGAGCCACGACGGGCAGAGTTCGGCGAGGAAGATGCCGATCCCCACGCTGATCGGGATGGCCAGAAGCAGCGCCACCGCGGAGGTGATCAGCGTCCCATAAATGAACGGCCAGGCCTCAAATTTATCCAGTACGGGATTCCAGGAGGCATCCGCGGTCGGGGCGAGGAACCCCAGCCCGAAGGCGGAACGCGCATCCGCCGAATCCCGCCACAACATCCAGCCGATACCCAACAGCAGCAACGCCACGCCGATCCCCGCGCCGATCGTGAGCCATTGCCAGATGCGGTCGCCATGGTGCAGGGCTTTTCCGATATTCCTGCGGAGGCGTTGCATGGTGTTGGGAGGAACGGTTTGAGCTTTCATTCTTCCTTCTTGTGCCATTCCTGGAGAGCCCGGTATCCGGGCTCTCCAGGAGATTGTTTTATTGGTTTTGCAGCCTTTTCCCTTACGGAAGCAGGACAGTGCCGTTGCAGGTGACTTCTCCGAGTTTCCCCAGAACCGTGTCGCGCACGTCTTCCGGAAGGACGGAGTAGCCAAGGTCCGAGGCCTGCTTGGCCGCACCGGGGTCGGTCAGCGCCCAGCGCAGGAACTCGAGCAGTTTCTGCGCCTTGATGCAATCGGACATGTTCTCGGTGTGCAGGATGATGTAGGTGTAGCCGGCGATCGGCCAGGAGAGGGCGCCCGGAGCGTCCACGATATCGGCGGTCAGCTTTTCGGAAAAGCTGCCGGCGAAATCGCTCATGGCAGAGCTCATGCTCTCAGCGCTCGCCACCACGATTTTCCCGGCCTTGTTGACCATCGAGGCGTAGGACATGCCGTTGGAGACCGCGTACGAGAGCTCCACATAGCCGATCGAATTCGGGGTGTTGATTACCGCGGCGGCCACGCCCTGGTTGCCTTTGCCGCCCATGCCATTGCCGGCTTTGTCCACCGGCCATTCCACCGCGCTGGCTCCGCCCGCGGTCCATTCCGGGCTGAAGGCGGTCAGGGATTTGGTGAAGATCTCGGTGGTTCCGGAGCCGTCGGAGCGGTGCACGGCGGTGATGGCCTCGCCCGGAAGGTATTCGGCCAGATCCGGGTTGGTGGCGAGGATCTTCGCATCATTCCACGTCACGACCTTGGCGTTGTAGATGTCTACCAGGGTCTGGCGGTCGAGGATCATCACCGGCAGTTTCGTCCCCGAGGGAATTTCCTTCGCCCATTTGATGTTGTAGATCGGCACGACCGCGCCGGCCAACATCGGGTACATTTGCAGGTCCTTGCCGGACGTGTATTCCTCGTCCTTGAGGAGCGAGTCGGAGCCCGCGAAGTCGACCGTGCCATCGATGATGGCCTTTTTGCCGCCGCCGGATCCGATGCCCTGGTAGTTGATCACGACCGACGGATCGACGTACTGGTACGCGAAGGTCCAGGCGGAATAAACCGGGAGCGGGAAGGTGGCGCCGGCGCCATTGATCTGCACCGAGCCGGCCGGAAGGGGAGCGGCGGCGTTCGGGTCGGCGGTGGGCGTGACCACAACGGTCTGATTGACTGATCGGGTAACTTCCACCGTGGCGGGGGCTGCGGTCCCACAGGCGGATAGCAGCACCGCCGTGCAGAGACCGGTCATGACCAAAAACATTTTCTTTCCCATTCTTTCCTCCTTGATTTTTTATTTCGATTTTTCTTTATCCTAAGCGGGGGGGATTAACGGCCGGGCAAGACATTGTTAACGGCTTGTTAAGGTTCGAATCTGGTTTTTACCGGAGAAAAAGCAAAAACCCCAAGACGCGAAAGCGCCAAGACGCAAAGAAGCAATGGTTATTTCGATTGCCTTTCTTTGCGCCACAGCGCCTATGCGTTAACGAGGTTTCGTTGGTCTGCAAAGGGCGGGATGGAAAATCTGGATGATGGGAAGAGGAATGAAGAAATCGAATCTGGTTTTTACGGGATAAAAAACATTAACGCGAAGGCGCCAAGACGCAATGGTTGTGTAGATTGGTTCTCTTTGCGCCTTGGTGTCTTCGCGTTTAGGTTTTCCTCAAGGATGGATTACGGGAGACTGTGGTAAATGTATTATTGGGATTCGACCATGGGTAGTGTAAAGAAAAACGCGCTGCCTTCGCCCTCCGTGCTTTCGGCCCGGATCCGGCCGCCGTGGCTTTCGACAATGTGGCGGGCGATCGAGAGTCCCAACCCGGTTCCGCCGCCGGAGCGGGATTTATCTGCTTTGTAGAAACGCTCGAAGATACGCGGAAGGTCTTCGGCGGAGACACCAACCCCGGAATCCCGGAAGGAGAATTCCACATCCCGCCCCGCCTTTTGGGCGGAGACGGTGATCTTCCCCCCGGCCGGCGTGAACTTGACGGCGTTGTGCAGCAGGTTCATCATCACCTGTTCGATACGCTCTGAATCGGCCAGCACCGGCGGAAGATTATCCGGGCATTCGTTTTCCAGCGTCAATCCGTTGCGCCGCGCGAGCATTTGCACGCGCCGCAAGGCGTCGGCGATGAGGACCGCCGGTTCGGCCGGTTGAAGGGCGGGCGGCGCCTCGCCGGATTCGATCCGGGAGAGCTCCAGCAATTCGCGGACGGTCTGGTGCATCGTGTCGATCTCGGTCAGCATCAGATCCAGAAACCGGTCCGCGGCGGCGGGATCGTCCTTTGCGCCGCCTTGCAGCGTCTCGGCCAGGGATTGCATGGAAGCCAGCGGGGTCCGCAGTTCGTGGGAAATGTTGGCGATAAAATCGCGTCGCACGGCTTCCAGCCGGCGCAGGCGGGTGAGATCCTGGAAGAGGAGCAGAATGGAACCTTGCAGGGCTCCCCCCAGGGGCGTGGCGACCGCCTGCAGGAACACGTTCTGCGCGTCCGCCTCCGTGGTGACCGATTGCGAGCTTCCACTCTCGCCGCATTTTCTCCAGAGTTCGATCAGCGGAACCTGGCGGAAAACCTCCGTCACCGAATGTCCGACCGCCTTCTCCTCGCGGATTCCAAACATCCGCTCGGCGGCGGGATTAAGCAACGTGACTTTCCCCTGGGCGTCCAAGATCGAAACTCCATCCGTCATTTGCGCGAGCACGGCGGCCAGCTTGCCGCGTTCCGCCTGCAGCGACTCAAATTGAGAGCGCAGGCGTTCGGTCATGGTGTTGAACGCGTCCGTAAGCAGGCCGATTTCATCGTTTCCGGCGGGAAGGATGGTGGTTTGAAGCTGCCCGGCTGCAACCCGGCGGGCGGCTTCGGTGAGCTCTTCCAGCGGCTGGGTGGTGCGGCGCGCCGCCAGGAAGGAAAGGACAAGCGAAAACAAGGCGGCGATCCCCATCGCAAGCAGCAGGCTCGTCCGCAACCGGGCGACGGCGGCATCCACGGCTGAAAGCGGGATTGCCAGCCGGACAATGCCCGATGCTTTAGCCTCCGGTTGAATTGGTACGGCGACGTACAACGTGTTGATTCCGGTCGTGGCGCTGCGGCGGATGTTTGACCCGCTTCCCTGCGCCAGAGCCTGCTGCACTTCGGGCCGGGTAAGATGGTTTTCCATCGCCGCCGGATCTGCCTCCGAATCCCCCAAAACCGCGCCGCCGGCATCGATGATCGTAAACCGCAACCCCAGGCTGGCCGCCGCCGTGCGGGCATACGCTTCGTAGGCGGTTGCCGGCGAGCCTTGCCTCTGCAAAGAATAGGTTTCGGCCGCAAGCAGGTCGCACTCCGCTTTCAACCTGGTTTTGAGCGTATCGAGGTATGCGTCCCGCAGGAACCCCGAAAGGAACAGCAGCAACCCCAGCAGGATGGCGAAAAACAACCAAAGTTGCGGGATGGCTATTTTCCAGCGGATGCTTTGGAAGTCGGGGAGTTTCATTCAGCCCTCGAAACGGTATCCGGCTCCGCGCACGGTTACCAGGCGCAAGGGACGGGCGGGATCGGGTTCGATCTTTTCCCGCAGCCAGCGCACATGCACATCCACCGTCCGGCTGTCGCCGGTGTATTCCCAGCCCCAAACCCGTTGGAGTATCTGCTCGCGGGAAAGCGCTTGGCCGCGATGCCGGGCGAAATAAACGAGCAATTCATATTCCTTTGGTTTGAGCGGCAGCGGGACGCCGGATCGCAGCACTTCACTCCGGGCGAGATTGATGGAAAGGTCGCCGGAGAGAATGGGTTCCTCCGGAGTGGCCTCTTCCGGCGGCGGGGCAACTTTTTCCTCCCGGATCAGGCGGACCCGCCGCAACTGAGCTTTGATGCGCGCGACCAGTTCCCGCATGTGAAAGGGTTTGATGATGTAATCATCCGCGCCCATTTCCAACCCCACTACCCGGTCGATCTCGCTTTCCCTCGCCGTGAGCATCAGGATCGGTATGTTCATCCGGTCGCGCAATCTGCGGCAGACTTCGAATCCGTCGAGCCCGGGCAGCATGAGATCGAGGAGGATCAGATCGGGATTCTGCGCGGCAGCGGCATCCAGGGCCTTTAGCCCGTCCGCGACGGCGCGCACCGCAAACCCCTCGCGTTCAAGCGTGTACGCGAGGGTTTCCCGCAGAGCGGTCTCATCTTCGACGATAAGTATTTTTTCCGGCATGGCGCGTCCAATGGCAGTATAATGAAGGCATGACAAAGACACAAGTCTGGGTGCTCATCATCGGAATCCTGCTCATCATCGCTGTTGCGGTGGGGATGATCGTAACCGCCATCCGCGCGCCGATCGAGAGCACCGCCGGCCTGCCGGGCCAGATCTACAAGCAGATCGAAGGCATTACCCGCCCGACCCCGACCATTTACCCGGATCCGGTCACCGTGGTCCGGGAGATTCGTTCGCTTTCGCGGCTGGAGACGGTGCAGTATACAGTCGAGAAGGTCATCACCGCCGAAACGAACCAGGGCCCGTTCGGGTTCCTCTTCGGGGATAAGCTGCTGCTGGTCGCGCACGGGACGGTCGTGGCCGGCATCGACCTGGGCCGGCTCCAACCGGGCGACGTCCGCATCGACGCGCAAGGTGTGATCTACATGGTCATCCCGGCCGCCGAAGTGTTTATCGCGACCCTGGATGAAGATAAAACCTACGTCTACGATCGGGATACCGGTCCTTTGGCTTCGGGGGTGAAGGACTTAGAGAGCGCGGCGCGAAAAGCCGCCCAGGATGAAATCCTGAACGCGGCGCTGGGGGATGGAATCCTGACGACGGCGCTGACCAACGGGAAAGCCTACTTGCAGCGGTTCCTGACGTCACTCGGGTTGGAAGACGTGGTGTTCATCGATGCCACGCCGGTTCCGGCGGATTCCACTTCGCCGCCGATCCCGACGGCGACTGCGACTCCCTGAAAAAACACCGTCCCCTCACATCACTCTCACTTGGCGGCTGCAAGGGCGACCCATTGGGTCACCCCTGCGAGGGGTGGGGGATGAGGAAAAAAGGAGCCCCGTGAAGCATTCGCGCATTTTTATCCTCTTCGCCGTTCTTCTATTGGCGTCCCTCGCCTGTAATTTCCCCGGCGCCGCAACCCCGGCTGTCGGGGAGCCGACCGGTGAAATTCCGCCGGCCGCCACAGGGACCCCGTTTTCCGGCTCTCCGCTCGCCCCGACCATCGCGGTTCCGCCGTTGACGGCGGAAATGCTGCGCCACGGCACCTATTTGCTTCCGGAATCCAATGAAACAGTGACGCTCGTGGACGGCCGGTATGACCGCGCCGAATCAATGGAGGACATCCTGCACGCTGCGTTGATGGATCCGATCGCCTTCGGCGACCTGAACGGAGACGGCGCCGAGGATGCGGCGATCGTCCTGTCGGAGAATTTGGGCGGGACGGGTTTCTTCATGTCGGTGGTGGCCATCCTGAATAACGGCGGGGCGCCGCTGCAAGGCCCATCGCGGTTCCTCGACGACCGGGCGGCGTTGAGCGGCATGGTTATCATCGGCGGCCGGATCGTCGTCGACGCCGTGATCCACGGCTTCGAGGATCCGATGTGCTGCCCGAATTTCCCGGCGGTTCAATCGCTGCGCCTGATCGGGGAAAGGCTCGTCCTGACGCGGTTCGCCTCGCGCACGCCGGGCGGAGTCGAGCGGGCGATCACCATCACCAGCCCGGCCGAGGGGACTTCGGTCAGCGGTTCGGCCCAGCTGACCGGGACGGTGACCATTTCCCCGTTCGAGAACAACCTCGTTTACAAGATCTATAATTCGGCCGGCGTCGAACTGAGCGCGGGGTCTTTCCTGGTCGATTCCGAAGGGATGGGAACTCCGGGAACTTTCAACGTAACGATTAGCCTGGCGGGAATTGCGGCCGGGACGACGGTCCGGTTGGAGATCTCGGACCTCAGCGCGGCGGATGGGTCGCTGCTGGCGATGGATTCGGTGGGGTTGCAGGTGACTTAGCGGTGCGCCGGTTTACACCCGGCTCGTCCACTCGTCCGTTCCATATTTCCCGCGCGCCAGTTCATCGGCGCGCGTTTTTTCTTTTTCGGTCAGCCCTTCGCGACGGAATTCGATCACGAATTCATCCGCGAAGCCGCGCTCGAAGGCGTCGGCTGCTTCCTGCCAGGAAACCTCGCGCCCGAGCAGGTCGGCGAGCGTGGCGGCGCGGCGGCGGACGCGCTCAGGCGGGATCTGCGGCCCGGCGAGGGCTTGCAGGATTCGCGCTAGATCGCCGTGCAGTGGAAACGCGCCGTGCTGCAGCACGCCGCCCAACCGCCGGGCTTGCGCGCTGCCGATCAGCTTCCGGCCGCCGGCGGAGATTTCGTACTGTGAGGGAATTTCGAAGCAGACGGGATTCCCGGCGGCCCGGACGCGTTGGGTGGATTCCGACTGCACCTCGACGCCGAGCAACCGCAATCCCGCGAGCAATCCAAGGCTCAGGCGGCGGTAACTTTCCAGCACGCCGCCCTGCATCAGCGGGTGGCTTTCCGGCGCGGTGATGGAATAGGTCAGTTCATCTGTGTGCAGGATCGCGCGTCCGCCGGTCGGGCGGCGCACCAAACCCCAGCCCAGGCGCTGCAGCGCGTCCCGATCGCAATCCGCCGCCGGCTGGGCAAACCCGAGCGAGAGGGTGGGCGGCTCCCAGGCGTAGAAGCGCAGGGTGGGCCGGCTGCGGCCGGCCGCTGTTTCCTCCAGCAACGCTTCGTCCACGGCCATGTTGCGCGCGCCGCCGGCGGGAGGGTCGAGGATCAGACGCCAAAGGTTGGGTCCCATGGGGGAATTATAGCTGTCCTAACCCCCTCACCCCGCCGAGGACGCGGAAAGTCACTGCAACTTCGGCACCCCTCTCCCCCTTCCCCGTAAGGGGAAGGGGGAGAGGAGGTCAGGACAGGGTTAGGTCGGGGTATAATCCCGCCACCAAGATCCATGACCCTTCGCCTGGCGCTGTGTTTCCTCTTTCACCAACCTCTGGGCGAGCATGCGGAGCGGGCCGGCCGCATCTGCTATCGCGGCGTGCTGGATGTGCTCCGCAACCACCCCCGTTTGAAATTCAACCTGATGCTGTCCGGTACGCTGCTCGATGCGCTGTGCTGGTTCGATCCGCCGTTCCTCGAGGCGGTGCAGTCCGGATTGCGGGACGGCCGCTTCCGGCTGCTGGGCAGCACCTACGCCCAGGCTCTCCTGCTGGCGCTCGAGAACGGGGATATCGCGCGCCAGATCGCGGTGCACCGAGCCACGCTGAAAAAATTTTTCGATGCGGAACCATCCGTCTTCTGGAGCCCCGAGCGCACCTGGGCGCCGAAATTCGCTCCGCTCCTGGCGGATGCAGGATACCGATGCCTCCCGCTGGAAAGCGATGCGCTGCAGGCGGCCGGGGCGGCGGCGCCGTTTGTGCACCGGATCCAAAACGCCGGCGGATTGCGCGCCGCATGGGATGATTCGCGTCTGCGCGACTGCCTGGATTTCGCCGCATGGTTCCGGCGGCGGGACGTCTTCGAATCCGCCCTCCTCGGCTGGCGGCGCCATCCGGATGCGGCCCGGCTCTTCCCGGTGATCGCCGAGGATGCCGCAGCATTCGGATTGTGGGGCTACGATACGGGCCTGGACCCGCGCGCAGACGCGGCCGGACTGGACGAACTCCTGGATTGGATCGGGCGCGAGGAAGACCTGGCGTGTTCCTTTCTGGAGGATGCGCCCGAGCCGGAAGCGGAGATTGTCCTTGAAAAGCCGGTTTGGGGAAAGACAATGGACTGCGAATTGGCGGATCCGGAATCGCCCCGGCATGAAGAAGGCTACGGCGGTTGGAATGATTTTCTCGCGCGCGCCCCGCGGTTGCAGCATTTCCGGAAGATGCACATCGCGGCGCGGATGCGGATGGCTGGCGCCGAAACGGCCCTCGCCACAATCCGGAATGCCGGCGCACCGGCCGCCGGATTAAACCCCGGCGTCGAATTGTACGCGCTGGCCGAACGCGTGTACTCCGCCCATCAGGACCGGTTTGGGGCGGTGGGCGTGGGCGGACGGGGGGACCCGGCCTGGGAGGGGATCGGCGCGGCGATTGCGGTGGCAAAAGCCGCCGAGCTCGCCGTTGCCGTGCCGCACTCCGGGATCGAAGCGCATATCGACGACTTGACCGGCGACGGCGAGGATGAAATCCTCCTGCGCAACGGAGATCAGACGGTGATCCTCTCGCCGTACGGAGGGAGGCTGCTGCAATGGGTCGACCTCCGCCGCGGGGAGCTGCTCGTCGGCAACCCGCTGGCTGTTCCAACCGGATCGCTTCTGATCGAAGCCAAGCCGCCGGATTTCGCGCCCCTGCCGGACGACTGGCTACCGGAGGCAAAGGATCCGCTGCCGGAGATGCAGCCGGAGGGCGGGGAACGGCGGCTGGTCCGGCTCTCGGCGGAAAATCTTCCGGAAGCGCGCGGATCGTTCCCGGTCTGGCCCCGGCTGCGGTCGGCGGGTCTGAAGCCCTCCCTGCCGGCACGGCGCCGCGCGCTGAATGATTTCTTCGCGTTTGACGACGGCCCGGAGGAGAAATCCGACCCGCGCCTGGATTTCCGGCTGGCCGACGGGGCGGTGATCTTCCTGCGCTTCTTCGGGTACCGCCTGAGAATGGTCAAACGCGTGAGTCTTTCGCCGCGCGGCGTGCACGTGACCTACCGGTTCCGCAATGTCGACATGCGCGCGGTTCGCGTGCGCATGCGGCTCGTCTCGGAAGTCTGCCCGGATTACCGGACTGTGCTCGAATCCCCCGGCCCGGTTTTCGAACCGGTGACGGTCGGCGCGCGGCGCTCGCCCGGAGTAAAAAACATCCGCACCGGAAATGTGCTCGCCAGCCACATCTCCCGTCCGGATCTCGAGCCGCCCAAATCCGCGCCGGGCATTCTGGCGTGGGAACTGACGCAAACCGTCTCCTTCACGGTCGAGCCCGGCCAGACGGAGGTGGTTGTGGCGCGCTTGAATCTGTTTTCCGCACTACAACCGCCGGAACCAGCTCCGTCCGCCTGATGCTTATGCAAACCCGGCAGGGTGGGCTGGCGCCCTGTTTCCATGCCTGCGGTGGAATCCGCACCGGGTTGTCTGCCCGCCCCGCATTGGCAGACTGACGCAGACTGAACAAGCTAGTAGTTAGTCACTAGAAAAAACAGCGGAGACGATCGTCTCCGCTGTTTTGCATTAATCACTGGTCTCCCCGCTGGCGTCACACCGCGAGGCACACGCCGCGTGCCTGCATCGTCCGCGTGTGGGTGCCGTTGTTCTTGGCGTACACGCGCCACTTGCCGCCGGACATCAACGCGGCGAACACCGTCAGGTCGTCGTTGAGGCTCCACCCGCCGCCGGTGATCACCTGCCCGGCCGGGCAAACGACTTCCGCCAGGCCGGTTGCGCCCGGGGCGAGATCCTTGTAGCCGGTGGAAGAGGAGGTGGTGACCGGGGCGTCGGAAAGGCAGACGGCATACGCTTCGAATTCCTGGGTGACGGCGGCGGAGTTCTTGGCCGATACCGACCAGCCGTTTCCGCTTTGCGCGGAGAGGTAAGTCCAGAGCGAGCCGTCGGGTTTGCCGGTGAACCCTCCGCCGGTTACGACGCTGCCGACCGGGCAATCGGCTTTGATGTTTCCATGGGCGCCAACCGAAACCGAAGCGCTCGCCATCGTTGTGCTGACCGATGGAAGAGTCAGGCAGATGGCATAGACGGTCAGGTTCTGGGCTGTGGCTGTGTTGTTCTTGACGACGACCGCCCAGCCGTTTCCATTCTTGGCCTGCGTATACACGTGCATGCCGAGGTTGACGGAGAATCCGCCGCCGGTGACGACGGATCCAGCGTCGCAGACAGCGGTGGCCGACATGGTTCCCCCTGCCGGAGTAGAAACTGTTTTCGATTTTTGCTGAGTTGCCGGAGCGGCGACCGGCGGAGCCAGGACGGCCTTGACGACGATCTTAACCCAGAAGGCGGTATTGGCGTCGGTACCGATCCCGAACATGGCGCTATCCGACGCGCGCAGCTTGAAGAAGCCCTGGTAGGTGCCGGCCACGTTCGGCGAGAGCAGGTCGACGGAAACATCGATCGTGCCGCCCGGCGCAACCGTACCGGTGGTCAGCTGCTGCACGGCCGGCGCGCCCATTTGGTCGCCGTGGTCGAATACCAGCGAATAGCCGGAGGTCCAGGTGCATGAGCCGATGTTCTTCAGACGCCAGGTTTTGGTGAAATGGTCGCTCGGGCTCGTTTCCCAATCATCGGGTATGGTGACGTCGGCGATGAACTGCGCCCAGTTGCAGGGCAAGGGGGTCGGCGTCACGGAAGGGATGAAGCTGGTGTTGGTGACCGAGGGCATACTGACCGGGTCCGTCCCCGCGGGCGGCGGCGCGAGCGTATCCGCCGCGGGGGGCTGGGCCTGGGTGCCCTGCGCGACAAAGGTCTGATACTGGTAGAACGCCAATGTCTGCGCGGCGAACGTCTCGACCTGGTCGGGGCTCAAACCCGCCGGAGCGTCCATTTGGAGAATGCAGGACAACGAGGAGAGGATCAACGCGGCAAGCGGGAGGAACGGCAGGCGACGCTTCATGGTTTTCTCCTGGAAGGAGTGCGGGTTGGAATGGTGCCACGAACCTATTGTAGTGGAGAATCCCAACCGGGGCGATGGGAATTCCGCCCCGTCGAGATTCTTTGGAGGTTTTTGATAAATTCCATTTCGAAAAATACAATATTGCCGCCGGCGCCCAAGGCTGATGGGGAAAGGGATCCGTGTCCCGGCCGCAAGCGATGCGGCAGGCAAAACGAACCTCGGAGCCGGGAGCGGCTCCGAGGTTTAATAAAAGGGGTTTTGGAACCTGTGTTCACGCAGCGAGCGGTAATGCGCGCGCCGCCGGATCAGGAATAGGCAAGGCAAATGCCGTAGGAGATCACATTCAGGCTCGAGCCGCCCATGTTAAGCGCTTTGACCACCCACCGGTTCTCGGTCGGATGCCGGTACATGCCGGTCAGGGTCATGTTGGCGGAGAGCGTGAAGCCGCCGCCGGTGATGGCCGTGCCGGGCGGGCAGGCCGCCTCGACGGTTCCGGAGGATGAGCCCGGCACGCTGCCCGTGTTGGAAGCCTGGACGGTAACGGCGCCGGCGCTTGTCAGGCAGACCGGATGGGAACGGATGACGGCGTTGGAAGCGGCGGTGTTCTTCGCGTGGAGCACCAACCCGTTCCCCGCCATTCTCAGAATGTAAACCCAGATCTTCCCTTCGGTGACATTGTAGCCGCCGCCGCTGACGATGCTGCTGCCGCTGCAATTCTGGGTGATATTGCCGCTGAGGCCCGGGGTGAGCGTTTTTTCCGCGTATCCGCTGGTGCTGGTCGCGCTCACGCCCGAAAGGCAGTAGGCATACGCTTTTAGCGTGGCGTTGGCGCCCGTATACCGGTGGGCGTATACGACCCATCCGTTCCCGGACCGTTCGCTCCGGTGGGCGCTGATGTTGTTGCCCCCGTCGAACCCGCCGCCGACAACGACCGACCCGCTCGGGCAATTGACCGAAACGTGCCCGGTCGAGCCCATGGGAACGCTGATCTGGGCTTCAAACGTCTGGACGCTAAATCCTCCGGGGACCACCTTGATCTTGACCCAAAAGGCGGTGTCTGCAGCGGCGCCAATGCCGAAGACGGAACTGTCGGAGGCGCGCAGTTTAAAGTACCCCTGGTACGTGCCGGCGGCGGCCGGGGAGACCAGATCGACCGAGACGTCGATCGAGCCGCCCGGCGCGACGGAACCGGTTGTCAGCTGCTGGGAAGCCGGCGCCCCCATTTGGTCGCCGTGGTCAAACACCAACGCGTACCCCGAGGTCCAGGTGCAGGAGCCGATGTTCTTCAAGCGCCAGGTTTTGATGAAGTGGTCGCTCGGGCTCGTCTCCCAGCCGTCGGGGATGGTCACATCGGAGATAAATTGCGCCCAGTTGCAGGGGACGGCGGTCGGCGTGACGGAGGGGATAAAAATGGTGCTTGTGAAAGAGGGCATCAGGGTGTTGGTGGCCGGGGGCATCATCGTGTTGGTGGCAGTATCCGCGCCCGCGGGAGGCGGCGCCAGTGTATCCGCCACCGGGGGTTGGGCTTGCGTGCCGAGCGCCACATAGGTTTGATACTGGTAGAACGCCAGCGTCTGCGCGGCGAAAGTCTCGACCTGTGCCGGGCTCAGCGTGGACGGCACGTCCATTTGGAAGATGCATGCCAGCGTGGAGAGGATCAGCGTGATGAGCGGGAGGAACGGCAAGCGACGCTTCATGGGTTTCTCCTGGACGAATGCAGGTTGGAGGGTTTCAGCAGACTTATTGTATTAGAGAATTCCTTCCCACGCGATAGAACTCCGGTACCCGGGAGATTCTCTGGAGGTTTTGCGGAAATTCCTCCTGGGAGACGGATAAACTCATGCCGATATTCCGAGGGCAAGCTGGGTCGCCAACAAATGCCATTGGGTGCATGGCGATTCTCTGCCAGGGTGTTGACAAAGGTGTCCGAGGTGGTCGAGTAGCGGTTTTTTGCGTATCGCCCTCACCCCCGGCCAAACCCAACCGGGGCAGGCTGGCGGGCTGGGCCAGGGAGATCACCGGATATTTGGCGGGGTCTCGATACGCCCGCAAAGAACGCGGTCTGCCCCGGCCTCGCTCCGACGCCTGCCCTCGCGAAGCGGGGGAAGCGGGGCGGGGCTCGACCGACTTTTTCAACAACCTGCTATAAAAAGAAAAGCGGAGCCGGTTGGGCTCCGCTGACTCTCCTTTCCGCGGTCCGGTCAACCTGACACACGGCAACGGTTTCGAATCTCGCATTCGAGAACAAGGAGTAAAAATAATCGGCGTGGACGATCCAGTTCCGGCCGAGGATCGAAGATTCGCCCAGGTCCAGATTATCCGGATTTCCAAAACCGCCGCCGGTCAGCGAACTTCCGCCCGGGTATTCGGCGGCCGCATACCCGCCGGCATATCGGAGGATGTTCTTCGCGCCTTGCTCCTGCGTGACGGTCGCCGGTACGCCCGCGGGTGTCGCCGTCGGCGTGGTGACGCGGATCTTCGCCCACAGGGTGGTGCCGCCGTAGGAGCCGTTCCGTTCGCCGGGTCCGTGGGAATAGAAGAGCTTGAAAAATGCCTGGTACGTGCCGGGCGACGAAGGGGAGACCAGGCTCAGCGATACATCGAAGATCCCGCCCGGTGGGGCGGAATTGTCCCCCTTTACTGACGCCTCCGAGCCCGGTGTGCCCATCCGGTCCCCGTGGTCGAATACCAGGGTATCGGAATTCCAAAGGCTTTCCTTGCCGGTGTTTCGCAGCCGCCAGGTTTTGGTGAAGACGGTGTCCGGCCCGACCTCCCAGCCGTGGGGAACGGTGACATCGTCGATGTATTGGATGGCGAAAACGGGGGCTTCAGGATCCACCGTCGCCGTCGCGACCGGCAAGGCGGGGGTGAGGATGGGCTGGATCGAGGGTGTGGTCAGCACGGAGACGACGGTGATCTTCACCGGGAAAGCTGTGCCGGCCCCGGCTCCGGAACCGAACGTGCTGCCGTCGGGTGCGCGGATTTTAAAGAAGGCCTCGTATGTGCTCACGGCGGCCGGCGCCTTCAGGTAGACGGAAACATACGCGAACAAGCCCGGCCTGACCGTCTCCGAAACCAGGGGTTGCGCGGCGGGTGAATCCATGTGATCGCCGTGGTCAAAAACAATCTGGTAATCAGGCGTCCAGGGACAATCCCCGACATTTAATAATAGCCATTCAATGTGGATGGTGGCTCCGGGCAGGAATTCCGCCGCGTCCGGATAGAAGCGGGTATTCCAGACCCTCGCCTAATGGCAGCGGCTGCGACGGATAGCATGAACAGCGGTTTTTAAGTTCTCATGACCTTCACCCGCCTTCGGAAAAAAAAGGAATTGGTTCGTCCGCCATGGTAAAGCCGAATTGGGAACCGGTCCTTTGCCTCCGCAGGGTCGGATGCCTGCGGCCATCCCAGCCGCATAACACGCGCGGTCAGCGCGAACCGGTGTTTTCGGCGCAAACCCGCCTTCTTCCCCGCGACCGGACGAACCGCGCCGGGGGTTTATCCGGAGCCCAGGCATATTGCAGCCGTTTCGATCTGCCTCTGTTCGGATGAGGATAATCGTTGCGGGTGCGGATACGCCACCAGTCTCCAAACCGCTTGGTCCGCCTCCCGCCCGCGGCCGGTTTCTCCGGAGGGGAAAGCCGCCGGTGGCAGACGCAGCCTACCCGGGCGCCGCGGCGGGAAAGCCTTCCATTTGGGGTCAGGAAACCCGGAGACAGATTCCTTCCACTTTCAGCGTGCGGGTTTCTGTTCCGTTGTTCACCGCCTCAATGCGCCATTTACCGCTGTACCATGAGGAGTAATACACCCTTAACCCTTCTTCAAACTCCCAGCCGCCGCCGGTGACCATCCTCCCCGCCGGACAGGAGGCTTGAACGGATCCGCTCTTGCCCGGTCTGATTTCCACCGATGCGGTTGCCGTCAGCGCATCAGCCGCCACTCCGGAAAGGCAGATGGCTCTCGCCGTGAAATCCGCACGGGAACCGCCTTCATTAATGACCGCTACCGTCCATCCATTATCGGACCGAATGTTCCTAACCGGTATCAGGAAACCTTTGCCTCCAAGGACAAAGCCGCCGCCGGTGATTACGCTCCCGCCCGGGCAAACCACACTGTCGGAAGCCCTCCCGCCATTCCCCGGTATCGATTGGGAACCCTGGTTCACCTGCCGGGTTCTGGCTTTGGGAAGATTCAGGCACACGGCGATGGCGGTCAGCGCCCGGCCGGATGAACTGGAATTGTATGCCCATACGATCCATCCGTTGTCTTCCATGTTCTGCGAGGTGATGAGAAGATCCTGAGGAGCCGAGAAGCCGCCGCCGGTGGCCACCCAGCCGGGCGGGCAGACGGCCAGGACGGAATCGCTTCTGCCCGGCTCAATCGCGACTTCGGCGATGACGTATTTTGATTCCGGCGGGCCCAGGACGGGCAATCCTTCCTTCACCACAATCCTCACCCAAAAGGCGGTATCGGCGTTGACGCCGATACCAAAGACCGTCCCGTCTGACGCGAGAATCTTGAAATAACCCTGATAGGTCCCCGCCTCCTCCGGAGCCTTCAGATCGACCGAGATCTCCGCGGTTCCACCCGAAGGAACGGTATCCGCAGACAACGGCTGCGAGTCCGGCGCGTCCATCCGGTCGCCGTGATCGAATATCAGCCGGTATTCGGGATCCCAGGCGCAGGAGCCGACGTTCTGCATCTTCCATGTTTTGGTGAAGATGGAGCCCGGGCCGGTTTCCCAGTCGTCGGGAATCGAAATATCCGCGAGGA
>JAFGCU010000103.1 GCA_016932475.1 Anaerolineales bacterium
CAGGCTTCCAAAGCCACGCCGCTCGCGGCAGTGGCCAAGTTCGCCTCGCGCGGCAAGGCCGTGGGGAAAAAGGACCTCGCGCTGATGGCGATGACGTACGGCAACGTGTACGTGGCGCGCGTGGCGTTCGGCGCGAACGACCAGCAGACGCTGAAAGCGATCCTCGAAGCCGAAGCGTACGACGGGCCGTCGCTGGTGATCGCCTACAGCCACTGCATCAACCACGGGATCGACATGCGCAAGGGGCTCGACCAGCAGAAGCTGGCGGTGCAATCCGGGGCATGGCCGCTCCTGCGCTACAACCCGGCCCTCGCCCTGGAGGGCAAGAATCCGCTGGTCCTCGACTCAAAGGATCCGACCATTCCGCTCAACGAGTACGCCTACAACGAAACACGCTACCGCATGCTCGTCCAGAGCGATGAAGCGCGGGCCGAACTGCTCATGGGTGAGGCCAAGAAATTCCTTGCCAAGCGCTGGGCGAATTATCAGCAGATGGCGTCGGTAGGAACAGTAGAGGAAGCCAAATCGAAGAGCTGACAAACCGACCCCTCCCCTGACCCCTCCCCAATGTGGGGAGGGGAAGGGGAGGGGTAAGTCCACGCCCCCCCGAAAGGAGTCTTCGATGACCGACCTTTCCACGACCTACCTCGGATTGAAACTTAAAAACCCGCTCGTCGCCTCGTCCTCGCCCTTCTCCAAGAAAATCGACGCCATCCGCGAGATGGAAGATGCGGGGCTTTCGGCCGTGGTGATGCACTCGCTGTTCGAGGAGCAGATCGCCCACGAGAGCAACGAGCTGGATCATTTCCTGAGCTACGGGACGGATTCCTTCGCGGAAGCCCTGACCTACTTTCCGGATCTGGAAAAATACAACCTCGACCCCGACGCCTACCTCGAGCTCATCCGCAAGGCGCGGGCAGCCGTCCAGATTCCAGTCATCGCCTCGCTGAACGGGATTACCAGCGGCGGATGGGTGGAAACCGCGCGCCGGATCGAGCAGGCGGGCGCCTCCGCGCTCGAATTGAACCTCTACTACCTTCCGACCGACCCGAACCTGAGCGGCGCCGAACTCGAGGAGGAATACCTGCGCCTGGTGCGCGACGTGCGCGCCAAAGTCAGGATCCCGCTGGCCGTCAAGCTCAGCCCGTTCTTCACCGCCATCCCGCAGATCGCCAAGCGGATGGCCGAAGCCGGAGCCGACGGTTTGGTGCTCTTCAACCGGTTTTATCAGCCGGACCTGGACCTGGAAAAGCTGGAAGTCACGCCGAGCCTCGAACTGAGCACGTCGAACGACCTGCTCCTGCCGCTGCGCTGGACCGCGATCCTGTACGGCCGGGTGAAGGCGGACTTGGCCCTGACCGGCGGCGTGCATACCGGCCGGGATCTTATTAAAGCGGTCATGGCGGGTGCGGCCGTCGCCATGGCCACGTCCTCGCTCGTCCGGAACGGGCTCGCGCACGCGGGCGCAATTCTCAAAGAGGCCGACGCCTGGATGACCGAACATGAGTACGCCTCGGTCCGCCAGATGCAGGGCAGCCTGAGCCAGAAATCGGTGGCCCAGCCCGCCGCCTTCGAGCGCGCCAACTACATGAAGGTGCTGCAATCGTACGACGACCGCATGCCGCGCTGACCGCACTCCAAATCCATCGAATCCCCTACGAATGCCGGGCAATTTTGCCCGGCATTTTTTTTGAGGATTCCCCTCCGCCCCGGCTTATCGCGCTTGACAATCCCGTCGGATTCGCGGACGCTGGCCGAGAACTGCGCAAAGGACGGATAGCCCTTCTTCCGCCAGGGATATGCCGGGCGGATGAGAACCGGCGCACACATCGCCGGCGCGTATGCGCTTGCCGCGCAGGCGGATCCGACCATCACACCGGCCCGCTTCATGGAGCTGGCTTTCCAAACCGGCCGAAGCTGGCGGCGCACAGGCTGCGGTAGATATGGGGCGTGAAACCATAGCCCGGGGCGGCTGCAGGGGCGACCCATGGGTCGCCCCTGCAGCCGCCCCGGTTCTGACGCATAATGAACACATCCCCCATTGGGATTTTTACCATCACCCCTTGCACGGTTATGGAATGGGAGAAGGGGTGGATAGAACGGGAGGGGACATGAAACCAGGTCTGCGATCTCGCCTTTGCGCCATCGGGTTGTTCGCCGCCCTCGCGGCATCCTGCAATTTTCCCCGGCCCGGCGCAACCGTTGCATCCGTAACCTCGACAGCCCCGGAAACCGCGACGGCGACCATGCTCTCGCCGGGCGCCACGCCTTCCCGCACGCAGGCGGGGGCAGGCATCCGCGGACGGCTGGCCAACCCGGGCTTCGAAAATCAACCCGTGAAAACTACCCTTTTCTTTGCCGGTCAGGCGCGCGACGGCTCCACCCGCTACGATTGCATCGCCGGTTCGAACATGGGCTTGTACACCGCGCATCCGATCGACCCGCGCCACCTGAAATGGTCCGAGGCACCCGAGAACCGCAGTTACGCGCTCGGGTTGATGGCGGCCGCCGGATTGAACACGGTGACCATGTCTTCCTGGGGCGAGGATTTCCTCCCCTGCAACGACGGCTGGGCGCCAAGCGCGCCGATGCAAACCGCTCCCGGAGCCCATGATGAGCTCTTCATGGCGGCTGCCGGCGCCAATCTGCTTATTCTTCCGTTTCTCGAAAGCCACGGGGATTGGACCCTACGCTCCGAATTCCCGACTGATGCTGCCGGCCGGACCGCGCCGGGAGCTCTCCGCCAGATTCTCAACCTGATCGACCGTTATCTTAAGAATCCGGACCACCCGGAATGGGCCGGGCGCTGGGCGCAGGTATACGACCGCGAGGGACAGCCGCGGTATGGGCTGGTTTTTATCCATGCCTCTTCCGACCGGCTCGGCCCGGCCGACGATGCGGCTTTCGCGTCCGGATTCGACCTCCTGGCCGGCGAAGTGTTCCGCTTGTCGGGAGTGCGGGTCGGTTTCCTGCTCGATCCGCTCCCGCCCGCTTCCAACGCGCCCGGGATCTTCAAGCCCAGCCCCGAACGGACCGGCGCCGCACTCGCGCAAACGCCTTCCGTCCTCGGCCTCCAGGCCTTCATTCCGGAAATATGGATCACCGGTCCGGCGGCCGATCCGCAGCGCATCGCCTGGAAGCGCGATTTCTCCCGCCGCTGGTCGGAGACCGGGATTCCCTTCCTGATGGATGTTTCCCCCGGCTACGACGCGCATATCGTATTCCCCGGCTCGGTGTACTACGGATTCACCGCGGCATGGCGCGATGCCCTTGCGGAGATGGTTGCGGATTTTGGCGGGGACGGGCTGGTTTACAATTCCTGGAACGGATACACCGAGGGCATGGCGGCCGTGCCGACGCGCGAATACAATGATGTGTTCTTCCGCTGGCTGCAGGGGATGGCCGTCCGGTCCGGCTTACCGGGGTGATTTACGCGCGCCGGAATAGCTCTTCCTTTCCGCTCCGCGTTCAAGCCCGGGCTTTTATGGACGGGATGGATGGCACCGCCCGAGTCAGCCTCGAAGAACGGCTCTGCCTAGTTACAGGGAAAGTGGCAGACGCAGACCGAGCCGTTCTCCACGCCTGACGTTCCACCCCAATCTGCCAGACCGTTTGTGCAAGATCAGGTTCAGGCAGCAATCCCCTCCACCGCGGAACGTACCAACGCATACCCATAGCCGAAGGCTATGGCGTTTCCAGCCGCGGGTCGGGCGGTTTTTAATTCAACCCGCTTTCGCGGGAGGATGAATACCCCGCGGCCTGCCGCGCGGCGTTTCGTGGTCTATCGATCTCCCGCTGGTTTCCTGGATTTAATCCGCCGGTATATTTCGATACCGCTGATAGCGATAATTAATAACGGTATCGATACGGGAATGCTGGATAGAAGATTCAATCCTATCAGGGGGAAATCCGCAATTCCATGCAGAAGACCGACCAGGAAAATATTGTTTGTGCGCATGAAAAGAAATGCGTAACCAAGCCCAATCAGAAACACGATCAACAAACTTGGAATTAACATAACGACGGGCATTTGTCCGGAAATAATTTGTACTATTCTATCCGGGAGATGCCAAATGGAAAATAATAAGCTGGAAATCACGATGGCAATTGCCATCCGCCGCAGGCTTGTTCCGTTGTTGAATTTTTTCTGTATGCTCGGCAGGAAATACCCGCGGAAAAGGAGTTCTTCCCCCATCCCGACAAAAATCCAGGTAAGTAATATTTTTCGGAAAATCCTCCACACGGGAGTGCTTGCCAGCAGTTGAAGATCATTGTCGATATTTGCCAATCCGGAAATATAAATGAAAAGGGCATACCATAACCAAATGATGATCAGCCAGCCGACCGCCCCGAAGAGCAGCCTGGCGTTTACCGGCAACGCGATTTTTTCTTTTTTCAATCCCCAAACGGCCAGCAGAAAAAGCAGCCCATACAGTGCTATTTGTGTTAATACCAAAAGAGTCTCGTTCAGGCTGAAGACTGAACGCATAACCCAATACAGGATTACGAGGGCAAACGATAAAACTACAGCAAGGTAGAATGCCTTTTTTCCTTGCGTTTCTCCATTGGACACAACTGTTGAAACCATAATGATCCTCTCATGGCATATAGAGTATTTTCCAGACCGCCCAACGGCCTGTGGTTCACCCCCCTGCGCAGCCATCACCACCCATACATCGGGTGGTGATGGCTGCGGGAGCAGGTCCGCCTGGGCAATTGTGCGTAGCCGCCCTCATTCTATGAAATCCGCCGCCGGAGACCATGCGAACCAAGGTATCGGGCTCAAGGTTAACACCGCTTCAGCGCCTGGTGGGGAGGCCTCAATTTTATTTTATTCCCGTTCTTTGTGCCAATCTCTTTATACGCCATTCCGGGATTTTAGTTTCGATTGGTTTCGCCGGATGCGTGAGCGATTCCCGCCATCTTGGGCAACAAGCTTCAGGAGAAAAAAACATCGGGCACACCTTCCTGCTCCGTGAGGGGTAAAATCTCCCTGATGCGCATTCTGCTGATGACCTACGGCACGCGCGGTGATGTCGAACCCTTTGTGGCGCTCGCCCGGGGGTTCGTCAAAGCCGGGCATGCCGCGCGCCTGGCCGCGCCGGAAGCGTACGCGCCCCTGGCGCAGGATACCGGCGTCGAATACCTCCCCCTCCCCGGCAATCCGGGGGAACTCGCGGCCGCGATGGTGCGGCAGGCGGGGGACAATCCGCTGCGCATGATCGGCGTCATGACGCGATTCGTTTTTCCTCTCGCCGCCGAAATCTACGCGCGCCTGCGCGCGATCGCCCCGGGCTCGGATGCGATCGTGCATTCCTTCCTCTTCACCCATGCCGGGTACGAACTGGCCAAATCCCTCGGGGTTCCGGATTACTCCGCCCAGATGTTCCCGATGTTCGCCCCGACCTCCGAGTTCGCGGCGCCGGGTTTTCCCATTTGGCCGCTTCCGGGAATCTACCGCAGGATGACCCACGTTCTGTTCAATAATATTTTCCGGCATGGCGGCGGGCTGCTCTATAACCAGGTCCGCCGCAGCCATCCGGATATGCCCCCCCTGACGGGCTGGCCCTTCTCCCCCCAATCGGGCCGCGTCACGCCGCTGCTGTTCGGCTTCAGCGAACAGGTGGTCCCCCGCCCCGCGGATTGGCCGGACTGGGCGCACATCACTGGATACTGGCAGCTGGATCCGCCGGGGGAAGGGGCCATCCCGGCGGAATTGTATCGATTCCTGGAACGGGGCGCGCCTCCCGTCTTCATCGGGTTCGGCAGTTATTCCTCGCAGGATGCCGTCCGCCTGGCGGGAATCGCCCGGGATGCGCTTAAGCGGTCCGGCCAGCGCGGAATCCTGCCGGCCGGGAACTCAATCCCCCCGCCCGAACAAGAGGATGCGGATATATTTTCCGTTGGATCGGTCCCCCACCGCTGGCTGTTCCCGCAGATGAGCGCGGTCGTGCATCACGGCGGGGCGGGCACCACCGGCGTCGGCCTGCGTGCGGGCGTTCCGAATATCGTGATTCCCTTCACGGCGGATCAGCCGTTCTGGGCGGCGCGCGTCCGGGCGCTCGGCGCCGGTCCGGAACCGATCCCGCTGCGGAAACTCACCGCCGAAAAACTCGCCGCCGCTATCGATCAATCGTTGCACGACGCTGCGATGCGCGCCCGCTGCCGCGCGCTCGGGGTAAAAATCGACGCCGAGGACGGCGTCGAACGGGCGGTGGAGCGGGCAATCCGGCAATCCTCTCCCGGAAGATAATCCGCCCGCGTTGGAAAAAACTCAGCAATCTTGCGGCCGGACGAACAGAAAGAGAGGGATACGCCGACGCGGCGAAGTCATACGGACCAGGCCGAGCCGGCTGAATACGTCATTTTCGCCTTTTCTAACTGTCTGCACCAACCTGGATACAGTATATAATCTTCCATATCCGATGCCGAATAACCAACCCCTGACCGTTTTCGCTTTGGATTGCGGCGCGACCAACTGGCGCCTGTACCGCGCGGAGTACGAGGCCGCCGGCGCCTGCGCACGGCTGATTTCCGAACCGCAACCCTCGCCGATGACCAGCTTCGTGGACCGGCGGCTGCCGGCGGCGATTTGCCTGGACCCCAAGGGCGAGGCGCTGGAGAGTTTCGGCGAAGTCGCCCAGCAGCAATTGGAAGACGAAGCCTGCCGCGAACGCGTCCGCGAATACTTCAAACCCTGCATCGGCTCCCACCTGGTTGAAAACCCCCTGCCGCACCAAAAACGCTTCACCCATGCGCGGGCGCTGGCCTACACCCGGATGCTGCTGCAGGCGGTCCTCGGCCAGGTGCGCCAGGAGAAATGGCGCTCGGGCCCGTTCGACGACCGGGTGTGCTTCACCTTCGCCTATCCGATCCACTGGAAATACGATCACGACGGCGTCGTGTTTGACGAGTTCGCCCGCACCGTCCGCGAATGCTTCGATCCGGCGTTCGACCGGATCCGCTTTGTGGCCGAACCGGAAGGCGCGATCCTGAGTCTTTCGCACCGCGGGCAGCTGGATCCGCAGAAAACCGGGAAAGTCACCTGCATCGTCGATATCGGCGGGAGCACGACCGACATCGTCGCCGGGCGGATCGATCCGCGCAGCGGCACCCTGGAGTACCTCGGACACTACGGCGAACCGTTCGGCGGAGGCCTGTACGACGCCGAGCTGGCCAAACGCATCGCCGATGACCTGGCCATCCCCGCCTCAGCCCTGGCCGACGATCCTTCGGCGATCCTCTCGCTGCGCGTCTCGGCCCAGCGCTTGAAGGAATCGCTCAGCCGCCAGCTGGCGCATTCGGAGCAGGCCCGCCATGTTCCCCAGCGGACGGTGACGCTGGTGATGCGCGACGGCAGCATCTACCGCCGCGTGGTCGCGCTCGACGAAGCCCGCTTCCGTGAGGTCACCGGCGCCCTCGACAGCCAGTTCCGGAATCTGATCGAGCATGCCCTGGCCGCGATGCCGATCCGGCCGCAGGATATCGGCCCGGTGGTGCTGGTCGGCGGCGGATCGCAGCTTTTTTCCATCCTCGGTTACCTGCGCGAGCGGTTCGGTCCGCAGAACATCATCCTGGCCGACAACCCGGAAGAGATCGTCGTCCAGGGGATCGGCTTGGAATACGGCGCGGCGTCGCGCGCGGCCGGACCGGTGACGATCATTCCTCCCGAACCGCCCGCGGAAAAGCGGGAGCCGGAGATCCCCTCCCCGGAAGCCGGGGACGCGTGGAGCCTTAAGTCGGCGGACGGCAGCTCCTCCCCGCTGGTCGCGGGCGTCACAAAAATCGGCCGCGGCGAAGGAAACGACCTGCAGATCGATACCTTGAAGGTGTCGCGGTTTCATGCCGAGGTAAAGCTCAGCGCCGGCGTTCTGGAGGTTGTGGATCTGGGGAGCACCAACGGCACGTTCGTCAACGGCGAACGCCTGACCCCGCGCGAGCCGCGAACGCTGAACCCGGGCGATGAAGTGTGCTTCGGAGCGGCGAAGTTCATCTGTTCAAAATAGACACATTGTCATGCGCAAGAAAAGCAAAAACTCTCACCGCAGAGACGCCAAGGACGCAAAGAAAAATTTTTCACTCTGCGCTCTCCGCGGCTCTGCGGTAAAAATTTTTCTTGCCTACTCCAAGGAAAAATAATGACGGATAATACATCCCCCGCACCGAAGGACTTCACCGAGATCCAGTCCGCCCCGTCGGCGGAAATGCTGATCCAGACCGGGGACGCGCTCTCCAAATCCCTGCTGTTTGCGCTGGAGCGCGATTACCTGGACGGGCCCGTCTTCGACAATCAATCCGTGCGGATGTTGGCTGGAATGCAACAGCCGCAGGCCGACCTGGCCTTCCTGGAGGTGGAACAGGTCGGGAAACCGACCAAGGAATCCGAGAAGGAATATTTCCAGGCGATTCAGACAACCCTGGCCGCCTGCCACGATCCGCGCTATACGCTGTTGTTCGTCATTTCCAGCGACGGCCTGCGCAACCGGATCTACATCGGGGTCAACGCCAACGCGCCCGACGCCCAGCCGAAGATCTTCGCCGGACAGCTGGGGCAGTTCCTGTGCTCCAACTGGCCCGGAACCCGGGTCAAGCCGGTCGCCGATTACAAGCAGGTCGTCGATCACGTCCACGTGCCGCTGAGCACATTCCGTTACAGCCGCGCCTTCACGGGAATCCCCTCGGTTAAAACGAGGGAACGGAGCGAGGAGTATCCGCAGAGCCTCGACCGCTTCATGCGCGGGCTGCGCGGCAAGCCGTACGTCTATATGGTGATTGCCGACCCGATGAGCGAGCGGGAAGTCAGCGAGATCGTCACCGCCTGCCATACGCTCTCCGGCCAGGTGCAGGCCTTCACCAAGACCACGCTCAACCGCAGCACCAGCACCGGCACATCGGATTCGGTTTCGAAATCGGAAAGCGACACCGCCTCCACCAGCACCTCCACCGGCACCACGGAGACCAAAGGGAAGAGCGCCAGCAAAGGGTCGCTCGGCGCGATGTTCGACAAATCCGGCACGGCGGGAAAAGGATTGAAGGGTGCCGGTCTGGCGGGCGTCTCCGCCCTGCTGCTGGCCGCCGGCGGGCCGTTCATGCTGTCCGGGATGATGGGCCTCTTCAGCCAGCTGCTTCCTTCGGCGGGCACCAGCGACAGCACCGGGTCGAGCACGAGCGAATCCGATTCGACCAGCAAATCCACCGGCCTTTCCACCAGCGAAGGCACCACAACCGGTGAATCGCTCTCCTTCGGGCAGGAATACCTCAACAAGCACGCCGAGGCCTGCGTCAAACTGCTCGAGAAGACCGCCCAGCGGTTCGAGACGGCCAAAGCCCTGGGCAGCTGGAATGTCGGCGTGTACATGATCAGCAATCAAAGCGAGGCGGCCGCCCAGGGCCAGGCCCAGTTCAAGGCGCTGGTCAGCGGCGAAAAAAGCACCTCTGAGCCGGTCCGCGGCCACAACCTGAACCCGCTGTGGGACGGGCAGATCCAAACCTCGCTCGATTCATTTCGCCACCC